>NZ_JBKFAQ010000001.1:0-261 GCF_053345735.1 Bacillus sp. D48C
GGTTCGAGGTGGAAGCATGGTGACATGTGGAGCTGACGAATACTAATAGATCGAGGACTTAACCATATAATATGTAGCAATGTTATCTAGTTTTGAGAGAACATAAAAAATTTGTTGACTTTTAAAGTGAATAAGTTATAATAATGATTGTCTCAAAAGAATAATGTCTGGTAATGATGGCAGAGAGGTCACACCCGTTCCCATACCGAACACGGAAGTTAAGCTCTCTAGCGCCGATGGTAGTTGGGACCTTGTCCCTGT
>NZ_JBKFAQ010000001.1:271-644 GCF_053345735.1 Bacillus sp. D48C
CAAAAACATGGGGCCTTAGCTCAGCTGGGAGAGCGCCTGCCTTGCACGCAGGAGGTCAGCGGTTCGATCCCGCTAGGCTCCACTTATTTTAATATCATTTATGGCGGTGTAGCTCAGCTGGCTAGAGCGTACGGTTCATACCCGTGAGGTCGGGGGTTCGATCCCCTCCGCCGCTACCATAAAGGACCTTTAGCTCAGCTGGTTAGAGCAGACGGCTCATAACCGTCCGGTCGTAGGTTCGAGTCCTACAAGGTCCACCACTAAAGGTTTATATCTCGGAGGTATACCCAAGTTCGGCTGAAGGGATCGGTCTTGAAAACCGACAGGCGGCGAGAGTCGCGCGGGGGTTCGAATCCCTCTACCTCCTCCATTT
>NZ_JBKFAQ010000001.1:654-123296 GCF_053345735.1 Bacillus sp. D48C
TATTATTCCGCAGTAGCTCAGCGGTAGAGCTATCGGCTGTTAACCGATCGGTCGTAGGTTCGATTCCTACCTGCGGAGCCATTGGAGAGCTGTCCGAGTTGGCCGAAGGAGCACGATTGGAAATCGTGTATACGTCACAAGCGTATCAAGGGTTCGAATCCCTTGCTCTCCGCCATAGGATTTATAATATTTGGCCCGTTGGTCAAGTGGTTAAGACACCGCCCTTTCACGGCGGTAACACGGGTTCGAATCCCGTACGGGTCACCACTTTGGAGGATTAGCTCAGCTGGGAGAGCACCTGCCTTACAAGCAGGGGGTCGGCGGTTCGATCCCGTCATCCTCCACCATATGAATTTTATATAAATAGTATTATCGCGGGGTGGAGCAGCACGGTAGCTCGTCGGGCTCATAACCCGAAGGTCGCAGGTTCAAATCCTGTCCCCGCAACCAAATGGTCCCGTGGTGTAGTGGTTAACATGCCTGCCTGTCACGCAGGAGATCGCCGGTTCGACCCCGGTCGGGACCGCCATTTTAATAAGGCTCGGTAGCTCAGTCGGTAGAGCAGAGGACTGAAAATCCTCGTGTCGGCGGTTCGATTCCGTCCCGAGCCACCATTTTGAAGTCGCAAGCCGGCTTAGCTCAATTGGTAGAGCAACTGACTTGTAATCAGTAGGTTGGGGGTTCAAGTCCTCTAGCCGGCACCACTTTCAAAATGAGCCATTAGCTCAGTTGGTAGAGCATCTGACTTTTAATCAGAGGGTCGAAGGTTCGAATCCTTCATGGCTCACCATTTTCAATTTTATGCGGGTGTAGTTTAGTGGTAAAACAAGAGCCTTCCAAGCTCTGGTCGAGAGTTCGATTCTCTTCACCCGCTTTTCAATTATGGGCCTATAGCTCAGCTGGTTAGAGCGCACGCCTGATAAGCGTGAGGTCGATGGTTCGAGTCCATTTAGGCCCACCATAATTGTTCCGCAGTAGCTCAGTGGTAGAGCTATCGGCTGTTAACCGATCGGTCGTAGGTTCGAGTCCTACCTGCGGAGCCATATTTATAGAGAAGTACCCAAGTGGCTCAAGGGGCTCCCCTGCTAAGGGAGTAGATCGCGAACGCGGTGCGAGGGTTCGAATCCCTTCTTCTCTGCCAGAACTGGCCCGTTGGTCAAGTGGTTAAGACACCGCCCTTTCACGGCGGTAACACGGGTTCGAATCCCGTACGGGTCATACTAAAAGAGATAGCATAATCTGCTATCTCTTTTTTGTTGTGTATAGATATAGAAGAAGCTATGACAGATTATAAATAATAAGTTTAAAATAGGATTACCTTTTCTCATACATAAGAAAAAGTAATCCTATTTTTTGAATATGTTTTAACTTTCTATTGAATGTTCATCTTGTTTAATAACAACATGACTATATGCGGAGTGAAGAGTTTTGTAGCCTAAAAGTGCAATAGTTAAGGCAAGGCCTCCTGCTATAATAGCCACATTAAATCCTACATGGGCTCCAAAGTTATCAATAACTAAACCAGCTATCGCTGATCCTAGGGAGACTCCAATTCCAAGTCCTGTAATTGCCCAAGTCATTCCTTCGGTTATCTTTGATTCAGGTACGATTTTTTCCACAAGCCCCATAGTAATAATCATAGTAGGAGCGACAGATAGCCCTGCAAAGAAAACAATAACTACTAGCCAAGTAATACTGTTTACAAAAACTAGTGGCAGCATTGTTATCATGGAAAGTGTGACCGCTATTAAAAACTGATTATAGGGTGGGGTATTGAGTTTAAGGGTACCGAAAATAAGGCCTGCCAGGCATGAACCGATTGCATAGACAGAAAGTACAAAGCTAGCAGCTACTGTGTTTCCTTGCTGCTCAGCAAAAGCTACACTAACGACATCTATTGTGCCGAAGATAGTACCTATAGCAATGAGTGTGAATACTAGTACTCGCAAAGAACCAATTTTAAATACTGTTCCGTTGTTTGTAATGTCGCGAGGGTGTACAGGCGGTTCTGTGCTTTTTTGCATAGTAAATAGGCATACCCCGATTGTAAGAAAAACAGATGATAAAAGTGGCGCTGCTTCTGGGAAGAACATAACACTTAAACTGACAGATAATACAGGACCAATTATGAAGCAAATTTCGTCGACGACCGATTCGAAGGAAAATGCTGTATGCAATTTATGGGATCCGCGGTATAGTTTAGTCCAACGTGCACGTACCATAGCTGACATATTTGGCATACAACCTGCACATAAAGCGGATAGAAATAGCGTCCAATAAGGAGCTTCATATTTCGTACATAGAAGTAAGAGGATTGTAAAGAAAACGCTAATACCTGTAGTCGGAAGAAGTATGCGAGATTGCCCTAATTGATCAGCCATCCGAGAAATATGAGGAGCTAGTAAAGCTGATGATAATGTAAAGGTAGCTGCAACAGCTCCAGCAAGCCAATAGTCACCACTTACTTGAGATAACATGGTAACAATACCAATACCCATCATTGATATGGGCATACGAGCTATAAATCCTGCTAATGAGAATCCTTTTGTACCAGGAGCACTGAAAATCTCACGGTAGGAATTAAACATGATAATCACCACAATATTTGACGTGTACATATACATTCTTCATTCTTTTAACTCCTCCTCTGTTTCATTAATACCTTCTATAAAAAGGGACAGTGAGTCAATGTAGGGTATAGGTAAGAAGTTATATTATCTTGTAAGCTAGAAATAATTGACATACGCACCGTATGCCAATATCATATTAACATACGGAGCGTATGTCAATTGAAATGTTTTATCTCTGGATAGAGCCGATGTTTAAAGGAGTTATTCTTTTATATAGAGAACGATACTATAGTGCAATTCATTTTGAATAAAGAGAATGAATAGAAGTAGGAGGAAAAGATGATTAAAAAAACGAGAGCAGAAATGATTACTGAAACACGTGCTAAATTGCTGTGGGCAGCAAGAGAGGCTTTTGGTACAGTTGGATATGTAAATACGTCTATGGATGATTTTACAGCATCTGTCGGTTTAACACGTGGTGCAATTTATCATCATTTTGGTGATAAAAAAGGATTGTTAGAAGCAGTTGTAAAAGAAATTGATATGGAAATGGATAATAAATTAGGGAAAGTATCAGATGAAGCGGAAGGAAAATGGGAAGGGTTTGTTGGGCGTTGTCGTGCATATTTAACGATGGCACTTAATCCAGAAATTCAGCGAATCGTACTTCGAGATGCACCAGCAGTATTAGGAACTAGTTATTATCAATCATCACAGTCACAATGTTTAGTGACGATGGCCGAGATGCTTCAGCAATTAATGAAGGACTGTATTATTGAAAAGACGGACTGTGAAGCTTTAGCAAGATATATAAATGGCGGACTAGTGGACCTTGCTTGTTGGATTGCGAATTCTGAAGATGCAGAGGCACGGTTGTCTAAAGCTTTGCATAGCCTATCACTTATATTGAATGGTTTATTATTAGAAAAGAATGCATAATTTTAACGGATATTTTTTAATATATAGTAATGATTAAAAGGGAGGTGATAAAGTATAGGCTAATTCATTTATTTAACCGTATTCTATATAAGCTAATTGACGTCCATCTTGTAAGGGAATGATGTGATCAGTCAGTTTAATCTTATAATGTGATTACATTTTTTGTGAATGTTAGGATTTTTATTATAGAAAGTGAATTTAGTTACAGTGAGTAATTGAATCATACATTTTTATTCACAATCTAAAGAAAACACCTAATTTGGTATGGATTCCACACCTGATCTAACAACTTTACACTCTATGTGAAAAAGTTCACAAATAGGTCATAAATTGTGAAGTAATTCACAATAATACGTGCTACAATATGAATGTAAAGAAGTTAAACAACATTAAATTAGTATTTTAATTAATTACTTAAACAATCATAAAAAAATATATGTGAACAATAGAGAGGGGAAATTACCATGAAAAAAGGTATCAATCGTGTAGTATTAGTAGGAACAGGAGCTGTAGGTTGTAGTTACGCTTACTCAATGATCAACCAAGGTGTAGCTGAAGAATTCGTATTAGTAGATGTTAATGAAGCAAAAGCAGAAGGGGAAGCAATGGACTTAAGCCATGCGGTACCATTCTCTCCATCACCAACAAAAGTTTGGAGCGGTAGCTATGCAGATTGTAAAGATGCAGATCTAGTTGTTATCACTGCTGGGTTACCACAAAAGCCAGGTGAAACTCGTTTAGACTTAGTTGAGAAAAATACAAAGATCTTTAAACAAATCGTTCGCGGCATTATGGATAGCGGATTCGATGGAATCTTCTTAATCGCAACTAACCCGGTTGATATTTTAACTTACGTAACTTGGAAAGAATCTGGTTTACCGAAAGAGCGCGTAATCGGTTCTGGTACTACTTTAGACTCTGCTCGTTTCCGTTACATGTTAGGTGACTACTTAGATGTAGATCCACGTAACGTTCATGCTTACATCGTTGGTGAGCACGGTGACACTGAACTTCCAGTATGGAGCCACGCTACTATCGGTGTACAAAAACTAGAAACAATCTTAGCTAACAACGAACAGTACAAACAAGAAGACTTAGATAAAATCTTCGAAAATGTACGTGATGCAGCTTACCATATCATCGAACGTAAAGGTGCAACTTACTACGGAATCGGTATGTCACTACTTCGTATAACTAAAGCGATCTTAAACAACGAGAACAGCGTATTAACTGTATCTGCATACCTTGAAGGTCAATACGGTGAGAAAGATGCTTACGTAGGTGTTCCAGCTGTTATTAACCGCGAAGGTGTACGTGAAATCGTAGAACTTGAGCTAAATGAAGAAGAAAAAGCGAAATTCGCTCATTCTGTAAAAGTATTAAAAGAAACTATGGCACCAGTACTATAATTAATTGCTAAATAATCCGGAAGTGGGGACCTGCTTCTTACTTCTGGATTTATATATAATTCAATATAAATTCCTTTTCCGGTTTCCCTTGTATATCCCCAATATACCCCTTTTGCTGGATAAGGGTCATTTATAGAAAAGAGCACTCTATTTTATATAGAGTGCTCTTTATGATTATTTTTTAGGTGTTAATCCTAACTTCTTTAAAATATCTGTCAGTGTACCGCTTTTTGATTTTTCTACAGGTGTTTGTGATTTAGATGCATCTGGACCTTTTTTCAAGAAGTTCTTTTCAACGAAGCGAATATCTTTTCCGTCGACAATTCCATCTTTATTAAGATCTCCGTCTTTTACAGTTAGTCCTTTTTTAATGTAGTTGCTAGCGATAATTTTAGCATCTTTAATATGGATTACTTTATCACCATTTACATCGCCGGCAAGGTTTTCGTCAGGTCTTGCATAATAATATTGGCCAAGCAGCTTACCGTCTTTTTCAGTACCAAGCTTCGTTGTTAGGCGGCTTGAAATGAGTTACTCGATGTTTCTGAATCACTGAAATAGGCGAATACACCTCCGAATGTAAGGGATAAACCAAGTGAAGCGGTGACAACTCCCATTCCTACTTTTTGTTTTAATGACATAAGAAAGCCCTCCTAGTTAAATTTTCATAGTGACCGTTCGCAACAAGGATAAATAAGTAAACATAGTAGTCCACTATGAATTATAGTTACGGAAGATCTAAGTTCTTTATTGAGAGCGAGTATATGCTTATGAATTTTGCATTTCAATAAAATTGTGACAAAAAATGTTGAGAAACATTTTTTTATGACAGATTATTTTGTTTTGATTTTGAATGAAAAATAGCATGAAAAATAGGATAAATCTAATAAAATAAAGGTTGAGAAAAAATAATAGGTAAAAATATAGAAGAATAATAAAGCGTTTTCAATGAATATTCGTCAAAATTCGATATTTTACACGGAAATGTGAAGAAAAACTAACATTTTTAAGAAAAAAACGAATATTTTTTATAAATTAACAAGGATATTGCAGTTTTTCGCAGAAATAGTTAAAGTATAAAAAATTCTGTCATCTAAGTGAGGTGAGCATATTGAGTGTAATAAATTGTGAAGAAGTGAAACGAGATGAGTTTCATACAGAAAAGTACTATGAAAGTTATAACATCTTTGGCGCACATGTTGTGACGGAAGATGAGATTCAAGGGGTACGATTTACAGTGTGGGCTCCTCATGCGAAAGCAATGAGTGTTGTTGGAGATTTTAATGAGTGGGATTATGAGCAACATAAGATGCTACAAGTGACAGAAGAAGGCATTTGGTCCTTATTTATACCGCATATTGAAGAAGGAGAAATATATAAATATGCGATTGAAACGTTGGCTGGTGACGTCATTTTAAAGGCAGATCCGTATGCTATATATGCAGAAGTAAGACCGAATACGGCATCTGTAGTTTTTGATATAAAAGGATATGAATGGAATGATAAAAACTGGACTCGTAAGAAAAAGAAAAAACCGATTTATAAAGAAGCGATGACAGTTTATGAATTACATTTTGGTTCTTGGAAAAAGAAAGAAGATGGAACGCTGTATTCTTACAGGGAAATGGTAGAAGAGCTCATCCCGTATGTGGTGGAACATCAATTTACACATATTGAAATTATGCCGCTTGTTGAGCATCCATATGATCGTTCTTGGGGATATCAAGGAACGGGATATTATGCAGCGACGAGTAGATTTGGTACGCCGCATGATTTAATGTATTTTGTCGACGAATGTCATAAATATGGAATCGGTGTCATTTTAGATTGGGTGCCGGGGCACTTTTGTAAAGATGCTCACGGTTTATATTTGTTTGATGGCACACCGACCTATGAATATAAAGATAAAGATGTACAAGAAAATCCAGTATGGGGAACTGTCAATTTTGATTTAGGGAAGAGAGAGGTACGTAATTTCTTAATTTCAAATGCGTTATTTTGGATGAGATATTTCCATATTGATGGTTTCAGAGTAGATGCAGTTGCGAACATGTTGTACTGGAATAAAGAAGGACAAGAGCAAAGTAATGAGCATGCTGTTTCATTTTTAAGAGAGTTAAATGAAGCAGTGTTTGCAGAGGATGAAGATTTTCTTATGACGGCAGAAGATTCAACAGCTTGGCCACTTGTAACAACTCCAACGTATGAAGGTGGGCTTGGATTCAATTACAAATGGAACATGGGCTGGATGAATGATGTACTGAAATATATGGAGTGTGCGCCTGAATATAGGAAACACATTCATGAGAAAATGACGTTTTCTTTACTATATGCGTACTCTGAAAACTTCATATTACCACTTTCTCATGATGAAGTCGTTCATGGGAAAAAGTCGTTATTAAATAAAATGCCAGGTGATTACTGGGATAAGTTTGCTCAGCTTCGTTTATTATATGGATATTTCTTTACTCACCCAGGAAAGAAGTTACTTTTCATGGGAGGAGAATTCGGACAGTTTGATGAGTGGAAAGACCTTGAAGATTTAGATTGGAATTTACATGATTTTGAAATGCATCGTTATATGCATGATTACTTTAAAGAGCTCATAGCATTGTATAAGCGCTCAAAACCACTTTGGCAGCTTGACCATTCACCTGAAGGCTTTCAGTGGATTGATGCTAATAATAATGAGCAAAGTATTTTCTCTTTTATCCGCCAAGGGGATAAACAAGAAGATGCGTTAGTTGTCGTATGTAATTTTACGAAAGCTACATATGAAAACTATAAAGTAGGTGTACCAGATTTCGAGTATTATAACGAGATTTTAAACAGTGATGCTGAGCAATATGGCGGTTCGGGGCAAGTGAATAAGAAACGTCTTAAGACGATTCTAGAACCGTACCATAATCAAGCAGCACATGTAGAGATTACAATTCCACCATTTGGCGTATCCATATTACGACCAGTGAAGACGAGAAAGGGGAGCAAAAAACAAGATGGCTCAAAAACAAAAGTGCGTAGCAATGTTACTAGCAGGGGGAAAAGGTAGTCGTTTAAGTGCATTAACAAAAAATTTAGCCAAGCCAGCTGTTCCATTTGGTGGTAAATATCGCATTATTGATTTTACGCTAAGTAACTGTGCGAATTCTGGTATTGAAACGGTTGGGATTTTAACACAATATCAACCACTTGAACTTCATAATTATATCGGAATTGGAAATGCGTGGGATTTAGACCGAGTAAACGGTGGAGTCACAGTATTACCTCCTTATGCGGAGTCTTCAGGGGTGAAGTGGTATACAGGTACGGCAAGTGCCATTTATCAAAACTTAAACTATTTAAGTCAGTATGAACCGGAGTATGTTCTCATTTTATCAGGCGACCATATTTATAAAATGGATTACAGTAAGATGCTAGATTACCATATTGAGAAAGAATCGGACGTATCCATTTCTGTTATTGAAGTACCTTGGGATGAAGCGAGTCGCTTTGGCATTATGAATACAAATGAAGAGATGGAGATTGTTGAGTTTGAAGAGAAACCACAATTTCCAAGAAGTAATCTTGCATCAATGGGAATTTATATTTTTAACTGGGCAATTTTGAAAGAGTATTTAGAGATGGATGCAAGAAATCCTGAATCTAGTAATGATTTCGGAAAAGATGTACTTCCACTTTTATTAGATGAAGGGAAGAAGCTAATGGCGTATCCATTTGAAGGATATTGGAAAGATGTTGGAACGGTGAAAAGCTTATGGGAAGCGAATATGGATTTACTTCGCGATGAAACATCGCTGAATTTAAACGATCGTAATTGGCGTATTTATTCTGTGAATCCAAATGAGCCACCTCAATATATTGCAGAAAAGGCAAAAGTAGAAGAATCACTTATTAACGAAGGATGCGTCATTGAAGGGGACGTGAAGCATTCTGTGTTATTCCAAGGGGTGACGGTGGAAGAAGGTAGTATGGTTATTGATTCTGTCGTTATGCCAGGAGCAAAGATTGGTAAAAATGTTGTGATTGAAAGAGCGATCGTTGGTTCGGAAATGGTTATTGAAGATGGAACAATTATTCGTCCAGAAAAAAATGTCGACGATGTAGTACTCATTGCTGAAGGGAAATAGAAAAGGGGGATGAAATGAATGGGAGAAAAAATGTTAGGAATTATTAATGCAACGGGAAGTTTTCCTTCCTTAAAGAAAGTAACAGGGCATCGTTCATTAGCGGCGTTACCGTTTGGGGGCCGTTACCGACTCATTGATTTCATGCTTTCAAATATGGTGAATTCTAATATTCATAGTGTAGCGGTTTTTACAAGTCATAAAAATCGCTCACTAATGGACCATGTTGGTTCAGGAAAACAGTGGGATTTAGATAGAAAACGAGACGGACTATTTTTATTCCCGCCAAATTGCCAATGTGACCAAGATGAGTTTGGGTCTTTTGCACACTTTAGAAGACATATTGATTATTTTCTAAGAAGCAGAGAAGAGTACGTTGTTATTACGAATAGCCATCTCGTAACAGCATTAAATTTCCAGGCGGTGTTAGAGCGACATATACATACGGCAGCTGATATTACGGAAGTTTGCCATGAAGGGGTTTCGCTTCAAACATACGTGTTAAAGAAACAATTATTGTTAGATTTATTTGAGACATATAAAGATGTGGAGCAATACAGTTTATTTGATGTAGTGAGAGAAAAGCGCGGAAAATCACTGCATATTGCTACGTATGAGCATACAGGATATGTAGCTATTATTGATTCGATTGAAAGTTACTATAAACATAGCTTAGAAATTTTGCAGCCTGCTATTTGGAAGCAATTATTTAAGAAAGAAGCGCCGATCTTTACGAAAGTAAAAGATGAGCCGCCAACTCGTTATCTAAAGGGTGCAGTCGTGAAAAATACAATGATTGCAAATGGCAGTATTATTGAAGGGGAAGTCGAAAACAGTGTTGTTTCCCGTTCGGTTAAAATTGGAAAAGGTTCAATTATTCGTAACAGTATTATTATGCAAAAGAGCCAAATTGGAGATAACTGTATAATAGACGGTGTTATTATTGATAAAGACGTGAAAATTGGCGACGGTGTCGTATTAAAAGGAAACATCGATGAGCCATATGTTGTAGAAAAAGGAAGCGTACAAAACAGTACGATTAATAGTTATTCCTAAAGAATCAGTGGGGGCTTTTTCTCCCACTGATTAAAGTTTTAATTTAAATGAAAACTCGAAGGGAGGAAGCTGCAAGAGGAGTATAAAAACTTTTCGCGCAGTGGGACAACAAGTGAATATTTTATTTGCAGTATCAGAATGTGTACCGTTTGTGAAATCGGGAGGATTAGCTGATGTAGCGGGTGCGCTCCCAAAAGAGCTGAAAAAATTAGGAGTGGACGTTCGTATTATACTTCCGAATTATAGTCTCATTCCGCAAAAGTTAAGAGATGGATGTACGTTACATAAAGTAATTAACGTCCCGCTTGGGTGGAGAAATCAATATTGCGGAATTTTAAAAGGTGAGCAAGACGGAATTACGTATTACTTAATAGATAATGAATATTATTTTAAGAGAGATTCTCTGTATGGTCATTATGATGACGGGGAGCGTTTTTCTTATTTCTCAAAAGCAGTGTTAGAGTGTATTCCGCATCTTGATTTTGAAGTGGATGTTCTTCATAGCCACGATTGGCATACGGCTATGGTTAATTTCTTACTTCGTGAAAAGTATCAAGATAACCCGTTATATGAGCGTATTAAAACGGTATATACGATTCACAACTTGCAGTTCCAAGGAGTATTTCCTTCTGAAGTGATGTACGACTTGTTAGAGCTTGGTGATGAATATTTTCATAGTGAGCAGCTAGAGTTTTATGGAAACATAAACTTTATGAAAGGCGGTATTATCGCTTCGGATCAAATTACAGCGGTGAGCCCGACGTATAAAGAAGAAATTCAATATGAATTTTTCGGTGAGAAGTTAGATGGATTACTGAGAAAATATAATGATAAGCTTAGTGGCATTGTAAATGGTATTGATACGAGCGTATATAATCCAGAAACGGATTCATATATTAAGGCTCAGTATGATGCAGAGTCATTATATGAAAAGAGTGAAAATAAACGCGCTTTGCAGCGTTATTTTGGTTTGCCAGAAAAAGAGGATACACCAATTATTTCAATGGTAACGAGATTAACGAAGCAAAAAGGTCTTGATTTAGTACGCACTGTATTCCGCGAAATAATGGAAGAAGATGTACAATGTATTATTTTAGGTTCAGGTGATTCGGAATATGAGCAATTCTTTGAGTGGATGGCATATGAGTATCCGGAGAAGGTAAAAGTTTATATCGGATTTAATGAAGAATTAGCGCACCAAGTGTATGCGGGAAGCGATTTATTTTTAATGCCATCGCTGTTTGAACCGTGTGGACTTGGACAACTTATCGCATTGGCGTACGGTACGATTCCAATTGTAAGAGAAACAGGTGGATTAAACGATACGGTACATTCTTATGATGAAGAAACAGGCGAAGGAAATGGTTTCAGTTTCACGAACTTTAATGCACATGACATGCTGCATACGGTTCACCGTGCAATTGAATTTTATCACGATAAACCAGTGTGGGAGCAGCTTGTAAAACAAGCGATGACTGAAGATTATAGCTGGAGGCAATCGGCTCTTGCTTATAAGGAATTGTATAAAAGTCTCATGGAATAACATGTAGGTGGTGAAAAAATGTTTACTCATGTTGAAAGTTTTAAATCAACTTTTCTAGAAAAGTTAGAGACGATGTATGGGAAAAGTTTCAAAGATTCTACAAATCGTGATCAATATAATACGCTCGGCCATATGGTACGTGAGTATATGAATAGTCAATGGATTGCAACGAACGAGAGTTATCGATCAGGAGAGCAAAAGCAAATGTATTACTTGTCTATTGAGTTTTTGCTTGGACGTTTGCTTGGAAGTAACATCTTGAATTTAGGTATTAGAGATGTATGCGAGCAGGGGTTATCTGAACTAGGGATTTCGTTACAAGAGTTAGAAGAAGTGGAAGCAGATGCAGGCCTTGGTAACGGTGGACTTGGACGCTTAGCAGCCTGTTTTCTTGATTCACTTGCATCTTTAAACTTACCAGGACACGGCTGTGGAATTCGTTATAAACATGGTTTGTTTGATCAGAAAATTGTTGATGGTTATCAAGTTGAATTTCCAGAACAGTGGCTTCTTCATGAAAACGTATGGGAAGTAAGAAGACATGATCAAGCTGTAGAAGTAAGTTATTTTGGCAGTGTTGAACCGCTAGAAATTGACGGGCGTTTAGAGTTTAGGCATACAAATGCAGAAGTCATTATGGCGGTGCCATATGATGTGCCGGTAGTAGGCTATGAGACGAGTACTGTAAATACACTTAGACTTTGGAATGCTGAACCAGTTCCTTTCCCGCAAAACTGCAAAGATATTTTGAAATATAAGCGCGAAACAGAGGCTGTATCGGAGTTTTTATATCCAGATGATACGCATGATGAGGGAAAAATACTTCGTTTAAAACAACAGTATTTCCTCGTATCAGCAAGTTTGCAAAATATCGTTCGAATGCATAGAGAAAGATATGGTGACCTTCGTCAACTACATGAAAAAATTGCGATTCACATTAACGATACACATCCGGTTTTAGCAATTCCAGAACTGATGCGTATTTTACTAGACGAAGAAAAGTTAACATGGGAAGAAGCTTGGCACATAACGACGCAGACGATTTCTTATACGAATCATACGACGTTATCAGAAGCGCTCGAAAAGTGGCCAATTCACATTTTTAAACCATTATTACCGAGAATTTATATGATTATTGAAGAGATTAATGAACGTTTCTGTCATGAACTTTGGGAACGTTATCCTTATGAATGGCATCGCATTGAAGACATGGCAATTATTGCGCATGATCTTGTGAAAATGGCTCATTTAGCAATTGTCGGTAGCCATAGCGTAAACGGTGTAGCAAAAATTCATACGGAAATATTAAAGCAGCGGGAAATGCGATTGTTTTATGAATTTTATCCAGATAAGTTTAATAATAAGACGAATGGAATTGCTCATAGGCGCTGGCTTATGAAAGCAAATCCACAGTTAACAAATCTCATTTCAGAGGCGATTGGACCAGAGTGGAAGAAAGAACCGATTAAGCTTCAATCGTTGCAAACAGTTCAATATGATGCGAGTTTCCAAGAGAAATTTGCAGAAGTAAAACAAGAACGTAAAGAGATTTTAGCGGAGCGCATTCATAATACAATGGGGGTTACGATTGATCCAAATTCTATTTTTGATGTGCAAGTGAAAAGATTACATGCTTACAAACGACAATTATTAAATGTTCTTCATATTTTATATTTGTATAACCGTTTGAAAGAGGATGCTAGTTTTACATTTTATCCGCGTACTTTTATTTTTGGAGCGAAAGCATCACCTGGTTATTATTACGCGAAAAAAATTATTAAATTAATAAATGAACTCGCAAGAAAAGTAAATAATGATCCGTATGTTAGTCAATATATGAAAGTTATCTTTCTAGAAAACTATCGAGTTTCTTTAGCTGAAGATATATTCCCGGCGGCGGATGTAAGTGAGCAAATTTCAACGGCGAGTAAAGAAGCATCGGGAACAGGCAATATGAAATTTATGATGAATGGTGCGATTACACTTGGAACGCTAGACGGAGCTAACGTTGAAATAAAAGACCGGGTCGGTGATGATAACTGTTTCATTTTCGGTTTAACAGCAGAAGAGGTTCTTCATTACCATCAAAATGGTGGATATCGTGCAAGTGACTATTATCACCACAATAGGCACATTAAAAAAATAGTAGATCAATTAACAAATGGTTTCTTTGCACAATCGGGTGCTGAATTTGAAGCGATCTATGATTCTCTCGTTATTCAAAATGATGAATATTTCGTTCTGCGAGATTTTGGTCCATATGCTGAAAGACAAGAAGCTGTTGGTAGAGCTTATGAGAACCGAACAAAGTGGCTAGAAATGTCGATTTTAAATATTGCACAGTCTGGTCATTTTGCGAGTGATCGAACGATTTTGCAGTACAGCAATGAAATTTGGGGTATTGGTAATGCAGTTAAACAGTTTTAAAGAGGTTGCTACGTTGGGGGATATATTATCTATTTACTAACAAAAATTGATATTAATAAATAAAACGAGCTTACTTTTTTTAAGCTCGTTTTATTTATTTTGCTTAAGAAAGAAATGGAATAGTGGTATATATTATACCTGCCCCATCATACTCTCCTGTCGCAAAGTATGAAAATGTAAAGAAACCTGTGACCGTAAAAATTACAATAAGAAAAAGTGTGAAGATAAATTTTAACATGTAAGGTCCCCTCATCCAAAAATAACTTCATAGAGTATTATAGTATATGAATATTTTATTTCCAATTGTTTACTGGTTAAAAATGAGAAGTCAGACATGTTTTGTATGTTGTAATGGAATGATTATTTGTAATGGATTTTGTGTTTTTTGTAAATGTCATATTGTGATGGACGTGTGCATACTCCCAATCATGATCATTAAAATTTATGTTTCGGGGAGGGAGAAGTGGAACGACATCGAACAAGTTGACGAAACGAAAGCTACTAGCTACTTGTAGTTTATAATAATTTCGAAAAGCGATATCTCCTACTTTTGGGGAAGCGAATGAATAAAGTCCATACTGTGCGAAGGCAGTATTTATACGTGCATCTAATATGTGTAATGTGGCAAGCGCGCCACCTAGACTATGCCCAGTAGCTAGCAGTTTTTTATGTGCTGGCAATGATACGAGCATATCCATAATAGAATCACGGCAAGACTCATAAATAGAGAGAAAGCCGTTATGGACATTTCCACCATTTAAAGCATAAGGATAAGGTTTTTGATTGACAAGAGAGTCAATAATCCAATCTGGGTCTGTTTGAGTGCCCCTAAAGGCAACGATAATTGTATCCTCAGATTCTAATATAAATCCGAACCATTCTGTTGTTTGAATGGCCTTTCCTTGAAACCCTTGTACATATTGAAAACCATCTGGTATTTCGAAAATACCATTTTGTTTATATTGTTCATACGTTAACTCACAACAAGAAGCTAACAGTATGGCAGTGTCTTTATCAAAGGATAAAGGAGTACGCATTAAGGAAGCCCTCCTTAAGAAAAGGTATAGTTTAATATATGCAGTGAGGAACTTGATTCATTCTTTTGGAAAAAAGCTTGAACCTACAGTTACGTGAGGGAGTATGATTTTTGTAAACATATTGTTAGGAGGAGTGTAAGATGAGCAAAAAGGAAGGCTGTTCAATTGGTGAGTTTTCAAAGAGAACAGGCACATCAATACGGACACTACAATATTACGATGAAATTGGACTACTTAAACCTGAAAAGAACGTTAGCTCTGGTCACCGTGTGTACAAAGGAAAAGATATATTAGAGCTACAGAAAATAGTCAGTCTTAAAGTATTAGGATATAGTTTAGAAGAAATACGCGTCATGCTTACAATTCCAAGTTTGAATGTAAGTTTAAAAGAAACGTTGGAACAACAAAGAAAAGCCTTTGAAGAAAAGAAAAAACACATTGAAGTTTCGATAAAGGCGCTTGAACGAACAAGGGTATGTCTTGAGGAAGATGAAGAGTTGGATAGTGACATATTAATGAGTCTAATTAACAGCATTCAAAAAGAAAACGAACAAAGTTTATGGCTTGAAGGATATGTATCAAAAGAATTGGCTAATGGATTATATAATAAGCCGGAAGAAGAAGGTATAGCACTTGATAAAGAGTTTGTGCGTTTAGCAAAAGAAGTGAAAAGGTTATTTGGAAGAGAAATTGAGGATTCAGAAGTGCAAAAATTGGTTGATGAACATATGAAGGCGACTCTTAAGTATGTTGGTGAAGAGACAATGTATTCTTTAGGTAAATTAGAGAATGTAGAAGAACAATATAATAATATGATGCCATCTCCTTACACGGAAGAAGAAGAGGCATGGCTTAATGACGCGATGGAGTATTATATGATTCGAAATGGTATGTATAGCCCTCCGCAGTAAAAATAAAATGCCATATTCATAAACTTTAGAGAAATGCCTCCAATGTTTTTTGCATTGGAGGCATTTTTTACTCTTTTCCATCTAAAAGGCGAACAAGGCCACCTAATATACTACTTTCACCAGTACTTTATAATGCTGGGCTTGTAAGAGGTTTGAAAAAATAGCCTGTATATATTTGAAAGATGAATAAATCACCTATTTTCTTGTGTTTGTTCGTACTATATACAGAAAATTTCGGGAAACAAAACATATTATTTATCTGTTTGTTTTTGCTTCTTTTTCAAATACTCCGCACGCAATTGTTCAAGTTGCTGCTTTTTATCAAATTTGGCAGGCTTCTGTTTTTCATGAAACTTTGCCACAGCTACCTGACTTTTGGAATCTAATTGATATTTTCCCACTTTGTTCACCTACTTTTCTTGTCTTGAAAGAGAATCTATTCAACAAATATAATATACCTTATTTTACTGAAGTAAACCTTATTACTTTATTTCATCTGTTTTTTCTCGTTTGTAGACGTAAATTAAAACACCCTTTCACTGCATTACTGCAAGCAAGGGTGTTTTAATTGTAGTATTTTATTAGTCGATGGCCATGCCAACATAAGGGCCCTTTTTACTCTTTCCCATCCAATAAACGACCAAGTCCACCTAATACACTACCTTCACCAGTACTTTGCGCTGCTGGGCTTGTAAGGCGTGCTGCTAATCGGCTAAGTGTTAAGGACTGAATCCAAACTGTTCCAGGACCTTCTAATGTTGCGAAGAATAAACCCTCACCGCCAAATAGAGCTGTTTTTACTTTTCCAACGAATTCGATATCATAGTTAATATCCTTTGTCATGGCAACGAGACAACCTGTATCAATGCGAAGTTTCTCACCAGGTTTTAATTCACGTTTATATACAGTTCCGCCTGCGTGCATGAAAGCGAGGCCGTCACCTTCAAGTTTCTGCATGATGAAACCTTCACCACCGAAGAAACCAGTTCCTATTTTTTTTGTAAATTCAATTCCAATAGAAACACCTTTTGCGGCACAAAGAAAGGCATCTTTTTGACAAACGATTTTCCCTTGGTATTCTGTTAAATCTACAGGAATAATTTTACCAGGATAAGGAGCAGCAAATGAGACGTGGCGTTTGCCGTGCCCTGTATTTGTAAATACAGTCATAAACATGCTTTCACCTGTAACGAGACGTTTACCTGCTCCCATTAATTTTCCGAATAGACCGTTAGATGGGCCAGAACCATCACCGAAGATTGTCTCCATTTCGATGTAGTCTTCCATCATCATCATTGCGCCCGCTTCTGCGACAACGCTTTCCTTTGGGTCTAATTCAATTTCAACAAATTGCATATCATCGCCATATAACTTATATTCGATTTCATGTGCTTGCATTTTTTCACCTCATAAATATGTAGTAATTATATTGTACAGAAGTTAAAAGAATTAGAACACTATAGTTTTGTTAATTTTCGAATAAAAGTAGAATGAAAATTTAAGGTTATACTAGGATTATAAAAAATGATGGAATGAAAGTGTTCTCATTTGACGTTTTCGACATAGCATGATATAGTGAAAACACTATTGAGCTACATAATGTGGTACGGAAATAAAGCACGTTGTATTAAAGGCTGTAAGCTTGTTATACATTCATGTCCTTTATATCCACCTTTTCATGTGGATTCATAGTTTCATTTTTATTTAGGAGGTACATGACATGCAAACAGGTAAAGTTAAATGGTTTAACGGCGAAAAAGGTTTTGGCTTCATCGAAGTTGAAGGCGGAGAAGACGTATTCGTACATTTCTCAGCTATCCAAGGCGACGGCTTCAAAACTTTAGAAGAAGGTCAAGAAGTTTCTTTCGAAATCGTTGAAGGAAACCGCGGACCACAAGCAGCTAACGTTACAAAAAACTAATTAGCTAGCGATAAAAAGCATTCCGATTTTCGGAATGCTTTTTTTTATTCTTTGGAACTAGATTCATTTGAAGATAATTCGCCCTTAAAGGTACGCTCTTCAAAGTCATCAAGCATTTGTTCATATTCTTCATGTTCCTCTGTAGCGAAAACTTGTGGGTTTTTCCCGTACATATCCGTACCGATAAAGTTTTCAAAATCCTCCACGTAGCCTACGTTTTCTTCACTATTTACATACATGCCATTATAGTTTTTTGAATCTTGTCTTTCTAAATCAGACGGCGTTTCAGATGTTCCGTAATTTGCGACATCTTGCCACGCATCTTCCGCATCGTACTCAACAGAATGGTCCTCATCATGCTTGTGGAAAGAAGGAGACAACACTTCTTCTTCAACTGGTCGTGTATTCATATTTAACTTATTTGTCGCGTGCTGGATGCATGTTGTAGCAGTCGGCATTGCTTCTAATCTTTCAAATGGAATTTCTTCGCCAGACACTTCGCAAATGCCGTACGTACCCGCTTCGATTTTTTGCAGTGCATGTTTTGTATCATCTAGTTGTTTATGCCAAAATTCGATGAGTCCGAAATCTTTTTCTCGTTCGTATAATTCTGTAGCCATATCACCTGGATGGTTGTCATAGCTAGACAGTTCTCCTACTGAATCGCGTTCAGAAGCACGATCTGTATTTTCATGAGTTTGTATCGTTTGCTCTAGTTCTTGTTTTTGTTTTTCTAAAATGGATTTAAATTGACCTATTTGTTGTGGAGTTAACATAGTCGTCCACCTTCCTACAATTCAGTTTCTTTACATAGTATGAGCGTTGAGAGTAGGAATTATGAGATGAATTTCAGATATGAAAAAGGAGCCGCATAAGCAGCTCCTTCTTACCCCGCTATTTGCCGGGCAGTAAAACTCCCACCTACAAATTCGGCTGGAGCAAAGAAGCTAGGTGAGAGATTAACTGCCCGTAAACGCCCGATTGGTGAGGGCTGATAATCAGTGGAAATGAACAACCCCTCCATTGATTAAAGTTTCACTTTATAGGAAATATCCAAGTAATAATCCGATTCCCATTAGGAAACCGAAGATTGTATTTGTTTTTGCTGTTGCAATCATCGCAGGTACCATTTCCATTGGAATGCTTTTGCCGATAAAGCCTTTCGTCGCTTTAAATGCTTTCGGTGCACTTAAAAATACGATAAGCATCCATGGTGATACGATGCCCACGATAATTAAAGCAATTGTCCAAATGTAGGAAACGATGAACATCGAAGCAAGTACACCAACAGCTCTTTCACGTCCAACGAGAATTGCTAACGTTTTACGACCGTTTTCTTTATCGCCATCCAAGTCACGAATATTATTAGCTAGTAAAATGGCACCAATTAAAATGGAGCTTGGAATAGATAGTAAAATGACTTCTGATGTTACAGTGCCAGTTTGAATAAAGAATGAAATCCCAATAATAATGACACCCATAAATAATCCGGCTGTCAACTCTCCAAATGGTGTATATGCAATTGGAAGTGGGCCACCTGTATAAAGGTAAGCAACGGCCATACAAACAAGACCGATTGCAGCAAGCCACCAACTAGAATTCATACAAATATAAACACCTAATAGTATTGCGATGCCGAAAAATCCAAATGCTAAGTTAAGCACTGTTTTTGGCTGAATGCCATCGCGAACGA
The DNA here is from genome assembly GCF_053345735.1 of Bacillus sp. D48C. Classification (NCBI taxonomy): domain Bacteria; kingdom Bacillati; phylum Bacillota; class Bacilli; order Caryophanales; family Bacillaceae; genus Bacillus; species Bacillus sp. D48C. Next base: position 20,285 of record NZ_JBKFAQ010000001.1, read on the forward strand.
TAGCGCCGCCGATACCAACTGAACCTTCGTGATCAAGTCCTCTTTTATAATCAAAGTATTCATTAAACATGTTTGTTGCTGCTTGAATGAGAAGACAAGCAAGAAGCATCATAAGGAAAAGAGGAAGATGTATTTGATTTATACCTCCGACCTGCATCGAATATGCTGTTCCGATGAAAACAGGTACGAAAGCGGCTGTTAATGTATGGGGACGTAGTAAACTCCACCAGATGCGCCAGCCTGTTTGCTTACTTGGCTTTGGCGCCGTAGGAGAGGAATTCGTTTTGACGTTCATTTCCATGTTGAATCCTCCTTTGGTCACATATTGTACACAACTAAGTGTAGAAAAAGCATCATTTAGTGTCAACGTTTATTTTCTAGGAAGAGAAGGTGAATTTCTCAGAAATGCTAAACGTTGACAGGCCTTTCGTTTGAGGTGTATCTTAAAATCAAGCGTAATTATGACTATTTTTCGCCCATAGGGGGGAGACAATTGTGATTCAAACGAAACAAATAGGCTTGCAAGAAGCTCTTAGTGCAGCCATTAAGCGTGCAACTGATGAAAAAATATTGGTTAGCTTCGTAAAACAAATAGACTGGATGGATCCGCTTCTGTTTTATGCAGCAGGAAAAAGGATTGCATTCGAAAATAGATGTTATTTTGCAGACCCGGCTCAGCATGTAATATTTGCTGGAATTGGCTCTGTTTTCACTATAGCAACTGCTTCTCACAAACGCTTTCAAACTGCTCGTGACGAGTGGGATAAAGTAAAAGAGAAAGCATTTGTACAAAGAGAAAAATACGAATTTGGAACAGGTCCTCTTTTATTTGGTGGATTTTCATTTGACCAAGAAAAAGAGAAAACGGACTTATGGAAAGAATTTGATGATACGACATTTTCACTACCAGCATTTTTATTAACTGTAAAAAATGAAAAAGCATGGTTAACGATGAATACATTTGTCTCAGCAACAGATTGTGCAGAGACTCTTTCTAACGAAATGATTTCTTTAGAAGAGAAAATTTTTTGGGAGAGTAAATGTGCATTAGAAGGATCGAAATTAACAGTTACTTCTAAAGTAGAAGTGGATCCGAAAGGCTGGATGGAGGCCATTGAGAAAGTACAAGATGAAATGAAGCTGGGGAACGTGCAGAAGGTTGTATTAGCGAGGGAGTTAAAAGTAGAGATGGATCATCATATTGATTCTGCTCTTGTCTTAGAAGCACTTCGCATTGGGCAACCGGATTGTTACGTATTTTCTTTTGATTATAAAGGAGCATGCTTCTTAGGAGCGACGCCAGAGAGGTTAATTCGCAAAGAAGATGAGAAGTTTACTTCGATGTGTCTTGCTGGTTCAACTGGTCATGGTCAATCTATAGAAGAAAGTAAGCGAAATAGTAATGCGCTTCTTCATGATGAAAAGAATTTAGCTGAACACGGTTATGTTGTGAATATGATTAGGTCGGTATTAAATGAGCACTGCGAATCCGTTAATATTCCGGAAAGTCCGGGCTTATTAACAACGAAAAACTTAATTCATTTATATACGCCTGTAGAGGCAAAAGGCGATGCGAGTCTTTTAACAATGGTAGAAGAATTACATCCAACACCAGCTCTTGGCGGGACACCTCGTTTGGAAGCGATGAAACTGATTCGTGATGTTGAATTGTTAGACAGAGGATTATATGGCGCACCGATTGGCTGGATAGATGATGAAGGAAATGGTGAGTTTGCGGTTGCACTCCGCTGCGGGTTATTAAATGGCGAGAAAGCATCCTTATTTGCCGGTTGCGGGATTGTAATTGATTCTGTACCGCAACTTGAATATGAAGAAACAAGTTTGAAGTTTAGACCGATGCTTGGTGCTTTGGAGGAATTAATGAAATGAACAATCATATAGAAGCATTATCATATTATTTAGGCGCGTTCGTGGATGAACTGACGCGTCTAAATGTATGTGATGTTGTCATTAGTCCAGGCTCACGGTCAACGCCGATAGCTCTACTAATGGAACAACACGAAGGAATGAACACATATTTACATGTAGATGAAAGATCTGCAGGATTTTTTGCGCTCGGTATCGCAAAAGCGAAAAAACGTCCTGTTGCATTATTGTGTACATCAGGAACGGCAGCAGCTAATTACTATCCAGCTGTATGTGAAGCTTTTCATTCACGAGTGCCGCTTATCGTCTTAACGGCAGATAGACCGCATGAATTAAGAGATGTCGGTGCACCACAAGCGATGAATCAATTCAATTTATACGGTACATTTGTGAAGCAATTTACAGAGATGGCTCTTCCAGAAGCGAGTGAAGCGATGTATCATTACGCTCGCATGACAACGCAGCGTATGATAGCGAATGCTTGTTTAGCGCCGCAAGGACCTGTTCATCTTAATTTTCCAGTACGCGAACCGCTTATCCCGGATTTCTCATTAGAAGGTTTATGGGATAAAGGACGCGGGGAATATACAGGAGTAGTTCAGCAAGGGAACGTGACGATGCCGAGTGAATATGTAGATTCGCTTGTAGGGCGCCTTTCACATATGGAGAAGGGGCTTATTATTTGTGGAGACGATAGTCATTCAGAACTCGCAGCATTTGCGGCAGAATTAGCTGAAAAAACTGGATATCCAATATTGGCAGATCCGCTTTCTAATATTCGTAGCGGACATCACGATAAAACGATGGTAATCGACTGTTATGATACATTTTTACGAAATGAACTGTTAAAAGAAACGTGGAAGCCAGAAGTTATGATTCGCTTTGGTGGTATGCCTGTTTCCAAATCATTAACGCAGTTCATAAAAAAACAAACGAAAGCAGTTCATATCGTTGTTGATGAATCTGGACAATGGAGAGATCCAGCTCTCGTTGCGACAGAAGTTGTCCAAGCAAATGATATTGTATTTTGCAGTGCATTAATAGAAAAAATGCCAGTTATGAAAAAGAATGATTGGTTCGGAATGTGGCAACATATAAACGAAAAAACGAAGGAAACGCTTCGTGAAATGGAAACATATGATACTGCATTTGAAGGGAAAGTTATTACGGATATTGTCCGCGTACTACCAGACGGGGCAACATTCTTTGCGAGTAATAGTATGCCAATTCGTGATACGGATTCATTCTTCTTCACATTGGATAAAAATATTCAAGTTATGGCAAACCGCGGTGTGAATGGGATTGATGGCATCATTTCGACAGCTTTAGGAGCGAGCATTATTAGCGATCCGCTCGTATTAGTGATCGGTGATTTATCCTTTTATCACGACTTAAATGGACTGTTAGCCGCGAAATTACATGAATTAAATATAACAATTGTCGTTGTAAATAATGACGGTGGCGGTATTTTCTCATTCTTACCACAGTATGAGAAAAAGGAACATTTCGAATCATTATTTGGAACACCAATTGGTCTTGATTATGAACACGTTGTTAAAATGTACGGTGGTTCATTTAGCCGTGTAAATGGTTGGGAAAGCTTCCGAGAAGAGGTACAAAAAGGAACGACTACAGAAGGTTTACACGTTGTGGAAATTTGTACGAACCGTGATGAAAACTTAATATTGCACCGGACATTATGGGCAAAAACGATGGACGTGATTACTACATCTTTACAAGGTGAATCGAAATGAACGTAACGCTGCAAGGTGTATCGTATGAATATGAAGTAGTCGGAAGTGGGGAACCACTTCTACTTCTTCATGGTTTTACGGGAAGCATGGAAACGTGGCGTTCTTTTATCCCTTCATGGAGCGAGCAGTTTCAAGTTATTGTAGTAGATCTTGTTGGGCATGGAAAAACAGAAAGTCCCGAAGATGTGAATCATTATGATATTCGAAATGCGGCATTGCAAATGAAAGAACTACTAGATTACCTTCATATTGAAAAAGCGCACGTACTTGGCTATTCAATGGGCGGTAGACTGGCGATTACTCTGGCATGTCTATATCCAGAGTATGTACATTCTCTTTTATTAGAAAATTGTACAGCTGGGCTTGAAAGTGAAGAGGACCAAAAAGAACGTTGTGAAAAGGATGAGCGACTTGCTGATAAAATTGAGCGAGAAGGCATCCGAAGTTTTGTATTAATGTGGGAAAATATTCCGCTATTTGAAACGCAAAAAAGTTTAGCAAAAAACGTACAAGAAGCAGTGCGAAAAGAACGACTTGCTAACAATCCAAAAGGACTTGCCAATAGCTTACGCGGCATGGGAACAGGGGCTCAGCCTTCATGGTGGGATGAGCTACACAACTTGAAAATGCCTGTTCTTTTAATGAACGGGGAGCATGATGAAAAGTTCTTTCGCATATTAAAAAATATCGAAAAATGCGTCTCTGACGCGAAATTTGTCAAAATTGATGGTGCTGGCCATGCAATTCATGTGGAACAACCGGAAAAGTTTGATACAATAGTAAAGGGATTTCTAAAAACTATGCAGTGATACTTTTTTCAGCAAGAAGGAAGCCACGCTTATAGATGAAATCAGAAATATACAAGGAGGTAGTTGTAATGGCTATTGAATGGGTAAAAGAAGGCAATTACGAAGATATTATTTATTCAACATACAATGGTATCGCAAAGATTTCGATTAACCGTCCTGAAGTACATAACGCATTCCGTCCAAAAACGGTAATGGAGTTAATCAACGCTTTTGCACACGCTCGTGATGATGCAAATGTTGGCGTTATCATTTTAACAGGTGAAGGTGGACGTGCATTCTGTTCTGGCGGCGACCAAAAAGTTCGCGGTCATGGTGGATATGTAGGTGACGACCAAATCCCTCGTTTAAACGTATTAGATTTACAACGTCTAATTCGTGCAATTCCTAAACCAGTTATCGCAATGGTAGCAGGTTATGCAATCGGTGGTGGACACGTACTTCATATCGTATGTGACTTAACAATCGCTGCAGACAACGCTGTATTCGGACAAACAGGTCCTAAAGTAGGAAGCTTTGACGGTGGATACGGAGCTGGTTACCTAGCTCGTATGGTAGGCCACAAGAAAGCTCGCGAAATTTGGTACCTATGCCGTCAATATAGTGCACAAGAAGCGCTTGATATGGGCTTAGTAAACACAGTAGTACCATTAGAAGAACTTGAAGCAGAAACAGTACAATGGGCACAAGAAATCTTAGCAAACAGCCCAATGGCACTTCGTTTCCTAAAAGCTGCATTCAACGCAGACACAGACGGTCTAGCTGGTATTCAACAACTAGCTGGAGATGCAACATTATTGTATTACACAACTGACGAAGCAAAAGAAGGTCGCGACGCGTTCAAAGAAAAACGCAGTCCGGACTTCGGTCAATTCCCTCGTTTCCCGTGATCAAAAGCGAAAGCGGCTCGCTTAGAATGTGAGGGGGATGGAGCTTCTGACGTAGAGGCGCTTTTTGCCTCGTAGGAAGAAGTGAAGCCACCGAACATTCTAGCTACTATAGCTGGATGTTTTAAAAGCAGAGCCGACTGTTTAGCCTCGTAGGCTAAGGTTCTTTCGCACAGAAAGTGTACTTTACTTTCTCGTGCGGAAGGTTCTTAGACGGAAGGGGCTAGGAGGCGCAGCTAGATGAGATCAAACCGGAAACAAAACAACTAAGAGACTTGATGTCATATCAAGTCTCTTTCTTTCATGAAAGGAGAATGTATGATGGAGACGATGCCAAATTGGTTAAAGCAACGTGCATTTTTAACACCAGATCGCACTGCAATTGAAATAGAGGAAGAGAAAGTTACTTTCGTGCAGCTGCATGAAAAAGTAGTATCTGTTTGTGAACACCTCACGTATGTAGGAGTGAAGCGTGGGCAAAAGGTGGCTGTTCTGATGAAAAATGGTATGGAGATGATTACAGTTATTCACGCCCTATCTTATGTAGGGGCAGTAGCTGTACTTTTAAATACGCGTCTTTCAAGAGAAGAGCTACTTTGGCAAATGGAGGATGCTGAGGTTGTATGTTTAGTAACGGATCAAGATTTTGAAGCTAAAGATGTTCCTGTATATCCATTCGCCGAAGTGATGAATGGACCGAAGGCGGAAGCCTCTATACAAGAAGAATTCACTTTAGAAGAAGCGATGACAATTATTTATACGTCTGGGACGACTGGGAAACCGAAAGGCGTTATTTTAACGTACGGTAATCACTGGGCAAGCGCGGTAGGCTCTTCGCTTAATTTAGGGCTTCGTGATGATGATTGTTGGTTAGCCTGTATGCCGATGTTCCACGTTGGCGGGTTATCTCTTTTAATGAAAAATATTATGTACGGAATGCGCATTTTACTCGTTCCGAAATATGATGCTGACTTTATTCATAAAGCACTTCAAACGAGAGGCGTAACAATTATTTCTGTCGTTTCTAAAATGTTAACTGACTTATTAGAGAGACTTGGAGAAGAGACATATCCATCTTCTTTACGATGTATGTTACTTGGCGGAGGACCAGCGCCGAAACCGTTACTCGAAACATGTGTAGATAAAGGAATTCCTGTATATCAAACGTACGGTATGACAGAAACGTCGTCGCAAATTTGTACGTTATCCGCGGATTACATGTTAACGAAAGTAGGGTCTGCCGGGAAACCACTATTTCAGTGCCAACTTCGTATTGAAAAAGATGGTGTAGTAGTGCCGCCGTTAGTGGAAGGCGAGATCGTAGTAAAAGGACCGAACGTAACAGGCGGTTATTTTAACCGTGAAGATGCGACGCGCGAAACCATTCAAAATGGATGGCTTCATACTGGTGACCTCGGTTATTTAGACGAAGAAGGATTTTTATACGTATTAGATCGACGCAGTGATTTAATCATTTCTGGCGGAGAGAATATATATCCGGCCCAAATTGAAGAAGTGTTGCTTTCTCATCCGATGGTAGCAGAAGCAGGTGTCGTCGGTATGACTGACGATAAATGGGGACAAGTACCAGCTGCTTTTGTTGTAAAAAATGGGGAGGTAACAGAAGAAGAAATTATTCATTTTTGCGAGGAGAAATTAGCGAAATATAAAGTGCCGAAAAAAGCGTGTTTCTTAGAGGAATTACCACGAAATGCTTCGAAAAAATTGTTAAGACGAGAGCTAAGACAATTAGTGGAGGAGATGTAGTGGAAATAAAAAAAGCGACACTGTATATAACGGAAATGCCACTCGTAATCCCGTTTGCTGCGAGCTACGGGACTTACGAAAAGCGTGAGAGTATTGTTATTGAATTAGAGGATACAGACGGGTACATCGGATTTGGGGAAGTCGTTGCATTTTCTGAACCGTGGTATACGGAAGAAACGGTGAAGACAGCACTACATGTACTGCAAGACTTTTTGTTACCTGATTTATTAAAGGCTGAAATTTCTCATCCGAATGAGGTACCGGGTCTATTTCAACATATAAAAAGAAACCGAATGGCAAAAGCCGGAATAGAGGGGGCTATTTGGGATTTATATGCGAAGCGTCAAAAGAAATCGCTAGCGACAGTTCTTGGAGGAGCTAGCCCTGAAATTGAAGTCGGCGTTGTAATTGGGATCAATACGATTCCGGTTATGTTAAAACAAATCGAGAAGTACGCAGAAGAAGGGTACGAGCGTTTTAAAGTGAAAATAAAGCCAGAGCATGATTACGAATTATTGAAAGAGATTCGTAAAGAGTTCCCGCACATCCCGTTAATGGCTGATGCAAATTCAGCGTATACATTAGCGGATACAGAGAAACTGAAACGACTAGATGAATTTCAATTGATGATGATTGAGCAACCGCTAGCAGATTACGATTTTCTCGATCATGCACAGCTGCAGAAGAAGATTGAAACGCCAATTTGTCTAGACGAAAGTATCCATAGTTTAGAAGACGCACGCGTTGCGATTACACTTGGTAGTTGCCGCATCGTTAACATTAAACCAGGGCGAGTGGGCGGATTAACAGAATCGGTTCAAATTCATAATTATTGCATGGAGCATAACATACCAGTTTGGTGCGGTGGTATGGTGGAGATGGGGATTTCACGAGCGCAAAATGTTGCTCTTGCTTCATTACCTAACTTTACGATTCCAGGCGACATATCTGCTTCTAGTAGACATTGGCAGAGGGATATTATTTCACCGGAAGTGACGCTTGAGGGCGGGAAAGTGATGGTGCCGCAAAGCGTTGATGCTGAGTATGAAGTAGATCGCGGAAGGCTGGCGGAAATCACGAAGCAGCGGATTGTGTTTGAACGGTAAATGGAAGTTTCATTAGGATGCCCGCAAGTAGCGAGAGGATTTTGTCGTTCATTGTCGGTAAGTCGATATATTTCAATAATCGCTGATATAATTTTATTTACCAAGGTTACTGTAACGAGTAGCCTTTTCGTATTGTACAAATTGGATAGACTAGTTTACAATCGAGCGTATAAAAATGGAATGAAAAAGGGGGAGTAAAATGAAGCGCATTTCAATTTTAATAGCTGATGATGAGGCGGAAATTGCTGACTTAATTGAGATACATTTAGAAAAAGAAGGGTACCATGTTGTGAAAGCAGCGGATGGGGAAGAGGCGGTTCATATTATTGAAGCGCAGCCAATCGACTTGGTAGTTTTAGATATTATGATGCCGAAAATGGATGGTTATGAGGTGACGCGTCAAATTCGCGCGAAACATCATATGCCAATTATTTTTTTAAGCGCGAAAACTTCGGACTTTGATAAGGTGACAGGTCTTGTACTAGGTGCGGATGATTATATGACGAAGCCTTTCACACCGATAGAATTAGTTGCACGTGTAAATGCACAACTGCGTAGGTTTTTTACGTTAAATCAACCGAAAGTAGCGGAGAGTAAATCTGCTTTAGAAATAGGCGGAGTCGTAATTAATCCTGAGCGCAGGACGGTTGATGTGTATGGTGAGCAAATTGAATTAACGCCGAAAGAGTTCGATATTTTATATTTATTAGCGAGTCATCCGAAGAAAGTATACAATGTGGAAAATATTTTTCAGCACGTATGGGCGGATGATTATTATGAAGGTGGAAATACAGTAATGGTACATATTCGTACTTTGCGGAAGAAACTTGGAGAAGATAAAAGAAAGGATAAATTAATAAAAACAGTGTGGGGAGTAGGTTATACTTTCAATGGCTAATATGATGAAAAGTTTTCGATTTAAAATGATTGCCTTATTTGCGTTAAGTATGGTGCTTGCAGCAACTGTAACTTATATAATTTATAAAGGATTGCAGCTGTATTATAAAACAATGGTTCGCTACGAAGAGCCTTTAGCACAATTTAGGTCAATGGTAAGGGAATTTGGAGACATTAACTTCTTTTTAATTTTCTTTATTCCGTTGTCTATTATCTTTTTCTTCTTTTTGACAAAACCGTATTTAAAATACTTTGATGAAATTTCTAATGGGATTCATCATCTTGCGAACGGTAACTTTACGAATAAAGTTCAAGTTTCATCAAATGATGAGTTTGGAAATATCGCGCGTGAAATAAATGTTGCAAGTGAAAAGTTAAAAGAAGCTGTTGAAAGAGGAGATTTTGCTGAAAGTAGTAAAGATCAGCTTGTTGTAAATTTAGCTCATGATTTAAGAACGCCATTAACATCCGTGTTAGGATATTTAGATTTAATTCTTAAAGATGAAAATTTAACAAAAGAACAAATTAAACATTTCTCCACAATTGCATATACAAAATCGCAAAGACTGGAAAGTTTAATTGATGAGCTATTTGAAATTACACGTATGAATTATGGCATGCTAAAGCTGGATAAAAAGCCGATTGATATAAGTGAGTTACTTATACAGTTAGAGGAGGAATTGTATCCGTTATTAGAAAAACATCATTTAGAAGCTAGATTGAATGTGGACCCTCATTTACCGATGCACGGTGATGGAAAATTGTTAGCTAGAGTATTTGAAAACTTGTTAACAAATGCCGTTCGTTACGGATATGATGGGCAATTTATTGATATGAATGGGTATGTTGATAATAGAGAAGTTGTCGTACAAATTATGAATTATGGAGATAGCATTCCAGAAGAAGATTTACCGTATCTTTTTGATATGTTTTACACAGGTGATAAAGCGAGAACTGAGAACCGTGGCGGGACAGGCCTTGGACTATTCATTGCGAAAAATATTGTCGAGCAGCATAATGGTACGATTTCTGCTGAAAGCAATGTAGTTAGAACGATATTTGAAGTACGATTGCCAAAAGACGAGAATGTAACAATTTAATAAAAATTTAAACTTTACCCCACTTTTTATTTTAATAGTTTTTTCTATTCTATACGTAAGTTACGTTAAGGAGGAACTAGAAATGAAAAAGTGGGTATTTATTTCTTTTTTTATAGCATGCACAGTATGTGTAGGCGTTTATATATCACCTTTATTTCAAAAGGAAATCGATGTTAAAATTGTCGGGAAAGATGAGCTAGTAAAGGCGGCAAACACTGAGAGGAAAGAGATTACGAAGGAACAAATTTATAAGGGTGATTTATTATTAGTTAACAGGGATTATCCAGTAAAAAAAGATAGTATTAGGTCTGATATTATAAATATAAATCATAATAGTGAATTAGTAAGAGGCTATGTAATATTTGATAGAAATCTTCGTTTATCAAAGGATGTTGTGAAAAAGTTTTTGAACGTTGTCGATGCGGCTGGAAAAGAAAGTGTTAACCATTTTTTGATTAGTAGTGGTTATAGAGATTTCCAAGAGCAAAAACAGCTATATGAAAAAATGGGATCTGATTATGCACTTCCAGCAGGATACAGTGAACATAATTTAGGATTATCACTGGACATTGGGTCTACTCAAAAAAAAATGGAGAAAGCGCCTGAAGGAAAATGGATTGAAGAGAACGTATGGAAGCATGGCTTTGTATTACGTTATCCGAAAAATAAAAGTAACATTACTGGAATTCAATATGAGCCATGGCATATCCGTTATGTCGGCCTACCTCATAGCGCAATTATGCAAAAAAAGAATTTTACACTAGAGGAATATTTAGAGTTTTTAAAAGAGGAAAAAGAGGTTTCAACTGAAGTAGAAGGTAAGAAATATACTGTTTCTTATTATAAAGTTTCTGAGAATACGAAAGTGAACGTTCCAGCAAACAAGCAGTATGAAATTTCCGGTAACAATATGGATGGGGTTATTGTGACGGTTCAGGAATAGAGAAAAAGGCTGTGCCATTTGGGACAGCCTTTTCTTATATAAGAAAGGAATTGACGTTTTTTGTCGGTAAATCGATATTCCTTGTCGAATCGTTGATATATTTTGAGTTACGATAGATATAATTAAAAAATCGTTGATATATTGTAAGTTATGATAGATATATTCGAAAAATCGTTGATATAATTTCCTGTACTATCAACATTTTGGAGGAGCATCTTTTTATTTACTTTTAAACATTATAACGTTATATTTACTTCTCCCTTTTTTTGTGTTACGCTAAGCGTGTGAAAGAGATATAAAAAATGAAACTTAAATGTAAGCGTATTCTTATGGCTTCTTATAGAAAAGGGTGGAAATACAATGACAGAACGATTCGTACTACGTAATGTGAAACGTGTGAACGGGGAAGAGATTGACATTGTAATTGAAAATAACAAAATCGCACAGGTGACGAAAGCTGGTGCTGGCGAGGGTGGAAAGGTTCTTGATTACTCTGGTACTTACGTATCGAGTGGTTGGATTGATTTGCACGTTCATGCTTTTCCAGAGTTTGATCCGTATGGCGATGAGGTGGATGAAATTGGCGTTAAGCAAGGGGTAACGACAATTGTTGATGCGGGTAGTTGCGGTGCTGATCGCATTGCAGATTTAGTAAAAAGTAGAGAGCAGGCAAAGACAAATTTATTTGCCTTTTTAAATATTTCTCGCATCGGTTTGAAACGAATTGATGAATTATCCAATATGGAATGGATAGATAAAGAGAAAGCGATAGAAGCAGTAGAAAAGTATAAAGATGTAATCGTTGGGTTAAAGGCGAGAATGAGTAAAAGTGTCGTTTGTGATAGTGGAATTGAACCGCTGCATGTAGCGCGCGCTTTATCTCGAGAAACATCATTACCGATTATGGTACATATCGGTTCAGCGCCTCCTCGCATTGAGGAAGTTGTACCTCTTTTAGAAAAAGATGATGTCATTACACATTATTTAAACGGGAAAGAAAATAATTTATTTGATGAAGAAGGTAAACCACTACCTGTGTTACTAGATGCAGTGAATCGCGGTGTGCATTTAGATGTTGGTCACGGTAACGCTAGTTTTTCTTTTAAAGTAGCAGAAGCAGCGAAGCGTTACGGTATTGCCTTTCGTACAATTAGTACAGATATTTACCGGAAGAACCGTATACACGGTCCAGTTTACAGTATGGCTCACGTTCTTTCGAAATTCCTTTACTTAGGTTATCCGCTAGAAGAAGTGATTGATGCGGTTACGAAAAATGCAGCAGAATGGCTTAAGAAACCAGAGCTTGGCCGCATTCAAGAAGGAGATATTGCAAACTTAACTTTATTTACGGTGAAAGATGAGAAGGTTACGTTAATTGATTCAGAAGGGGATCAGCGCATTGCTGAAAGAAGAATTGATACGAAAGGGGTTGTAATCAATGGGTCATTCATTGAATGCTAAGTACGGATTAAAAAGAGTAATTAATGCGAGCGGTAGAATGAGTATTTTAGGTGTATCCGCTCCTACAGATACAGTTATGGATGCGATGAAGCATGGTGGACAAAATTATGTAGAAATTGCTGATTTAGTAGATAAAGCGGGAGACCATATTGCGAGAATTCTAGATTCAGAGGCAGCAGTCGTTGTGAATTCAGCATCGAGCGGAATTGCACTTTCTATCGCTGGTATCGTTACAGAAGGAAATCGCCGTAAAAGTGAAAGACTTCATCAAGAAGTAATCGCGAAAAACGAAGTGATTATGTTAAAAGGTCATAACGTTCAATACGGTGCACCTGTTGAAACGATGATTTACTTAGGCGGTGGTAAACTCGTTGAAGTTGGCTATGCAAATGAAGGGAAAGCAGAGCATATTGAAGATGCAATTGGTGAAAATACAGCAGCGATTCTGTATGTGAAATCACATCATGCAGTGCAAAAAAATATGATTTCTGTTGAAGAAGCATGGGAAGTTGCGCAGCGAAATAACGTACCGCTTATCGTGGATGCAGCAGCTGAAGGAGATATTCAAAAATATGTGAAGTATTCAGATCTTGCCATTTATAGCGGTTCAAAGGCGATTGAAGGGCCTACTTCTGGTATTGTTGGCGGGAAACGAAAATACATCGAGTGGCTGAAAGTACAATTACATTGCATCGGAAGAAGTATGAAAGTTGGGAAAGAGACGACTTTCGGTTTACTTCAAGCGCTTGATGAGTACGGAGTAAAAGAAGATAAGAGCGAGCAAGAAAAAGAGCTATTACAAGTACTTATGCCGCTAAAAGAATTAAATGGTGTAAATGTAACGATCGTTCAAGATGAAGCAGGAAGAGCAATCTTTAGAGCTCGTATTCATATTAACGAGAAAGAGTTAAACAAATCAGCAAAAGAAGTTGTGACTGCATTACGCGAAGGGGAAATCGCCATTTATACACGTGATTACGGAGTAAGACAAGGATTCTTTGATATTGATCCACGTCCACTTCAAGGTGATGACATACATGTGATTGAAGAAAAATTGAGAGAAATCGTAGGGGGAAACTAAAATGACAAACATTCAAAAACGTTTTTATAAAGGCCACGTAGCATTAAATGTATTAGCAAACAATATAGAAAATGCAAAAGATATTTTTGAAGCAGCAGAAGGTTATGTAGTAGTGGGAGTGTTATCAAAAGACTACCCAACAGTAGAAGAAGCTGTTACAGCTATGAAAGCATACGGAAAAGAAATTGATGACGCTGTATCAATCGGACTAGGCGCAGGAGATAATCGCCAAGCAGCAGTTGTAGCTGAAATTGCGAAGCATTATCCTGGTAGCCATATTAACCAAGTGTTCCCTTCAGTTGGAGCAACGCGAGCAAATCTCGGCGAAAAGGATAGCTGGATTAATAGTTTAGTATCACCAACAGGAAAAGTAGGTTACGTAAATATTTCTACTGGCCCAATTAGTGCGGCTGGAGAAGAAAAAGCAATCGTTCCAATTAAAACAGCGATCGCACTTGTACGTGATATGGGCGGAAATTCATTGAAATACTTCCCGATGAAAGGGCTAGCTCACGAAGAAGAATATCGCGCAGTTGCGAAAGCTTGTGCAGAAGAAGGATTCGCATTAGAGCCAACAGGTGGAATTGATAAAGAAAACTTTGAAACAATTGTACGTATTGCGCTTGAGGCAAATGTAGAGCAAGTTATCCCGCACGTATACTCTTCTATTATTGATAAAGAAACTGGTAATACGAAAGTAGAAGATGTTCGTGAATTATTAGCAGTCGTGAAAAAGCTAGTTGATCAATATGCGTAAGAAAATTGCAGCGTTCGGCGAAGTAATGATGCGCCTGCAAGTACCTGGATATGAATTGTTGTCGCAAGCTAACACGTTAAATTACTCATTTTCAGGTACAGGTGTGAACGTTGTAGCGGCACTTTCTCACTTAGGGCATGAAGGGCTTCTTATTTCAACTTTACCGGAAAATTCGGTTGGAGATGCAGCTGTATCTTACATTCAAAAGTTAGGGATTCAAACTTCTCTTGTTTCAAGAGGTGGTAAATATGTAGGTATGTATTTTTTAGAAAATGGATTCGGTGCACGTGCAAGCCGCGTTACATATTCGAATCGATTAGAAAGTAGCTTCAATACGGCATGTGAAGAAATGTATCAATTTGAAGAAATCGCAAAGGAAATTGATATCGTTCATTTTTGCGGTATTACACTTGCGATGAATGATACTGTGCGTCATCATATGAAATCTTTAGCGAGAGCAGTTAAAGAAAACGGAGGAACCGTCGTTTTTGATTGTAATTATCGTCCCTCACTTTGGGGAGAAGACGGATATGAACAGGCAAAACCGCATTATGAAGAAATGCTAGGGCTTGCTAATATCGTTATGATGAATGAAAAAGATGCGATGTTCGTTCTTGGGATGAAAACAGAAGAGACGGAGCGTGAGGCGCAGCTGCTGGATCTCATTCCAAAGGTAGCTGAAACGTATCATATTGCTACAATCGCTGGTACTCATCGCTCTATTAACAGTGATAATACACATTCGCTTCGCGGGTTTATATGTAAAGATGGATCGTTCACTTTTGCAAAAACACTTACGTTTTCTGTATATGATAGAATAGGTGCTGGAGATGCTTATACGAGCGGAATTATTCATGGCGAGATAAAAGAGTTCGCACCAGAGAAAGCTGTTTCATTTGCGTCAGCAGCTGGAATGCTAGCACATACAATCGTCGGTGATACGCCAATGTCATCAGAGAAAGATATACTTCGGGCAATGACGGCATCAGTAGGTGATGTAGAAAGGTAGTGGGTGTAACAGTGAACGTAACGAGGAAAAAAGGACCATTATATTTACAAATAAAAAATATTATTCGTGATCGCATATTACATGGTGTATATGCGATTCATACGAATATTCCTTCAGAACCGCAATTAGAGGAAGAGTTCAAAGTTAGCAAGATTACAGTACGAAATGCCATTAAAGAACTCGCTCAAGAAGGATACTTGGAAAAAAAAAGCGGTAAAGGAACGAAAGTAATTCGTAATACTTCGGCGACAAAGTTGTCAAAGGGTAAGAAATTTACAGAAGTGTTAGTGGAAGAAGGATATAAAGTACAGAAGAAATTGCTAAAAGCAGAAGTCGTACATAATGAGGAAGGAACAGTGCCATTTCGATTATTCGGGAAAGAGAGTTTCCGTATCGAACGTTTATATACGTTAAATGATACACCGTACATTCATTATACGCACTATTTCTCAGCACACATGGCAAGTACAGATTTATCGGACTTTGATTTACAATCGCTTTATGATTTAGTTGAAGACCGAGGTATACATTTAGAAAACTTCAGAGATGAATTCGCTGTTGGGCTTGCCCCTAGCTTCGTTGCAGAAGCGCTAGGTGAAAAAGAGGGGACAGCGTTATTAAAACGTATGCGCTATTCTTATGATGAAGTTGGCGAAGTAATTGAATATAGCGAAGGCTACTACAATACAGAAATGCAGCATTATGTAGTGAATTATGACGTATAAAAAGAGGGGATGTTCCCTCTTTTTTTATAAAGTAAAACTTTAATTAGTGGAGGAGGGCATCACCCACTAATTATTAGCCCACACCAATCGGGATAAAAGTAAGGAGAATGAGAGATGGATATATACTTATTAATCGTCACGTTACTTGCGATCACAATTGTTATTTTAGGGGTATCATGGTGGAAATGGCATGCATTTATTAGTTTAACAGTTGCGAGTTTGTTTTTAGCTATTATGTCTGGACTGAACTTAACGAAAATAGTGGCTGCCTATGAAACTGGTGTTGGTAGTGTACTAGGACATTTAGTTGGTATTTTGGCACTTGGAACGATATTAGGGAAAATGATGTCTGATTCAGGGGCAGGCATGCAAGTTGCAGATTTCTTTATTCGATTTTTCGGCGTAAAAAAATTACCTTGGGCTATGTTATTTGCGGGGTTTGTTATAGGGATTCCTGTCTTTTTTGAAGTAGGGATCGTCATTTTATTACCACTTGTTATTTCCATTCGAAAAACGACGAAGCAAAATATATTATTAATTGCGTTACCTGTTATTGCGGGATTATCTATCGTACATGGGCTAGTACCACCACATCCAGGTGCCATGACAGCAATCGGTATTTATAACGCGAACTTAGGAAAGGTACTTTTATATTCATTACTTATCGCGTTACCAACGGCTATTATAGCAGGGCCAATATTTGCAAAGTGGGTACATAAGAGGGTTATACCGGAAAATGAACCGGAGCTTGTTCGAGTTACGACAGTATCAACTGATTTGCCAAGTCGTAAAGTATCATTCTTTATTATTTTATTACCAGTTGTATTGATGATTTTATCAGTAGTTGCACCATATATTTCATTACCAGAAAAGTTAACTGAATTTTTTGTTTTTATAGGGAGTCCAGTAATCGCTTTACTTATTTCATGTTTCGCAGCATTTTATTTACTTGGAATAAGACAAGGAATTAATAAAAAGATAATTAAAAAATTAACGGATGAAAGTTTATTACCGGTCGGCTCCATTATCTTAATTATTGGTGCAGGCGGTGGATTTAAACAAATATTAATTGAAAGCGGCGTTGGAACGGCTATTGCACAAATGGCAGAACATATTTCGTTATCACCAATTGTATTAGCTTTCATGGTAGCTGGATTAATTCGAATTGCAACAGGTTCAGCGACAGTCGCACTAACGACAGCAGCAGGAATTGTTTCACCGGTTATTCAGCACATGTCTGGTGTGAATTTAGAGCTTCTCGTTATTGCAACCGGTGCAGGTTCATTAATGTTTTCTCACGTAAATGATGCAGGCTTCTGGCTTGTAAAAGAGTATTTAGGATTAACGGTGAAGGAAACATTTAAAACGTGGACGGTGCTGGAAACATTGTTGTCATTTATTGCATTCGGTTTTGCCCTTTTGTTGAATATGTTTCTTTAAAAGATACCTGAATAGGTATCTTTTTTTTGATTAAGCCCAATTGCTAAAACAAGCCCGTTTTTAGGTAAGCCAAGCTTCCTATTCGCCCTGAAAACATAATATAAATGGAATCCCCTCATTTAGAACAAGAGGAACTTGTTATGAATGATACTAAAGGAGGAATAGGGTAATGAGCGAAAAGTGTGAACACAGACATGATGATTGTAACCGCAGAAATGGTTGCGGAGGCGGTTTTGCGCTTCTAATCGTATTGTTTATTTTATTAATTATCATCGGTGCTAGCTGCTTCGGCGGAGGCGGCTCTTGTGGATACGGTGGTTACGGCGGTTATGCTGGCGGCTATGGTGGATATTGCTGCTAATTAAAAACTATTGAAAATGGCCTTGTGCAATACGCACAAGGCCATTTTATTCATATTTTTATATGCTGTGATAATTTATTAATGTACAGAGAACGGATTAAGAAGAAGAAAATGATCTCGATAATCCCGAAAAAGGTGAGTACGATACATGTCTCTTTTAGTAAGGAGAAAGAAAACATGCTTTGTAAAAACTTAACCGCAAATAACGTGTGAACACCAGCAACGATGTAAGGAACAAAAAATAAAATTCCTAATTGAATGGTTGCAGAGCGAAACATTTCTAATTCAGTTAAGCCAAGTTTTGTAATCGTAATATACTTTTGTCTTTCAGTTGTTAAGTCATTATACATACGGAAATATAAGACACTAGCCGCACCGATAAAGAAGATAAAACCAAGAAATGCCCAAATAAAGAATTGAGCAACTGCATTTCCTTTACCGTAAATGAGTTCATCCGTAGCCGTATGTATGAAGAAAGGAACTTGAGCGTTCTCTTCTGTATGCTTTTTGTAGAACTCACGTGCATCACCACTAATAACACGTAACATATTTTTGGTTGGAACTATTGCATTTTCCCAGTTTTCTACGAAGTAGTTATAGATTACGGTTGTCTCAATATGAGGAATCATATTATCAAATACATAATCTTGTACGACAGCTAAATGTGGGAATGCAAAGGATGGTTCGATTCCCTTGTTAATAAACCCTTTAATATGAAATTCTTTTTTATTAGACCCGAGTGTAATCGTATTTTGCTTTGCAAATGGATTAGATACGAGATCGAGAAGTTCTGGTGAGTGCCGAGAAATAATATAAACTTCTGTAGAATCGATTGTTATTTCCGGTCTTTTCAATTGTTTAGCAATTGCGTTATAATCACTCATCTTCATAAGCATAATATCTTCTTTGGAAGCTGTATCTTTTAATACTGTAAACTTATATTTTTTGTACTGAAAATTACTAGTTGTAAGCTCCGTTTCAATTGTAGAAATATGCTTTTGTTCAAGGGAATTGTCACCTTCTGATGTATAAGTGAAGGGGACGGGATATCGCTCTAGTACTGATGCCTTCGTATTGTTATTAGCGGCGAATAACCCAATAATAATTGTAAATGCAAGTGCAGATAGCATAGAAACGATAAAGAGTACGTTAATATTACTACGGGTACGAGCAACTAAGTCCGAAATCCATAACATATTTATTTGTTTCAAATAAAACTTTCTACGCTTCTTTAAAATATAGATAAAAAGAAGAAATGTTTGTGAAAAGAATAAATATGTCCCGACTACTACGAGCGGTAAAATAGATAACATAATAAAAAAGACAGATCCATTTTGCACATTTTTTTCCGTTACGTAGCCTCGCGGATAACCAGCGATATAATAGCATAGCCCTAAACAAATTAAAGCAAATAAAGAGATGAGTATAGATGGTCTTTTTTCAGCTGGTATTTTCTTGTTCCCTTTAATAAGGTGGGCTGTTTTTCGAGTACGAATAAACATTGGTGTAAACGTAGAAACGATTA
Organism: Bacillus sp. D48C; assembly: GCF_053345735.1. Taxonomy (NCBI): domain Bacteria; kingdom Bacillati; phylum Bacillota; class Bacilli; order Caryophanales; family Bacillaceae; genus Bacillus; species Bacillus sp. D48C. Next base: position 39,791 of record NZ_JBKFAQ010000001.1, read on the forward strand.
AAAATAAAATGATAAACGTTACGGTTGTCACGATAATCGCTTCTGTTGGCCAATATAAATAGAGACCTTTAGCACTTGTTAATTTCGAAGTGACTAATAAGAAAAAGTTAGAAAATACAAGGCCACCTTGAATGCCGATAAAGATAGACAATATCCCGATTATCATATTTTCAGTAAATAACAGTCTTTTTAATTGTCGCTGTGAGATACCGAGAATTGTGAGTATCCCGAATTGCTGCTTCCGTACATTTAAAAATGTTCCAATTGAATATAAGAGAAAGAAGAACGAGAACATAACAATCACAAGCTGTGCTGTACTAGCTAAGTTCATTAGAGGATCACGTTCTTGAAAGTTTTGTACACTCTGTAACCGCGGGTGATACGCGTATACAGTAAATGAAAAGAAAACCATGATAGAAAAGGCACTACTGACAAAGTAGGCGAAATATGCTTTCGAATTACGCGAGACATTTTTAAATGCGAATTGCCAAAATGTCATCCACGTCTTCCTCCTAATAACGCTAGAACATCTAATATTTCTTGATAAAATTTCTCGCGATATAATCCGCGGTGTAGTTCGTTGTAAAGCTCGCCATCTTTAATGAAAATGACGCGGTTACAATAACTTGCTGCAAACGGATCGTGCGTAACCATTAAAATCGTTGCATCTTCTTCTTTATTTAATTTCGTAAATAGCTCCATTACGTCAATTGCTGCTTTTGAATCTAAGTTCCCTGTTGGTTCATCAGCAAGTAGAAGTGAGGGATGATGGATAACAGCACGTGCTACTGCGGTACGCTGTGCTTGTCCTCCAGAAACTTCAAAAATACGTTTGTCCAAAATATGATCAATTCCAAGCTTTTTTGAAATGTTATCAAGCTTTTCATCCATTTCTTTTAACGGAACATTATCTAATGTTAAAGGTAGTACGATATTTTCACCGATTGTTAGTGTATCTAGTAGATTAAAATTTTGGAAAACAAATCCTAACTCTTGGCGGCGGAAAATGGCTAACTTCTCTCTACGAAATGTGTGCGGTTTTTTTCCATTAATAACGACATCACCAGAAGTAGGGGAATCAATTGTAGAAATAACGTTTAAAAACGTAGATTTACCGCTACCAGATGGCCCCATGATAGCAACAAATTCACCTTTATCTACGTGTAAATTTATATTTTTTAAAGCGGTATGAGGTACTTTTCCCTCATACACTTTTGAGACGTTTTTTATGTGTAATACTTCTTCCATAATAATCACCTTTCTATTCTCTAAAACTTAATGTGTTGTGATAATTTTTGCATATAGAAGGAACGAATTAAAAGGAAAAATAGAATTTCAACCGTTCCAAAAATCATAAGTACGACTGTAATCTCAGCGAAAAACGAGAGATGTAATATTTCTTGTAGCATCTTTGTCGCAAACATCGTATGGATCGATGACATAATGTAAGGCACGAAGAAAAGAATCGCAAGCTGAATTGTCGCTGAACGTTTCATTTCAGTCTCAGTTAAGCCAATTTTCGTAATCGTTATATATTTTTCTTGCTCATTTGTTAAATCTGTATACATTCGGAAGTAAAGAACACTGCCAGCACCGATAAAGAAAATAACCCCTAGGAAAGTACCAATTAAGAAGAACGAAGCGACATTTAGTTTTGTTTTATATAGAGAATCGCTCGCTTCACTTGCATGGAACGGTGGATGCTCTGCTTGAATCGCTGCATTGTCGTTATCGATTTTTGTTATAAACGCTGAACCGATATTATGTGCTTTCTCCCAATCTGTAACCTTGAAGTTATATACACTCATTTGTTTGGAAACGGTGGATAAGGCTTCTACATTTTCATCAGATAGTATGAGTACTTGGTATATTAAGCTGTTTGGGAATGGGTTATAACTTTTATATTCTTTCACTTGTAGTTGTAAATTGTTTTGAGTAAGTGTAAGAGTATTTTTCTTGTCTTTATTGTGAAGTGTTCCAATAACTTGATCATCTAAGTCTTTCATAAGGATATAAGATTCATTCTTATTCACCGTGAGTTTTTCCCAATTTAACGCCTTAGCAAGTACATTATAGTCACTTTGTTTAATTGCGTAATAGAGCTGTGTGTTATCTTCAGCTGAAGATACTTCATATATATCTGTTTTAAATTTTGTATAAGTAAAGTGCTCTTCATTAAATTTCTGCTCTAACCAGTTTAAATGTTCATCAGCTAATGTATTTTCAGTATGTGATAAATAAGTAAACGGGAAAGGGTTTTGTCTAATCGCATCAAACTTTGTAAATTTCCCGAATCCATATAAGAATGTAATCATTGTAAAAGCGAGCGTCGATAGCATCGCCACAATAAAGAGCATATTAATATTCGTACGAATGCGTGATGCTAAATCAGAAATCCAAAGCATATTAATTCGTTTCATATAAAACGTTCTTCGCATTTTTAAAATACGAATAAGTAAAAAACTAATTTGTGAAAAGAAAAAGTATGTTCCAGCTGCAATAAGCGATGGGATGACAAATATACTAGAGATGGCATATAAAAGCCCAATGATGTCACCTAGCGACATAAAATACAGCGGATTTGCGGCTAACGCATATCCACATATTAAACACATCGCACCAAATAGAGAGATGAGAACGGATGCTTTTCTTTCTTTTTGTTTTGTTCCTTCTTTTAAAAGACGTACGGCTTTTCTCGTACGAATGAGCATGGGTGTAAAAGATGATACGAGAATGAAGAGCCCAAGAAAGATGATGATAGTTAAAACGATAGCACTTGTAGGCGGATATAAATATAAACCAGGTACGTGTGTAATTTTGGCGGTAACTAATAAAAAGAACTGTGAAAAGACGACTCCAAGTTGAATGCCAAAAAATATAGAAAGAGCACCAATTAACATATTTTCTATAAATATGAGTCGTTTTAATTGTTTTTGAGATATGCCAAGTACTGTTAAAATCCCGAACTGTTTTTTTCGTACTTTTAAAAACGTACCGATTGAATACAGTAAAAAGAAAAATGAAAAGAACACAATGACAACTTCTGAAATTGTCATTAATATGTTCAGAGAATAATTCACGTCTGTCATATGCAATTTAGGATGAAATAAATAAACTGCAAATGAGAAAAAGATTGCGATGGAGAACGCACTGCTTACAAAATAGGCGAAATAAGCTCTGGCGTTCCGCGTCACGTTTTTAAATGCAAACTGCCAAAATGTCATTCACCTAGCCTCCTAATGGGGTGAAGATGAGAAGAGCATAAGAAATACTCTTTTCATCAAGTTTGTTTTAAATATTTTGTCCACTCGTGTACTGTGATAATTTTTGCATATAAAGTGAACGAATAAATAAGAAAAATACGATTTCAACGAATCCAAAAATAATAAGAACGGCTGAAACTTCTTTGAACAGAGATAAACCAATTACATCTTGTAGCATTTTTGTTGCGAACATTGTATGAATGGATGCCATAATGTACGGAATGAAAAATAAAATACTAAGTTGAATGGTTGCAGATCGTTTCATCTCTGTATCTGTTACACCGATTTTAGAAATCGTTATATATTTCTCTTGTTCGTTCGTCAAATCCGTATACATTCTAAAGTAAAGAACGCTACCAGCTCCAATGAAGAAGATAACTCCTAAAAATGTCCCGATTAAGAAGAATGCGGCACTACCAGATGTTATTTTGTATAACGATCCTGCTGATTCAAAGGATCGAATAAGAGGTCCTTCATACTGGGATTTATTTCGATCTTTTTGCACCTTTTCTATAAAATTATCAGCAATTTCATATGTCTGTTCCCAGTTTTGAATTTTGTAATTGTATGCTGATATATGTTTTACGGTGTTAGGTAAGTTATTTACGATAATATCAGGCAACACTATCGTTTGATATGAAAAGTCAGATGGGATTGCGTTTACATGCTCATAGCCTTTCACTCGTAATTTCGTATTTGTACTAGAGAGTGTAATGTAATCTCTTTTGTAGCTTTGCTCAAATTCGTTGAATATGGTGATATAAGATGTCCCTGTTAGCACATATGCTTCGTTATCATCCATAAATAGTTGTTTCATTCGTAAAGAATCTGCAAGTTTGTTATAGTCACTTTGCTTAATTGCGTATACGTCATTATAAATGGCTATATCTTTATCTTCTTTTAGTGGTGTTTCATATATATCAGCTTCTATTTTTTGATAAGGGAAATGCTCTTTTTGTAATTGTTGCTCAAGCCAATTTAAATGCTCTGTAACAAAAGGGTTCGCATCATAAGAAAAATAAGAAATTGGAAAAGGAGAAGTTCTATTAACTTCTAGCTTAATAAATTTCCCGAATCCATATAGAAACGTAATCATTGTGAAAGCGATCGTAGATAGCATCGCTACAATAAAAAGCATATTAATATTCGTTCGAATACGGCTCGCTAAATCCGAAATCCAAAGCATATTAATCCGTTTCATATAAAACTTCCTTCTTTTCTTTAAAATATAAATCAGTAAGAAACTAATTTGTGAAAAGAAGAAATATGTTCCGATTGTAACAAGCATTGGGATAACGAAAATACTTGAAACCATATATATAACACCGATTTGCGGGCTTACTGATACGAAATATTTAGGATTTCCAGCTAACGCATAACCACCAAATAAACAAATCGCACCAAATAATGAAACAAGTATGGAGGGTTTTCTTTCTTTTTGTTTTCCACCATTTGTTTTTAAAAGGTGTACCGCTTTTTTTGTACGAATAAGCATTGGTGTGAATGCAGATACAATGATAAAAAGACTAAGGAAAACAATGGTTGTTAAAATAAACGCGTTAGTAGGACCGTATAAATATATTCCTGGAACATGCGTAAGTTTGGATGTTACTAATAAGAAAAATTGAGAAAAAACAACTCCAAACTGCATGCCGAAAAAGATAGATAAAATCCCGATTAACATATTCTCCATAAAAACAAGACGATGTAATTGTTTTCTCGATATCCCTAAAATGGTCAAAACACCAAATTGTTTTTTTCTAACTTTTAAAAAAGTACCAATGGAATATAGTAAAAAGAAGAAAGAGAAAAATACAATTACTACTTCTGAAAATATCATTAATCCTGAAATTTCAGAGGTCATGCTAAAATTTTGTAATTTCGGATGAAACAAATAAACAGCAAATGAAAAGAACACAGCAATGGAAAAGGAACTACTTACAAAGTAAGCAAAATAAGCTCTTGAATTACGCGTTACATTTTTAAATGCAAATTGCCAAAATGTCATAGATTATACCTCCGGCTAGAAGATATAGAAGTAGTTGTATTGCAAAAAATGTATGAGATTGAGTTCTCATACATTTTGCTTGCATATGTTACGATCATGCTTCGGTCACCTTCTCCGTATGTTCTGCTTGATTATTTGCAGCGTTGTGGAAGATGATTTTAATCGTCGTTCCTTTACCAACTTCAGAATCTAGTTTGACAGAGTGACCTAAATAATCACAAATTTTACTTACAATATAAAGTCCCATACCAGTAGATTCTCCGAATGCGCGACCGTTTTTCCCAGTGTAAAACGGTTCAAATACTCTTCGAATATCTTCTTGCGGAATACCAACACCTTCATCACGAACTTCTAAAATAATATCTTTTCCGTTTCGATAAGCAGATAAGAAAACTTTCTTTCCGCGTTCACCAGAGTAACGAACAGCATTTGTCATTAACTGATAGATGATAAATTTTAGCCATTTCGCATCAGAAGCAACTTTTAAATCAGAATGGACTTCTAAAACAGGGAAGACACCATTACGAATGAATAGTTCTTTTAATCCGTTAATATTTTTTGTTACCGTATCTTTTAATGAAATCGTCTCGACATGGAAATCTTCATGGAAGTTATTTAACCTAGCCATGTATAAAGCCATATCAAGCCCTTGGTTTAGACGCTCTAATTCTTTTTTAAACTTTGGAATTAAATGCTCGTCTTCCATTTCTAGCACCATAAGCTGCATAACAGAAACAGGTGTCTTCATTTGATGTACCCAATGGTTAATAAATAATTGATGTTCTTGTTGTTTTACTTCATACGATTGTAGTTCTTTTTGGAAGAGGCGGTACTGCGTACGCACGAGTTCATTGACACCGTGAGGCATCGGAGCAGTCGCTCTTTCAATAAACGCATCTTCCATTTTTTCTGGTTGCTCACTTAATCTATGGTACATTCTACGATTGCGAACGTAACGATAAGCGAGGAAACAAATAAATAAGTATAAACTTAAAACAACGAAGTAAAATTTATTGTTTTGAAATCCATCTACTGCATCATAAAGAACGAAGATGATACCGAAGTTTAATACGTACAGTAGGAAAAATGCAAAATGATCACGTAAAAATAGCTTCATGCTTATTCACTCCAAGTTGCGTTAAAGCGATATCCAAGTCCACGTACTGTTTCAATAGAGTTCTCAATACCAAGCTCATTAAACTTTTTACGAAGACGCGTAATGTTTACGTTCAATGTATTTTCCTCAACGAAACTTTCATCATCCCAAAGCGCAGCTAATAAATCTTCACGGCTCGCTGTACGAGGGAATTTTGATAATAACATTTCTGCTAAAATAGCTTCTTTCTTCGTTAAAAGAACTTGTTCAGATCCAAAATGAATTTCTGGACGTTCTGGAAATAGTTTTAACCCTTCTACTTCAACGATACGTTCAGAAATATTTGGTGCATAATCACCGTAAATACGGCGTAATTGTCCTTTGATTTTCGCCATTACAACGTCGTAGTGGAACGGTTTTGTAATGTAATCATCCGCACCGCTTTCAATCGCCATAATTTGTTCCATCTCACCAGCACGCGCTGAAATGAAAATAATTGGACAAGTAGATTCATGACGAATTTGACGGCACCAGTAGAAACCATCGAATTTCGGTAAGTTTACATCAAGTAAAACAAGATGTGGTTTCACAGCGTTAAACGATTCCATAATATCATCGAAATTCTCCGCTACAACAGCCTCATAACCGTACTTCTGAATGTGAGATTGCAGTAATGATGAAATATTTGGATCGTCTTCAACGATTAAAATTTTATACATATGTATATTCCTCCTCAAAAAAAACAATTGTAGCTATAGTGTATCATGTGTTTCAAGTCTTTTCATTATGTTGAAAGATAAGCTAGTAAACAGTATAGGTTAAAAGTTAGAAAAGTAAAAAGTATTATAGGAATAATTCAATATATTTTCCTTTTAAATATATGAATGAATAAAAAGTATTATATTTTTTATGAAATTTGGAACTTTATTTTGCTTACCGTCCAATATATAGTGAGAACATCGTTAAGGAGGGGGCACTACTTGGCAAGTAATGAAGATATACATATTTGGATAGAGCGTTTACTAAAAGGTGACGAGGAGGCTTTTGAATTTATATTTAACTTAACGAGTCAGAGAGTCTATGAAACCGTCTTTGCTATAGTTAAAAATCGGCATGATACAAATGAAATCGTAAATGAAATCTACTTTCAACTTTGGAAATCTATTTCAACATATGATCAATCTAGACCGTTTCTATTTTGGTTGAATGGAATTGTTTACAAACAGATTAGTCAATGGAGAAAACACATATGGAAGAGGCTGCGCTTATTTGAAAAACAACAACTAAGTGATGAGACAGTTGTAGAAGTTCCAGAAAAAGTATTATTAAGAAAAGAAACAGAAGAGCTGCTTTCCTTTTTAACCTGCGTAATCTTTAGATTTTATTCAATATAGAGTAATTGGCGTAGGGTACAAAATAAAAAGGGGCGTATAGATGATTGACAATTAACTAAAATCATTTTAACATTTAGATAAATATCTAAATGTCTAATTAATGAGGGGAAGAAAGACATTGAATCAAGCATTCAAAGCATTAGCAGATCCAACAAGGCGAAAAATTTTAGATTTATTAAAAGAAGGCGATCTAACCGCTGGTGAGATCGCTGAACATTTCAATATGACAAAACCAAGTATTTCACACCACTTAAACGCACTTAAAAATGCTGAACTTATTCAAGATGAAAAGAAAGGGCAATTCGTTGTGTACTCTTTAAACACAACGGTCTTTCAAGATTTGTTGACTTGGGTGTTTACATTTACGAATAAGGGGGAAGAGGGGAAATGAAAAAACATCTTTTTGCAATCTTATTAATCGTTATAACTTGTTTAGCTTGGGCGTTTGCTTGGCCGCATTTGCCGGATACAATTGCGACACATTGGAGCGGCGGTAAGGTAGATGGCTATTCGTCTAAATTTTACGGAATGGTTTCTATGGTCGGAATTATGATTGCATTATATATATTTCTAAATGTGATACCAAAGATTGATCCAAGGAAAGCAAATTACGAGAAATTTTCTAAAGCCTTTATGATGATGAATAATGGGGTACTATTGCTACTATTTGTAGGAAATATAGATATTATTACAAGTGGATTAGGATATAACTTATTCATTAATCGGGTGCCTGAATTATTAGTTGGTGTTTTATTTTTAGTAATGGGTAATTATTTACCACAGTGTAAGCCAAACTTTTTTGTCGGGATGCGTAATCCATGGACGTTAAGTAATGAAGAAGTATGGCGGAAAACACATCGGTTTAGCGGAAAAGTATTTGTGGCGTTAGGAGTTATTATGATTATAAGTGTTTTCGCTCCGGCTGATTGGAGAACTTATATAATGCTTGGGATTATAGTAGTTGCTGTCATTATAACGAATTTATATTCTTACGTTTTGTATAAAAAAGAAATACAAATGTGAGTTATATTAGTCAAATTTTATATTTATAGTTTCTATGTGTTAAGGGATTTTAATACTCAGTGGGAATAATGAAAAGCTCACTGAGTAAATTTTTCGTTTTAAGGTCTGAAAATTCAATCGAAAAGGTGATTTGGGGGGGATTTACATGTTAGAAATTATAAATTTTAGCAAGACATATAAAGACGGTAAGAAAGCAGTTGATCATTTGAATATTGCTGTTAAAGCAGGGGATATCTTTGGATTTATTGGACATAACGGTGCGGGGAAAAGTACAACAATTAAGTCGTTAGTAGGAGTTATAGATTTTGAAGAGGGTGAAATTTTTATTGATGGACATTCAGTAAAAAAGGATCCGATTGCATGTAAGAGAGTAATGGCGTATATTCCTGATAATCCAGATTTATATGAGCAATTAACAGGAATTCAATATTTGAACTTTGTTGCGGATGTGTTTAAAGTGCCTGCGAGGGATCGGGAAGAACAGATACAGAAGTATGGGGATGCTTTTGAGATTACACCGTACTTAGGGGACTTAATATCTTCTTATTCACACGGTATGAAACAAAAAGTAGCGATTATATCGGCGGTTTTACATAAACCAAAATTATTAGTTTTAGATGAACCTTTCGTTGGTCTTGATCCAAAGGCAGCCGTAGTATTGAAAGGTATTATGAAAGAGCTTTGTGAAAAAGGAAGTGCGATTTTCTTTTCTACGCACGTTTTAGATGTAGCTGAGAAGTTATGTAATAAAGTAGCGATGATTAATAGAGGGAAATTAGCACTTTCAGGAGAAGTAAATTCTTTAATTAAGGAAGGCTCATTGGAAGAGCTCTTTATGAAGGAGCTTGCTAATGAATACTAATAGTTTAGGTCTTTTGAAAATTCGGTTGATAACGCAGCTCGGTTTAAACACCTTTAAATACGAAAAAGATAAGAAAAAGAAGCAGAATAAGATTTTGCTGACAGCATCTATTGCTCTAGTTGGTGTCATGTTAATGTTATATTGCGGAGCTTCGGCATATGGGTTGGTAAAACTAGGAATGAGTGAAATTATTCCCGTCTATGCACTAGTTATTAGCAGTATATTAACGTTGTTTTTCACTATATTTAAGGCAAATGGAGAAATTTTTGCTTTTAAGGATTACGACTTTTTAATGTCATTGCCGATTCGCGTAAGTACTGTTATTGCAAGTAGATTTTTGTATTTATACCTGCTGAATACAATCTTTTCAATCATAATCATGCTACCAATGGGAGTTGTGTATTGTATACATGAAAATCCATCAGTTTCTTTTTACTTTATGTGGTTCATCAGTATGTTTATCGCATCTTTAATCCCAACAACAATCGCAGCAATCTTTGGAGCTTCGATTACGGCAATCGCTTCTAAATTTAAAAATACGAATAAAATAACTACGATTTTAAGTTTTATAGTAATTATTACATTCGGTTCCTTTATGCTAAAAAACGGAAATGCTCAATATAGCCTTAATGATATGAACGGAATTGGTGCAATTGTTTCGAAGCAATTAACTAAAGTGTATCCATTAGCTAACATGTTTCAAAAAGCAATTGTTAATGCTGATATGGTAGCTTTCATCTTATTTGTGGGGATATCAGTGATTTGGTATTATCTTTTTATAAAAATACTTTCGTTAAAATATAAGCAAATAAACACAGGGATCACCACTTATCATATGCTTTCAAATTATGAGATTAATAGCATGAAAAAAGAGAGTGTATTGGTCGCATTGTATAAAAAAGAGCTGACACGTTTCTTCTCTTCTACAGTGTATGTTATAAATAGTGGAATGGGAGTCGTGATGGCGCTAGCTTTCTCGCTAGCTATAGTTGTAGTAGGACCAAGCCAATTAATAGCGTATCCTGGAATTGAGCCCCTGTTGCAAAAAATTGCCCCATTTGCTATTGCAGCAGCGATTTCGATGACATGTACAACATGTGTGTCATTGTCTTTAGAAGGAAAAAATGTATGGATTATTAAATCATTGCCTATAGCGCCAAAGGTGATTTATGATAGTAAAATTCTTATGAATCTTTCATTGAGTATACCTGCATCACTTATTAGTGCTGTATTACTAATAATCGGGTTAAAGCTAGATGTTTGGAGTTCTCTTTTCATCGTCATAACACCGATAATATATTCATTATTTTCAGCAGTATGGGGGATTTTCATTAATAATCGATTTGGTTATTATGATTGGATATCAGAAACTCAAGTAGTAAAACAAAGTATAGGATCGTTTGTTGGTATGTTTGGCGGCTTAATTGTGGCGGTTATACCTGCCTTGTTAATTGGTACTGCTACTATCTCGAACTACAGAGTATTTACTTTTGCAGTTATTATAGTGCTTACGATTATTACTATTTTCTTGTATAAGAACGAGTCGAGAAGAAGTATAAAATAAAGGAGCTGCTTTTCCTTTAAAAAGGAAGAGTAGCTTCTTTATTTTGGAAAGGTTAGATTCTTATATTACTTTTTTAAAACAGGTACCCATATTTCACTTCTGAAATTCGGAGAGGATACGTCTTTACTTTCATTCCACAATATCTCTGGTCCTTCCGCTAGTTCATAGTTCGAAGAAGGGAACCATTCAGAATAAATACGTCCCCACACATTTTGTAATGCATCAGGAAATGGACCGACAGCTTCAAATATAGCCCATGTTGAAGCTGCGACTTCAAGTTGCGCGAATTGCTCTGGACAATCTTTCGTTGTGGCTACTCCAATATAGTGATCAAGTTCTCCTTTTTCCTCCATTCTCCCTTCAGAAAAATTAGTAGAGGCACTAATAATTCCAGTAGGTTCAATGTTTGAAAGTGACTTTAATGTTTGAATGGAGTCTGGGTTTAAACTTTTCCACATAGAAGCGATTTCTTCATTTACACCATTGAAAACGATTGATACTCGTTTTGTAATACCTATAATTCGAAATGGCTCTTTTTCTTCAATTCGATAATTCATTTCATTTCCTCCTTGAATGGATAACTGGAAGGTCATTGGTGAATAAGCCTTCAAAGAATGGCTACTATTTCGGGCCTCTGAAGGTGTTATACCGTGCAAGTTTTGAAATGCACGAGCGAATGAATCTGGTGAGTTGTAGCCATATTTTATAGCGACATCAATGACTTTTACATTGCTGTTTTTTAGTTCAAAGGCAGCGAGAGTAAGACGTCTACAGCGAATATAATCAGATAGTGATATGCCTGCTAAAAACGAAAACATTCTTTTAAAGTGATACTCAGAACAGAGAGCTAGCCTCGCAACTTCTTTAAAATCAATTTCATTCGTAAGGTTACCTTCAATATAGTGCATTGCATTATTCATATTTTTAAGTGAATCCATATTATGACCTCCTCTGTACATAGAATAACAGGAACGAAATAACCCCATCCGACATTTCGTGCACAACTTTGTAGGTGCATTTTTTACCTTACAAAATTGTAATGTTCCTGTAAGGAGAATGAATGGATGGTATGATATCCCAATGTTATAGTAGCAAAGTACTTTAATTCATTATGTTAACTTTTTGATGTCTTTACTTATGTGCCTTACATAACTGTCATGTTTGTGTAAGAAACATCGATAGTGGCAAGAGTAGAGAGTGTATATAGTTGAAAATAGAGAATAGAAGAAATGAGGGATGTCGAGATGAAAACAGTGTTAGAAGCAAAAAATATCGAAAAAGTGTATGACACGGGTGGTAATAAATTTGCAGCGTTAAAAGGTATTAACTTACAAGTAAAAGAAGGTGAATTCGTTGGAATTATGGGACCTTCTGGTTCTGGTAAGACGACTTTACTAAATGTTCTTTCTACAATTGATAATGCGACGAACGGTGAAATTTTAATTGATGGAAAAGATATTGTGAAGATGAATGATGATAAGTTAGCGTTATTCCGCCGCGATCATTTAGGTTTCATTTTCCAAGATTATAATTTATTAGATACGTTAACAGTGAAAGAGAATATCGCTTTACCACTTGCGTTATCAAAGGTGAAAGCGAGTGAGATTGATCGCCGCGTTCTTGAAATCTCAAAGAAATTCGGTATTGATCATATTTTAAGTCAGTTCCCATATCAAGTGTCGGGTGGACAGAAGCAGCGCTGCGCAGCATCACGTGCAATTGTTACGAATCCAAGTATGATTTTCGGAGACGAGCCAACTGGAGCGCTTGATTCTAAATCTGCAACAGATTTACTTGAAAGTATGAAGTCATTAAATGAATATGATAACTCAACAATTTTAATGGTAACGCATGATGCATTTGCAGCAAGTTATTGTAAACGAGTTATTTTCATTAAAGATGGTGAACTATATAAAGAATTGCACCGCGGTGAATCAACGCGTAAACAGTTCTTCCAAAAAGTCGTGGACGTAATGTCTTCTATTTCTGGAGGTATGGCTGATGACCTTATCTAGCATTGCCCTCCGCAACATACAGCGGAACTTTAAAGACTACTTTGTATATTTCGCATCTATGATTTTTAGTATTGTTATTTATTTTACATTTAAAGCACTGCAATATAATTCACAAATGGAAAAAGCAGCAGAAGCTTCTAAAAAGATTAGTGGTGCATTTCAAGTTTCCAGTGTGATGCTTATCATTTTCGTAGCAGTGTTTATTATATATTCGAACGGATTCTTTACACGTAAACGTAAAAAAGAAGTTGGCTTATATTCGTTATTAGGTATTCGAAAAAGACAAATTGGTAAAATGCTCTTTTATGAAAATATGTTAATGGGATTAATGTCATTAGTAATTGGGATTGCGATCGGTAGTGTCCTTTCGAAATTATTCCTTGAGTTATTAGTAAATATGATGGGATTAAATTTAAACGTTCATTTTGAAGTACCAATGGCAGCAATTATTGATACAGCAATTATTTTCTTTGTGATTATTTTATATACATCACTCCAAGGATATCGTTTAATTTATCGCTTTAAGTTAATTGAACTTTTCCGCGCAGAACGTGAAGGAGAAGCAATGCCAAAAGGATCTGTCATTATGGCGTTAATTTCAGTTTTCTTAATCGGCTCAGGTTATTTCTTAGCGTTAATGTTTATGAAAGCAGTTATGTATGCAAACTTTATGGCAGTCGCACTTTATATATTACTTGCGACAGTATTAGGTACGTATTTACTATTTATGTTCTTTACAGTATTCGTATTGAAACGTGCAAGAAATAATAAATCATCGTTTTATAACGGTATGAATATGGTAACGACGTCACAGTTACTATATCGTATTAAAGGAAATGCAAAGTCACTTGCGACGATTTCTATTTTAAGTGCGGTAACATTAACAGCGGTTGGTACGTCAGTTACGATGTATTACAACACATTTACACAATCAAAAGCAGCTATGCCATACAGTTATTCTTACGAGAAAAAAGATGCAGAGCTTGATAAGAAAGTAAATGCGATTTTTGCAGAAGAGAAGAAAGATCATCCGATCAAAGATCAAGTTGAAATTGAGACAGTTCCTGTAAAAGGGAAGTTTGAAGGAGATAAAGTTGATTTCATTCTTAATATGAATTACACGATTTCAGAGAAATATCAATTTATGTCTCAATCTGAATTTAACAAGCTTGCTAAAAAAATTGATGCGGAAACAGTGAATGTAGCTACTGGCGAAGCATTTATATATGATAGTTCTTATATGGAAGGGTATGAGTTTAGCCCCGAATATAAAGGAAATAAAGCGGTATTCCAAATTGAAAATGAAACGAAGACGTTGAAGATCCAAGGTGCAAATAATAATGCAATTACAAACTTAGGTGAACTAGTTGTTGTCGTTTCAGATGAAATGTATGAACAAGCGAAACAAGCATTTGGAACACGTATTGTAAAAAATATTGATGTAAAAGATGAAAGAAACAGTAAAGTGTTAACGGAAAAATTAGCAAAAGTGATGCCAACTGGTGTATCAGAAATGGCACCACCATTTAGAGACTTCTATACTGGTTTCCATATGGGACTGGAAGCAACTGGACTAATGATGTTCATCGGACTATTCTTAGGTTTAGTCTTCCTATTAGCGACAGGCTCAATCATTTACTTTAAGCAGCTTACAGAAGCAAGTGCTGACCGTGATCGTTACATTGTCCTTCATAAAGTCGGGGTAACGAAACAAGAAATGAAAAAAGCTATTGCAAAACAAGTGAGCTTTATCTTTGCAATTCCACTAGTAATCGGAATTCTGCACAGCTTGTTTGCATTAAAAGGTTTAGGGAACATACTGCCATTTGAAATTATGATTCCGCTTTTAATTAGTATTGGAGTATATAGTGTTATTTATATTGGATATTACTTCATCACAGTTCGTTCTTATTATAAAATCGTGAGTGCGAAGTAATAAAGGGACAGCTATCGTAATAGGGATAGCTGTTTTTTTATTCTTCATAAAATCTTAAGAAACTTCCTCAATTTTTATTAAGAAACGATAGTTATACTTAGAAACAAGTTAAAAACTATTGAACGAATGGGGAGAAGGTTACATGCAACTCATAACATTCTTACATGAATTTATTAAACATCCGAAACATACTGGTGCAATTGCGCCAAGTTCAAAAATATTAGCAAAGAAGATGGTAGATGTAATTGATTTTAATAGAGCGAAATGCATTGTAGAGCTAGGGCCGGGTACAGGAGCTTTTACGAAAGAAATTATGAAGAGAAAGAAGAAGGAGACATTATTTCTTCTTATTGAAATTAATGAAGTATTTTTCAAAGAGTTAAAGAGAAAATTTAAAGATGAGCAGAATGTGATTGTTATACATGGCTCAGCGGAAAATATAAAGAAGTATAGGGAACAATTGAATATAGAATGTATTGATTACATCTTATCAGGATTGCCTTTCACTTCTTTACCAGAAGAGGTTTCAAAGCGCATTTTAAACAGCGTAATGGAAACGATACATGAGAATGGAGAATTTATTACATTTCAATATTCACTTGTGAAAAAAGGATTTATACAGCATTTCTTCCCTGAAATTACACTAGAAAAAGTGTGGTTCAATTTCCCGCCAGCTTACGTCTTTAGCTGTAAAAAAGAGCTAAGGAGAGCATATGCATAATGGAGCTAAATGAATTAATGTCATACATTGAGCAGTATGGTTATTGGGCTTTATTTTTCTGTTTATGGTTAGGTATTATCGGTATGCCGATTCCAGATGAAATGATTGTAATGAGCGGTGGATTAGTATCATCGATGGGTATATTGGATTTGATTCCCGCCTTTTTACTAACGTATTTAGGCGTTGTATCCGGCCTTTCTTTAGGGTATATACTCGGGAAAATTTTTGGCATAAAAATACTTAATAAATTGATGAAAAAGAAAAAGACGAAGTATCTTTTAAAATCGCAAGAGATGATAGCAAAATATGGTCATTATACATTAGTTATAAGTTATTTTATACCTGTTGTGAGGCATATCGTACCGTATTTAGTAGGAATGAATAACATGTCTTTTAAAACGTATGCGATTTATTCATATGTAACAGGATTTGTATGGACGTTAGTTTATTTCTTACTAGGTTCTATATTTGGAAAGCATATAGAAGTAATAGTAACACTTGCGACCGAGTACGGTATATATTTTGGTGGCATTGTTATTGTAGTTTGTAGTATTTCTTATATGTATATGCATAAGAAGAATGCCGTAGTGAGTGAAATAAAGCAACATTCATAGTTTGGTAAATGATGCTGGAGGAGATTTTGTGAGTAAAGGAACGATACTTATCGTGGACGATGAGAAGGAAATTAGAAAACTTATCACTATCTATTTAAAGAATGAAGGTTATGAAGTATTACAAGCTGGAGATGGTGAAGAAGGTTTAGAAATAGTAAAGAAAAGAGACGTGCATCTAATCGTCCTTGATATTATGATGCCGAAAATAGATGGTATTCATATGTGTATGAAAGTGAGAGAAATAGCGGAAATGCCTATTATTATGCTGTCGGCAAAAACGCAAGATATGGATAAGATTTTAGGATTAACAACTGGGGCAGATGATTACGTAGCTAAACCATTTAATCCACTGGAACTCATTGCTCGTATTAAATCACAACTTCGGAGATATATGAAAATGAGTGGGACAAGTGTACAAGATGAAAATGAAATAGAGATTGGAGATATGAAAGTTAATATAGTAACACGGCAGGTCATTATTGCAAATGAAGAGGTGAAATTGACACCGAGAGAGTTTGAGGTATTAGAATTGCTTGTACGAAATCAAGGAATGGTATTAAATGCAGCACAAATTTATGAAAGAGTATGGAAAGAGCAAGCTTTCCAATCTGATAATACTGTGATGGTACATATTCGGAAAATACGTGAAAAGATAGAGGCGATTCCAAGGAAGCCTCGGTACATTAAAACAGTATGGGGAGTTGGCTACAAGATTGAGAAAGATATTTGAACCGATAATATGGATGAATCAAGTTTTAAAAAAAATGACAGGTAAAATAGTGAGTTATTTGGAAAAGAGCATACGGATACAGCTAATGGCTACATTTACTTTTTGTACGTTACTCGGTGTATTAGTAGGATGGTCTTCATCTTCTTTTTTTGAGGATGCGAATAAAATTTCTATCATTGATTATGCATCAGGTATGGAAGCCATTGATGGACAGACACAAAGGCTTGTTGAAAGTATGACCGAGGAAGGTAAGGAAATTAATATACAAGAACTGCTTGATCAATTGAATGAACAAAATCAACTAAAGATTTTAATAATAGACGAGGATGGGAAAGTCGTTTATAAAACAAAGGGAGCGCCGGAAGAACAAATCAATCTTCATGAGACGATGCGTAATGTGATGGATTTTAAAATGGATCAAGTACGATATGTAGAGGCGCAAAATTTAATTCAAGATGGAACTGAACAAAAGCGTAAGGAGTTTACAACTTTTTATCCGGTTAATGTTAATACGAAAAATATGTATATTATTGCAAGTGGTATACCACAAGGAAATGTGAAGTATATAGTGAATGATAGCAGTCCATTTCCATCTTTACTAGGTTTTATCACTTTTATACTATCTTTCTTTTATATAACGAAAAGGAAAATGAATCAGATTGAAGCGATGGCAGAAGGAGTAAGGGAATTTTCGAAAGGTAATTTACAATATAAAATCAAACAGGCAGGTCAAGACGAAATAGGTTTATTAACTTCTAATATTAATCAAATGGCAGAAAAGCTCTTGGCTAATATAGAAAAGGAAAAACAAATAGAGAAGCAAAAAAGTGAATTGATTACAAATGTATCACATGATTTAAGAACACCACTTACTTCTATTATGGGGTATTTACGTTTACTAGGTGATGCGAAATATGAAAATAAAGAACAGCATGATGAGTATATAAAAATTGCCTTTTCAAAATCAGAGCAGTTGAAGATGTTAATAGAAGATTTGTTTGAGTATACAAAACTAACAGATGAAAATATGGCGTTAGATTCGCAAGAAGTGTGTATAAATGAACTACTTGATCAATTAATAGAAGAGCTAGTACCACAAGCGGAGGAGCATAATCTTTTTTTTGTAAAAGAATTTCAGGAAGATCGTATATATGCTGTGGTGGACTCAGAAAAAATGGTGCGTGTGTTTGAAAATCTTTTAATAAATGCAATTAAATACAGTATAGATAAAGCAGAAATTCGGGTTTTACTTCAAAGAGAAGAGCAGCATATCAAAATTTCTATAGCTAATCATAGTGAAGAATTTACAAAAAAAGAATTAGAGAATTTGTTTGAGCGTTTTTATAAAAAAGATCAATCGAGAAGTAGAGCTGTAGAAGGTTCAGGTTTGGGGCTTGCAATTGCAAAAAGCATTGTTGAATTGCACAAAGGAGAAATTCGAGCAAAACATGAAAATGGGGTTATTCAATTTATTATATTATTGCCAATTTAATTAGAAGAGCATTAGGAAATTTGGTTACATTTTAATAAGTAATAGTGCCACAATTGATTTAGAGGAAGTCTTTTAAGTGGAAGTATCTGAGAAGAGGAGAATAGAAAGTTTCATGAAAAAAATAAGCGCGTTTATCGCATTGATTATAGTTGGAGTTACATTACTTATAGTGAAGGGTGGATCTATTGTAGATCAACTCAATCCATTTATTAAAGAAGGTATTTATTATGCTGTTGTTGATAATGATGGTAAATATGGAGCCGAAAACAAAGGTTTTGCTAGATGGGAATATAAATTCAAAGGATATAATGAATCTGGTCAAGAGCAAAAGATTGCGATGACTGCTTCAAAACATTTAAGAATAGGAGCATATTTAAAGATTAGATCTAAAGGAAGTTATGGTATGGAATGGGAAGAAGTGCAAGGTGATGAAATACCAGCTAAAGTGAAAGAAAAAGTAACAATAAAACATATTTAGTTATAGAAATGATAAGTTGAACGATCAAAATTTGAATGCAATGGCAGTATATGATAATTTCTAAATTTTTTATAAAGAAAATAAAGTTTATCTGAACTTTATCTAAACTGCATTTATTCTGCATACAATCACTAGTATCCTATAGTGTGTGGATAAAAATTGATAAGGAGTAGCAGGATAATTATGCAGGTTTCTAAGAAGAAAATATTATTATTTCTTTCAATTATTCTTTTGGCTTTATTGGCGGTGTATGTATGTACAAATAATAAGCATGTCCAAAATATTGTTCATAATATAGAAGACATTTATAAAGTATATAAAGAGAATCAAGCATTGAAAGGGAAAATTGAACATCAAGAATCATTAAAGGGTAAAGTGCAAATGTTAAGTGAGGAGAAAGAAAATCTTACTAAACTTATCAATAAAACGAAAGAATTAAAGGAACAAGGAAAATACAATCTAATTCAAGCTACAGTAGTAAGGCGTGAAGCAGAAGATTGGTATGGAAAAATCTCTCTTGAGAGAGGGGCACAACATGGTGTAAAGGTTGGTATGGCTGTTATTACAGTGAACGGTTTTATTGGAAAGGTAGATAGTGTAGATCAATATACATCTGTTGTGAAATTAATTACGAGTGATGAACGAACGAATCGTTTAGCAATCACCCTTCAAAATAATTCATCCATTTTAGGATTTGTTACAGGGTATGATAAGAAAAAACAGGCCCTTCGAATTGATAATATCCCATCAGATAAAGTGAAAGAAATAAAAATAGGTGATAGCATTATTACCTCTGAATTGAGTCAGAAAATACCACCAGGTCTTGAAGTAGCAGAGGTACTAGAACAAGAACAAGATCAATATGGTCTTACTTATACTATTTATGCAAAACCAAAGGCAAATTTATATGATTTAGAATATGTTATTTTAATACAACCTAAATAATAGTTTTATATAGAGTCCATCAGAGGTGGATTAGAAACGAAGAGAATTAATGTAAAGTAAAGAGTGAGAGGGATAAGGAAAGGTAAAACGGTACTAATTTTAATAACATGTGGGTATATCTTTATATCGTTGTTATCTTATCTTTATCTTGGACAATTATAATGAAGAGGTAAACTGATGATAAGTGCAAAGTTATTAAGTATTACAGAGGGGCTTTTTTTGTCCATTTCTAATGTTAATGATTTATATAACTTTTTAAATAGACTAGAAAACCTATAAAATATCCTTCGAATTTATATTTATAAATATATTATTTAAGTGTGAGAATATTGATGTCATCTTCGTGAGAACAAAGTAAAGGTATATGAATCGGATTATGAAAATAATAATTTTAATATAATGATTTTAAGGTATTGTACATTACAAAAATGTAAGGATAATGTAAGAGGAATCAATATTGCTGTTTGTCGGGAAAAGATAAAATGATAGTTAGTGGCTATGAAAATAGCATGATCGTAGCACTAGCCACATGACAGGAGGCAATATGAAAACTTTAATATTTGAAGAGAACGTTGTACAAAGAGGGGATAGTAAAAAGGTGAATGTAGTATACCACGCTGTAGAGAATCGTGGGTGTAAAGTGTGTTATTAAAACTTTCTATTTCCAGTATGAAAAAAATGATAAAGGATTACATCGTTTTACTAATAGGTCTTGTAATCTCAATTTCTATTTTTTATATGTTTCAAACGCTTGCGTTAAATAAAGAGTTTACAATGAATAACAGTATTATTGGTTCAATTGTATTTGTATTTCAAATAGGCTCTGTTTT
Organism: Bacillus sp. D48C; assembly: GCF_053345735.1. Classification (NCBI taxonomy): domain Bacteria; kingdom Bacillati; phylum Bacillota; class Bacilli; order Caryophanales; family Bacillaceae; genus Bacillus; species Bacillus sp. D48C. The sequence continues at coordinate 60,762 of NZ_JBKFAQ010000001.1, forward strand.
GGTAGCGTTTATTACATTCTTTTATATTTTTTATGCAAACTCTTTTCTACTTTCACTCCGGCAGAAAGAGCTTGGTATGTACCTTGTATTAGGGGCGAAAAAGAGTAAAATTAGTCAACTTTTATTTTTTGAGACGTTCATTATGGGAATGATTTCACTAGTGCTAGGTAGTGTATTCGGAGCCATTCTTTCTAATTTCGTTAGCAAATTTCTAACGAAACAATTGGAAATTTCAGCGGAAGGTTATCAAGCATTTTATGGTCCTGCATTCAAAATAACATTTATATTCTTTAGTGTGTTATTTCTACTTACATCCGTTGTGAATGTGATTCGTATAGCACTTAAAACAGAACTAGATTTAATTCGTACAGAGGAGCAAACGGAGCGCATACGAATGAAAGGACCAGCCACAATATTGTTACTTTTATGTAGTTTGCTAGGACTAGGTGTAGGGTATTATTTCGTACTCTTCGTAGGAATAAAGGGCGCTGGAGCCATTATGCTTCCACTATTCACGATTACAATCGGGACATATCTTATATTTATTTCGTTCTTACCTATGATTGTTAACAGGTTAAAGAAAACGCGCTATTTAAATGAGAAGAAATTAAATGCATTTACATTTGCACAATTGCAGTTTCGTGTAAGTAGTTTGGCGAAAATATTAGGCACGGTAACGATGCTAATTGGACTGGGTGTGGGGGCAATGGCTGGTGGCATGTCTTTACAGAAAAACGTAATCCTTACAGCAGAAAGAATGTCAGGTTATGATATTACAATTCATGATCCAGAAGCAGAGGATTATAAAGCTATGGAAAAAATGAAAATTGTAGATAAAAAACAATATAAATATAAAGTTAATAATGAGGCTGTTTACTATTTAAAAGAAGAATTATTGGAGAATCCTCCACTGTTGTTTGGAAAGAAAGAGACAACACATATTACTGAACAACTTCCATCTTCGAGCTATAGGATGTTTAAGGGGGAGGAAGTTGATCCATCTAGTTCTACGTTACCACTGAATTGGGATAAGAGTATGGATAGTGATTTTAGATCGAATATTTCTGTATATGATCGTAAACCTGTCTATATCGTCGATGAAAAACGTTATGAAGCAATTCAAGGGAATGAGCATACATTTTTTATTGCTAAAGTAGATAATATTTTAAGGTATAAAACAGAGTTAAAAGAGATGGATGATCGTCAAATCGAAAAAATAGCCGCTACTATTAATAAGCCTAAGGAAGATGTATATTTACCGACAAACTATAGTGATTATGAATCTATGCTTGCCTTTTCAAAAGGAACTTCCTTTATGGGATTCTTTTTAGGCCTTGCTTTTTTAGCTATGATGGCAAGTTGTTTAATGTTTAAGATCCTTTCTGGAGCTACGAAAGATATAGGGCGTTATGAGATGCTTCGGAAAATTGGGGTACGTAAAGAATTACTTATAAAATCTATGTATAAAGAATTAGGCATTGTATTTCTATTTCCAGCTATATTGGGTCTTATACACGTTTTGGTAGGAATGAATGTATTTACATTTGTTAAATTTTTTGTGAATCCATATGTGAATATTGGACTTCCGATTTGTATATTTTTAATTATTTACGTTGTTTACTATTTGATCACTATTCAATTATATAAGGGGATTGTCCTCCCAAAGAAAAAATAGAATATAGAATTCAAGGGTCTCAAACTTATTATAGTTTGGGACTTTTGAATATTATTAAGGAGAAATCAAGGAATCCCTCTACTATTTTTAAGGAAATACATCTATACATAGAGATTAGTGTAATTAATTACACTAATTGAATTTTTAAGTGAAATATATCGTATCTGCATCTTATATTTATATAGCTTGTTTAGTCTATAAATACCCCCAAGCTGGTATTTAAAAAAGTATACAGGGAGAAAATGAAATGAGAAAGAAAATTTTACCAATTTGTGCGATGGCACTTTTATCAATAGGATATTCATCGTTAGCTAGCGCATCTACTGGAACAACGTCAAAGGGAGAGGTATCAGCACAAGCATTAGAAAAAAAGGAAGCAGAATTTCATGCTTGGCAAAAAGAGGCGTTAGAGAAGAAGAAAGCAGCAATGCAGGAGTAAAAAAAATCATTAGAACGAGCAGAAGCCGTGATTCAGGATCAATAAAAAGAAGTATTAGGGAAAAAGAAAGCAACGATTCAATCACAACAAAAGAATGATATAGAGAAAAAAGAAGTAGCGAAACAATGATGATACCAAGTGCATGTTTTGTGGTATTAGGATCTGTATTTGGATTTATTCGTCGTAAGATTAAAGTATAAAATTTGTATTAGCCTATAAAAAATGGATGAATTAAAAGTGAAACTTGTAAATTTTATTGGATTTCCTTTTATATTAATTTGGTTATTGAGCATATAGGTGAACAGTAATCATTTGGATAGGAACTATGGTTGGAATGAGTTTGAGATATTGAAAAAGCTTTGCGAGGATACGCAAAGCTTTTTGTATAGTTTATTTTCTTTCGATTCACATTGCAAATAAGGAGAAAGAGGATCCTCTATGTTTGAGTTTATAAAAGGTGAAGAGGAAAATTTATTATAACTTTTGTAATAAGCGTTCGCTGCTTTCCATATCTCCTTTACATAAAGGACATTGCGGCTCTTCTTCTAACGAAAAGTTTTTACGCATCCACCCACGGCAGTTTTCTTCTTGGCATTCCCATACAGCAATTGCTTCTGGTTCTTCTACAGGTTTATCATTTTTTCTCCAATACATGTGATCGCTCCCTTAAATTGAAAAGTTTTTCGGAAAAAACAAAAAAGGTTGTTAACGATTTTGTTAACAACCTTTTTATATTAGTTCATTATACTTTATTTTTTGAAAAAATGCGAAGTTTAGTAATTGTTAAAGTATAGCAAAATAAGGATTATAAATCACTGTTGAAAGCTTTGATAATAATTCAATTTGACACGGTGTATGCCCCGTCAACCTTCTCGATATTTTTCTAGCTCTTCTTCATGCTATTGTTTTGTTGACTTTGGAATTTCTATATCATCAATTAGGCGTCGCTGCTGTTGTGTCTTCCAGAATATGCTCGTTGTATGGAAGACTTTTTGTTTTGAAAACACTATGAAGTTTAATAAATTTATCCAGCATAAACGGGTAGTAGGGATCCCAGCTCAAAATTTGGTTGGAGCGAAGAAGTTAGGTGGAAATAAAGGTTTTGAATATACAGTTAAAGCTTATGATGAGAAGGGAGAAGAGAAAGAAGTAACAATTGATGGCGTAGATAAATTACAAAAAGGCTCGTACTGGCATGTCATTACAAGAGGGAAGTTTTTACATGATAAAGTAGAAATAGAAGTAGATAAAATTCCTGATGGTGCGAAGGCGAAGTTAGGATTATAAAGATAAAACCGATTCTCAATGTGGGAATCGGTTTTGTTATTTTATGGTAAAATATAGAAAGGGAGTGAGAGATATGCTACTCGTTGTTAGCCTTATATTAATTGGGGTTATGTGCAGTATGAGAATAGTATCCTTACATATGATAGAACGAGAAAAGATAGAAGAGAGAGATGTATATTGTCCAAAACGTAATGCGAAAATTTGAAGAGGAAATTCTGCTCCTTTTTGTTCGAAATGTAATTTAATATTTTAACTATAGGAAATCCGAAATCATTTTGTATGGTTTCGGATTTTTTATGCTGAAAATAGAAGAAATAAAGAGCGGAAAAAAGTTTGAACAAGGGATTGAGTATATGAATATTATTGAAGGATATCCCATTATTATGAAGTATTTCGTAGAGATGGATCGAGAAGTTTTGAGGGTTTTATTACCTGATGAAAGAGGGATTCTTCCTACGAGGCCAGAGTGTGATGAATGTTATAAGACTCAATTGGATGGTATTGAGGAGAGTTGATAAAAAAAGAGCTTGAAACTATTCAAGCTCTTTTTTATGACTATTTATGTCCTAAAATATGCTCAATCTCATGCAAACTTAATTTACTTGCCTTAGCAATCGTTTCAAGTGGTATACCAAGATCATACATATTTTTAATCATTTGAATTTTTCCCTGTTGGACTCCTTCTTTTCGACCTTTTTCAATGCCCTGTTGAATGCCCTGTTGAATGCCTTTTTCAATGCCTTTTTCAAGCCCTTTTTTTATCCCTTGTTCCATCCCTCTTTTTATTCCTTCTGTCTCTGCGTGGGCGAATTTTGCTGCTTCATCCATTAAAACTTTCTCCCTTGCGTCATAGGCTTGTCGGAAAGAAGAATCTTGACTCATACGTTCCCATTTATTTATCGCTTTTTGTAAAATAGGGTCTTGGTTCATAGCAATATCCTCCAATAGTTTAGTTAAGTGCTCATCCTCATTTGCTGAAAGCAATAAAAGCCAACGAACAAATGGATCTTTCCACGGATTTACTTTTTCTTCATACCATTGTTCAGTTAACTTTGGAATTTCTATAGTGTGGATTTCTATGTCGTCACTTAGGAGTTTTTTTTGTTGTGTATTCCATAATATGCTCGTTGTATGGAAGGCTGGGTGTCCCGAAAACATTACGAAGTTTAGTAAGTTTATGGTGATGGTTTTGTGAAGTGCACTGTAGGGCATCCCTTTTTGTAGTTGAGATGTGTATAGTCTTCCCCAATAATATAAACTGCGTTTAACCATATCGTGATTATTATTGAGTTGTATTTCTACATTGACTTTTGTTCCTGTGTTTAATGTCGCTGAAATGTCTAAAATAGATAACTTATCCTCTTCATATTCCCTGTGTAAATGTGGATTTTCTAGTTGTAGAGAAGCAATGGGCGACTCTAAAGAATCTTGTAACATAGCGTTTAAAAATGCAATTAGAATATCTTCACTACCATTCGTACCAAACAATTGTTTAAATGCAAAATCAATGCGTAAATTAACTAACTGTTGGTTGAACAAAGTTTGTCCTCTCCCTTATATGAAGGTGCTTCTTTCCTTCATTGTACATAAAAAGAACTAGAGTATGCAAACTAGTCATTCTACTATTTTTTAGTAATATTATTAGAAAATGAAAGGTAAGTATGTTTATGGTATACTCTAGTGAAATTGTAAATAAGGATGCTAATACGAACTGGGAAAATTGGGTGGAGTTTGGTTGTGACTGAAAAAGATAGGAGAAAGAATAATAAATGAAAAGAAGAAGAAAATCTGGAGAAAAAGTACAAATGAGTCATTTTACACTTCCTTTATGCTACGGAAGTGAAGCACCATATTATTATTACGAGGTAGCGCCCCATGAAAGAGAGGGACGCTTCCATTTAACATCAGAACTTTGCGTAATGGACGATGAACATTACTTTATTAGAGGTTGTTTAGAGATTCCTATCATTGATTACCACGAAAATTTCATATGGACTGTGTGGGTATCGCTTAGTAAAGAAAGTTATGATGAAGTATTAGAAAAGTGGGATGAGAGAGGCCGAGAAAATAGTGATCCTTATTTTGGGTGGTTATCTGTAGAAATACCAGTTTATCCAGAAACATTAAATTTAAAAACAAATGTACATATAAGAGAAGTTGGAATGGCACCGTATGTTGAATTAGAGCCAACCGACCATCCTTTAGCAATTGAACAAAGAAATGGAATTACTTTAGACAGAGTTAAAGAAATAGAGGAAATTATTCAACGACATAACTAGATTAGAAGAGAAAAAACGAGTGCTAGCACTCGTTTTTTTCTTTACACAACCGCAGGATTATAAATCATCGTAAAGTGTCCTGGTAATAATTCAATGTGACAAGGTGTATGAAGCGAACTTTCTCCATCTGTATCTACTTCTTTTTCTTCCTCTGTTTCGATATGAATGGATTTCGCTTTTACGTGGAAGATGTCATTTTCATTTGAGTCTTCAAATAGTTTCTTTCCGATATAATCTTTAAACGCTTGAATACCTGTTGATTTGACTACGAAAATATCAAGTGTTCCGTCATCACATTTTACGTTCGGAATAAAGGACGGGATACCGCCAAGATATTCACCATTTCCAACCATGACAAGGACAGCTTCGTCTTCATATACTTGTCCGTCATAAGTGATTTTTACCGGGAATGTTTCAGCATTTTTTACAGTTCGAATTGTACTTAAATAGTAACCGATTTTACCAAGCTTTGCTTTTTCTTCTGCATCGATATTGTTTGATACTTCAGATACGAGACCAATCCCCCAGAAGTTTAAGAAATGTTGTCCATTTGCTTTTGCAACGTCAACTGGTTTTATATGTTCTTTTGTAATAAGTTTTGCCGCTTCTGCAATGTTTTGCGGAACACCAAGTGTGCGAGAGAAGTCATTGCAAGTTCCACCTGGAATAATTGCAAGTGTAGGTCTAGTTTCGAGAGGTGCTAAGCCATTTGTGCATTCAAATACTGTTCCATCACCACCAAAGACGATAATTAAATCTACTTTACTAGCAAACTCTTGGCAATATTTTGTTGCATCACCTTGTTTTTTCGTATGAAGGATATGTAGATCAGGAAAAGCTGCGGCAAGAGGTGGTACGATTTTTGTTAAATTTGTATGTAAGTCACCTTGACCAGCTTTCGGATTTACGATGAGGAGTACTTTTTCAAATTTTGTCTTTGTCATTTTTATTCTCTCCCTTTGTCTTTTACGAATCGTGATAGAAAATAAACTTCCATCAGTAATTGATGGAAGCTTATTTTATTATATTATTCCGTTACAACTGAAGCAATAAATGGTAAGTTACGATATTTTTCCGCACAGTCGATACCGTATCCAACGATGAATTCATCTGGAATTTGGAAGCCAACATATTCAGCTGTTAAGTCTACTTTACGGCGTTCTGGCTTATCAAGTAATGTACAGAACTTGAGTGCCTTTGGTTTATGCATAAAGAAGTGGTCTTTTAGGAAATAAAGTGTTAAACCAGAATCGATAATATCTTCTACAACAATTACGTTTTTTCCAGTAATGTTTACGTCAATATCTTTTAGTAGTTTCACTTTTCCTGTTGTTTCTGTTTGATTTCCGTAGCTAGATGCAGAAATAAAGTCAATTGTTACATCATTTTTAATGTGACGAATTAAATCAGCAGCAAATACGAATGAACCTTTTAATACTGCGATAACTACGATTTCTTCTCCTTCAAAGTCACGTTCGATTTGAAGTGCTAATTCTTTCACTTTTGCTTGTAATTGTTCTTCAGAAATTAAAGTGTCTTTTATTTCAATATTCATTGTAATCCTCCTACAGTGTAAAACTTGCGAACATTTCGACTGTAAAGGATAGAATAGAAAAAGTCAAAGGAGATAGTAATTTTTTACAAAGATAAAGACAAAATCATCTGATGATATGATATACTAAGTACATTAAGAAAACGCTTCCAAAAAGGGTGGATATGATGAAGAAGAAACAGTACACAAGTGTAACATTTATAAAAGCATTACTTTTAACAATTGTTCTTGGCCTGTTGGCTTACGTAATTGATGTACCTGCGATTCGTATTTCATTAATTGGAATGACTTTAGTGTTAGGAGCAATTTCGCACGGTATGATGTCGCAGCTAAAAGAAGCTGGACTTGATGATATGAGAAATCATATAGATAAAAAGTAAGAAACCTTCATTATATAGAGTGAAGGTTTTTTGTTTCTTACAAAAATGTAAGGTAGTTGTAAGGCAAATCGATAGTTGCATAATAGCATTTTGGATAAACTATGGGTGTAAGGTAAAAGGCAAGCATATTTTAGGTAAATTAAGTTTTAGGCACTCTATATGTGAAAAAGGAGTAGGAGGGCATGGAGAAACGTTGGACGACCTTTTCTTTTTTAGCGACTAGTAATACCGTAATGCTAGATGGAAAAATGGATTTTTTGCACTTGTTTGATCGTGAAGATGATCATTCTTCTTCTAAATTTACAATGAAATGGAATAAATGGAGCGAAAGTTGTAGGTTTGAAGAAGAGGCCCCTAACGAAGAGCAAAAGATTATTTTGACAAACCCTATTAAAGCGTGGGTTGTTCAACGTCGTAAGTGTAACGTCAAAAATCACTTCAAGAAAACTGAGCCGAGACAATTAGTTATCGCTCCGGCCCGTTCTACTTCCAAATCGCGCGAAAGTAACATATAAATATTGAGACACACACCCGAAAAAAACATCGTATATATTGCGATGTTTTTTTCTTTTTCTACAATGAAATCTTTAAATGAATTATATTTCATCTGCATCTTATATTTATATCTCTTGCTTATTCTAGTAATACATCCGATGCGAGTTGATGTGAATAAAATATAAGGAGAGAATGAAGATGAAAAAGAGACTATTACCAATTTGTGCAATGGCACTTTTAACAGTAGGATATTCTTCAGTAGCGAGTGCTTCAACAGGAACATTGACAAAGGAAGAAGCAGCGCAAATGCAGCAAGATAAAGCTAAAAAAGAAGAAGCAATTAAGGAACAGCAAAAAAGTGAAATAGAGAAAAAGGAAGCGGCACAAGTACAAGAAAAAAATGATATGGCTAAAGAAGAGGAAGCAATAAAAGCTGAGAAAAAAAGTGAAGAAGAGAAAAAGAGAATAGCGCAAGAACAGTTAAAAAACGATATGGCCAAAAAAGAAGCAGCTATAGAAGCTGGGCAAAAGAATGAAGTAGCTAAAAAAGAAGTAGCCAAGCCAGTTGTACAAGGTGAAAAATTGCCAAACACGGCATCAAATAACGTGGTAATGATGGGATTAAGTGCAGCCCTTGTAGCACTAGGTACATTATTTGGTTTGAATCGTCGCAGTAAGTTTAAAGTGTAAATAAAATATTGTCCTATAAAGAATGGGATAATTTCATATATTAAAAATGGTAGGTTACTCCTACCATTTTTGGCATGGAGGGATGAAACATGAAGTTACTCAATTATATCGGTATCATATTGATGGCTATAGGGCTATTCATGGGATCCTATTACGCTGTGGAATGGTATAAAGGAAAGAGCTCTGCCGGGCAATTAACAGCAGAAGAAATAAAGAGCCTTAAAAATATACAAGATACTCAACTTTCTCATGAAACACCTGTAACCACTCAAGTGCCTTCTTCTCAAACAGAACATAAAGAAGGAGAAAAGGTAGCGATGTTAAACATACCGAAAATAAAGAAGAAGTTTTCTATATATTGGGGAGCGGATGATACGACTCTGAAAAAAGGAGTTGGTATGTTTGTTAGTGATTTAACGACAACTCCATCTGGAGGGGGACATACTGTACTGAGTGGACATCGAGATACTGTATTTACAGATTTAGGAGAGTTGAAAGAAAAGGATACCCTTGTTTTAGAGTATGATAATAAAACGTACACATATGAAATTCAAAAGACATGGATTACTCATGCGGATGATCGTACTGTTATTATAAAAAAAGAAGAACCGATATTAACACTGACAACTTGTTATCCATTTGATTATATAGGGGATGCACCAGATAGATATATTATCGAGGCGAAGTTAACTGGCAGTTATTCAAAATGAAATTATAGTTTCTGAAAGCAGGAGGGGGATATATAAGTTATGTCAAAAAACATTTTAATTGTTGAAGATGAAGATATATTACGTGAAATATTAAAAGATTATTTTTTAAGTGAACAATATGTAGTGTTTGAAGCGAGGGACGGGAAAGAGGCTTTAGTTGTATTTGAAGAAGAAGAAGTTGATTTAGTTATTTTAGATATTATGTTGCCAGAACTCGATGGATGGTCTGTTTGCCGAAGAATTAGGAAGACGTCCGAGGTGCCTATTATTATGCTGACGGCGCGCGTAGATGAAGATGATACGTTACTTGGTTTTGAACTTGGGGCAGATGACTATGTGACGAAGCCGTATAGTCCACCCATTCTATTAGCAAGAGCGAAACGATTATTAGAAAGTAGAAAGGCATCGAAGAAACCTTTAGAGAATGAAGATGATACGTTATCGATTCATGGCATCCAAGTTCATTTTCCGTCACGTACTGTTACTGTTGATGAGGCAGATGTTAGTTTAACGCATACGGAGTTTGAAATATTAGTGTATTTCATGAAAAACCAAGGAATTGTACTAACAAGGGAACAATTAATTTCAAGAATTTGGGGATATGAATTTGCTGGTGATGATCGAACGGTTAATAGTCATATTCGTAATTTAAGAAATAAATTAGGAGAGAAGGCAAAGTACATTACAACTGTAGTACGAACAGGTTATAAATTTGAGGGAAATGTATGAAGAAAGGAATTGTACTAAAATTATTTACTCTTACAACAGCATTATGTATGTTGATTTTAGCGACGATATTTATTGGACAAACGATATTTTTTAAACAATATTATGCGAATCGAAAAGTGGAAGATATTAAAGTGAATTTAAATTCCTTTGAGAAGAATTATCTAAACTACACAGGAAATGCAGAAGGAATTCAGAAACTTGAGCAAGACTTTTTTAGGGAAAATAATACGTGGATTACGACACTAGATCAGAATGGGAATTTAAAACATGTGGATGATTTTTATTTTGAGGTAACGATAGATCGTAGGCAACAAAAGAGCTTTGGACAACAACTATTCAAGATACCCTTATACAATCTCGTCAATATAGAGGAGATTGATAATAAATCATTAGAGCAGTTTTTAGGACAAGAGATTTATTTTTCTGGAGTGAGAAAAGAAGATAGTTTTATTCCATTCTCTTTTTCTTTATCTAAGCAGAATTTAAGTGGATCTAATAAACCGTTAGAAAAAGCATTTCAGGAGAAAATAAAATTAGATGAGGAGAAAAAGAGAGCGGCTGGGGAGCAACTTGCTAAGGAAAAGAAACCAGCCGTACAGGAAGAAGCTGCTCAGGAATTAGGCGTTTACATAGGAGGACGTGTTACAAAAGTACAGTTACCAGATGTAAACGGTCCTGTGAATCCAATTTATAAAAATAGCATATTTTTAGATAATATTAAGGGTTTTCAAACCGATTTATTATTAAAAGAAAGCAATAAAATACGATATACAACACAAACAATAGATTATGAAAAGAATGATATAAAATATAAATTATTAATTAAGCCAATAAAAGAAAAAGACGGATCAGTAGCATATATATATGCAATGGCTTCTTTACAGCCTGTAGATGAAGCTGTACAAATGGTGCAAGATTATTACATATACATCATTGCATTTGTAGTCGTTCTTATTTTTTTAGCTTCGTTTTATTATTCAAAGCAAATTGCCAAACCGTTATTAAAAATAAATGATACGACGAAGAAAATAGCGCATTTAGATTTTACAGAAAAAATACCGATTACTTCAAAAGATGAAATTGGTGATTTATCGAAAAATATTAATATACTTTCTAACAAATTAAATTCTCATATCGGACAGCTTGAACAAGATATTGAAAAGGAAAGAAAGTTAGAAAATACACGGAAAGAATTCATTTCTGGTGTTTCGCATGAATTGAAAACACCGCTGAGTATTATGAAAAGTTGTATTTCCATTTTAAAAGACGGGGTAGCTGAGCATAAAAAAGAGTATTATTTTCAGGCGATGGAGAGAGAAGTAGACAAAATGGATACTTTAATTTTGGATATGCTTGAGTTAGCTAAATTTGAATCTGGTACATATAAAATGAAAAAGTCTTCGTTTTATATTGATACAGTAATTGAAGATATATGTGAACATCTATCTGTGGAAATAGAGAAAAAAGAACTTCATGTCCATAAAAATATACGTTCATTTGAAGTGATTGCAAATCAAGGCCGAATTGAACAAGTCATTGTGAACTTCATTACGAATGCAATACGTTATACACCAAATAAAGAGGATATTATTATTTCGACAATAGATGATAAAGATCGTATAAAAGTGTGCATTGAAAATAAAGGTACTCACATTGAAGAAGAACAATTAGATAAAATTTGGGATCGCTTTTATCGCGTGGATGCAGCTCGGCAGCGTTCACAAGGTGGGACGGGACTTGGGCTTGCTATTTCTAAAAATATTTTAGAATTACACGATGCTGAATATGGAGTAAAGAATACAGGAGACGGTGTATTATTTTACTTTTACTTACCGAAAAAAGCGTAGATAATGCATGCTACGCTTTTTTTAATTTATTTTCATACTATCTTTACCTAATCTTTATTTTTAAACGATATAATCTGGTTAGAAAACGAGGTTATGTAAGGAGTCGATGAACCGTGCATAGCAATTGGCTAAGTATAATGGTATTTATTTTCTTTTGTGCATTTATTGTATTTTTAATTGATATTACGATATGAAAAAAGAGCGCTCATTAAGCGCCCTTTTTTTGTGTATTCATTTGATAAGCACTGATGCTTTTGAATAAACGTGGTGAAGTGATAAATAAAAATATAAGTAAAACGGTACATAGAATATAGGAACCAATCATTGTACTACCGTTAAATATTAAAGAATATAGAACTGCTGATTGTCCTTTTGGTGCATATTGTCCCCAGAAAATGATACCAGCGATAAAGTGACAGAAGTAACGAGCTAGACTACCGATAAAAGTAGCGACGATAATATATCCAATTACTTTCTTCCCTTGGTTTGGTTTTGATGAAGGTTTGTCTTTACGGCTACCTAAGTTTGATTGTTCTTCGTTATTTTCATTGGATGTTAAAAGCGCCTTTTGAATTGGACGATAGAATAAACCAGCAAACCCAATGAATGCGAAAGCAATGAAGTATTCAATTAATACTTGAATTGGTGTTACGATAATGGCATCGCCTACAACAATTTGTAATAATCCCCAAATTAAGCCTCCTAAGAAAGCCATTTTGAAACCCCAGCGATAAGCGATAATAAAAATAGGAATCATTGCAAAAGATATAGAACCGCCTGTAGCTGATATTTTTATTGAAAGTGGTAAAATGTCGATGACCATGGCGAAGGCTGCAAGAATAGCAGATTCAATCATCGCTTGTAAATTGGTGTTACGCATGTTGTCTCCCCCTAAATCCAAGTTGTACAAAAAAGAATAGATATCATAGGAGGATACGAAATACGTAAATGAAAAGAGGTATGTATTTCGGACGTTTGCACAATCCCTGCGTTAGCATTAACTAACAGGTTCGAAGGGTCGGAACGAAGTGTTCCCTCTCAGCGGCATGGCTCCCCCAGTGATAACGAGATTCTTTATTTGTTATTGTTTATTGTAAGCGAAATGGATGGGAATGGCAAACGAATCTGTTATGACAATTATTGAAATAGAATTGTAGCGAAATGTTAATAAATATGAAGCAAAAGGGTATAGTACAAGAGAAATAGAGTGTGCTATAATTCTTCTGAAAATAATTATCATTCTCTTCGGAGGGGGAAGGTTATGAGCTTAGTAGATATTAAAATCGGTGAGAAAGTGCTAGTGAAAAGTGTTCAGTCTTTAGATTATTTACTAAAGAGAAGATTGGCTGCTTTCGGTCTTTCTGAAGGAAGCGAACTTCGTATGAAGCAAAAGGCGATGTTCAAAGGTCCTTGTACATTGGAGTGTCGTGGACAGTTAATTAGTATTCGTCATTGTGACGCGAAAATGATAAAGGTGGAATTAGCGTGAATAAGGTTGCTTTGCTAGGGAATCCAAATACAGGAAAGACATCATTATTTAATGCACTTACTGGTTCTTATGAATACGTAGGAAACTGGAGCGGTGTAACAGTAGAAAAAAAGGTTGGTAAATTAAAAGATAGACAAGGAACATTAATTGATTTACCAGGTGTTTATGATTTAAATCCAGTTTCACGTGATGAAGGTGTTGTAACAAACTTTCTATTAACAGAAGAATTTCAGCATATGTTAAATATTGTGGATTCTTCGCAGTTTGAACGAAATATGCATTTAACGTTGCAGTTGCTCGAATTTGGCAAGCCAGTTTCAATTGGTCTAAATATGGTTGATGTGGCGAAGCAAAGAGGAATTGTGATCGATGTAAAACGTTTATCCGAATTATTAGGCGTAACAGTCGTTCCTGTCGTTGCAAGAAGTGGAAAAGGTTGTGAAGAACTACTTGCGACCCTTAAAGAAAATGACAAAAACGAGAAAAAACCATTCATTATTTCATATGGTGTACAAATGGATGAAGGAATTGAAGAGGTAATTTCTCTTTTAGAGAAAGCGAATTACGAGCATCCGAGATGGTTAGCACTTCAATTTTTAAGCAATAACGAAGTAGTAGAAAAAGAAATAAAAGCATTACCAATTTATAAGGAACTTGTAGCCATTCGATCTCGCCTAGAGGGAAAACTTGATTGTACGTTGGAAGAGCACATTTACAAAACTCGTGAAGCGTATATTGAAAAGTTAAAAACAAATGTTATGAAGCATGAGAAAGAAGGGAAAATTCCTTTTTCGGAAAAAATTGATAGACTAATTACGCATAAAATTTTAGGACTTCCAATCTTTTTAGCAGTTATGTTTTTTATTTTTCAGGTTACGTTTACGTGGATTGGGACACCTTTATCGGATATGTTAGATGAGTTTTTTGGTGGCCAGCTTACGGATTGGGTGACGGTTGGACTTACAAGTATTGGAGCTTCTCATTTTATTCAAGCGCTCGTTACAGAAGGTATTATTGCCGGTGTTGGTGCTGTATTAGTATTCGTACCACAAATCTTTGCACTATTCTTTTTCATTTCATTATTAGAAGACTCAGGATATATGGCGCGAATTGCAGTTGTTATGGATCGAATTATGGAGTTCTTCGGTTTAAATGGAAAAGCGTTTATTCCGATGATTATCGGTTTTGGATGTAACGTTCCAGGTATTATGGCAGCGAGAACGATTGAACAAGAAAAAGAACGTTTACTTACAGTTCTTGTAACACCATTTATGTCTTGTTCGGCACGTTTGCCTGTATACGCATTATTTGCGGGCGTATTCTTCCCTCATAGTCAGGCAACTGTTGTATTTTCTTTATATGTTGCAGGTATTGTTCTTGCATTACTAGTTACAAAAATTATGTCTCTTACAATTTTAAAAGCGGAAAAGTCTATTTTCGTAATTGAACTACCTCCTTACCGCGTGCCACAAGCGAAAACGTTATGGCTAAGCACGTGGGAGAAAGGGAAAGGATTTGTTCGTAAAGCAGGTACATTCATCTTTGGTGGTTCTGTTGTCATTTGGTTATTAAACTATGCAGGTCCATCAGGATTTGGTGTTGATATGGGAGACAGTTACTTAGCGATGATTGGTGGGTTTATCGCACCGTTATTTGCACCGCTCGGCTTCGGAACGTGGCAAGCTGCAGCATCCCTTTTAACAGGATTTTTAGCAAAAGAAGTTGTCGTTTCTACAATGGCAATTATTTATGCAGTTAAAGAAGATGTGCTTGGAAACGTAATGGGAGCACATTATACAGCATTATCAGCTTATGCATTTATGTTCTTTATTTTATTATATGTTCCATGTTTAGCGACGGTGGCTGTTATTAAACGTGAAACAGGATCAGCGAAATGGACGATTTTCTCAGTCGTTTATCCACTCGTTGTTGCTTATGTATTAACGCTTATTATATACCAAGTTGGATCTTTACTAGGATTCTAAAAGGAGATGTATAATGATGGTCAATATTATAATTGGAGCTATCATTTTTGGTTATGCAGCATACACGTTAGTTAATTTTGTAAAGAGAAGTAAAAAAGGAAAATGCGCAGCATGTTCTTTAAATAAGTCATGTCAGTCGAAAACTTGTAATCCGGATATGGAACAAATTGCTCATAATAAATAGAAAAAAGCTTTGCGAATTGCAAAGCTTTTTTGTTTTACTTTTTAATTTTTACAAGTTGAGAAGCTTCGACGCCTTTGTAACCAGGGAACTCTTTACTTGGGTCTTTATCAAATTTTAATACACCTACAGATTTTTCATCACCTTTTACACTGTTGTAAGTTGCGTCATCGACAATCGCATACATATCTGTATATGCACGGCCACTTCCGATAATTGTGTTGCCTTCATATTTTAATTTTGCCCCATCAAGTGTAGCATTTTCTACTTTTTCTTTTGCAAATAATAAACCTTGTTCTGTTGTTACAGCTGGTAATTTATCAAGTGGTTTCGTGTTGTCTTTTTCATCAACTTTGCTAAGTAACTCTTTTTTCACTAGTTCTTCACCAGTTTTCTTATCCATTACAAGAACTTTTTTACCATCTAATGTTGTCATTTTCATTTTATAGAAGTCTTTTTCTTTCACTTCTTTTTTGTTTTTATCTGTAATTTGCTGAACTTGTTCTTCTGAGCCGTACAGTACAAAACCGTTCGCTTTCTCTCCTAATAAAGAACAACCTGATAATGCACCAAATGAAATTGCTGCTGCTAATCCGATTCCTACTAATTTTTTCATGATGATTTCTCCTTTTATATGTTTTATAGTAAATACAATTTTTGTATTATTGCTTACATGTGAAGAAGCTTGTTTGTTGCTTCTGGTATTAGTGTATAAGAAATATCAGAATGCAACTATCGAGTTAGCTTACAGTAACATTACACTTATGTAATTTAGTGAAATCGCACAAAAGTAAGTTAATTTCAAAGAGGGATAATGAGAATATATTATAAATACAATATTGTATATAGAATGTCATATTATAATGGATGTATTTTGGAAATAACATGTAAGGACATATTAGTTTTGTTATAATAAACAAATAGGCTGTAAAATGAATATTCTTTACTGTAAAGGGAGATTTTTCAGTTTTCCAAGTAGTGAATTTGAAATATGAGGTTTATCATAGGAGGAATTTAGATGTCTGTATTTAAACGATTAAGAGATTTAACAATGTCAAATGTGTATTCATTAATTGAAAAAGCGGAAGATCCAGTTAAGATGACTGATCAATATTTACGCGATATGCAAGCCGATGTACAAGAAGCTGAGAAAAGTGTAGCAGCTCAAATCGCACTTGAGAAGAAATTCAAAATATTATTTGAAGAGCAAGAAGCACTTGTGAAAAAACGTGAAGAGCAAGCTCATATGGCTGTTCAAGCTAATAACTTAGATCTTGCGCGCCGTGCATTAGAAGAAAAACAAAATGCAGAGCAAAAAATGAATGAATATAAAGCAAGCTACGAGCAAAATAAAGCTGCTGCTGATAACCTGCGCCTTAAGCTAGAAGAAATGCGCAAGCAATTAACAGAGCTGAAAAATAAACGTGAAACACTTGTAGCACGTGTAAATGCAGCGAAAGCACAGAAAAATATTAATCAGGCAATGTCTGGATTTGATTCAAATTCAGCAAAAGCTGGTTTAAGCCGTATGGAAGAGAAAGCTCTTCAATTAGAGGCTGAAGCGGAAGCAAGCGGTGAAGTTTATAAGAAAGAAAAGTCATTAGATGATGAATTCGCAAGCTTAAACAAAAATTCTGCTGTTGACGATGAATTGGCTCGTATTATGAAGCAGTATGAGAAATAATATAGAATAAAGACAAATGAACCGACATGTCTAAACAAATTCATGTCGGTTTTCTATTATATTTTTGAGGAGGTTTTGCAATGACATGGATGAATGTAGTTGCCATGCTTGTATGGACTGGAGCGAGTGCAGTACTTTTATTTGCAATTATGTGGGTTGATTCAATTTTTACAAAATACAATGATTTAAAAGAAATCAAAAATGGAAATACAGCTGTAACAACTCGTTTTATTATGAAATTATTTGCACAAGGGTACATTTTATCTCAATCAATCACGAAAGCAAATGACTTATGGCAGGCGCTTCTTGCTTCAGCAGTTTCTTTCGTTATTTTATTAGTTGTAGAAATGTTTATCGAATTTGTGTTAAAGAAAATGTCTGGCTTAGATTTAGAAGAAGGTACGAAAGAAGGTAGCGTTGCACATGCGATGTTAGCTGGATCATTACATATTGTTGGTGCACTAATTTTAGGTGCTTGTTTATAAAGAGAAAAGGAGGGGTAGATCATGAGTTTATTTAAACGAATTAAAAATATAATGAAAAGCCCAGAGCCACCGAAGCCGGAAAAGAGTCTTTTAACGTTAGCTCCTGGCGATATGATTGAAGTTTCATTAGTTATGTACGAATTGACTGGGAAAACGAGTATGCATTCTCGTAAAGAAATTGTTTTAACACTGCAAGATGGAAAAGATATTCGTTATTTAAAAATTGAAGATCGTGAAAATACGTATTACAAATTATATACTCCAATTGATGGTCGCTTAGATTCAATTGATGAAATTCCGACGACAATTGAAATGGATGATACTGAGTACCATATGGAAGAACAATATAACGGACGTGTTGTTGTGATGGGGAAAACACCATTCTCAGCTTCAGAGGAACAGTACGTATGGGAATTCCAATCAGATAATCGAAAATTATTGCGTATTGAATGGCAAAATGGTCGCACAATGATGTATGAGGGAGAAGCAATCATTCCTGCTGATGTACAAATTATAAGAGCAACGTAAGGGGGCGTAATCATGTCAAACCGATTGTTTACCATGATTAAATCGTTTGTGATCCCTATACTTGCTATCGTTATATTACTTGTTGTTGCTGGTTATGCCTTATCAGGTTGTCAAGGCGGGCAGACAAAGTCGATTCAAGACCGTTATCCACTTGAGTCTGTCGCCAAGGAAGGTAAACAAGAATCTTACGTGTATAGGGCCGCCAATCGGTCAGTTCCTGAAGTAGCGAAGGAACTCATTAACGAAAGAGAACCGAAGCAAGCATCTAAAGAAGACGAAAATCAAATGTTCCTCGTTTATTCTGACAAGATTTATAACTTGCAAAAGGATAAAGAGAAACCATCGGATACGTTAATTGAAATAAGTAATAAAGAATTTGTCCGTCAAAATTATCAACCGTCCTTCTTGCAAGGATATATTATGGGTAGCATATTAAACGATATATTTGGTTCACGAAAATCATCATACGGTGATTATCGAGGATATAACGACAGACAAAATCATAAACCAGTCATTCCAGAGAGACCACCTACGAAAGAAGAAAAGAAAACCCCACCTCCAATTACGAAGGAAGGGAAAGGGTCTATTATTAAGCGAGGCGATAATGTAGATTCGAAACCATCAGTAGGTGATAAGGGAAGTATTACTGAAAAAGGAAGTAATACGACGCCCCCACCCTCTACTGGAAGCAAGGGTAAAATTACAAAAACACCAGGCGGTTCAAGCGGATCAGATGTGAAGCCGAAATCATCTATTAAAACTCCGCCAAGGAATACATCTCCCCCGAAAACGAGGGTCGGTGGTTCAGGAAAGATTACGAAGAGAAGATAGTGTAGAGACCGAAAAGTGTAAATTACTTTTTGGTCTTTTTTTGTTATGGGAATTAATTCCTTATAACTGGTACAATTGAAGTATAAGGAGGGGATAGTATGACTACGTATAAAAGATTTAGTGTAATTATGTTCCTTGTATTATTCCTCAGCTTGTTTATTAGCACGACAATGAAATTTCATTTTGTAGTAGGTATTCTATGGATACTGTGTACATGCACTTTATTTTTGTATATCCCGCTGCGTTTTCAACATGAAGTGACGGCTTTTCAAAAGTATGTAGCGTGGATTAAACGTGGGAGTCGGTGGGGCGAGTAAAAATATATCTACGTACTGAAAAAAACTGACAACTATAGCAATTTAATAATAAGAAGAGGGTGTGCCAAATTGTTGGCCCACCCTCTTTTTCATAATGATTAATGAATATCACGTTTCTTGAAATTACCGCCTTTTACTTCTGCTACGTCATAAACTGTAATAAAGGCGTGTGGATCGATTTCATTAATAAGTTCTTTCATTTTACTTTCTTCTAAACGGTTAATTACACAAGAAATTTCTTTGAATTTCTCTCTTGAATAACCACCGTATACTTCGTTATATGTTGCACTTCGGCCTAAACGATCGCGAATTGTTTCTACCATTAATTCAGGCTCTTTTGTGATAATTTTAAATGCTTTTGAACCACTTAAACCAACTTCAACGATATGAATCACTTTCGAAGCGATAAAGTAAGCAATTGCCGAAAGGATAGCTCCTTGAAGGCCGAATACCGTTGATACGAAAATAAATACGAACATGTTTAAGAATAAAATAAGGTCACTCGTTCCAAATGGTAACTTACGAGAAAGCAATACAGCTAGCATATCGATTCCATCTAATGCCCCACCGTTACGTAATGCTAGTCCCATACCAAAACCGATAATAATACCACCAACAACTGTAACTAATAATGTATCGCCTTCGATAATAGCTGGTATTCCGTGCATGACAACGGTACCTATTGCTAATGAAGCGATTCCAATAATAGAATAAATTGCAAAGCTTTTACCGATTTGCTTATATCCTAACCAAACGAAAGGAATGTTAATAACTGCGATTAGAGCTCCTAATGGCAATCCAAATAATCTTGAACTAACGATACTTAAACCAGTCACACCACCGTCTGATACGTTATTTGGAATTAATACTGCTTCTAATCCGTACGCTGTGATAAATGCCCCAATAATAATCATCAAAGCTTTCGAAGCAATTTTTAGCTTATTGGGCTTGTTTTTGATAATTTTCTCCATATAATTTCCTCGTTTCAAACTAGTTTCTTGTTTGTTACATAATTCACACCTAAATTTTATTTTAACATTTAATTTGAAAAAATTCTCCTTTAATGGATGTATGCAGGGAATATTATGACCATATTATTATTTTAAATACAACTGTAGAAGATTAGAGAGTGGTCATAATTTTAATATGAAAAAGTAGAATGAATAGTATGGATATATACATTTGGGGCACTAACCTTAGGGAGGGGGTTATGTGGGATACTGTACGAAATGTGGAAATGAAACGAACGAGGGCAACAAGTTTTGCGGGCAGTGCGGGGAGAGTCTTAGCTATAAAACGGTAGGGGGAAGTTTTTCGAATAGCAGTTCTAATAGTAGTATAGAAATTTTTTCTTTAGTCGGTTTCATCACTGGATTAATATCTTGGTTTATAAACTTATGGGGGCTTATTGGTAGTGTAGCTATCGTATTTTCTATATTGGGTTTAAACAAAAAAGTGACGGGTACGAGTAAAACATTTGCTATTGTTGGAGTGATTTCTGGAATAATTAATGTGTTGTATGCTGTTACGTTATTTATTTAAATTTGATGAACAAAAAGGTATAAAAAAGTCCCCTGTGCATAAAGCATTCAGAGGAATTTTTATTTGATAGCTATTAAGAAACAATAAAACTAATTACTGTTAGGAATAAAGCGAAGCCTAAAATAGTTCCACATATTTTCATATGGCGCTTACGTCCCATAACAACAATTGCGACATATTCACGAATCATTGCGTTAGGCCAGTAATAAAATGCAGTTTTTGATCCGATTCCTTGGCTATTAAGGCCAGCTTGTCTTGCATATATACCAGCGCGGAAAAGATGGAAATTATTCGTTGTAAAAATACTTCTATACTTACCTTCTGTTTTTAAAGAATCCATAATTTCTTTAGAGAACAACATATTTTGATATGTGTTTACAGAGCGATTTTCTTGCACTGTATGTTCAAGAGGAATTCCTTTTTCAACAGCATAATTTTGCATCGCTTCCGCTTCTGGAAGGCCTTCATCTGGACCTTGACCACCAGAAAAAATAATTGTTGGTGGTGTATTCACAGCTGCTTGTTTCCAATAAAAGTCGATAGCTTTATTAATACGACTTGCAAGTAAAGGTGGTACTTTATCATTAATTAAGCCGCTACCGAGAACGATGATGAAATCTTGATTACGTCTTGGTCTGTTGAATTGATATAAAAAATATGCGCTTAAGAAGTTAGATAAATGCACAAAGAAATACATAGTTATAAGAGAGATAGCAGCAAAGATAAATTGAAAATGCTCTGAGAATAAATTTGCTGGATTTATGATAGGGAGCATTATAAAGAATAAAATCCCTAAAGCAGCAATTAAAGTTAAAGAGTTTGTGAAGCGTCTTCCTTCACGTTGCATTAAAATTTTTGCATTAAGAAAGAGTCCGAACATTAAAGCGACTATAGCAAAAGGAATCATTACAAGTAGTGCTAACATGGGGATGATAACGATAAAATGTAAATCGTTATTACCAGACTCAAATGAGGCTATAGCGCAAAATAATAGAAATGAACAGATAAAGGCATTAAATAAAAAGCCGTTTATTATTTTCCGCGGATCTTTTAAATACGAGATAAGAAAAATAATAAACAATATAAGAGGAATAATTCCAAAATACAGCATAAATATAGTACACCTCAACTTGTATAAGAATTTGACATACCTTTTATATTACATGATTATATAAGTAAAAATGAAAGAAAAAGGATTTTGAATTTTCTTAATAAAATATATGGATACATATGTTACAATATATTCAAAGCGATATATTAAAAGTAAAATGGTTGAAGAGGCACTCAGTAGAGTGCTTTTTCTTTTTGTATGTAATTGTGCATATTATATTTTTTTTCAAATGAAGAGGATTACAATATAAGTTGTAGACAGACTTTATAAAGCAGAATTTAATACAAACATTTCCCTCTACTTTTTGTATCTAACAATCGTATAACAATAAATAATTCTGTTTTATAGTGTCTGTTTTTGAAAGGTGGCTTCTTTGAAGGCACTTTTTTTTTATTAGTATAGATAGTTTTCACTGTTAGCATAGTGTAAACTATCTATACTAAACATTAGCAATCTTCCGTATAAATATTATCAATTTACTATATATTCCAGTGGTGTTAACCTACATATGAAAGGCTTTCTTTTTCAAAATATTACCCCTAATAAAATTTTGAAGAAGTCAACTGTCTCCAAACTTGTCTTTATGCTTAAGGAAAAAGCACTCAATTTGAGTGCTTTTTCTTATTAAAACATGCTATTTTTCTAGGCGATTTTCATAAAATAAAAGTAAAGAAATGAAAGTGGGTGACAAAATGCCAGCAGTTGTGGAAGGTGTTATTATTGAAAACTGCAATGGAACAATTAATGTAGGTGATAAATATAACGTACAGCCGATTGAAAAGACGAAAGCTTACAATGGATCGGGATCATCAAATACAGGAATGAAAGTACAAACGTTTAGCGGAATTAGTACAGCTGATGTATGGGATAATGATGTGAATGATCAGGGGATACAGTTTACTTTATAGCACAATATGTAAAATTGCATAAAATGATGAAGTTGCCCTATGATACAATCTAGCTGTGAGCTGTTAATGATTCTTCTGTATTATAGTTGTTAGATTAGAAATATAACATCTTATTAAAAATCATACGTATAAAAAAGACACTTCAACCGAAGTGTCTTTTTTTATTTTAGTGATACCCTTTAGCAGAGTCTTTATGAATTTTATTTTTAAAGATACTGTAGCTCCAAAGCTGATATCCAATAACGATTGGTACCATGACCATTGCAACGAAGAACATAATCTTTAAGTTTAATTGACTACCAGCTGCGTTGTATAACGTTGTACTGTATGCATCGTTAATACGAGATGGTAACATTCTTGGGAACATACCTGCAAAGCCAGTTGTCATAAACATTGCGATTGTTAGGCAAACGAATGTGAATGCAAGGCCAATTTTATGTTTGTACACCATAATAAGTGCGAGTACACTCATTAACATTGCAAGTACTGGAAGAATGAATAGTACCGGATATTCCGTAAAGTTTTGGAACAAGTTTGTCCGATTAGCAGTTGCTACATAGAAGATAGCTAAAATAATAGCTGCTGCCATTGAAAACGGTCTCGCGATTTTATAAGCACGGTCGGATACTTCACCAGTCGTTTTAATCATGACCCAAAGGGCACCGGATACGACAAATATAGCAGTGAAGAACAATCCTCCTAAAATACCGTAATGGTTTAATAAGCTAAGTAAATTTCCTTCATAACCATTTTTTCCGATTTGTAGTCCGTAATAAAGATTAGCGAACGTAACACCGAATAGGAAAGCAATTAAAAAACTCCCAATTGCAAATGCCCATTTACAAGTTTTTTGCCAAATCGGTGAATCATCTTTATGCATGAATTCCAGCCCAGCGGCACGAGCAAATAGTGCAAGTAATACTAAGAATAACGGTGTATAGAGATAACTAAACATATTTGCATATGTGACTGGGAAGGCAGCAAATGTTGCGCCACCAGCTGTAATTAACCATACTTCATTACCGCCCCAGAATGGACCAATTGCTTCTTGTAATTGATTTCGTTCTTGTCGATCTTTCGTAACGAAAGGGAAAATCATTCCGTTACCAAGTGCATACCCATCAAGAATGAAGTAAACTGTCCAAATCACGCCCCATAAACCAAACCAGATGATTGCAAGC
Source organism: Bacillus sp. D48C (assembly GCF_053345735.1). Taxonomy (NCBI): domain Bacteria; kingdom Bacillati; phylum Bacillota; class Bacilli; order Caryophanales; family Bacillaceae; genus Bacillus; species Bacillus sp. D48C. The sequence continues at coordinate 85,087 of NZ_JBKFAQ010000001.1, forward strand.
ATATCATGAGACATGAGCCACACCTCCCTCAGTAGCAGGTTCTTCTAATGCTGCAGGTCCTTTTTTCGCGAACTTCAGCATTAAGTATACGTCTGCAATTAAAAGTAAAGTGTAGAACAAAATTAAACTAATTAATGAGAACCAAATTTGTGGAACTGATATAGGCGATACAGATTCTGCTGTACGCATTAGTTTATATACTGTCCATGGTTGACGACCTACTTCAGCGACAATCCATCCTGCGTTAATCGCGATATAAGGAAGTAAGACAGACCATATTGTAATTTTTAAATAACGTTTTGAGTTTTCTAGTTTTCCTTTTCGGTTTAAATAGAAGCCGTACCAAGTTAATGCCATAAAGAACATACCAAGTGCAACCATTAAGCGGAAGCTATAATACACGAGGTTAACATTTGGACGTTCATCTTTCGGAATATCTTTTAAACCAACAATTTCGCCATCAAATGAGTTTGTATAGAAGAAGCTTCCGAGTTTTGGAATCGTAAGGAATTCAAAGTTCTTCTCATTTTTTACATCAGGAATTTGAACAATTGAGAAGCCTTGTCCTTTTCCAGTTTCCCAAACTGCTTCCATCGCAGCTCCTTTTGCTGGTTGATATTTAGCTGCTGATACACCAGATTGATGTCCCATAAACGGTGTAATTGTTGCGGCGAATAAACCTAGCATTAAACCAAACTTAAATGATTTTTTGAAGAATTCCACTTCGTTTTTACGTAATAAGTGATAGGCACTAATTGCCATAACGAAGAAAGCACCTACGATATAACAACCAATGACAGTATGGAAGAACATATTCCAAGCATATGGATTTGTAACGAGTGCCCAGAAGTCATTTAATTCAGCGCGGCCGTTACGTACTACGTAGCCAACAGGGTTTTGCATAAAGCCGTTTGCTGTAATAATCCAAAGTGCGGAAATATTTGTTCCAAGTGCAACCATCCACATACAGAAGGCACGGAACTTTGGTGAAATTTTGTCTTTACCGAATAACCATATTCCCATGAAAGTAGATTCTAAGAAGAAGGCAACAAGTGCTTCAATTGCGAGAGGTGATCCGAAAATATCTCCCATATATTTGGAGTACTCAGACCAGTTTGTTCCAAATTGGAATTCCATCGTAATCCCGGTTATAATCCCCATTACGAAGTTAATTGTAAATAATTTACCCCAGAAATTTGCCATTTTACGGTATGTTGGATTCAATGTGCGGGCGTATTGAGTTTCCATACATGCTACTAAAATGACAAGTCCGATTGTCAAAGGTACAAATAAAAAGTGATAAAAAATAGTAATTGCAAATTGAAAACGACTCAGTAACAGAACGTCGGACATAATGAATATTCACTCCTTTTTTACATTATCTACAATCAGTTTATAGTGAAAATACGTTTGAAATAGAGGTGACTTGTTACAAAGGTGTGTGTATATTTTGAAAGAATTATGTCGATTATCTGAAAATATCCTATTTTTACTATAAAGCGATATCCTTTTTGAGTTTTTCATATTTTGGTACACTATATAAGTAATGTAAATGAGAGAAAAGAGGGTTTTTTACTATGAAGTCATTAGAAGAGATTTTACAATACAATGAAAAATTTGTTGAAGAGAAAAGATACGAAGAGTATGAAACGGGAAAATTCCCGAATAAAAAAATGGTAATTATCTCTTGTATGGATACTCGTCTTGTTGAATTATTACCAAAAGCAATGAATATGCGTAACGGTGATGTGAAAATTATTAAAGTAGCAGGAGCTGTTATCTCACATCCATTCGGAAGTATTATGCGTAGTATTTTAGTTGCTGTATATGAACTTGGTGCTGATGAAGTTTGTGTAGTTGGTCACCACGATTGCGGTATGGCAAAAATTCAGGCAAGCAGTACAATTGAGAAGATGAAAGAGCGCGGTATAACAAATGAGAAATTAGATACACTCCGTTATTCTGGAATCGATTTAGAAAGATTCCTACAAGGGTTCTCTAGTGTAGAAGAAAGTGTAGAACATAGTGTATCAATACTTCGCAACCATCCATTACTTCCAGAAGAAGTACCTGTTCACGGTCTTGTTATAGATCCTGATACAGGAAAATTAGATTTAGTTGTGAATGGTTACGACAATTAAGAATTTACTTTGTCATCCTTTTTTTCTGGGACAGGATCAAATCCTCCCGGGTGGAAAGGGTGACATTTTAATATACGCTTACAAGTAAGCCAAAAACCTTTGAGTGCACCATGTTTTTGAAACGCCTCTAATCCGTAATGAGAACAAGTTGGATAAAAGCGGCATGTTGGTGGTGTCATCGGAGAAATGAACTTTTGATAAAAGCGTATAATCCCAATAAAAATCTGTTTCATAATGGTCTCCTTTTCAGCATACTCTTAAAGTATTATAGCACGACTGTACATAATACTTTACTAATGTGCATTTCCGTTATATCATATTGGATATAACGGAATTAAATTAAAAGCGGGAGAGATGTTGTATGCCATCAGTAGAAAGCTTTGAATTAGATCATACGATTGTAAAGGCACCTTATGTAAGACATTGCGGAGTTCACAATGTAGGTAGTGACGGTATTGTAAATAAATTTGATATTCGTTTCTGCCAACCGAATAAACAAGCAATGAAACCAGATGTTATTCATACGTTAGAGCATTTATTAGCATTTAATTTACGTAAATATATTGATCGTTATCCGCATTTTGATATTATCGATATTTCACCGATGGGCTGCCAAACAGGATATTATCTTGTAGTGAGCGGAACACCGACAGTTCGAGAAATCATTGATTTATTAGAACTAACATTAAAAGATGCGGTTCAAATTACAGAAATTCCGGCTGCAAATGAAACGCAATGTGGTCAAGCGAAGCTTCATGACTTAGAAGGAGCACAACGCTTAATGAACTTCTGGCTAAGCCAAGATAAAGATGAACTTGAGAAAGTGTTTGGATAAAGAAAAACTGCCTGTTAAAGGGCAGTTTTTTTATTTGTAAAAGAGAAAAGTACAGGTTTTATAGAAAAACGATGAGTTTCACTTATGAGCATTTTTAAGAAATGAAAGGCAGTAGGTGAATATATTAATGAGAGCTCCTGTTTGAAAAACAGGAGTTTTTTGTGTGAATGGAGTATTGACTTTAACGTATACGTCAAAGTTTATAGTGAAGATAAATAAGGCGTGAGGAGGAAACGATGGATAAGTATAGCATTGGTGAAATTTCAAAAGAAACGAATGTAACGACGAGAACACTTAGATATTATGAGGAAATTGGATTATTAAAACCGTCGTACGTTGCTGAGTCAGGATATCGTTACTATTCAAAAGATGATGTAATTACATTGCAACAAATAACAACGTTTAAAAAGCTTGGTTTTAAGCTTTCGGAAATAAAAAAAGTGTTAAAAGAGGAAAAGGGGAATTCAGAAGAAAGATGGAAAAGTGCAATTCAAAATGAAATTCAAACAATACAAGCGGAAGTAAAAAGATTAAAGGACTTAGAAAAACTATTATATACAGCATTTCATTCCATTGAATTAACAGGAGAGCTTAAAACAGAAGATTTAATGTTATTCATAAAATCAGTACAGGGAATTGAGCAGAGAGAAAATTTCCGACAAAAATATTTTACGGAGGAAGAACAGAAGGTTATAGAGGATTTACCAACACTTGAAGAAAACGATGAAAGAACAAAAGAATGGTTACAAGTATTAAGAGAAATTCGTCAGCGTATAAATGAACCAGTAGATTCACCGGAAATTCAAATGTTAGCGGAAAGGGTAGTGGCTTTTTCAATGCACGTATTTCATGAAGATGAACAATTAATAAATAAGTATTGGGATTTAATTAAACCTGAAGAGGGAGAGATTGCAAGAGTATACGGAATTGATTTAGAAACGATGAATTATATAGAAAAGATGATAGATTGTTATTTAAAAAAGGAGGAGGGTAAATGACTGGCGCGGGAAAAGAGAAGCTATATGGAATTAAGCATGCGCGGATGGAGAGGCAATATTTTTATAAGCATCTGGGGATTTTCATTTTTGCACAGATTCTATTTATTTTTATAGTAGGGCTTGTACCAGCTCAAGAGTTGCCAAGCGGTTCCTATTTCCTTCATATGAAAGAGTGGATTTTAAATAAACAAATTGGATTTTATAAAAATGAAACGATTAATACGATTACAAGTGTCTGGACATCAGTGCTTATTATTCATTTTATATGGGCGATGTCTTACATTCTTTTTCCGAAAAAGAAGCGTAATTCTTCGAAACAAGAAACAAGAGAAGAGATAAAAGAAGAAGTGAAAAAGAAAAAGGAGATTAGCATAAATAGGGCGTGGATGTATTTAGTATTTGGGGGCTTAATTGAAATATATTGGGCGACAGGATTAAAAACAAATTCAATGAGTATTTTGACACTCATTGCAATTTTAGTGAGCTTTCAACTACTAATTGAAGCAACTAAAAAAATTCCAATTGGTACGGCATATGCAGTATTTACTGGAATTGGTACAGTTGGAACGATATTGGTAGATATTTTATATTTCAAAGAACCATTTTCGCTCATCAAAATTTTCCTCGTTTGCTTATTGGCACTATTTATTATCGGATTGAAATTTAGTGGGAATAAGGAAGAGGTGAAATAAAGTGGCATGGATCTATTTAATTATAGCTGGGCTCTTTGAAATTGTCGGTGTAATTGGGATAAAGAAAGTAGCAAAAAATAATAGTTGGACGAATAATATTATTTTAATAGGTGGTTTTATTATTAGTTTTCAATTTTTAACGATGGCGCTTCAAGAAATTCAGTTATCGATCGCATATGCAGTTTGGACTGGAATCGGAACGCTCGGGGCAGCAGTTGTCGGTATTTTATTTTTTCAAGAACCTAAAAACGCTTTTCGGATTATTTGTATTGTTGGGATTATGGGGACGATTATTGGATTGAAAGTAGTGAGTTAAAGAAGAGCACACAAGCTCTTCTTTTTTATGGAAGTATGTCAGAAATCCCAACGAAGAAAGTGATTATCCCAACTATAAAACAAAAGATAGCTTTCGATTTTTGCTTTTGTTGTATTTCAGCAACTCCCGAAAGAATAAATGTGATGCTTAAAAGGATAAATACATAAGAGAAAAGAATAGAAATTCGTGTAAAAAGACTAAAAAAAGCAAGAATAAAAGCAATAGCAGATAGTAAGATTCGAAGGTTTGTTAGCATAGTATCCTCCAATTTATTAACTGTTTAAAAAATCCAAATTAGTGAGAGGTAATGGTCAGTAGGTGATTGGAAATTACATGTTATCTTTAGTGAAAGTAGTTCGATATTACAATGAAGAGCATAAGACTAGAAACGAAAAAATGCGAGATACCCATTGATTTTCTTCCGGATTTCAGTTCATTAATTCCTAGAAGAATAAAGAAACAACTGAGAGCAAATTGCATGTATGGGAGAAGTGTGAAGTTGTCGGTAGCAAGAGAATAAGTGCAAAGAGAGAGTGTGAGAAGCATGAAAAAATAGCGTAATCCAGTTAGCATTGTATACCTCCTTTAAAGGGACTATTTATCGAAATATTTCTGAGAAGCCAAGAAATAAAGCACCAGCTCCTGCTAACAGAGCAAGTATACTACCACCTTTTTGCTGCTTTAAGATTTCCTCTATACTAATAACGAAAGCCATCATCCCTAAAAAGATGAACATATAAGGCATAATTTCTCTATTACTAGTAAAGAAACTATAGATTGCTATACATAAAGCAATAAGTGATAAAGTAATCCGTACTCCTTTTAGCATGCATGTACCTCCTTTTATTTTATATAGCTAATGATGAGAACAATCCAAATGAAAGCACCGGAAATAATACAAATAAGCCCAGTTGCTGCCTCCTTTTTCTTTATTTGTTCAAATGCGATGAGAAACATTAAAGCCCCTAATAGAAATTGTGAAAGAGGTAGAAAATTATTTTGACCTGTATATAATCCAATTGCCGACATAACGAACACAGTGAATGCGATTGTGATGCGGAGTATACGAAGCATATTAGGAATTCTCCTTATTCTTTTTTGTATAAGGATTATCTTCTAGTTTATCGACGTAATGTTTATAAGCATAGCCTTTATTAATTGTCATGATGGAGAGTACGAGGATGATTAGGACGATGATAATACCGATAATTAATATTTTGAACATAAAACCCCTCCTTTTCTTTATTTTACATAATTTTGTAATTGATGAAAACAATAGAAAATAAAAGGATGAAAGAAGGGTGTTACATGGAAACGAAAAAAACATATTATATATCAATAGGAAATGGTCAAATTTCACAAGTGAAGACGGCGGATACGTATAATTTTGAAATTTATGCAAATGATGAGGAAATTACGGAATTAAGAGAGCACTTCGATCAAGCATATGTAGAAGATTTAGGTTCATTTGTACGCTCCCACGTTCCATTTGTTGAGTATCATCACGATTCAAATAATGACCGATATGATGAACAACTACAAAAAGCATATAAAATGATTTACGATTTAGGAAATCATGAGACGAAAGAATTAGTCGCGCAAATGGGAATAATCAATGGATTGTAATTGGATAATATTATGCAGAAAAGCGAGAATATGCTACAATTTGTGGTAGGAAAAACTTGTAACCATCAATAGGGGAGTAATGGCATGTACAAATTTAAAGATTATTACCACAACACTGTACAATTATCGTTTGAACGTTATCCATTTTCTCCTGAGCCAAAGCATGTTTGGGTTGTATGCCGGTACGGGGATCAATGGTTATTAACACATCATTTACGTCGTGGTCTTGAATTTCCAGGTGGTAAAGTAGAACTAGGGGAAACACCGGAAGAAGCGGCAGTTCGAGAGGTTCATGAAGAAACTGGCGGCATAGTTTCTGATTTAACTTACTTAGGACAATATAAAGTATCTGGAAAAGACAAAATAATCATTAAAAACATTTATTTTGCAACAATTAGTGCGGTAGAAGAACATACGCATTACGAAGAAACGAAAGGGTCTGTTTTATTAAAAGACATTCCTGACAACATTAAAACGAACAGAAAATTTAGCTTTATAATGCGCGATGACGTATTAGCGCGTACGATGAAACATATAGAAGAAATCGGCTGTTTTACGAAGTAAAGTAGCCGGTTTCTTTTTTTGTATGTAATAATAAATGTAAATATATCTTTATGTTATTTTTGGGTATATTATACAATTTTGCGAAGATATACTTACATTTTAGGAGGGGGAAGATGGATAAAAGAAAAGAAACGACTGTTACTGTTTCGATGGTTAAATTAAACTTTTCTTTATTTTTTATAATAATTGCTTTGTCGTTTGGAATAGGTTATTTGCATATATTTCTTTCAGGTGGGGTCCAAGTTGAAGTTACATTATTAACGATGTTTCTGTTTATTATTGCAATGATTGTTCTCGTCTGTATTCATGAAGCGATACATTTAATAGGATTTCGCTATATCGGAGGTATTCCGTGGAGTGAACTAAAATGGGGCGTTAATTGGAAATTAGGTGTTGCATATGCTCATTCTAAACAGGCGGTTACAGTAAAGCAAATGAAGAAAGTGTTAATGCTTCCGTTTTTACCAACTGGAATTTTGCCAATTGTATTGGGATTAGCTATGAATCTGGAGCCACTCTCATTTTTAGGAATTCTACTAACAGCAGGTTGTATCGGTGACATTGCCTTATATCAAAAAGTTTCAAAGTTTCCAGATGATGCGCTAGTAAAAGATCATCCGAGTAAACCACAGTTTACAGTATATGAATAAAGAAAGAGGAGGCGTTTTTGAGCAACGGCCTCCTCTTATTATGGTCACTTTTTGTTGGTAAATCGCTGATATAATTTATTTGCTATTATTGTATTTTTATCTCTACCTCTAAAAATGAAAGAACCTCTAATAAATCATCTACGATACGTGAATGCTTAAAATCACCCCAAAATGAATCTTTTTTCCAAACACCAAGAATCCCTACTTGTTCAAAACCAAGCACATCGTTTTCTGGATGATCTCCAACATAAAGACATTCTTCTGCCTTAACATCTAGTCTTTGCAAAGCACGTTCGAAAATTTCAGGGTGAGGTTTTTTAATTCCTTCAGTTTCTGAAACGAGAATGGTGTTTGTATACGTATGTATATGTAGTGCTCGAAGGTTGCTCATCTGAAATTCAGTAAAACCATTTGTGATAATACCAATTTTAATGTTTCGCTGTTTTAACTGTTGAAGTAGTTCATGCGTGTTTTTGAAAGAAATACAATGATGTTGGAAGTTTGTAATATAGTCGTGTAGCAGTTGCTCTTGCGTTAAAGTAGTAATGTTGTATTCGGAAAGGAGAGTAGCATACACTTTACCCTTCCACGTATAGCCATTATTATCAAGTTCAAGAAATCGAGAACAATACTCGGATTTTTCTATGCCCATCAAATGTGAGGCGAAGCGATTATATTGGTCACAAATAAATTGTTCTAAAGATTGGCGCCGATCTAATAGTGTGCCATCTAAGTCGAATAAGATTGCACGAATCATGGGAAACCTCCTTGCAGTTTTTATAATTAATTATCGCATAATCACAAAAAAATGATTATGATATTTTGTAGAATGGAATAATGGGGGATTGTATGAAGAAACTGTATGGCAAGTTAATGTGTTGTATGATAGCAAGCAGTTTAGTTGCAGGATGCGATAGTGCTATTGAGGTTACGAAAGAAAAAGAAATTTGTAAAACAGAAGAAGAGTGCACGCAAATAGGAGATAAAACATTACAAAAAGTATATAAAAAGATAGAGGGACTTTCAGAACTTGAAAAAGTAGAGGATTATGACATAGAAGAGTATGAAAGTATGAATATGAAAGAGGCGGAACAGAAAAAAGAAGAGGATGACAATTATTTCTTTTTAGCTTCTTATTATATCGATGATGATGAAATTGTAGATCCTTATTTTGAGAAATTGGATCGTAAGAGATTGAATAAAGCTTTTGCAGATGACGAAGTAGCAAAAGATGATTTGTTAAGCCAGCGGCAAGATAGAGAGTATCATGAAACTTTATGGGACATGTATCGCACTCTCATTCCAGTGAAATATCGTGAGAATATAACAGGGTTTGATCTAATAACGGATGGTTATGATGGCGTTGTTGCTCATGTCATGCCAAGTATGGATGACCCGAGAGATTGGTTGCTTAGTTTAGACGTGCTCGATTCTGGGGTGAATATAGATGAAGTGATGAAAACATTAATTCATGAAACGGCTCACGTATTAACGATTGGGCATAAACAAGTACCAGTGGATAGGAAATATTTAGAGGCGTTTGATGAAGAGAAAGACATTTCATCATATCGAAATAAATGTAAAACGGTGTTCTTGAAAAATGGATGTGCGAGAAAAACTTCGTATATTAACCAATTTTATAATGAATTTTGGAAACCAATTGAACAAGAGTGGACAGAAAAGCAAGTAGAAGAAAGTGAAGAGGCACAAATTAAATTTTATAAAGAAAAGCATGATGAGTTTGTATCGCTGTATGGAACAACAAATGTAACGGAAGATATCGCAGATACATTTACAGCGTTCATTTTACAAGATTCAAAAAAAGTGAAAGAAGGAACAGAGTTAAAATATAAGAAAATTGCTTTCTTCCATCAGTTCCCTGAGCTTGTAAAAATGAGAGCGGAAGTGCTGTCAGGATTATATGATGTTTCGAAAACGATAGAACAACAAAGTGGAGACTAATGTGAGTTATGCGTTCGATATAGTTTCGTTAAAGTAAAGCGTGAAGAATTTTTAATTCTTTACGTTTTTTCATGTTGATAAAATTGAAAATTCTGTATTTTTATCGAAAAGAAGAAGGAACTGGCGGTATAAAATAGAATTAGTATAAAAATGTCACAATTTAGACACAATTATAATGCGCGTGTTGTAGGGACTATAAGTTTACTCTCGAGGAGGTAATGAAACGTATGAAAACGATTCTTGCTGTTGCTGGTCTCATTTGGGTAATGTCTCACGGTTTTCCGATTTTTGAAGGGGAGCAAATTCGTAGTGCTTTGAATGAAAAGTTTAATGATTATCATGTGATAGATCGAAAAGATAATGTCGTTACAGTACGTGTGAAAGACTGTTTTCATACAGTTACGGTTGCGGATGGAAACATTACAAATGAAACGAAAATGTGTGATAAAAGGTAAAAGAAAGAAGCTGACTATAGCGCACTGTTTTGAGTCAGCTTCTTTTTCTTTTTCCAATTAGAATTTTTTCAAATGCCTCGACAAATACATACATAAGAGTTGCAAGAACACATGTGAGTAGTACGCTAAGTAAGACGAGTGTGAAGTTAAAGACTTGGAATCCGTAGCTAATTAAGTAGCCAAGTCCTTGTTTGGAAACGAGAAGTTCTCCGAAAATAACACCGACCCAGGATAAACCAACGTTTACTTTTAACGTTGAGATAATTGCTGGAAAGGATGCAGGGAGAACGACTTGCTTATAACATTGCCATTTATTTGCGCCAAATGTGTCCATCACTTTTATATAGTTAGAATCGACTTCTTGAAACGCACTGTAAATAACGAGAATGGTAATGATGATGGAAATGATTACTCCCATTGCGATAGAAGATGAAATGTTTGGACCGAAAATAACGATGATGATTGGACCGAGTGCAACTTTTGGCATTGCATTTAGGACGACGAGATAAGGATCAAGTACGCGGGCTAGAAGTGGCATCCACCAAAGAAACGTTGCAATAATAGCACCAAGTACTGTTCCGAGAATGAAGCCTACTCCCGTTTCCAGCAATGTCGTCCATATGTGGACCCAAAGTGAACCGTCGATCCATTTCGTTAAGAAGAGATCCCAAATACTTGAAGGAGAGCTAAAGAGTAAAGGATCAATCCATTCTCTTTTGCTAGATATTTCCCATAGTGCAAAGAAAAGAATAAGTAGTAAAAGTTGTAGAGAGCGAGCAATCCAAGCACGCCTACGTTCTTTCTTTCGAAACTGTTCATGTAGTTGTTTTATATTATCCAAGTCGTTCCAGCTCCTTCCATATATCTTGAAAGAGGGCTGGGAAATCGTAGTGATGGCGTGCTTCTAACGGTGATAAAGAACGGATACTTTCCGGGACGATAAAGGTTTTTGCGATTTTTCCAGGATTCGCTTGCAGTAAATAAATACGATCACTCATCGCGATCGCTTCTTCAATATCGTGAGTAACAAGTAGTGATGTTTTCTTATATTTATTTAGCAAGTTGAAAACGAGTTCTTCTAGTTTTAATTTCGTTTGATAATCGAGTGCGGAGAATGGTTCATCTAGTAATAAAATTTTTGGATCAGTCGCTAATGTTCGAACGAGAGCGGCACGTTGACGCATACCGCCGGATAGTTCACGAGGATATTGTCCTTCTACCCCATGTAGACCGACTTGTTTTAAAAGATTTAAAGTATGTTCTTTCATCTGTTCATCATAAATCTTTCGAATATGAAGTCCAAGCATAATATTTTCTTCAATCGTTTTCCAAGGGAATAAGTAATCTTGTTGCAACATATATCCCATAGATGAAGTTTTCGTTGTAATCGGTTCACCATCTAAAAAGACGATACCGTCAATTGGATCAAGTAGCCCAGCAATGATTGAGAGGAGTGTTGTTTTACCACAACCACTTGGACCGAGTATAGAAATAAATTCGCCTTCTTCCACTTGTAAGCTCATATCTTCGAGAATAAGTTTGGCATTCTCTTTTGCAAAAAAGCAGTGAGAAACGTTACGTATTTGTAAAAAACTCATACACTTCGCCTCTATTTCTTAATAACGCTTTCGGCAATTTTTGTATTGACGAGCGCTTCATGTGGAACTTCTTTTTGTAATTCGCCAGCGTCTTTCATAATAGTTTGGAGCTGTTTCCATTCTTCCGCATCTAGTAGTGGATTTGTCGCATAAGAATGCTGTTTTTTATACCGTTCAATTACTTGTATTGTTATGTCTTTTGAAGTGTCTTTAAATAGCGGAGAAACAGCATCAGCAATCTCTTCTGGGCTATGTGTATCAACCCATTGCTGTGCTTTATAGAGCGCACGTGTGAACTTTTCAGCAGCAGCTTTATCTTTCTTTAAGAAACTTTCTTTTGCCATGAACGTTGTATAAGGAACAGTACCAGATTCATTTCCGAATGAAGCGACGATATAACCTTTACCTTCTTTCTCAAGTATACTTGCAGTCGGTTCAAAGAGCTGCACAAACTCTCCAGTACCAGATGCAAAGGCATTTGCAATATTAGCAAACTCAATATTTTGAATTAAGTTTGTATCTTTATGAGGATCAATGCCATTTTTCTTTAAAACGTATTCCCCAACCATTTGCGGCATGCCGCCTTTACGCTGTCCTAAAAATGTAACACCTTTTACGTCATTCCAATTAAAAGAGTCTAGTTTTTTACGTGAAACTAAAAATGTCCCATCTGTTTGTGTAAGCTGTGCAAAGTTAATGATAGGGTCTTTCGCTCCTTGTTGATGAACGTAAATAGAAGTTTCAGAACCGACGAGAGCAATATCAATTCCGCCAGATAATAGGGCGGTCATCGTTTTATCGCCACCGGCTGTTGTTTGTAGGTCAATATCTAGTCCTTCATCTTTAAAAAATCCTTTTTCAATCCCGACATATAACGGGGCGTAGAAGAGAGAATGGGTAACTTCGCCGACACGAATGTTTTGAGTTTGTTCTTTCGTACCTTCTTTTTTATTACTACAAGCAGCAAAAGTAAAAACAGCTAGTAACATGATGCAAAAAATCGCGATTAATTTTTTCACTATATAACACCTCCTAGAAGTCACTCTACAAGCATGATATGTAGGTAAGTGCCTATATGTGAGTGTAGATAGCAGGAATTTTTTGGATGGTAAAGAAGTACAAATATAAGGGGTGATAAAATGGAGTACGAATACGATGATAGCGTACATTTACATCTTGATTATTTTGGGACAGAATGCGACATGGAATCGATTGCTTATAAGAGGAAGAATGAAGACGTATGGGATGTGTATTTTAATTTTGGAGTATACGGTATTCAGAAAGACGATGTAGAGTTAGGGAGGTTTATGGACGAATATGCTGGTCATTACGTTTTTTCTGTACATGCTCGCGATCTTAGCTGGGAATTTGGAAGTGCCCAGTTTGAAGAGTGGGTTTTGAAAAATCGGATAGTAGAAAAAACGCTACAAAAATAGGAGGAATTTTGTGATTGGATTTCTCATCTTATTATTTATTTTTGTGGCCGGATTTTTTATCATGCAAATGCTTATTTACCGATTTGCCAAGAAAAACATTCATAAATATATGAAAATAAAATGGTTTCATATGTGGCTACATATGAATATGAAAAAAGGTCCGAGATTAGATTTTTTTGATTTTGTAGTTATAGTACTCGTATGTATCGTATGGAAAATATGGCTGCTTCCTTTTATATAATACACATGCTAATCATTTTCTCTTTTATCATAAAATAACGAAAAGAACCTGTCTTGTGGCAGGTTCTTTTCGTTATAGTAATAGTTGTTAAAAACTTGTATTTATACGTAAAGTAGCACTTGTAAAAATGATTTTGGAATATGAATTTTTTCATGTATTCATATCATAAATCTTGTCTTTCTAAGTATAAGTTTTATTTTAATATAATAAAATGAATATATAAGACGAATTTTGACAAAAGAATATATATACTTTTGTTATGCTATGAAAGTTATTAATTTGTAATATATATAGGATGATTTTTTCATGTAAAAAAAAGTATTATTTTCTGTACTTATGGGCTTATATGTAATTGCTTTAAGTGCTTGTAAAAGGTGAGGAAGAAAAAGTAAAAGCAACAACAGATGAGCAAAAAATAGAAGAAGATAAAAAAGTGGCAGAGGAAGAAAAACGTAAGCAAGAAGAACAGCAAAAAGCAGAGGAAGAAAAGCGTAAGCAAGAAGAGCGACGAAAACAAGAGCAACAGAAAGCTCAGCAACAACCTGTACAACAAGAGAGAACACAAAAGCAAGAAAATACAAAACAAACAACGGGCGGGAAACCAACACGATCACAAATTTCAGTTGGTTCACATGTAGTTATCCAATTAGATAATGATTATAGTAAAACAGTGAGTGGTGTTGTGAAAGATATTTTGATAAATACAGAAACACATACATATGGAATTAAAGTGCGATTACAGAATGGACAAATGGGCCGTGTGCAAAGTGTTGGGTAATAAGAAAGAGGTCGGCCACAGATGGCCGACCTCTTTCTTATTATGCTTGGTTAGTGCGGAAGAATGGAAGCTTCTGCGCAATGTGAATTAATCCGTATGCAAGAATTAAGCACATAAGAGGATTAATGAAAAATCCGTAGCGGTTAATTGCTAAGAATAAGTTTGAGAAGATAATGTAAATAATAGAACTTGCTACTAGCATCATAACGCGTTTATGTTTAAATGAATTTAGCATGAGGCAGAAGCTGCTCAAGAATGTACCAATGATAAACACTCTATGACATAGTTGCATAAAATTATGAATACGGTATTGGTCTACAGCAGGAGCTGTTTTGAATAACTCAATTGTTTTACCGACAGTGAACCAAGAGAACCAATAAGTGAAGTCCGTCTTAAATCCATTCTTGATTAATTCCTTTGCGTATGCACCTTTGTCATCTAAGCCTTTAGCTCTCATTTCATTTACTATATTTTCATAGCCAATTTTATTGAATGGATCTGCACCGGCAATCAGTGGATCTGCACCTTGGGTTGAGAATAAAATAAATTGGTTGAGCGCTAAATAGTTACGAACAACCCATGCGCCAATAATCAAGAACGGTCCGATAAACCATAACAATCCGATTCGAATGGAGTCTTTAAATCCATATGTAAATAACACAACAAGAACAGGAATGAGCATCATTGGAGCTGGATTTGGACGGAACATAAGTAAAATTGAAACGACAATTCCAAACCATATATGGAATTTCGTTTTATTGTATTTCCATGCGAGAACAAATACATATACACATAATGCCAATAAGAATATGGATGGAACTTCTGTTAGCAATGTACGGAAGTATGTATAGTTACTTGGATAAATAGCATATAAAATACTTGCAACAATTCCATAAATGTTTTTTTCGAACAATTCTTTTCCTATTAAGAATACCAATAGCACTGTGCAAAGGTTCATGATCATGTTAATAACAGTTGCTACGTAATAGTAAGGAATTGATGTAATATCAGAAATAATCATAGCGCCAGCTAATAGTAATGGCTGACCTGGTGTGATATATGCATTTTTCCCTGGAACTTCACTAGGTTCTAAATACACATAACCAAATACACCATGTTTTAATAGTTGTTCAGCTGTTAACGAATAGTTAAAGGCATCATTTGCACCATATGTTACTTTGACTAACTCTCCATCTAATCCTGGCTGTTTTACTAAACAAAAAACGTGCAACAGGAAAGAAAGCGCCAAAATTGCATATACCGCTTTAGGCAAACTCTTAAACTTAGTAAGCAAAAATGAGCAACTCCTTTTTTATTAATTCTTTCGTATTTTTATGTGAAATCTTTAATAGTATTAAGGATTTCCAAAACATAGTTATTATATCATAAAGTAGAATATCAAAATTAAGTTTTTCAAGAATGAGTAATTTGTATGTCACAATTTAACTGTTGATTAAGGGAATATTAAGACAATACATTTATAATAGAAGCAAGTATACAGACGAAATATGTAATATATGTTATTTTAATAGAAATAGTTCTTTCGATGCGGGGGAAATTAAGACATAGAAACGAGGGAATGAATTGAAGTATGGTTCTACACTTTTTCATCTTCCGAAAAGAAGTATATTAATTTCTAGCATTATAAGTAGTATGGTGACTTTATTAGTAATAACTATGCTGTTTATGATTTTAAAGGTTTTTAATTTAGACATGATGAAAGATCATTTAAATCAAAAGCTTATTTTAAGTGTTATGATGATTTTCATATGGGGCATAACATTTTATATTACGCATTTCAATAAAAAAGAGATGTCTATACCTAGGGTATCCCTGCGAGTGCATTTTATATTATTTTTGCTAGCTCATGCAGTAGCATTATTTTATATTGTAATGCAAGTTAATATGAGTTTCATAGAGACAATGAATTGGATTTACATTTATAATATGCAGTTTATATTAAGTTTTGTAGTAATTTATGCAATATATATTCTTGTATATAATTTAATAGGTAAGGTTTTTCTAAGTATGGTTTTATCTAGCTGTACGTTAGTCATTTTAGGTATTGTGAATTATTTGAAGCTTATTTTCAGAGGGGATCCGTTATATCCTTCTGATTTCACACAAATTACGCATATGCAATCTGTTATACCGATGGTGATGGACTATTTTAGCTGGAGTTATATTTTAATCATTATCGTAAGTATCGTGGCTTGTATTGTAGCAGGGATATATATGAGAAGGTATATTCAAAATGTAAAGATTCATCTAGGAATAAGAGCCTTATTAGTAGTAGGATCTATTTTTGTTCTATATGCGTACGGTAATTTTGCGAATACATTTATGAATAAAGTATTTCAAAAATCAGGTGTAGATTTTGTTTTGTGGAATCAAAATGAGAACTATGCTTCAAATGGTTTTGTACTGGGGTTTATTAGCAATTTAGATACAACAGTTATGGAAAAACCAAAAAATTATTCTAAAGAAAATATGCTTCAAATAGCAAACGATATAAAAAAACAATATAGTGGAAATATAGGGAACGAAAAGAAAAAAGAGAAACCGAATATTATTTTTGTAATGAGTGAATCGTTTTGGGATCCGACGAAAGTAACCAACCTTTCTTTTAGTGAAGATCCTGTACCAAATTTACATCATTATATAGAAAACTTTCCTGGTGGACAAACTATTTCTCCTACATTTGGGGGAAATACGGCGAACGTTGAATTTGAGGCATTAACGAGTTATTCAATGAGTTTGTTAAAGCCAGGTTCTATACCATATCAGCAGGTTATTACAAATAAGAAAGAAATTCCATCAATCCCGACGGCTTTGAAAAAAGAAGGCTATTACACAAGTGCAATTCATTCATTTGGACGCACATTCTTTAAACGTGATGATGTATATAAGGTGTTAGGATTTGATAAGTTTAATGCAGAGGACACGATGGAAAATGTGGATATTGATGGAGATTATATTAGTGATTTAGCGATGAGTGAAGAGATAATTGCTGAGTTAGAGAAACAAAAACAACCTACATTTATTCATGCAGTTACGATGCAAAATCATTTTCCATTTACAGAGGGCCGATTTGGTGAAAATCTAATAGAAATTAGCGGGCTAGAAAATGAAGAATCAAAGGGAGAATTAGAGACGTATACAGAAGGGTTAAGACGTTCAGATGAGGCTCTTCAATATTTAATAGAGCAACTAGATAATTTAGATAGACCTACATTATTAGTATTCTTTGGAGATCACCTTCCATCATTAGGAACAAATAAATCTTTTTATAAAGAAAATGGGTATATAACGAATGAAAAAACACCGAGTGAACGTTTAGCAATGGCGCAAACGCCGCTATTAATGTATGCAAACTTTGATATGCCAAATGATAATTTAGGTTTAGTAAGCCCAATTCATTTTTCTAATCTTATTTTTGATTATGCAGGGTTAAATAAATCCTCATTTTATCAATTTTTATCGGGACTTTACAAGGAAATACCAGTGCTTAGAGATGAATTAAAAGTTGATAAAAATGGGGAAGTAATCAATGATTTAACAAAGAAACAAAAAGAAATGTTAGAGCAATATAAAATGCTTCAATATGATTTACTCGTTGGAAATCAATATAGCAAAGAAATCCTCTTTTAATAAAAGAAACAAAAAGAACTTGTATAACGATACAAGTTCTTTTTTCATAGTATTTAACGGGGTAACCAGACAAGCTGGGTTTAGGGAGTATTACTTGTACATTTAGTATATATGAAAATGTAATCGTTTTATTTGTATATTTGTGAGAAATGTGTGAATTTTATGTTTTGTAAAAAATCGATTATGTTAACTTTCAATCTTGTATTGCAGTTGTTATGCATGTAAAAATTTTATCAGTTCTTTATTTAATTCACCCGCTTGATCGATTGGTGAACCATGGCCACTATTTGTAAGAGCATGTAACTGAGAATTTTTAATTCGTTGTTGCGTAAGCTCAGCACTTTTGTAAGGAATTAGTTGGTCGTGAACGCCGTGGAAGATTTTTGTTGGGACGTTAATTTTATTTAAATCTTTCGTTACATCTTCATTTGCAGCTGCTTGTAAAATTTTGATAAGGGCATAAGAAGCGGACTGCATACCGAGATAAGAAAACCATTCAAGGGTTGCAGCTCCTAAGTTTCTATTGAAAAAGGATAAAGATACATCATTTAAAAATTTTGGTAAATTAGCATACATTTGATTAATGAGAGCATCTGCTTGTTCTTTCGGTACACCGTAAGGGGACTCTTGATTTTTAACGAAAGAGGGGGAGACAGCGTCAATTAATGCGAGCTTAGAAATGCGGCGCCCATTATAGCGAGACATATAGCGAATAGAAAGAGCACCACCAACTGAGAAACCGACTAATGTAGCGTTCTCTACTTGGAGTGCTTCTAGAACAATTGCGATATCATCGGCTAATCGATCATACGTGTAACCAGTCCATGGCTTATCAGATTGCCCATTCCCTCGTATATCCATGGCGATACAGCGAAAGCCATGCTCTGGTAAAACATTGAGTTGATATTGATACATTTGATGATTTAAAGGCCATCCGTGAACGAAGAAAACAGTCTTACTACCTGGACCAGGATTAACGTCTTGCACAAAAATATGCACATCTTTCTCGACAGTAACAAACATAAATGTCCCCCTATTTTATGAATATGCTCTATCCCAAAAGCGTTGTTTTGTCATAGCTTTAATAAATTCATTTGCTAGTCGCGTAGGGTCTTGTTCTATTAAAACACCAGGCTTTCCTTCTATATTTAAAGATTGAATAATAGAAGAGCCGTTTTGGAAGGAGCCAATCGGCTTAAAGTGATTATATGATTCTACGACAAAGGAACTTGCTTTGTTAAGAAAATGATCATCCATCTTTCCGCCGATAAGAAGTAATCCATCATAAAGGAGTGGTGAGCCTGTTAAGAAAGTATCATTTACTTCCCAATGTCCATTTGATGTTCCCTGCACTATGCCTAATCGTTCGGAAACGATCACTGGTTGAAGACCTACTTGTTTGAACTGATTTATTATATATTGTGCGCTTGGCCCATCATATCCATTTGCAACAATGACACCTACTCGTAATGTATTAGGACTAAAGGTCGTATTTGCCATACTGAGTGCTGGAGATGATTTTGTAACGTTGGATTCTTGCACATTTGGGACTTTTGCTCCGAGAGCTTCTGCAACTAAAGTAGCCAATTCTGTACTAATATGTCCAATCATATCAACGACTTGTTGGCGGACAGATTTACTTTTGACTTTTCCTAATTCAAAGGAGAAAGCTTGTATAATATGGATTTTTTCGACGTGACTCATACTATTCCAAAATAAACGAGCTTGAGAGAAGTGGTCTTTGAAGCTAGCAGCAGTTTCCCTTGTTTTATGACCAGATACAGTAGAAGGATATGTAACGAACCCCCCCTTTGTCCCAGGTACAGTATAAGGAGAATTATTTGCTAAGGAATTGTTATGGTAGGCAACGTTTCCTTTGTCAATTATATATTTAGATGCACCATCTCTTTGATTGTTATGAAATGGGCATATTGGACGGTTAATCGGTAGTTCTTGATAATTTGTACCAACGCGTGCTAATTGTGTGTCTGTATAAGAAAAGAGTCTACCTTGTAAGAGAGGGTCATTGGTAAAGTCAATACCACGAATGATACTTCCAGGGTGTAGTGCCACTTGTTCAGTTTCAGCGAATACATTATCTACATTGCGATTTAAGGTCATTTTCCCAATGATTTTAACGGGAAAATCTTCTTCAGGCCAAATTTTCGTTGCATCTAATATATCGAAGCCGTATTTAAATTCGTCCTCTTCTTCTAAAATTTGAATGCCAAGTTCGTACTCAGGATAGTTTCCAGCATTAATATTTTCCCACAAATCACGGCGATGGTAATCTGGATCAGCACCACCTAGTTTTTGTGCTTCATCCCAAATTAACGAATGAACGCCGAGCTTTGGCTTCCAGTGGAATTTCACGAATCGTGACTTTCCATTTTTATTAACGAAACGAAATGTATGAACGCCAAATCCTTGCATCATTCGAAAGCTTCTTGGAATTGTACGATCGGACATAATCCACATCATCATTGCAGCTGATTCTTGATTATTGGCGATGAAGTCCCAAAAAGTATCATGTGCTGTTTGTCCCTGTGGAATTTCATTATGCGGCTCTGGTTTAAGGGCGTGAATAAGATCAGGGAATTTAATGCCATCTTGAATAAAGAAAATGGGAATATTGTTTCCTACTAAATCAAAATTTCCTTCTTCTGTATAAAATTTAACGGCGAATCCTCTTACATCTCGATTCGTTTCATTTGCTCCTTTTGATCCAGCTACTTCAGAGAAACGAATGAAAAGCGGTGTTTTTTTTGAAGGGTCTTGTAGAAAATGGGCCATTGTTAGCTCTTCTAAAGATTCATATAACTCAAAAATGCCATGTGCTCCGTATCCTCGTGCGTGAACGACTCGTTCTGGAATTCGTTCACGGTCAAAGTGAGAAAGTTTTTCTCGCATAAGGAAATCTTCTAGAAGGGTAGGGCCACGATCTCCAGCTGTTAAAGAGTTTTCATCATTTGAAATTTTAACACCTGTATTTGTTGTCATCTCCTTTCCTTCATTTTCACGCGTGAAAGATTGGAGTTGTTCTATCTTTTTATTTTTTTTGCCGTCCATAAAAACACCTCCCATAATATACGTATTATTGTTTATGGTTTTTATGCTTGTATATAGCATGAAGATGTTGCATCGTTGGGATGATTTTCCTCAAATGTGCGATTTATCTTTGTTTGTCTATGAAAATCATTTATTATAATAAATGGTATTCTTCGAGATATTATTTTGAAGGGGTGTTGAAGTGAAAGAAAGTTTTCTATCATATAAAGAAGAAGAAAGGAATGCAAAAATCCTTTTATGGGTGTTATATGTTATTGTTATTGTATATCAAATTTTCTATGCAATTGTATTAGACAATAAATCAATAATGGATAAGGGATACAACATAGTATGGCAAGTTATTTGCGGAGTAGCAATACTGTGCGTGAATATATATTTAATGAAAAAAGAGAAGGCAAACCTTGTTAAATATGCATGGATATTTGCATACATAGGGATAGAAATCGCTAATATATTTTCGTATATTTTTTATAATAAGGCGGCGTTTGATGCGACAAATATAATAGAAATTATTCTCATTTTCTTTGTACCCATATTTTTAAATAAAAAATTTTATGTAATCTTACTTTCTTCTATTGTAGGAAAATATTTAATTTATTTATTTGTATTAGAGGAAATAAAAGCATTTATGTTCCTTATTATGTGTACACTTATGTTAATAGCTGCATATATCATTTTAAACCGATTTTTACAATATCTTTCAGCTGTAAAGGAAAGTATTGCGATTGCTAGTGAATCACAAAAATTAGCAGTAATCGGAAAAATGGCAGCGACGGTTGGACATGAAATTAAAAATCCACTCGCTTCATTAAAAGGATTTACGCAATTACAAAGAGAGAAGCATGAAGAGGATCCTGTTTATAAACGTATGATCTTTGAAATAGAAAATATGAATAATATGATAAGTGAGTTGATGGAAGTTGCTACATGCAAGCCTTCTATTTATAAGAAACATGATCTGGGAAAAATTGTATTACAAGCAACAACAACTCTTCGCGAAAAAATGAATGAATTAAATGTGCAGCTTATTTCTAATGTGGGAGAACAAACAATAGAAGTTGAATGTGATGAACGAAGAATAAGAGGAGTCTTTCTATATACGATAAAAAATGCTTTAGAAGCAATGGAGCAAGGTGGCATATTACATTTACGGTTAGAAAATAAAGGGAAAGAGTATGTGATGATCAGCTTAATTGATAATGGTCATGGTATTAAGCAAGAAAACTTAACCCGTGTTACAGAGGCCTTTTATACAACGAAACAAGATAAAATTGGTCTGGGTCTTACAGTAGCGAATCGAATTGTCGCCGAGCACCTTGGTGAGTTACATATTTCAAGTGAAAGAAATACTGGAACGAGAATAGACATTATTCTGCCAAGGAAGTGTGGAAATACTGAAATTCAAGTGGAAGAAAAGCTAGGAGTTACCATATGAATAAAGGCTATATATTTAAAAATGAAGAAATAAAGGCGTTGAAAGTATTTTTAAGTTTATTTTTTATTATATTTTTTGTGTATGATCTTGCCTATGAATTTATCGTACCTTTAATCGCGGGAGAGCAAGAAGGCGTAGGAAAGTTTGAAGATGGTTTAGGTTTATGGCTTTACTTTTTGATGGTAGTATTGTTTTGCATTGGAATATACTTTATGAAATGGAAGAATGTTTTTGCGGTAAAGTATATTATTCTAATTGGCTATAATGTATTAGATTGTATCCACAACATTATGATTTATTATGGTAGCGATGCGGAATTTGACGGTGGAAATATAGTAGAAGTATTTTTTATTTTGTTTGCACCAATCTTTGTGAATAAAAGATATTTCTGGTTAGTTCCAGCGATACTTGTCGGGAAGTACGCTTTTACAGGAATCATTATTCAATCTTCTCTCGTTTTAATCCCAATGGCATTATATAGTGTATTTACTATTATATGTTGGATTATATTTTTGAGGGTTCAGTCTTACGTTCGTACGCTTGAGATGATGGACAAAGAAATAAAACAAACAGAAAAACTAGCAGCTGTTGGAAAGATGGCAACGGTTATTGGTTATAAGATTAGAAGACCTTTAGCAAACTTAAAAAAACTTGTGAATAAACAAGCAGACAAGCATCCAGAGGATAAAATTTATAGTGATATTATGAAACAAGAAGTAGATCGGATTCATATAATTGCTACAGAACTTAGTGGATTTGAGAAATCTAAATCACTAGAATCAGAAACTCATAACATACAAGAAATTATCTCTTATGTTATTCGAGTTATGGAAAAGCCTGCTTTAAAACAAGGAGTCCACATACAAGGTATTTACAGTAAAGACTTACCATCAATTACATGTGATGAAAAACGATTAAAACAGGTCTTTTTTAATTTAATTAAAAATGCAATTGAAGCAATGTCAGTTGGCGGAACAATTACGATTAAAGTTACTGTAAAAGAAGGAATCATCGTTCAAGTGAAAGATGAGGGATGCGGCATTCCGAAAGATAAAATTCCAAAGTTAAACGAAGCCTTTTATACAACGAAAGAAACAGGAACTGGTCTAGGTTTAGTAGTTACAGAAAAAATTATTAAAGATCACAACGGTAAAATGAGTTTTGAAAGTGAAGTTGGGGTTGGAACGACGGTTGAGGTTATGTTACCACTGCATTAACTACAAAAAACATCACTTATTTGGAAGTGATGTTTTTTTATTTTATCCCGCTATTTGCCGGGCAGCCCGATTGGTGAGGGCTGATTAAAGTTTCACTTTATCTATAAAGAATGTATGATGTGTTTTTAATATCAAAATGTTTTTTGAAAGTTTTCATTATGGATTTTCCGGGGGGAATTTAGACTATAAAAATTAATTATTTTTTTCTAAAAAAACTATTTTCTTTTTTGGGTTTTAATGGTATATTCAAAACACGATAAATAAATTCCTATATTTGGCACACTATTCGAAAGGATAGGTCGCAAAGCTAAGAGTCTAAAGTAATGAAAATTACTATGATAGTCTGGTTGCAGTTTGGATTTTCACACATAGTTGTATGTATGAAAATCGAAGAGGCAACTGGACTTTTTGTTTTCTTAAAAAAAAATAAATGGGCACACTGTTCGAAAGAATAGGTCGCAAAGCTAAGAGTCTAAGGTAATGAAAATTACTATGATAGTCTGGTTGCAGTTTGGATTTTCACACATAGTTGTGTGTATGAAAATCGAAGAGGCAACTGGACTTTTTGTTGTCTCAAAAAAAATAAATAGGCACACTGTTCGAAAGGATAGGTCGCAAAGCTAAGAGTCTAAGGTAATGAAAATTACTATGATAGTCTGGTTGCAGTTTGGATTTTCACACATGTTGTGATATATGAAAATCGAAAAGGCAACCAGGCTTTTTATTTTTTCAGAATACACATTATGATTGTAAATTTAGTCGATTAATACATTTAATGTTCGGAATATTCTGTGCATAAAAAGCGAGGGAGGGAAGTACATTGCAAAATCAAATAGGGAAATTTGGGCGTATACTTCTCGCTGGAGGAATATTATTTACACAAGTTGGTGTGCTAGACTACTCTGCAACGAAAGTTTATGCGGTTACAAATGACGAGCAAGGACGTTTTATCGTTCATATGGATAAACAAGAAATAAAAGTTGATGAAAATGTAGTATTAAAGATTACAAATACAAATAAACAAGATGCTAATATCGAGCTGAAATTATCTAATGAGCAGCTCTTTAATGAAGAAGAAACGAAAAAAATGAATGAAAATAATAAAGCGATTCAAAACATTTCAGTAACAGAAGATCACATTGTAAAAATTGAAAAGAATGAACAAAGTAATTTTATCGGTGACGTATATGTAGTCATTCAAATGAAAAAAGCTGGAGAGTACAAATTTGAACCGATAGTGAAGTTTGAAGGGAATGAAAAGAAAATTGAATCTCCTTCTCTACATGTTGTAGAGAAAAAAGAGGCTTTAAATGTAGCTATTTCTGATGAAAATCCAAAGGCTTCAGAGGAAGTTGTGAAAAAAGAAAAAAATGAAAAAGTAAAAGTATCGGAAGAAAATAAAAAACAAGAAATAAAGCCTACTAATGCTGAAGTTCCAAAAGAAACGAATACTTTAGAGAAAGAAAAGGTTAATGAAGAACTCGTATCAAAGGAAAATGAATTAAAAGAGAGCAATAAGGTAAACGAAAATAATCAGGAATTACCTGCTATTCAAGCTGAGAAGGTATTAAAGAGCCAATCTCTACTAGCTGCTAGTCCTGTTACAAGTATTCTTAGATATCCAAATGTAAAGGTAATAAATAATAGAACAGGTGAAGGGCCTTCTATCCCGGGTAAATATGCTTTTAGATTTGTTTGGAGCCCACAAGTAACATATGAGGTAAAGGGTAGTAGCAATGACAGAACTGGTCAAAGTCAATATACATTTAGAAATTCAAATAGAGAACAGTACGTATTAGTAAAAAAAGCTGGTGAATATCAAGGGAAATGGATTGATGTCCGTATTAATATTCACTCTATGACAGCTTCATCTGTAGATGTTAAAACACCAATAACTAAAGGTGATGCAAAAAACTTTTTACAATTATATGGGAACGGAAGGTCAGGACAAACTTATAATGCTTCCTTTGAATTTTATGAACACGGAACAAGTAAAAAAGTACCATTAACGGCAATGTGGAATTTCAAAAGGATAAATAGTTATAAAAATGTAACGTTACGTAATGATGGTAGTCATTTAACGAATTTATACGTGTATGATACGAGTTCAATTAGGTATCAAGACAAAGGGAATAATAAAATAGAGTTTTCTGGAACAGCAGGCCCAGTAGCTACTCCAGAAGCAGATATGACAATTACATTTGATAATTTAACAGAATTACCGCTAGAAGTTAGATTAAATGCTTCAGGTGTTAATGTATCATACGACCAATTAGCGATTGCACAAATTGAAATTCCAGCTCCAAGTGTAATAGGAGATATCGTGGAAGATAATTCCCGTCAACTTTCTTATAAGGTATATCAAAATATGCCTGCTCAATCGAAAGATATTCACTATGCGAAATCTTTTGTATTAGAAAGTGAAGTGAATAAGGATTTTACTGTGAATGATGTTTCCATTCAAGATGTGGAAAGTGGAGATGATGTAAGTAGCTTCTTTGATATTAGCAGGAAAAACAATAAGGTCACTGCGGTTGCGAAAGCAAATGCGCTAAAAACAGAAGAATTCAACGGGAAAATTTACGAGATGACAATTACAGGTTCTCCTGTAAAAGGTGCTGATGTAATGAAATATTATAAAGATGGTTATCTTGAAATACCGGTGTCAGCTAAAAACTATTTAGATGACGATAAGAATGGGCAAGATAGTAATCGAGATGGAATCGCAAAAATAAGGTATAAAGGTATTCCGACTGGGAAACCAGTCCCACAAAAAGTAGTGCAAGGAACAGATTTAACAAAAATGGATATTTCTAAATTTGTGACAGATTTATCTGTAGATACGAATTTGGATGTAGATAAACCAATATCAGTAATGAAGTTAATCAATATTCCGGATACAAAAACAATAGGGAATCATACTGTAACGGTTGTAATTGAAACGAAGCAAGGTGTACAAGCGGAGATTCAAGTACCGGTTACTGTCGTTGATGGGACTTTAAAGTTAGTAGACGTACCAAAAGAAATTACCTTTGGAGATGTAACAATTCCATCGAAAACAACGACATACACACCGAAGGCGATTTCAAATTCTTTAAAGGTAACCGATAATCGTGTTAAAAAGCAAAAATGGAGTGTATATGTAAAGGAAATTACACCATTAACTTCAGCGCAAAATGACACATTGACGGGAGCATTGATTTACAAACGAAATGGAAAGGATACACCTTTAAGTAATTCTAGTATAGAAGCATTCTCGTATACTTCTAAAAACGACGAGGAGGTTTCATTAAATTGGAAGGAAAACGAGGGAATTCATTTACAAGTAAAACCAGGGCCGAATGTCAAAGCAAATACAAAATATGCTGGACAGCTAGAATGGACATTAACCGATGCTCCTCTCTAAAAATATATGAAATATATAAATTTTAGAAAGGAGAGAGTAATGAAAAAAATAGTTGGTATTATCGTTTCCACAGTTATATGTGTGCCGTTTCTTATGGCAAATGTAGTAACGGCTACAAGTACGAATTCAAAAGCGGGTATTACATTTTCGAATAGCTATACACCAAATACATCAACTGATCCGACAAAGATAAATACAAAAAAAGAGACAGTTGATAAAAATAAAAATGGAGATAAATATTTACCGAAAACAGGAGGCCAGACACGGGACTTCAAACAATATATAGGATTGTTTTCGATTGTTTTATCTCTATATGTATTCAAAAGAATTAGGGGAAAGCAAGTGTATTCAAAATAAAAAATAGATGAAAACAGAGAAAAGGGGAAGGTACATATGAAACTAGCAAAATTAGCATTAATCGGTGCAGTATCATTAACATCAGTTGCAGCAGTAGGAACTTCAGCATTTGCGGAAGAGAAAGCAAATATGAAATCAAAAACCGATGTAACGTTTATTGAAGATACAAGCACAACAGATCCAAACAATCCAGAAAATCCAAATGAAAAAGTTACACCAGAGAACCCTGATGACCATGAAAAAGGAACAAAAGGTCCATTAAGTATTAACTACGTTTCTAACTTACACTTCGGCGAGCAAGTTATCTCTGGTAATGATCAAACGTACTTTGCAAAATTGGATAAAGTGAAACAAGGGAGCAAAACAGTTGAAGTACCTAACTTCGTATCTGTAACAGATAACCGTGGTACAAATGCAGGATGGAAATTGAAAGTAAAGCAAAATGCACAATTTAAAAGTGGTAATAGTGAGTTAACAAATGCAGCTTTAAGCTTAAGTAACCCAGCTGTAAATTCTGTAACTGATGCACAATATGCACCTACAACATTTAAAAATAAAGTAACGCTAGCTCCAGGTGGAGATGCGGTGGAAATTACTACTGCCGCAAAGAATAAAGGTATGGGTGATTGGACGACTGCATTTGGTAAAGGAACAGAACAAGGTAAACAGAGTGTGAGCTTATTCGTACCAGGTACGACGGCGAAAGAAAAAGGTGCGAAATATTCAGCTGAGTTAACTTGGACTTTAGAAGATACACCAAACTAAGCTTATACAAGATTGAAAATTAAGAATGACTGAATTTTAAAAAATGATTATAAAGGGGTATAAAACTATGAAACTAGCAAAAATAGCATTAATTGGAGCGGTAACATTATCATCAGTATCAGTAGGGACGTCTGCATTTGCAGCTGAGAAAGATGGCGGGAAATTAGACTCAAAAGCATTTATTAAATTCGAGAAAAATACAGATAAAATTGATGTTGTTAATCCAGAGAATCCAGATGAAACTGTAGATCCAGTTGATCCAGATAAAAAAGGTACAGATGGTCCACTAAGTATTGATTATGTATCTAACTTCAACTTTAAAACACAAAAAGCATCAGGGAATAACGAAATCTACTTTGCAGAATTAGATAAAGTAAAGAAAAAAGTAGACGGTTCTGTAATTGACGTGCCGAACTACGTTCAAGTAACAGATAATCGTGGTACAAATGCTGGATGGCATTTAACAGTAAAACAAAATGGTCAATTCAAAACTGCAGATGATAAAGCGTTGGATGGTGCAGCATTAACATTAAAAAATTCAGCTTTGAAATCAAACGCAGGTAGCGACGCACCAACAGCAGAACAATCTATCACATTAAATCCAAGTGGTGCAGCATCTGATTTAATCGATGCAAAAGAAAACCAAGGTATGGGTACATGGGTAAATACGTTTGGTAAAGATGCAACAGAAGCGAAACAAAGCGTAGAGTTATCTGTACCAGGTAAAACGAAAAAAGAACAAACACAATACACAACTTCACTAACTTGGGAACTAACAGACGCTCCTATGTAAGTAAGAGGAATTTTAAGATAAAAGAGGAAAATGAGAAGAGATAAGGGAATGGCTTTAACCTTATCTCTTTCTTGTCTATAAAATGGATATGAAGGGGACTACATAAGAGATGGTAAAAAAACTATTTACTAGCTTACTATTAATTACATTCTTCATGGTAAACGCTTTTTCAGTATATACGGCTGAAATGAAATTCGCTGTGACAGCAGTTATACCAGAAAATCAAATTGATAAAAATCAAACGTATTTTGATTTGAAAATGCAACCTGGACAAAAGCAAACAATTCAAGTCCAAATGAAAAATGATACGAATAAAGAAGTTGTGGTAGAATCGTTTGCTAATACAGCAATTACGAATAGCAATGGTATTACAGATTATAGTACAGTAGAACCAAAAACGGATTCTACTTTGAAATATCCGTTTTCTAAAATTGCTAAAATGCCAAAAGAAACGAAAGTCCCAGCTAACAGCATAGTGACAGTTGATATAAACTTGGAAATGCCAAGTGAGTCGTTTGATGGTGTTATTTTAGGTGGTTTATACTTTAAAGAAAAAGAAGATGAGAATGCAAAGAAAAAAGATGAAGGTGTGCAAATTGAAAATAAATATGCATACGCAATTGGCGTTGTTTTAAAAGAGACGGATGCTGAAGTAAAACCAGACATGAAATTAAACGAAGTAAAGCCAACACAAATTAACGGGCGTAACGTTGTTACTGCAAATTTACAAAACGTAAAGCCAGCAATGTTAAAAAATTTAAGTGTTGATGCAAAGGTATATAAAGAAAAAGGTACAGACGTTTTATTTGAAGCGAAAAAAGAAAATTTAAGAATGGCGCCAAACTCAAACTTTGATTACGCTATTAGCTGGGAAAACAAAGCGTTTGATCCAGGAATGTACCGAGTAGAAGTGAAAGCCACTGATGGCGATCAAAAGTGGGAATGGACGAAGAAATTTACAATTGAAGGAAAGACAGCCGATAAGTTAAATGATACAGCGGTAGAAGCGAAAAAAGACTACACGCTATATTACATTATCGGCGGAGTACTACTGGTAATTATATTATTAGTTCTTGTGTTCTTCTTAGGTAGACGTTCTAAAAAAGAGGACGATAACGAAAAATAATATATTGATAGTGTAAAAAGAAAATAATGGATGTTTTACTATGAAAAATATATAATGGCTTTGTCTGTTATTTGTTGTAGTTCATTTATATTTCTATTTGTTGACCCGAATCTCGGGTCTTTTTTTATGGAATGAATTGCTATATATCAGTAATGAGAAAAACAGAGTATACAGCACTTGCAGCATGAATATAAAGAGGGGTTGTATACTCTCTCAAAAATAGGTTTCCAGCTGTAATACTGTTAGCACCAGTAAATTCGGTGCTAACAGTAGGTTCGTTTTCTGGCACAACGAAAGCATTTACGTTGGTACATGTACTTTCTCATTTATCTATTTTTCTGTGGTCAATTGTATTGTGTATATAAATTTAAAAATGATAGCGTTAGAGCCACCATTTCTCCTGAGGAAGCAAAATAACATCCACATCAAAATTCTCTTTAAACCAATCATACATCAATGTCTCTTTCACTAAATATTCAGAGGCAGAGTGTGACACCCCAATTAGAGACATATTCGTTTCTTTTACATAATCCATAATGAGCGAGTATTTATGTCGCCCGTAATCATTGTCGATATGGCAATGGATTTCTCCTGTAATATATGCTTCGGCACCTTTTTTTTCTGCTTCCTTCATTAAAGATACAACATCGCCACATCCAGCGATAATTGCGATTTTTTTGATGGAATCATGTCGTTTACCTTCGAAGTCTGTGTAAGGGATCTGGAAGAGTTGTTTTAGATGTTTTTGGAGTGCTTCTGTTGATGTTTCATCTATTTCACAAATAAGGCCAACTGGTTCTTGTTCTGGACCTCCATATGCAAAGTCGTCCACTACAGTAGCGTTTAATGCTTTTGCAATTGAAATACTCGTTCCATGCGTTTGATGAAAATCCATTGGTACGTGACATGTATATATAGAAAGTTGTTTTTCTTTTATTCCTTGCAAATATTTTTCAGGAATTGGTATGAAACCGCGGCCTGATCTTCCAATTGGATCACCGCACTCCATTACAAGGGGATGGTGCATAAAGAGTAAATCACCGGGTGTGGATTGTGAAATGAATGTTTCAAGAACGTCATCTGTAGGGAATACAGCTAAAAATACTTTGTTTACATTTTCAGATCCGTGCATCATAAGGCCGTTAAATAAATCTACAAAATTTGCTTCGAAAAATTGTTGCCAAGGAAATTTGATAGGATCATATACGGCTGGGATAAATCGACTAAAGGCACTATCTTTTCCGTATTTTTCAATTTGAAATAAGTGATCGAGTGATTGCTCTATTTTTTTTAAGGCTGGCATGTTTAATAATCCTCCTTAAGATGATTCTTGCTTTATGAGTTGTTTGTATTCTTCGTAGCGAAATAAGAAGCGATAGGAAACAAATAAAGCCTAGAATCCAGCCGATAGAAGGAGAATAGGGAAGTACATGCTGTAATAGCATTTCGCTAGAAATGAAGAAACTACCAAATAGACTTAATAAAATAGGATATCGTTGTAGTTTGAACACGGATAGCAAACCTCCTTTCTCCTGTATGAACTACTCATAAAAGCTCGATTGCTGAAACTTTATCACATACATTGTATATTAGTCTTAATTTTCTGTATATAAATTTTAAGAAAAATGGTGATACAATATATGAATGATAAGAGAAGAGAGGATGAAGATTAACATATGTACGTTACTGTAACAGAAGCAGCATATAAAAAGATTATGGATACGATTCCAAGTGAAGCGAAATATATAAAGTTATTTTACGATAATGAGGGTTGCGGTTGTGTCATGAGCGGAATCATCGATTTAGTAGCTGTAGCAGAGAAAGATGAGCGCGATGTGGATATTGAATCAAGCACAATGAATTTTATCGCTGATCGTACAAAGCTTGTATTTATGGACGATAAGTTAACGGTTGATTGGCATGAAGGTGGAGGAACTTTTCAGTTGAAGAGCCCAAGCCAGTTTTATAATCCAAATATGAAATTACACGTTCGAGTATAGTAAAGGAAAGGTGATTCCAAAATGTATTTTGGAATCACCTTTTTTTATTTTATAAGTCGATATATTTGGGAAGTCGCCGATATAAATGGAGTTGCGCCAATATAATTTCATTTACCAAAACGTTTCATATTATAAAAAGTTTTTTCACATAATGAAATGTACAAATGATTGAATTTTCTGTATAATTTTCTTTGCGGAGGGGATACGCATGAGAAGATGGGGAATTGAGTTATTAATTTTAAGTGTTGTTATTATTTGGGGGATTAACTATACAATTGCGAAGTATGGACTTTTAGAATTTACAACAATTGAGTTTACCGCACTTCGTATGATGGCGGCGGCACCGCTCCTGTTACTTCTTACTTTTTTTATTGAAAAGTCGGTTTATATGGAGCGAAAGGATATACCTAGATTAATCATCGTTAGCGTTGTAGGTATTGTACTGTATCAAACGTTATTTATGGAAACTGTCAAATATACATCCGCTACAAATGCCTCTTTACTCATTTCTATTTCACCTATTTTTACAACTGTATTTGCGATTTTTCTGAAACAAGAAAAGTTTTCTTCTCGAAAGCTCATAGGTTCTATCATTGCCTTTAGTGGTGCAGCATTAGTTTTAGTAGCAGGACATTCACTTGCTAGTTCTTTTTATGGCAATGGAATTGGACTTATTACATCAATATGCTGGGGGCTTTATCCTGTTTTAGCAGGACCATTAATTAAAAAATATTCAGCACTACGTGTTACCGCATGGTCAGCCTTAGTTGGCGCGATTCCGCTTTTATTGTTAAGTGGACCATATGTATTTATAATGCCATTTCACATTACACACGGAATGACACTATTCGCCTTACTATATTCCATTTTCTTTGTAACAGTATTCGGCTTAGTCATGTGGTATGTTGGTGTTCAAAAAATTGGGGCGTCACATACGATGGTATATATGTATATAACGCCGCTTGTAGCTGTTTTATTTGCAGCTGTCTGGGCAAATGAATATGTATCGTTTCAACAAATCATCGGTGGAATTATCATTTTTGTCGGTTTATGGTTTGTGAAATCGGAGAAAGTAAAAGTTCATTCTATTGCAGGGGAACCTATATCAAAATAGGAAAACAGATCACCTATGATCTACTTTCCTATTTTTTTATTTTTGGTAAGAAGATGAGAAATAAGATAGCAGTAATAAGTGGAATTAAGTTTAAAAATGGAATACGGAAGAGTGTAATAAGAATAATACCTGGAAGAAGAACACCGAGGACAGCGTAAAAAATGCTATGGTTTTTCGTGTACCAATACAATGAAAGTCCGATAAGTGCAGGGATAATGAGGTGAATGAGAGCCATTAAAAAATAAATCATTAGACGCCCCCTTTATTTGTGTGCTTATTACATCATATCCGTATGTTCATAGATTGATATCATTTTTTTCATAAATGGACGAAAAAAGTTTGGAAAACCGTCACAAAATATGAGAATATGATGTTCGAAATCTTGTATAATATTATTTCCTAAAAACATTTAAACAACATAAACATACGGTTTATGTTGTTTTTAATTTGAGTGAAATGGATGTAAGGAATATGAATTTGAAAGAAATTTTTTGTTGAATAGATAAGAACGAATGAAGAGAGGTACAGCATGATTAGTATGTCACTAAGATCATTTAAAATCCAATCGTATTATATACTAGGTATTTTGTTACTAGGTTGGATGTTAACACCGTTTTCAGCACACTTTTTAGGCGCTGGAATTGGGCTTATTGTAAGTATGTATTGCGTTTGGCTTTTAGGGAGAAGAATTGAGAAGCTTGGAGATAGTATTGTAAAGAAGACGAAAGCACCGACACTCGGTATGTTTAACCGTTTTGCAGCTGCCATTTTGGGTGCTATTATTATGTACGAAATTGAGCACCACATGGTTATGTGGGCATTTGCAGTAGGGATTATGGGTGGTTATTTCTTAATCGTTGTGAATTTAGGATACTATAGCATGAAAGATGAGAAAGAATTAACGAAGAGCTAAAAAAGATAAAAAGATAAAAAACCTCTTTTGGATGGAATAGAGGATCCAGCGAGGGATAGAAGCGGTCAGAGCCTCTTTTAGCCTCATGCGATGTGAAACCAGAGAGATGTAATGAGTAGGGATATAATTTATATGTTCGAAACCGTGATTTGTCCCTGTGGAAATAGGTTTACTCTGGGATAAGTGATTCAGTGATGGATAGTACAACAGGAAGCGAAACTTTGCCTGAAATGCAGGTTTCTGCTTCTAATAAGTTAACATGAAATCACGTATTAGTAGGACTTTTATGTTCTTTAAAAAATTTGGATATAATACAACAAATTATTCCGATAATTAGAATAATATATTTTATCGTTTCACTTGTATGCTCAAATAAATTAACGTTAAGCATTACAAGTCCCCAAAAAATTTGGATCGCTCCGTAAATGAATAAAATTTTTCCTGCACGAGAAAAATTTTTCATAGGCTTCACCCTTTCCTGTATATGTAAATTGTATCATAAAAAACTAAAAATGAATGAGTATAAAATGAATTTTCTGTAATTTATTGAACTAAGTCACAGATGAAGAGATTAACGTTTCACTTTATATAAGATATAAAAAGAAGCTTACGTAAAAACGTAAGCTTCTTTTTTATGTAAGTGTGTGTAACCGTTAAGCCGCATTGGGTTTTGTCGGTGAGTACGCGAAACTTTACGGTTACACGACACTTATTCATATGAGTAAAGGGTTATTCCAACAGAAAGTGTTAATTTAAGCGATTGGGCCGCCTAAGTTAATAATATCTTCAGAAACGCTTTCGAACTTTTTGAAGTTCTCTTTGAATTCATTTGCAAGCTCGATTGCTTTTGCTTTGTAAGCAGCTTTATCAGCCCAAGTTTGTTCAGGCATTAACACTTCGTCAGGTACACCTGGTACGTGAAGTGGAACTTCAAGACCGAAGATGTCATGTTTAGCTGTTTCAGTTTTTGCAAGTTCACCGCTTAATGCTGCTTGAATCATTGCACGAGTATAACCTAAGTTCATACGTTTACCAACGCCGTATTCGCCGCCAGTCCAGCCAGTGTTTACTAGGAATACTTTCGCATCGTGTTTCTCGATTTTTTCACCAAGCATTTCAGCGTAGCGAGATGCATCAAGTGGTAAGAATGGTGAACCGAAGCAAGTTGAGAATGTAGCTTGCGGAGATGTAACACCGCGCTCTGTTCCTGCTAGTTTACTAGTGTAACCACTTAAGAAATGATACATAGCTTGCTCTTTTGATAACTTACTGATTGGAGGCAATACGCCAGATGCATCAGCAGTTAAGAAAATAATAGTATTTGGGTGTCCAGCAACACTTGGCAGTACGATATTGTCGATCGCATGCATAGGGTATGCAGCACGAGTATTTTCTGTTAAAGTAGTATCGTTGTAGTCTGCGATACGCGTTTGGTTATTAATGATAACGTTTTCTAAAACGGATCCGAATTTGATTGCATCGAAAATTTGTGGTTCTTTCTCGTGAGAAAGGTTTACACATTTTGCATAGCAACCGCCTTCAATATTGAATACACCGTTATCAGACCAACCGTGCTCATCATCACCGATTAATTTACGGTTTGGATCAGCAGATAAAGTTGTTTTACCTGTTCCAGATAAACCGAAGAATAGTGCTACGTCACCTTCTTCACCTACGTTTGCAGAGCAATGCATAGAAAGAATATCTTGTTCAGGTAGTAAGAAGTTCATAATAGAGAAGATTGATTTTTTCATTTCTCCAGCGTATTCTGTACCACCAATTAGTACAATACGTTTTTCGAATGAAACCATAATGAATGCTTCAGAGTTTGTACCGTCAACAGCTGGATCAGCTTTGAAATTCGGTGCAGAAACAATTGTGAACCCTGACTCATGAGTTGTTAATTCTTCTTCAGTTGGACGAATGAATAATTGATGTACAAATAAATTGTGCCATGCATATTCATTAATAACTTGAATTGGTAGGCGGTAATTGCGGTCAGCGCCTGCAAATCCTTTGAAGACGAATAACTCTTCTTTTTCTTTTAAGTATTCTAAAACTTTAGTATATAATTTATTAAAATGTTCTTCAGAAATCGGTTGGTTCACAGCTCCCCAAGCAATTTTGTCAGCAACCGATGCTTCTTTCACAATAAATTTATCTTTAGGAGAACGTCCTGTATATTTTCCTGTTGAAGCAGAAACGGCACCAGTAGAAGTTAATTTCCCTTCATTTCGCATTAATACTTTTTCCACTAATTGCGGAACACTTAGTTGAATCTGTGCATTGCTTCCGTTCAATAATTCGTGTAAACCAATTTGGACATTCACAGTACTCATATTTATATACCATCCTTTTCATTTAATGAAATATTTCTCGTAATCCCCAACAAGAGTATAACACAATTATATAAATAATGTATACTATTTATTTCTTTTTGTTTGTGTGAATGTATTATTTCCCTATTAATATTTCATTTTAGGCGTATTGAGAAAAACTTTCAGGAAAATGTGAATATTAATTGACAAATGAATATCATTTCTTTAGTATAGGTTGGGACGGATACTCTCTTATCCCGAGCTGGCGGAGGGACAGGCCCGATGAAGCCCAGCAACCTCACTTGTATTGATAAATGCAGGTGAATAGGTGCTAAAACCTGTGCGAGGCTACAGGTCTCGAACGATAAGAGCGAAGGGCAAAAAGCAGTATGCAAGTAGCAAATTAAACCTTTCCTCTATGTAAAGTAGGAAAGGTTTTTCTGTATGCTTGTGTGGGAGAATAAATGTATGTCGCAGTTTGTGGCAAATTAAGGATGAGTTCCGTACAATATATACAATTACTGTAGGGAGGTTTACCACATGACAAAAAAACGTCATCTGTTCACATCTGAGTCTGTAACTGAAGGACATCCAGATAAAATTTGTGACCAAATTTCTGATTCAATTTTAGATGCGATCTTATCAAAAGACGCAAATGCACGTGTAGCTTGTGAAACAACTGTAACAACTGGTTTAGTATTGGTAGCGGGGGAAATTACGACTTCTACTTACGTAGATATTCCGAAAATCGTTCGTGAAACAATTCAAGGCATTGGTTACACACGCGCAAAATACGGATTCGATGCAGAAACTTGTGCTGTTTTAACATCTATCGATGAGCAGTCTGCTGACATCGCTATGGGTGTTGACCAAGCGCTAGAAGCACGCGAAGGTCAAATGACTGACGCTGAGATTGAGGCAATTGGTGCAGGAGACCAAGGTTTAATGTTTGGTTTTGCATGTAATGAAACACAAGAATTAATGCCACTTCCAATCTCGCTTGCTCACAAATTAGCTCGCCGTTTAACTGAAGTACGTAAAGATGATACATTATCATACTTACGTCCAGATGGAAAAACGCAAGTTACAGTTGAGTATGATGAAAATGGTAAACCAGTACGTGTTGATACTATCGTAATTTCTACACAACATCACCCAGATGTTACATGGGAAGAAATCGATCGCGACTTAAAAGAGCACGTAATTAAAGCTGTAGTACCAGCAGAATTAATGGATGGAGAAACGAAATTCTTCATTAATCCAACTGGTCGCTTCGTAATTGGTGGACCACAAGGTGATGCTGGCTTAACAGGACGTAAAATCATCGTTGATACTTACGGTGGATACGCTCGCCACGGTGGCGGTGCATTCTCTGGTAAAGATGCAACAAAAGTTGACCGTTCTGCAGCATATGCAGCTCGTTATGTTGCGAAAAACATCGTAGCAGCTGGTCTTGCTGACAAAGCAGAAGTACAACTTGCATACGCAATCGGTGTAGCACAACCAGTATCAATTTCAGTTGATACATTCGGCACAGGTAAAGTATCTGAAGACGTACTAGTAGAACTAGTTCGTAACAACTTCGATCTTCGCCCAGCTGGTATTATTAAAATGCTAGACTTACGTCGCCCAATTTACAAACAAACAGCAGCTTACGGCCACTTCGGACGTACTGATGTAGATCTTTCATGGGAACGTACAGACAAAGCTGCAGCTTTAAAAGAGCAAGCTGGTCTATAATATATGAAAAAAAG
>NZ_JBKFAQ010000001.1:123454-189769 GCF_053345735.1 Bacillus sp. D48C
TTCATATTAGTCATGCCACTTGCTGGAAAGGGCATATGAATCAAGCCTTTTCATACGTTTGTATTTCCTTTTTACATGATTTACAAAGGGTGGGTTTCTTCTGGAACATATGTAATCAACCGTTCATTTGACGTGCTTTACCTGCGCAAAAGGCACTGCTTAGTAAAAATAGTGTCGCGAATATAATGCTTACTAATGTAGCGTATGGAATTGCGCCTTTTAAGGAAAAGCCGACAGTGATTGAAGCGATGAATAAGAGGATAAATGTTGTTGTTAATTTTTTATATAGTTCCATAATATGTAGACCTCCAATTTATTTTTTAGTACAAGTTTTAAAATTGAATTCTATTATGTAGAAAATATAAGGAGTAGCTAAAGATGTGTAGTCTAGGAGTATAAGAAAGTGCACTTTCCTTTTTGTGGATTAGTATACTTATATTGTATCATGTCGCATGAGTGGCTTCATACATAATTGTGTAAAGATATGTATGATAAAATGAAGAAAAGTCTTTAAGAAAGGAAAGATAAAAAATGAGTGTAACTGAACATAAAAAACAAGCCCCAAAAGAAGTGCGTTGCAAGATTGTTACGATTTCCGATACACGTACGGAAGAAACGGATAAGAGCGGACAACTATTACATGAATTGTTAAAAGAAGCGGGCCATACAGTAACCTCTTATGAAATTGTAAAAGATGATAAAGAAAGTATTCAGCAAGCAGTGTTAGCTGGTTATCATAAGGAAGATGTAGATGTTGTATTAACAAATGGCGGTACTGGTATTACGAAGCGTGATGTAACAATTGAAGCAGTGTCAGCTCTATTAGATAAAGAGATTGTGGGGTTTGGTGAGTTGTTCCGCATGATTAGTTATTTAGAAGATATCGGGAGCAGCGCAATGTTAAGTAGAGCGATTGGGGGTACAATTGGGCGCAAAGTAGTTTTCTCGATGCCAGGATCGAGCGGGGCGGTTCGCCTTGCGATGAATAAATTAATTTTACCGGAATTAGGCCATATTACATTTGAGCTACATCGCCAATGAGTAGGTGGGCTGGAATTGTATTAGCGGGCGGTATGTCGAGTAGATTTGGTGAGCCGAAAGCGTTAGCGAGCTGGCAAGGTAGTACTTTTATTGAGCATATTTTGAAAGAGATGACAAGTGCGCTCCAAGAAGTTGTAGTCATTAGTCATTCTGATATAAAAGAGCGAGTAGAGCAATTCGTACAAGTTCCTGTTATAGAAGATATCCCGCACTATAAAGGGAATGGACCGCTGGCCGGTATTGTATCAGGAATGGAATACATAGAAGCAGATTGGTATGCTATTATGCCTTGCGATGCGCCAAATGTTTCGCATGAATGGTTTACCATTTTACTGGAGCAAACGAGCAATGAATATGATGCAGTTGTACCTATTATTAATGGAAGAAAACAGCCGCTACTTGCAGCGTATCATAACCGCGTGAAAGAAAAGATTTATGCTTTACTTCAGGAAGAGAAAAGAAGTATGGGGCAGCTTTTATCACAATGTAATGTGAAGTATGTTGCTGGAGAAGATGTACAAGCGAATACAGATTGGTTTATAAATGTAAATACAAAAGAAGAATATGTGCAGGCTCAAAAAGACCTTTCAAATGAATGAAAGGTTTTTTGATATACAGAATTGGGGAACAATTGCTGTATAAAGGTATGTGAGTAAGTTGATTTTAAGGGGAATTCTTAAAATCATTATACAGCAAAAACACTGTATAACCATATATTAATTTTTATGGGTTTTTATTACAAGTCTGTTTAGTTATGTTTATTTTTGCTATAATGAATATGGAAATAAATGATATTTCACCTTATGTATCATTCATTCAACTAAAATTTACAAGTGTGTAATAAACTCCCTTCGTTTTTTGAAGGGAGTTTTTCTGTTCAAGCAAGTAACTCTGATGCGGTATGCTGAAGGACTTCTTCATACTGGTTAAGTAAGCCGCGAAAGATCTCATCCCAGCTTTTTGATTTTGCAAAAGATGAAGCTGCTATTCCCATCTGCTCAAGTTTTTCTTCATTTTGCAATAAAGAATAAATGGATGATAGAAATGCATCCTCATTTTTAGGGGGACAAAGAATTCCCGTTTTTCCATCTGTAATAATATTTTTAACCCCGCCACTATTTGCACCAATGACAGGTGTGCCACATGCGAGTGATTCAAGTACGACATTTCCGAATGTTTCAGTAGCTGATGGAAATACCATTATGTTAGAACAAGCATATGCTTCAGCTAAATCTGCACTTTGTAAATAGCCAGTAAAAGTGACATTTGTTTGTGGAACAGCTTCACGCAAATTTGTTGCTAGAGGTCCGTCTCCTGCGATGAGCCAATGAATGTCGTTTCGA
Source organism: Bacillus sp. D48C (assembly GCF_053345735.1). Taxonomy (NCBI): domain Bacteria; kingdom Bacillati; phylum Bacillota; class Bacilli; order Caryophanales; family Bacillaceae; genus Bacillus; species Bacillus sp. D48C. Next base: position 125,839 of record NZ_JBKFAQ010000001.1, read on the forward strand.
GTATGCGATGTTTTAACGATAAGGTTTTGCAACGTATCAATATCTTTTTCAGGAGCAATTCGTCCTACATAGGAAAGAACGTACTTCGCTGTAATATTATATTTTTTTCGGAATAGGTCTGTATTGTAAGCTGGATGAAAGAGTGTGCAATCTACACCACGTCCCCAAATGGAGAGGGCCTGAAAGCCTTTATTTTTTAATTGATGTAATGTTTCAGAGGAGGGAACAAAATTTTTTTGCATATGACTATGAAACCATTTTAAATAGTTCCAAAGCATATTGGAGAGAAATTCAATTTTGTAATAGCGTAAATACGCATCGAAATCAGTATGATAAGAACCGACAACTGGGATGTTTAACTTTTTGGCGTAATACAGTCCACAAAGTCCCATGTTGAAAGGTGTGGCAATGTGAATAATGTCAGGTTTAAAGGAATGAAGTTCCCGTTTAATACGCGGAGTAGGAAAAGAAAAGCGACATTCTGGATATAATATTGTTAACGGGATACTTCTCATCTTGTTCACATTAGCTACGAAATTATCTTCAGCTGTATGCTGAGGGGCGAAAACAGAATAGGCGATCTGTTCTTTCTGAAAGTAACTTGTTAATCGTTCTAACGTTTTCGCAACCCCGTTAACTTGTGGCGTAAAAGTATCGGTAAAAATGGCGACTCTCATCATATCACTCCTTTATGTGAAAAGTGGGATGAATTGATAAAAAGAGATGATGCCAGAGCAAGTGCCAAGGCACATGCCGACGAACACATCTGACGGATAGTGAAGTCCTAAATAAATACGTGAAATACCGACGCATAATGCTAACGGTAATAGGAAAGCAAGTAAGCTTGGATTATAGCAAATAAATGGAATGAAGACAGAGAAAACGGCTGTTGTATGACCAGACGGGAAAGAGTGGTCTTTTAATGGATGGACTGGATATTTCGCATCCTGAATTGTTAAATAAGGACGTTTTCGTGGATACCACCTTTTTAATATTTGTACAGGAATATGGCTAATTGCTAAAGAAATAGCAGTAGCGATTGCTGCTTGGTGTAAAGTCCCTTTTGCAAAAATTAAAAAGAAAAGTGTAAGTGCAATGGAGAAAGTAGCACCACCGATATGGGTAATATTGCTGAAAAAGATGTTTAATGTTTTTTGATCAAAGTAGCGATTAATTCCTTTAAAAATGTAACATTCTATTTTATATAATCCACTGACCTTCATGAAAATTCTCCTCCCTCGTTTACATATATATGGAGATATTAGCTTTTATTTTAATAAGATTTTATTGAGGGAGTAATAATATTTTGTAAAGAAAAAGTTAGATTTTATATAAAAAAAGCTGCCAATCTTATGGCAGCGGAAATTTACTTCTGTAATGATTTATAATATTGACTTTTTTCAACGTATTGCGTACGAATACGCTCCATATCTTTACGGTCTTCTTCTGTTAATTCACGAATGACTTTCGCGGGACGACCGAAAGCTAACGTGTTTGGTGGAATTTTCTTTCCTTGTGAAACGAGGCTTCCGGCACCGATAAAAGCTCCTTCGCCAATTTCAGCACCATCTAATATAATGGATCCCATTCCAATTAAAGCATCCTTTTTAATATGACAGCTATGTAAAATAACTTGATGCCCAACTGTAACATCATCTTCTAAAATAAGAGGATACTGAGGGCTTTGGTGGAGTGTACATTGGTCTTGTACATTTACTCGGTCTCCAATGATTGTTGCTGACACATCACCACGGATGACTGTATTAAACCAAATACTTGATTCCTCGCCAACGGAAACATCGCCTGTAATCGTAACATAGTCAGCGATAAAAGCACTACTCGCAATTTTCGGATTTTTTTCTTTGTAAGGATATATCATGTAAAGTCTTCCTTTCCTAGAGACTAGTTTTAGTGTATCAAATTATGAGAAAGAGTGAAATGGAGGAGGTCCATATGTGGAATTATGAAGCAGAGGAAGCGAAAGCTGTCATTGTTATCGTGCACGGCGCAATGGAATATCACGGACGTTACGAAGCCGTTGCGGAAATGTGGAATCACATCGGCTACCACGTCGTGATGGGGGACCTTCCGTCACATGGAACGACTTCAAGAAATAGAGGACATATTGATTCATTTGATGAATACATAGAGGAAGTTAAATTATGGGTGAAAGAAGCAAGAAAGTATAGGTTACCTATTTTTCTATTCGGTCATAGTATGGGTGGTCTTATCGTCATTCGTATGATGCAAGAAACGAAGAGAGAAGATGTAGAGGGTATTATTTTGAGTTCGCCTTGTTTAGGGGTAGTGACTGGACCCTCTGCTCCGCTTCAATTTGCTGCAAAAATATTAAATGTTGTGGCTCCAAAATTGCAATTTGCAACGAATCTTACGGTGGAAATGTCAACAAGGAATCATGAAGTGAGAGATGCAATGGAGAATGATTCATTGTTCTTGCGCAAAGTATCAGTACGTTGGTATAGTGAATTGATTAAGTCTATCGAAATTGCTCATAAAAAAATAGACGATTTTCCAGACGTTCCGCTCTTGCTAATGCAAGCATGTGAGGATAAACTTGTAGATAAAACACGTGTCCGCATGTGGTTTGATAATGTTAAAATAAGTGATAAGGCATATAAAGAATGGCCGAATTGTTATCATGAGTTATTAAATGAGTATGAGCGTGATGAAATTTTGAATTATATTCAGTCATTTACTGAAATGCATGTCAATAATATAGTAAAAACAAACAAATAAATCATTATTTGTACATTTAATAGAGGAGATGAAGGAAGAAGTGAACGTACCGAGTAATCCCATAACGCTCATGGCGAAAGTATACCGTGATGTGTTTCCGGTTGTACACCATGAGCTAGCGATGTGGAAAGAGCGTGCCTACCATATTCCGAATGATGAGCTTCATAGTCAGGCAATCGCAAGTATTGAGCATAAAACGTTTCATTGTGAGGGTGGTGGCATTTTATCGCTGCTAGCAAATGAACACCGAGAGGAATGTATTCGTTTTATCGTAGCGTATCAAACAATCAGTGACTATTTAGATAATTTATGTGATCGCAGTACATCACTTGATCCGAATGATTTTGCCGCTCTACATGAATCAATGTTAATGGCACTATCACCTGAAGTGGAAGGTGGCGGTAATTATTATCGTTATCGTGATGATCAAGATGATGGTGGTTATTTAGATGAACTTGTTGAAACGTGCCAAGATGTTTTAAAGAAAACAAAGCACTATGAAAAAATTGCTCCTGTTCTGCATGAACTTGCTTGTTATTATTGTGATTTGCAAATTCATAAACACGTGAAGTTAGAAGAAAGAGAGCCGCGCCTGAAAACTTGGTTTGAAGCACATAAAGAAAACTTACCTGAGATGAGTTGGTTTGAGTTTTCAGCATGTGCCGGTTCTACACTTGGAATTTTCTGTCTTGTAGCATATGCATTTCATGATGAATTACATGATGAAGATATTGCGAAAATTAGACAAGGGTACTTCCCTTACGTACAAGGACTTCATATCTTACTTGATTATTTCATCGATCAAGAAGAAGACCGTATAGGCGGGGATTTGAATTTCTGTAGTTATTATGAAAACGAGCAAGCTATATTAGATCGTATGAAACACTTTGTAGAAGAAGCAGAGAAGAGCATTGGTGATTTACCTCATGCGAAGTTTCATCGTCTCATAAGCCGAGGATTACTTGGTATTTATTTATCAGATCAAAAAGTATCAGCACAAAAGAATATGCACAAAATGGCACGGCGCATTGTAAAATACGGAGGCCTCACTTCACGATTCTTCTATTGGAACGGGAAGATGTACCGAAAGAAAATGGCGCAGTGATGAAGAAAACCACTCATGTAGAGTGGTTTTCTTTTTATTATGATCGTATTTTTGAAAATACATATATGAGAAGTTCAATCGCAAAAATAACTAAAACAGATAGTCCGAATAAAGGCATGACAGCGCCTAGTATAATCATCATGATAAAGAAAACGAGTACGCTTTTCTTATCTCTTTGCTTTGGAGGTGCTGCTAATTTTCCTTTTGGCTTTCTTGCTAACCACATTTTTACTCCGTAATAAATAAGAAGTAATAGAGATAATGTCGTTAGTAAGCATAATATTTTATTTGGCCATCCGAATAAATGTCCTTCGTGAAGTGGGATGCCGTAAGTGAACCATTGTGCAAGTAATCCATAATCACGATAGTCCGTTTTTGAAATGAGTTCCCCGCTATATTGATCAAAGTAAGCTGTTATCTCTTCACTTGGTGCAACATGCATACCTGTAATACCAGAACCGCTCGATTTCGAAACAGTGAATACACCTTTCGGATCAGCTGGTAGTGAAATAACATATGGCTTCTTTATTTCAATTCCTTTTTGTAATTCATCGACAGAAATTGCTTTCGGTTCATTTGAATTCGATTCAGGAGGAGCTTCTTTTCTTGTTGCCCACGGCAATTCTTTTACCTTTGATTCAGGCGGTGCCATGTACAATTTTGGATATCCGAGTGATTCATTAGAAGATGCAATTTTATAAATTTGGTTCCCCATAAATCCTGACCATGGCAATCCAGATGCGATTAGCAGAAAGAGAGGAATTGTAAATATAATACCGATAATAGAATGACGTCTTTTTGCCTTTTCTCGCTTATTGGATGATGGTGTGTTTTTGAATTGGCGTATACTCATGTACAATCCGGTTACAATTAAAAAGATTGTCCAGCATGCCGCAAGTTCTACAGTATAGTTGACGACAGTGCCACCAACTAAAAGAGAACTATGTACTTCCCGCATGATATTGGCAAACGTTTCACTTGCGTTTTGATCCCCAACAATTTGATTATTACTATCTAAATACACATATTTTTGTTGCCCAGTATACTCATTTGCAATCGTAAGTCTCGTATTATAATCCCCATTAAACTCACTAATTTTCGCCACGCTATAATGTGGATATTTTTTCTCTGTTAAGGAAATAGAATCAGCCATCGAAATAGATTCTGTTTGAGCGCTCTTTCCAAAATATAAATCTTTATAGATGAAATCTTCAACTTCCTCCCGAAATAAATACCCAATTCCGCTCAGTGACAAAGTAATAAGAAGCGGCGTAATAAAAAGTCCAGCATAAAAATGCCAACGCCAAAAAATGTAATGAAGCGAACGATTTACTTTCATACTTTCAGTTCCCCTAACCTTCCTTATATGAATAACTACTTATTTAATATAGCGAGATTAAGTGTGATTACTTTGAAAGAATTGTGAAGAAAGTTAAAAGTTTTTAGGGGTTTCAACGTTTATAAATGTTTCTTCTTATTTGATAAATACATTTCAACAACAGCATCAGCAAGACATTGAGAGGAATCAACAAAATCCTCACTAGCCACTACATTCAAATCAGTGCATGCGATAATTGCAGTATCTATTTCATCTCTCAGTTGTAAAACGAGCGTATTCCACAATTCGCGAGCTTCTTCAATCTCTCCAGATTTAATGCAAGTAATAATTTGATTAATGCTTTCCTGCCATTTTTCATGATGAATGTATTCTATATTACGCTTTGCAATCCCATCTTGGTAAATCCTAGCTTGAACAGTTGCTTCTGTTGCGAGAAGAGCGACTCTTTTTGTATTTTCAGGAATTGCTTGTAACGTTTCATCGACTATATTTAAAATCGGGATAGAAAGCGAACGCTGTAATTCTTCAAAATAAAGATGCGCCGTATTACACGGCATGGCAATAAAGCTTACGCCAGTACTTTCAAGTTTTTGTGCTCCGTCAATAATCGCTTTTTTCATCGCTCCGTGATCAATAGGGCGATCCATGTAAAACGGTGTTGGACACGAATAAATCATCATATGAGGAAAGTCCATATCATGCTTTGCTCCGTATATTGTTTGGCACCTTGCTACAACTGTATCGACGAATGGTCCAGTTGATTTTGGCCCCATTCCTGCTAGTATTCCGATCATTGGTTTATCTCCTTTAAGATTGTATATATCCATTATATAGGAGAATAAAAAAAGACGTGCAGTGAATGCACGTCTTTTTTTGTTACGTTTTGTCGAACAATCGATATATCCGAGAAATCGTTGATATATTGTAAGTTATGATAGATATATCGAAAAAATCGTTGATATATCCCGAGTTACGATAGATATAATTGAAAAATCGTTGATATATTACCCCGCATTAACGGGCAGTAAAACTCCCACCTTAAAATTCGCCTGGAGCAAAGAGGTTAGGTGGGAGATAAACTGCCCATAAATGCCCGATTGGTTCAACTAATAATCAGTGGGGATGCCCCCACTGATTAAAGTTTCACTTTATCGCTTTTCAATCGCCACAATAAATGGCGGGTTATTTTGCTGGTTAATGAAGCCATATCGTAGTACGTGAGCTTGTTTTTGGTCTAGTTTTTCAGCAAATGTAAGTACAGCGTCGCGTTCTACTTGTCCTTCTGGATGTCCGTGGTAAATGACAAGAACGATGATACCTTCAGGTGCCATTACTTCTAATAGTTGTTCGATCGCTGAGATTGTTGAGTTCGGTTTTGTAACGATATGCTTGTCTCCGCCTGGAAGGTAACCTAAGTTGAAAATTGCGCCTGTTACTTTTCCTTTTTCATTTTCTGGTAATACGGATAGAAGAGTATCGTGACTATCGTGAACTAAAACAGTACGTTCAAAAAGTTCTTTTTCTTTTAGACGAGTTGTTGAGCTTTCGATTGCCTCTTTTTGAATATCAAATCCAAATACTTTTCCGCTATCTCCAACGATTTCAGCTAGGAAGCAAGTGTCATGGCCGTTTCCTAAAGTTGCATCTACAGCGTAATCGCCTTCTTTTACTGCCGTTTGCAGAAGCGAGCGAGCAAACGGTAATACACGTTCTAATTTCATTTTTGTTTCTCCTCATTTGCATATTTTCCTTGCCAGCTTCCGCGGCGTACAAATTCTGCATCGATGGAATTTAATACTTCCCATTTATTTAAGCTCCACATTGGGCCAATCATTAAATCAGGCGGACCGTCACCTGTGATGCGGTGCACAATTACGTCTTCTGGAATCATTTCAAGTTGGTCAACAACGAGACTTACGTAATCTTCAAGAGAAAGGAACTCGAGTTGTCCTTTTTCATATTGCTTCACCATTGGCGTTCCTTTTAATAAGTGAAGTAAATGAATTTTAATTCCTTGTACGTCAAGCTTTGCTACTTCACGAGCTGTTTCCATCATCATGTCGTAATCTTCAAGTGGAAGACCATTAATAATATGAGAGCAAACTCTAATGCCATGCTTACGTAATTTATTTACACCTTCCACGTAAGATGGGTAATCATGAGCGCGATTAATAAGGTTTGCAGTTCGTTCGTGAACAGTTTGTAAACCGAGTTCAACCCAAAGGTATGTGCGTTTATTTAAGTCCGCTAAATATTCAACGACATCGTCTGGTAAGCAATCTGGACGAGTCGCGATAGAAAGACCGACAACGTCTTTTTCTGCTAGAAGCGGTTCGAATTTTTCTTTTAAAACTTCAAGTGGTGCATGTGTATTTGTGTACGCTTGGAAATAAGCAATACATTTTCCGTCTTTCCACTTTGAGCGCATTTTTTCTTTCATTTCATGATATTGCGTTATAACATCATCGCGGCGATCACCAGCGAAGTCACCAGATCCGGCAGCACTGCAAAATGTACAACCGCCGTAAGCAACTGTACCGTCCCGGTTCGGGCAATCGAAGCCAGCATCTAATGAAACTTTAAAGATTTTTTCACCAAATTCATTTCGTAAATGGTAATTCCATGTATGATAACGTTTATTGTCGTTTGTATATGGAAAAGGGTTTTGAACCTTCATTACTTTCCCTCCTAAGCCGAGTCAAAATGAAACAAAATCCATTATAACATACTCATAAGGTAGAGATGGAAGGGACACACTAAAGGGGAATTGAAGCAAGGAGGGACAATTATGGCAGAGCGTCAATCACTTGAATCGTATATTACACAAGCGGAACAAGCGGTGGAATATGCGAAAGAACAATTAGACCAAGGTATGAGACAAGAGCATTACAATACGATGGAGTATTCGGATGCGCAGTTACAATTAGAACAAGCATATAACGATTTACAAACGATGCAACAACATGCGAATGATGAGCAACGTGAGCAGTTAAATAGAGCACGTATGGCAATTCGCCAATTGCAACATCAAATGATTATTACACCGCACTAATAAGGAGTGAATGTAATGGCGAAACGTTCAGATCAAAATAATCCAGAGCAAAAAACGCAAAATGGACATAACGCTGAATTTTCGAATGAGCTTGATCCGATTGTTCAAGTAAAACAGCGTAATAGTAAAAAAGGACAACCGCAAAAATCGAAACAATCAGAGTAAACCAGGTCGAAATATGACCTGGTTTTATTTTGTTATATGACAATAATGTAAGATTACTGTAAGGTTTGTCGATAGTTGTGAGCAACTTTCTCCAGTAGAGTAAGGAAGGATTAAATTTTATACAAGGAGTTGCTTTATGGGGAACAATATTACAAACAAGCGAATTGATGAGTTAGATTACATTCGTGGCTTTGCACTACTAGGGATTATTTTAGTAAATATTCTCGCACTACTTAACATTAAAATTCCAGATCCTAATACAGTGGATGCTAGCTATCAAAGATTTTTATATTTATTTGTAGAAGGTCGTTTCTTCTCAATCTTCTCATTCTTATTTGGAGTGGGATTCTATATCTTTATTTCAAGAGCGATTGCGAAAGGGAAAAATGGCTATGTTTTATTTTTACGTCGCTTAGTAGCATTATTTATTTTTGGTTTAATTCATCACATGTTTCAGCCTGGAGAAGCATTAGCGTTATACGCAATTTGCGGGTTAATCGTTTTACCGTTTTATAAAGCGAAAAAAGAAGTGAACTTAGTACTAGGACTTATTTTGACAATTGCCTTCAGTGTAATGGGAGTTAAAGAGTTATTACCACTTGGCTTAATTTTATTAGGGCTTGCTGCAGGACAATATCGTGTATTTGAAAATCTCACGCAAAATATAAAGAAAGTCGCTATTTTTACAGGTGTTATGTTTGTTTTAAGTGTCGTAGCTGTATGGTATCAATACGGGCACGTTCCTGCTGAACCATTTATAAATATGATACTTGAGAATGATGATGGAACAATGAATGCTGCAGGCCAATTTTTAAAAATTGGTGTTACAGTAGGACCTATTATTTCAGCTTTCTATGTTGGAGCTTTAATTTTATTACTTCAATTAAAATCGGTTCAAACATTGTTAGCACCACTGAAATATTATGGACGAATGGCTTTAACAAATTATATTGGACAAACTGCAATGATTTTAATTGCGGGCAGTGTATTTAACTTTGCAGAAAACTTAACGTACATGCAGACGTTATATGTGTGTATTGCAATTTATGCAATTCAAATTTTGTTTAGCGTAATTTGGATGAAGGTCTTTAAAATGGGTCCACTAGAATGGATTTGGCGAGTTGTTACTTACTGGACGGTAACACCTTTAAAGAAATAAAGAGAGAAGTGGGTTGTTCCTTTTGTGGAACAGCCCATTTTTATTGTCATCTTTTTCGGTAAGTCGATATTACTTGTCGAATCGCTAATAAAATTTTCATTTATCAACGAACCTTACACACTCATCTTTTTTATATTACAAAAGTGTAAGGTAAATGTAATGTTAACAAATAGCAGTTCACTTCCAAAAAGCGCAAAATAGGTAATGGAAAAACAAGCGTAGGAGGATATATATGACGAAACCAGTTGTAGACGTGAAAAACGTCCAAAAAGTGTACGGTAAAAAAGGTGAGAACCAATCACATGCGTTAAAAGGTGTTTCATTCTCAATTCAAGAGGGTGAGTTTGTTGGAATTATGGGGCCATCTGGTTCTGGTAAAACGACATTGTTAAATGTAATTTCAACGCTTGATAAAGCAACGGGCGGCGTTGTTGAAATTGCAGGTACGGACATTACGAAAATGAAGCAAGGTGAACTTTCTGATTTTCGTTCACAAAAGTTAGGATTCATTTTTCAAGACTTCAACTTATTAGAGAACTTATCTATTTATGAAAACATTGCACTTCCACTTTCTCTTCAAGGTGTTTCATCACGTAACATTGGACCAAAAGTAGAAAAAGTAGCGGGTATGCTAGGGATTACAGAAATTCTTCAAAAGTATCCATCTGAAGTATCTGGTGGGCAGAAACAACGTTCAGCAGCAGCGCGCGCACTTGTGCATGAGCCAGCAATTATTTTAGGGGACGAGCCAACAGGAGCACTTGATTCTAAAAATGCAGCGAGTTTACTTGATGCGATGACAAACTTAAATGAAGAACAAGGCGTATCTATTATGATGGTTACACATGATCCGTATAGTGCAAGTTATTGTCAGCGAATTTTATTCATTCAAGATGGTGAGCTGTATAAAGAAATTCATCGCGGTGGTACGCGTGAAGAGTTCTACAAAGAAATTTTAGATGTACTTGCAGATTTAGGTACACAAAAAGCGTAAGAAAGGAGGTTCCAGTATGTTATTTAAACTTTCCATGTCGGGGCTGAAAAGTAAGCTGAAAGATTATATCGTCTTACTTGTCGGTCTTGTCATGTCGATTTCAATTTTTTACATGTTCCAAACGTTAGCGCTGAATAAAGCGTTTATCGAATCTAACTCAGTTATTCAATCAATTGGATTCGTATTCCAAGCAGGTTCATTTTTACTAGCTATTATAACGTTCTTCTATATTTTATATGCGAACTCTTTCTTATTATCTCTTCGTCAAAAAGAGTTCGGTATGTATATGATGCTAGGAGCAAAAAAGCATAAAGTTACATTACTTATGTTTATTGAAACGATCGTATTAGGCGCTGCGTCTCTTGCCATTGGTATTACAGTTGGTGTAGGACTTGCAGAGGGTATCGGACAATTATTAATGAAACAATTAGAATTTGCTGGTGAAGGCTATAAAGCATTTTACCTGCCATCTATGACTGTTACTTGCATCTTCTTCTTTGCGCTATTTGTATTATCAGCAATTATGAACAGTATTAAATTATCACGTATTTCTGTACTGCAACTTGTACATGCAGATGCACAAACAGAACGTGTTGTGGTAAAAGGAAAAATGACAGGTTTAGTTGCATTCCTAGCGGTTATTTTATTAGGTATTGGTTATGCAGCTATGATTAATATGGAAACATTAAGAGAAATGGGAATCCTTATTGCATTAGTTACAACAACAGCAGGTACTTATATGCTATTTGGATCACTCCTTCCAGTTATTATTAAAAAGTTAAAGAGTAATAAAAAGCGTAGTGAAAAAGGACTTAATGCTTTTACATTTGCACAATTAAATTTCCGTATTAATAGCTTAACAAAGGTACTTGCAACAGTAGCGATGTTAGTTGCTCTTGGAGCTGGTGCAATTTCAGGTGGTATGGCATTTAAAAATAACGTTATAAAAACGGTTGATGGATTTGAAATTTACGATTCAATTGTTCATAATCCTACAGCTGAAGAGAAGAAAATTTTAGATGGTATATCATTTAAAAATAAAGCTGAGTACCGTTATAAAGTAGACGACAAATATATTTATTATGTAAAAGAAGATTTAGAGAAACATAAGCCATTTATTCGAGATGGTGTAGGTAAAGAAAGTTTCGGTAAATATAAAGAAGTTTCAGGAGAAGCTCCAGTAGGTACAGTAGCAGGAGTGAGGTCAGAACAAGATAAAAATGAAAAAACAATGCCGGAAGAATGGGATGAGGCATTTAGAACAATCCAACCATATTATATATACCAAGATCGTGCCATTAAAGTTGTAGATCAAAAAATGTATGATACTGTAAATGGTAAAGAAGGAATCGTATTTACTGGAAAAACAGACGATTTCGTAGCATACACAAAAGAATGGAAAAAAATTGACGAGTTGCAGCTAGCTAAATATAAAAATGTAAAAGCTGAGCAAATGAGTAGTAAATATCAAGTGTATGACATGTTCTACGGTGTTGCGAGCGGAACAGTGTTTATGGGCTTCTTCCTTGGAATTGCTTTCTTAGCAATGATGGCAAGCTGTCTTATGTTCAAAATTCTTTCTGGTGCATCAAAAGATATTACGCGTTATCAAATGCTTCGTAAAATCGGTGTACGCCGTGAATTATTAACGAAATCAATTTATAAAGAGTTATTCTTAGTATTCTTATTCCCAGCAATTGTGGGTATCGCTCACGTATTAGTTGGTATGAATATTTTCGGATTTATTTTAGTCGATCCGTACTTCCGTATTTGGATACCAATCGTAATTTTCGTAGTTATTTACACGATTTATTACCTTATTACAGTTCAATTGTATAAAGGAATTGTTCTTCCGAAAGAAGATTAATAAAAAACCGAGCGAAATTGCTCGGTTTTTATTATTTTCAGAAAAAATACTTTAATGTTACTGAAATATATAATATAATGTAAATAAGTAACGTAATATAAAAGTAGAAGCAGCTGGATAAGGAAAGGAGGAATCCAATCTATAGAAAGAAGCTGAACTTTTATCCCCTATTTCTTTTCTAACCACAACGTATTTGTACAATCGTAAATTTCCAAATTGAAAATTGCTTGGATCACAAAAGTATATTGTGAAAATAATGGATAATACATGGAAATCTCATAGCATGATAAGGTAAAATGGACAACATGATGAGAAAATTACCGTTCATAAGATGAGGAGAATACATGTATGGAAGTTGTAGAGGCATTAAAAGATATAAGCCAAATTGAGGCTATGAAAAAATATTTAAAAGAGCACTCCCAGCGAGACTATCTTTTATTTGTTATTGGAATTAACACAGGATTAAAAATTACAGAACTACTTGGCATGAAATTTGAAGATGTATTAAATGAAGACGGGACTGTTAAAGAGTTTTATTCTCTTCCTGTGAAAGATGAAAAATTTAAACAAGATATTTATTTAAATACAAAAGTAAAAGAAGCGCTTTTAGATTACGTACAATCTATTGGCGTTAAAAGAGAAAATTACGTATTTCAATCTAATAAAACGCCAAATTCAATTACGCGCCAACAAGCGTATCGTGTAATTCATAATGCTGCAGAAGCAGTTGGAGTTGTTGGTAAGATCGGAACGAATTCAATGCGAAAAACGTTTGGATTTCATGCGTACAAAAGAGGGATAGCGATTGCGCTATTGCAAAAACATTTTCATCACGCGACTCCATCAGAGACGCTAAAGTATTTAGGTATCTCAAAGGATGAGACCTTTAAAACGGAGATTGATGTCGATTTATAAAAGCCGTAACTAAAAAAATTAGGAGGCGGAAAATATGAATATTAGAGAGAGTGAACTGCCAGGTATTGGATGTAAGTTTGAAGTGATTACAAAAGGTAATGAAAAGATGGTTATCGTTATTCATGATGATGGCCGAAGAGAAATGTACCATTTTGATGCTGATCATGAGGAGAGTATTTCAAGCGTCTCTCTTCGTGATTCTGAAGCGAGACAAATTGCAGCTATATTGGGCGGAATGGTGTATAGGCCACAAGCTTTAGATACGATTGAAATGGCCTTTGAAGGATTATCAATTGAGTGGTTTAAGGTGGAAAATAATGCACCAGTCGTACAAAAAACAATTGGTAGTTTACATGTCCGAAACACATATAATGTAACGATTATTGCCATTTTGAAAAAGAATATGAAGAAGTTCTTTAATCCAGGCCCAGATTCTATCATTGAAGCTGGCGATATGCTTGTATTATCAGGTGAAAGACATGAAGTAAAAAGAATTATTAATGAGTTGCTTTCAGTAGGAGGGGATTCATAATCGATGGATACTTTAATCTTTGAAGTTGGGACTGCGTTAGTATTAGTCGCTTTTGCAGCTATTCTCGCTGCAAAGTTAAAGTTCTCGATTATTCCGTTTCTCATTATACTCGGTATGCTAGTGGGGCCTCATGCCCCAGATTTAGGGCTTATCGATTTAAGATTTATTGAAAGCGGAGAAGTTATTTCCTTCCTTGGCCGTGTTGGCGTTATATTCCTCTTATTCTATTTAGGCTTAGAATTCTCAATTAAAAAATTAATTAAATCAGGAAAATCAATTGCTTTTGGGGGAACTGTTCATATATCGCTTAATTTTATATTAGGTTTACTTTACGGATATATAATGGGTTTCCCCTTATTAGAAACATTAATTATTGCTGGGATCATAACAATTTCATCGAGTGCAATTGTTGCGAAAGTAATTGTTGATTTAAGAAGATCTGGTAATAAAGAGACGGAACTAATTTTAGGAATCATTATGTTTGACGATATCTTTTTAGCGGTATATTTATCAGTCGTTTCAGGATTAGTACTCGGAGGGGCAACGTCATTTGTAGGTGCTCTCACATCCATTTTAATCGCAGTAGGGTATATGTTACTATTCTTTGTAGTTGCTAGAAAAGCTACAAGGTTTTTAAATAAAATGTTAGATATTTCGTCCAATGAAATTTTTATTATTGTAATATTCGCTATTTTGTTCTTTGTAGCAGGATTTTCAGAAACGATTCATGTTGCAGAGGCGATTGGAGCATTATTACTAGGACTCGTCTTTTCAGAAACGGAGCATAGTGATCGAATTGAACAGCTCGTTGTTCCGTTTCGTGATTTCTTTGGAGCTATATTCTTTTTCAGCTTCGGTTTAAGTATAGATCCATTTTCACTTGGAGGAGCAGTGTGGTTGGCATTAGGAGCAGTTTTTATTACTCTTATCGGTAATTTTACCGCTGGAATGGTTGCGGGGCGTAAAGCGGGATTATCGCATAAGGCTTCTACGAATATTGGTTTAACACTTGTATCACGCGGAGAGTTTTCCATTATCGTCGCGAATATTGGAATTGCGGGCGGCTTAATGGCAACGATTAAACCATTCTCAGCCCTGTATGTTTTAATATTGGCATCGTTAGGACCTTTGTTAACGAAAGAATCTGGGAGAATATATTCCGTATTAGATAAAATATTTAAATGGAGCGCTAAAGAACGTGCGAAGCGAGAAAAAGAAGTTGGATAATATAAATAAGGGGAGACTGTATGAAGTTCATACAGTCTCCCCTTATTTATATATTGTTACTGATGTCGTTTTTGTCGGTAAGTCAATATATTTTCAAACAGGGATCAGTATAATTTCATTTACCGATGAACCATTATCTGAATTTCATCAACTATTAATCAGTTGCCTTCCTATTTAAAAACGACTACAATTTTACTGTTATATATATGAACGAAAAAAATAGAATAGGAGGGGAAACTATGCCAAGGAAAGTATGGCTATTAGTAGCTGGGATGATTATTAATGTCACGGGTGCTTCTTTTTTATGGCCTTTTAATACAATTTATTTGCATGATCACCTAGGAAAATCTTTATCTGTGGCCGGAATGGTATTAATGATCAACTCGCTTACTGGTGTAATCGGAAACTTGCTCGGCGGTGTTTTATTTGATAAATGGGGCGGTTATAAATCAACTTTAGTAGGAATTGTTATTACACTTGTATCAATTTTAGGTCTTGTGTTCTTCCACGGTTGGCCGTTATATGTTGTGTGGCTAGCGTTAATCGGCTTCGGTTCTGGAATGGTCTTCCCATCGATGTATGCGATGGTTGGTACGGTTTGGCCAGAGGGCGGAAGACGGGCATTTAATGCGATGTACGTTGGACAAAATGTTGGTATTGCGATTGGAACAGCGTGTGGTGGATTAGTTGCATCATATCGTTTTGATTATATTTTCTTAGCGAATTTTATTTTATATTTTGTTTTCTTCTTAATTGCTTTTATTGGATTCCGTGGTATGGAAGACAAGAAAGAGCCAGGAGTGCAAAAGGAAATCGAAACGAAAAAAGGTTGGTCACTTACACCTGGATTTAAAGCACTTCTGATCGTGTGTGTAGCATATGCTTTATGCTGGGTTACATACGTACAGTGGCAAGGAGCGATTGCAACACATATGCAAGAATTGAATATTAGCCTTCGTCATTATAGTTTATTATGGACGATAAATGGAGCTATGATTGTTTGTGCGCAGCCACTTGTTAGTATGCTAATTCGCTGGATGAAGCGTTCTTTAAAACAGCAAATTATGATTGGAATCTTCATTTTTGCGGCGTCATTCATTGTGTTAAGTCAAGCGCAGCAATTTACGATGTTCCTCGTTGCGATGGTAACATTAACAATCGGTGAATTATTTGTGTGGCCAGCAGTTCCGACGATTGCAAATATACTTGCACCAAAAGATAAACTAGGTTTTTATCAAGGTGTTGTAAATAGCGCGGCGACTGTAGGGAAAATGTTCGGGCCGGTCGTTGGCGGAGCGATTGTTGATTTATACAATATGGAAGTATTGTTTATAGCAATCATGGTAATGCTTGTAGTAGCGCTTATAGCAACGAGCATGTATGATAAACGAGTAAAAGTAGAAGAAACAGTTGAAGAAAAAATTGCAGTTTAGTTTGACGGAACATGTAACATGTTTTAGAATATATTTAAATAAAACAACCTTTAGAACAAGGGAGATAGCTCGGCTGTCTTAAGACGAATTCGTTAGTTATTAAAAGTAACGATTAACCGAGAAGCCCCGCTTTAAGTAAGCTTTTTAGAGATACTAAGTGGAGGGTAGTTCACATTAACTCATATGTGTAATAACAGTGAGAAGGAGTAGTAGTAATAGAAGCTGGTTTAGAGAGTTGACGGTCGGTGCAAGTCAATCCACGTTTCGTTATGAACTCGCCTTTGAGTTGCAGTTGTGAAACTAATAGTAGCAATTGCCGTTAATCCACGTTACGGATCTAAGCGAATGTATATTTTTACATTAATTTAGGGTGGTACCGCGGGAATCTATAACCTCTCGTCCCTTTCTAGGGATGAGAGGTTTTTTGTATTTTGGGCGGTGAAAATAAATAGAATTTCAAGGAGGGTATCTCATGAGCTTTAATCATCAAGATATTGAGAAGAAGTGGCAAGGGTACTGGGAAGAGAATAAAACATTCCGTACGCCAGATGAGACAGAAAAACCAAAATTTTATGCACTAGATATGTTCCCATATCCATCAGGTGCAGGCCTACACGTAGGACATCCAGAAGGTTATACAGCGACAGATATTTTATCTCGTATGAAGCGTATGCAAGGGTATAACGTTCTTCATCCAATGGGATGGGATGCATTTGGTCTTCCAGCAGAGCAATATGCACTTGATACTGGAAATAGCCCAGCTGAATTTACAGAGCATAATATTAATACGTTCCGTAACCAAATTAAATCACTAGGTTTCTCTTATGATTGGGACCGTGAAGTAAATACAACAGATCCAAACTACTATAAGTGGACACAATGGATCTTCTTAAAACTATTTGAAAAAGGCTTAGCTTACGTTGATGAAGTACCTGTAAACTGGTGTCCAGCACTTGGTACAGTACTTGCAAATGAAGAAATCATTGACGGTAAGAGTGAGCGTGGTGGACATCCAGTTGAGCGTCGTCCGATGAGACAGTGGATGTTAAAAATTACAGCTTACGGAGATCGTCTATTAGAAGATCTAGATGAGCTTGATTGGCCAGAAAGCTTAAAAGATATGCAACGTAACTGGATCGGTCGTTCTGAAGGTGCAGAAGTACACTTCAATATCGATGGTACAGACGAGAAGTTCACAGTATTCACAACGCGCCCTGATACACTATTTGGTGCAACATACTGTGTACTAGCTCCGGAACATGCACTTGTTGCAGAAATTACAACAGCAGAACAAAAAGAAGCGGTAGAAGCTTACATTAACGCTGTAAAAATGAAGAGTGACCTAGAGCGTACAGAACTTGCGAAAGAGAAAACTGGTGTATTCACTGGTGCTTACGCAGTTAACCCAGTAAACGGTGAGAAATTACCAATCTGGATTGCTGACTATGTTCTTGCAACTTACGGAACAGGTGCCGTAATGGCAGTTCCAGCTCATGATGAGCGTGACTATGAATTCGCATCAGTATTCAATCTTCCGATGAAGGAAGTTGTAAAAGGCGGAGATATTACGAAAGAAGTGTACACAGGTGATGGTGCACACGTAAACTCAGCATTCCTTGATGGATTAAATAAAGAAGAAGCAATCGCAAAAATGATTGAATGGCTTGAAGTAACGAGCGCAGGAAATCAAAAAGTAACGTACCGTCTGCGTGACTGGTTATTCAGCCGTCAACGTTACTGGGGTGAGCCAATTCCGGTAATTCACTGGGAAGATGGGACAATGACAGCTGTGAAGGAAGAAGAATTACCATTAGTTCTTCCGAAAACAGAAAACATCCGTCCTTCAGGTACAGGTGAATCACCACTTGCTAACATTGACGAGTGGGTAAATGTTGTTGATCCTGAGACTGGTAAAAAAGGTCGTCGTGAAACAAATACAATGCCACAATGGGCTGGTAGCTGCTGGTATTACCTACGTTACATCGATCCAAACAATAGCGAAGCACTTGTAGATCCTGAAAAAGTAAAACAATGGCTTCCAGTTGATATTTATATCGGCGGAGCAGAGCATGCTGTACTTCACCTACTATATGCTCGTTTCTGGCATAAAGTATTATACGATATCGGGGTAGTTCCAACGAAAGAGCCGTTCCAACAATTATTCAACCAAGGTATGATTTTAGGTGAAAACAACGAGAAAATGAGTAAATCAAAAGGTAACGTTGTAAACCCTGATGATATCGTAGCAAGCCACGGTGCAGATACACTTCGTCTATACGAAATGTTCATGGGACCATTAGATGCTTCAATCGCTTGGTCTGAAAATGGTCTTGACGGAGCTCGTCGTTTCCTAGACCGCGTATGGCGTCTATTCGTTCAAGATAACGGTGAATTAAGTGAGAAAATTACTGACGCACCAAATAAAGAGCTTGAAAAAGCTTACCACCAAACAGTGAAGAAAGTAACAGAAGACTATGCAGAGCTTCGCTTCAACACAGCGATTTCTCAAATGATGGTATTCATCAATGATGCATACAAAGCTGAAACACTTCCGAAAGAATATGTAGAAGGTTTCGTAAAAATGATCGCACCAGTTGCACCTCACATCGGGGAAGAGCTATGGAGCAAACTTGGATATAATGAAACAATCACATATGCAAGCTGGCCAATATTTGATGAGTCTAAACTTGTAGAAGATGAAGTTGAAATCGTTGTTCAAGTTATGGGTAAAGTTCGCGCAAAACTAACAATGAGTAAAGACGCATCAAAAGAAGAAATGGAACAACTTGCACTTGAAGCAATTCAAGACCAAATTGAAGGGAAAACAGTTCGTAAAGTAATTGTTGTTCCTGGAAAACTTGTTAACGTTGTTGCAAACTAATTCATTCTAAATAAAAGCTCAGAGCATTTATGCTCTGAGCTTTTTTGTGTAGAAAATAATCTCTGAATCACTTTAGTCTAAGTTTTCAATTATTCCACTACGTATAAATAAAAGAGCGGAATTCCCATACAGACAAACACCTATTTTTCTATAGGAAATATGATAAAAAAGGTAGGCTAAATTGAGTAGAAGAGGTGAAAGGAATGAAAGGGATGGACAATAATGCACCACATGGCTTCTTCGGAGGTGAATCGGATAGTTATGAACAAATGATGTTAATGGGAGGGGCTGGCCAACAAGGAGACGGTGGAATTCCGAGCTGGATGGGTGGAGCAGCAGGAGGGTTCCAAACATCGGTAGCTGGCATGCAAACTGGAATGCCTACATCAATGGGGGGCTTTTCGACATCAGGGGGTGGAATGCCTACAGTAACAGGAGGATTTCCGACATCAGTAGCTGGCGTACAGACAGGATTTCCAGTAGGAGCACCAACTACATTTCCTTCTTTCGTTGGAGGAGTGCAGACAGGATTCCCGGTACCGGGAGTGGGTGTTGTAGCTGGAGGAATAGGTGGGTATCCGCAAGTTGTTCACGGTCATCATGGACATCACCATCATCAAGGCCAACATGGTCATCATGGACACCATCATCACCAAGGTCACCACGGTCATCATGGACATCATCATCACCAAGGTCACCACGGTCATCATGGACATCATCATCACCAAGGTCACCACGGTCATCATGGACACCATCATGACCAAGGTCACCACGGTCATCAACAACAAGTACATCACCACGGTCACCACCACATTCATCCGCAAGCTGTTCTTTATCAAACTCACCAAGGCCATCAAGGCCATCAAGGCCATCAAGGCCATCAAGGCCATCAAGGCCATCAAGGCCATCAAGGCCATCAAGGCCATCAAGGCCATCAAGGCCATCACGGCCACCAAGGCCACCAAGGCCACCAAGGTCACCAAGGTCACCAAGGTCACCAAGGTCACCAAGGTCACCAAGGTCACCAAGGTCACCAAGGTCACCAAGGTCACCAAGGTCACCAAGGTCACCACGGTCATCAAGGCCAACATGGTCAACAGCACCAACAGCACCAACAGCACCAACAGCACCAACAATACCAACAATATCAACAGCAACAATCTTCTCCTTGGGCAGGTGGAATTGGAGCAGGAGCAGCAGGGGCAGCGGCAGGAGCAGCTAGCATTAGTGGAGCAGCAGGACACGCGGGACACGTGGGTCATTAATGAATTGCAGAAAAAAGACATAATAAAAAACTGCTAGGAAATCCTAGCAGTTTTTTTCAGCTTCTTTGCGCTGACGTTCGATTTCAGCACGAAGTTGTGGTTCTGGTGCTTGCCAGCCTTCTGGTTTTAGAATTTTGCCATCGCCTTCACGGAATCGGGGTTTTCCATCAGGGAATAGTTTTGCCATGTTTGCGTTATTTACAATTTCAAATCCTTTATCAGGACGTACGCCCATTTCGGCAAACGTTCCGAATGCAAAGTAAATAAGGTCAATCAGTGCATCGTATTGATCTTCAACAGTCGTTGCTTCTAGAAATTCTTCTAGCTCTTCTTGCATAAAACTTGCACGAATTTTTGCACGCTCTTCTGTTAGTTTTGTTGGAGTATTTTTCACAGGATGTCCGAACTCTTCATGCATTTTTGCAACAAGTTCGAATCCTTTATCTAAACCTTTTTCGTTTGCCATGTTGTTTCATCCTTTCTCGTTTTCTGCCGAATTTCATTGTAACATAAGGTGATTATGAAATGAAAAGAACATCTTATCGAAATAAGATGTTCGCTTGTTATTCTTCTTTTTTTATTAAAAGGGATAAAATAAGATCGATGCCAAAAATACCGACGAGTAACATTGGTATAACGACAAGTAAATAACGTGTGAAGGAAACATTTTTTAAGTATGTATGAGCAAATAAAAAGACGCCGAGAAATAAAATACCATTTAAAATAGGCTTTACTAATTTTTTAGACATAAGCTCCCCCATAAATATCTTCTCTCTCTATTTGATAATAAAAAACTCCTCTCTCCGTTGTATCATGCTGGAGAGAGGAGTTCAATCATTTCTCATTCAATTACACCAGAATTTGTAATGTCTACGGTGTATTTTATAGTAACTGGAACATCTTTGTACATTTGTTTCCACTCCTCTAATTTGAATGGGCGATAATGTTGCTTATATTTAGCTCCTAGCCCAAGAGGATCGACATCTAAAGATTTAAACTGCTTAATTAATTTCTTACCTTGTGTCTCCAATTGTTTTTGAACGACCTTCTCAATCTTTTTTGTGTTCTTAGCATTCTCTAAGTTAATCTGTTTCGATACTTCTTGAATACGAGCCTCAAGTTTAACATGAATGGAAAAGGAAGGCTTACCATTTTTTATTTTTATATCGTATGTTGGAATAGAACGAATATTATTAATCATTACGTACCCAGGATCTGCTTTAAATTCATGTGAATCTAACTTATGTTTTTCTAAAAGTCCTTTGAATATAAACATATCTTTTTCCGCGATTTTACCAACATATTTATCCTTTTTAAAAAGACCAATTCCCGTGATTTTTATTTTATCACCATGTTTCTTTAAAATTGGAATATAGTAGTCTTGCCCTTCTTGATAATAACGGAAAGCTCCTACATGCAGATTATCTGTTGGTAAAGGACCGGTCTCCATATTATGTTCTAGCATTTTTTTTATATAAATTGCAACGTTGGATGAAGTCGTGTACTTTCCTTTTAAGAGTTCAGTACCATTACCTTCAAGTAAAGCAACATATAAGGCATTCCCAATGTTTACATCACGAATTAATGTATCGAAGGAAGCAACCATTCCTTTCTTAGCAATTCGGGTGGTAAATAGAGCAACCCGCATTTGTCCGCTCGCAAATGGTTGAGAAGACTCTAAAGATGTGTCAGCTTTTACTTGTTTTACCGCATTTGCTGTTCCTTCAAAAACTTGAACTTTGTTCCCTTTTTGCTGAATAGGACAAACAAATGTTACCTTTATTTTATTATCTTTTGCTACATCGAAGACAGTTCCTTGGATAAGGTGTACGTCATCGATAATATTTTTTTGTAAACATCCAGTTAGACTAAAGAGTGTTATACAAGAGATAAGTATTAATTTATTTTTGATTTTTTCCATTTTCTTTTCACCCACACAATAATAAATAGAATTGGGATGTATACATAAATGAGCCAAAAGCTTCCTTTTGATGCATTACTAATAAAATTATTAATATCGTGTCTGTTTGTTAAAAGTTGTGAAACAATGAGGGTGATAAACATAAAAGCGATTAAAACACCTCTTTGTTTTACACGGAATATTTCGTGCGTTGCTCTCGTTGCCGCCCACAAAGGTAGAATGAAACTTGTAATAATAACGAGGGCATAAGCTGAAATTGCGATATATTCTAGCCTTTCTATGAATGGTAATTGAATAACTTGGGTCATAGAAAGTTGGGCCCATATCGTTTTTAATAATTGTTTTTCACTAAAAAACGAAAAGGCTAAAAGGGTGCTAAATAAATATAGAAGGTTTGAAAATAGTGCCCCATATTGAGCAAATTTATGAGATTGTTTAGGGTTTTTCACAAATGGATAAACCATGAGGTAAATCTCAAAACCAGTCATACTGTAGATTGACAGTTGAGCGGATTTTAAAATATCTGAAAAAGAATGTGTGAAAATAGGTAGTAAATTCTCCCAATGTGAGTATTTCAAAACAAATAAGCTTAGAAATAAATACCCTAGCGTACCACCAACAGAGATGACGCAAATGCCAGTAATGACACGAAATCCAGAAGAAATGATGTAATAGCTAACTAGGCATAAAAAGAGTGTTAACATAAAGGTGGAGGCAGTTGGGAACATCCATACTTGAATAATTTCAACGTATGTTCGAATAACCGAAATACTGACGATTAAAAAATAAGTTGCAAAGATGATATTAAAGACGTTTCCTATCCACTTTCCAAAGGTTTGTCGTTGTAAATCAATTAAATTCCCGTTTGTTTCTTTTAATAAAAAATACATCATCCATATAAGAATTTGGATACAGAGTCCTGTGATTAGAACGCCCATCCAGCCGTCGTATCCAGCGGCCTTTGCGGTGATTCGAGCAAATCCGAGAACGCCAGCTCCAAACTGTGCACCGTGAATTAAGAAGAAAACAAAGGTAGGAGATATTTGATATTTTTCTTGAACTTTACTCATCAATGCACCTCATCTCTTAATCATCAAAGTCTGATCTATGTTTTGTTGAAATTCCTTTAGCAGCTTTTTTTACATGTTGTGGTCTTGCCTGCACATCTCTTGTATCAATCATTGTTAATGGGAAACGAATCCAAGAATCTTTAACCGATTGTTGTCTTGTCGGATAAAACAAAGCGTACGGCTTGCGTAAGGAAGTAAGTCTAAATAGATGAGTGAATAAAAAGATAAATCCAAGAGAAATACCGAAAAGTCCACCTATTTCTGCAAATATGAGAAACGGGAAGCGTAGTAATCGAACAGCATTCCCCATTTTATAAATAGGTGTAATAAAGGAAGCAAGTGCTGATAAGGCAACGATAATTAATAAAATGTTACTCGTTAAACCAGCTTGTACAGATGCTTGTCCGATTACGATACCGCCTACAATACCGAGCGTTTGACCAACTTTCATCGGTAACCTCGCGCCAGCCTCTCTTAATAAATCGATTGCGAGTTCTAAAAAGAGTGCTTCAATTAAAGGTGGGAATGGTACTTGCGCCCTTGATAAAATCAAAGTTTCAAGTAAATCACTTGGAATAAGTTCATAATGATAATTTAAAACTGCAACGTATAACGGTGTAGCACAGATAGAAAATAGAACAGCGATAAGGCGTAAAATGCGTGAAAATGTAGCGTATAACCAAGAGACGTTATAGTCTTCTGGTGAAATGAAAAAATCGAAATAGGATACAGGTGTTAGTAAAACACTTGGAGAACCATCCACAAAAATAGCAATTTTCCCATCAATGAGTGCTTTTGTCACCCTATCAGTACGTTCTGTATTGATATAGAGAGGGAAAATCGACTTTTCACCCATAAGTTCTTGTATATAAGCGCTATCATTAATTTGATCATATTCAAGAGCACGTAATGACTCCTCGAGAAAATCTATATTATCTTTTTCGGCGAGGTTGTCTAAATACATCATGACAACTTTCGTTTTGGAAAATTCGCCGACAATCATTTCTTTTGTTTGTAAATCTAAAACAGGAAGGCGTTTTCGTACTAAATTAATATTCGTATCAATAGCTTCTACAAAGCCTTCTTGTGGACCGATAACTGTTGATTCATTTAATGGAGGGCTTGGTGCCCGGTAAGTATCAATTGCAATGTTTGCAAGCATACACTTTTGATCTTGCTGATTCAATTGAATAATCGCATGTCCCTTTAAAACCATGTCCTCAATTTTTTGTAAGTCGTTCGTAATTGTAATGCCGCTCATCGGAATATGTTCTTTTAGTTGTTCTAGAGAAGCACAGGGTTTCTCTAAAAGAGTGGGCATTAAATATTTCTGTAATTTCTCTCCATCAAGTGAAGGGCGATAGTAAGAAATCCAATAAGGCATCGTTTCATCGTCAGATGTATGGTAATTAATAAAATCACTAGACTTTTTAAGTTTCTCTATTAAATCTTGTAGAGAATGAATACGGTCTTTTTCTGGTTTGGTAAAGTCATAAATACTATTACCTCCAGAGCTTTGTTGCTTACTTTGAGAAGAATCACCTTGTTTAGCACTTTGTTGCTTATCCCGAGAAGAATCATCTTGCTTAGAGTTTTGTTGTTTCTCTTGAGAAGAGTCATCTTGCTTAGAGTTTTGCTGTTTCTCTTGAGAAGAGTCATCTTGCTTAGAGTTTTGCTGTTTCTCTTGAGAAGAGTCATCTTGTTTAGAGTTTTGCTGTTTCTCTTGAGAAGAGTCATCTTGCTTAGAGTTTTGTTGTTTCTCCTGAGAAGAGTCATCTTGCTTAGAGTTTTGCTGTTTCTCTTGAGAAGAGTCATCTTGCTTAGAGTTTTGCTGTTTCTCTTGAGAAGAGTCATCTTGCTTAGAGTTTTGCTGTTTCTCTTGAGAAGAGTCATCTTGCTCGTTATTTTTACCTTTAGTATGTTTCATACTTCTAGTCTGTTCTTTGTTATCGTCATCTGGATTGTTAGACTGCTGCTCCCAGTTATCGGCTTCTTTTGCCTCTGTTGTATTTGATTTTTTTTTCTTACGAAACCAATTCCAAATCATATGTATGCCCTCTTTAATTGTGTAATATAGTGCTATTTTGTGGCTAATTTTGTATATTATTCATTTATTTATGAAAAGAAGGAGGAGATTGGTTTACATAGAAAAAAACCTTTAGTAAGCATTTCATACTATAACGGGGAGAGGGAGAGTCTGTGCAAATTGTAAAAAAGGAGAAGTTTGTTTTAAAAGAATTTACGTTTGAAAATGGTAGGGAAATTCCTGTTCAAATGGGGTACGAGACATATGGTACGTTAAATAGAGAAAGGTCAAATGCAATTTTGATTTGTCATTACTTTAGTGCAACAAGTCACGCAGCGGGGAAATATACAGTGCATGATGAGGAGCTTGGTTGGTGGGATGGGCTCATCGGACCTGGAAAAGCAATTGATACAAATAAGTATTTTGTTATATGTACAGATAATCTTTGTAATGTGCAGGTGAAGAATCCATATGTGATTACAACGGGACCGAAATCAATTAATACAGAAACTGGAGAAGAATATGCAATGGATTTTCCGGTTTTTACATTTCTTGATGTAGCTCGTATGCAATATGAGTTAATAAAAGATATGGGAATCGTAAGGCTACACGCTGTAATGGGACCTTCAGCAGGAGGAATGATTGCGCAGCAATGGGCTATTCACTATCCTCATATGGTAGAGCGGATGATTGGTGTTATTACGAATCCACAAAATCCAATTATCACCTCAGTAAATGTAGCGCAAAATGCGATTGAAGCAATTCAACTAGATCCAAGTTGGAAAGATGGAAAATATGGAGAAGAGCAGCCGATAAAGGGGCTTTATTTAGCAAATAGAATGATGTTTATGAACGCGTTTGATGAGCATTTTTATGAAATGACATTTCCTCGTAATAGTATAGAGATAGAACCTTATGAAAAGTTTTCTACATTAACATCATTTGAAAAAGAGATAAATAAAGCGACATATAGAAGTATAGAGTTAGTAGATGCAAATTCATGGATGTATACTGCGAAGGCAGTTTTATTGCATGATATTGCACATGGGTTTTCTTCACTAGAAGAATCTCTTTCTAACATAGAAGCGAATGTACTTATGATTCCGTGCAAACAAGATTTGCTTCAGCCGCCACGTTATAATTATAAAATGGTAGACATTTTGCAAAAACAAGGAAAATATGCGGAAGTGTATGAGATAGAAAGTATAAATGGGCATATGGCAGGAGCATTTGATATTCATTTATTTGAAAAGAAAGTTTATGAATTTTTAAATCGGAAAGTATCTAGTTTTGTGTAGGAAATAAATTATGTGAAAAAGGTGCAATATGTGTAGTAGGCACCTTTTTTTACATGATTTGTAGACGGAATATATATGTAGCGATTGCTATGCCGAAGAACGCTATACTAAGTAATAGAAATAAGAATGACATTTCTTGGGGAGATTTTATCTTTTTATTATTTTGCATACTAAGTGCAATAATTGCAGCGATTAAGAACACAATGCCCATAATGAAAAGAAAAAGCGACATTTTAATCGACTCCTTTCATAAAACAAGTATATTGAGGATACAATGTGCTAGTTATGTTTGTAAAGAATAAGTTTTGCGAGAAAATTGAGAAATAGCTTTTCGATTCTTTGCGTTCTTTATTTTGCATGCTAAAATTGGTAGAGAATGTTTGTGGAAAAGAAACTAAAGGTTTTATTGTATATAAGGAGGAACTACATATGACAGAAGTTAAAATAATTACTACAGAAGAGGTACAAGTGCGTTTAGAAAATGGAGAAACGTTATTTCTAGTAGACGTAAGAGAAGATGAAGAAGTAGCGGCAGGAAAGATTCCAGAAGCTGTACATATTAAAATGGGCGATATCCCACATAAAGTAGACTTCTTTAATAAAGAGAATGAATATATCTTTATTTGTCGTTCAGGAATGCGCAGTGAAAATGTATGTCATTATTTAAATGAGCAAGGATTTAAAACAGTGAACATGGTTGGCGGTATGCTTCAATATGAAGGTGAAACGAAATAGTTAATAGTTAAAAACTTGAAACGAGTCTGTTTCAAGTTTTTTTCTTTTGCATACAGTATAAAAAAGGAGGAGGGGTAAATGGGGGTTAATTTGCGTAAAGTAAAAATTATTAATAATACAGGAGCTGTTAATGTTGGTGACTGTTATGATATCTCGCCTTTAGCTGTGGTGAAAGTATATGCAGGAGCTGGAGGATCGAGTGCGGCTATTTTTTTAAATGGAAAAAGACAGCCAGAAGCGGTGATTAGAACATCGGTATTTCTTCCGCCTTTGGCAACGAGTACACGTACGTTAGGTTCATAAAGGAAAGGTAGAGTGTAATTATGCCTGCGCATATAAAAGAGTTTGTTATTGTTAATAATACTGGGAATATATTTACAGGTGATAATTTGAGTGATACTTCATTTACTGCTACGAAATCGTATAGTGGTTCAATGGGGTGTACTTGGATTGATGTTGTTACAGTAATAGGGACAGAAACGAAGCTTTGTTTACAGCCGGGAGATTCGGTGACGACGACATATACAAGGGGCACCCCTGCTGGTACTGTAACAGGAACAAATATGGGGCAAAGTGTAAATACATCGGGTATAGCGCAAGCTGTCCCTAATACAGATAATATGGATTCAATTGCAGGACTCCCTTAAGGAATTAAGGGAGTTTTATTTATTTGAAATAAAAATAGTCTTGGAGATTATTTTTGTAAATAGATTAAGAAGAGGTTTATTTATTATGAAAAAGACGGTTTGTAGGTGGTGAAAGTGTGAAGAATCGTGATAATAAAGGGAAACAACAATCTAATTTTAGAATTCCACCAGAACTTATTGGTCCTACTTTTCCTCCTGTTCCAACTGGATTTACGGGTATAGGGATTACTGGTCCAACAGGTCCACAAGGTCCGACTGGACCGCAAGGACCGAGAGGATTTCAAGGTCCAATGGGAGAGATGGGTCCGACTGGACCTCAAGGTGTTCAAGGGATTCAAGGTCCAGTTGGACCAATAGGTGCAACTGGACCAGAAGGGCAGCAGGGAGCACAAGGATTGAGAGGACCACAAGGAGAAACTGGAGCGACAGGACCTCAAGGTGTGCAAGGGTTACAAGGTCCGATTGGTCCAACGGGAGCGACTGGGGCACAAGGTATACAAGGGATACAGGGATTGCAAGGGCCAATTGGAGCGACAGGACCTGAGGGACCTCAAGGAATTCAAGGCGTCCAAGGGTTACCGGGTGCAACTGGTCCACAAGGAATACAAGGAGCACAAGGGATACAAGGAACACAAGGACCGAGTGGAAATACAGGTGCAACCGGAGCAACGGGTCAGGGGCTAACAGGTCCGACTGGAATAACAGGCCCAACTGGGATAACTGGACCATCTGGAGGACCTCCTGGCCCGACGGGGCCAACTGGTGCGACAGGTCCGGGTGGCGGACCGAGTGGGAGTACAGGTGCGACTGGAGCAACGGGGGATACTGGGACTACAGGAAGTACAGGTGTAACAGGAGCAACGGGAACTACAGGTCCGACTGGAAGTACGGGAGCACAGGGCTTGCAAGGAATACAAGGTATTCAAGGGCCAATTGGCCCAACAGGTCCAGAAGGACCGCAGGGGATTCAAGGTATTCCTGGTCCGACAGGAATAACTGGTGAACAAGGAATCCAAGGGGTTCAGGGGATTCAAGGAGTAACAGGAGCAACAGGAGATCAAGGTCCACAAGGTATACAGGGGACTATAGGACCTCAAGGAGCGACAGGGGCAACAGGAGATCAAGGTCCACAAGGTATTCAAGGAGTACCAGGTCCATCAGGAGCAACAGGACCACAAGGTGTTCAAGGGATACAAGGTCCGATGGGTGATATAGGACCAACAGGTCCAGAAGGCCCAGAGGGACTTCAGGGCCCGCAAGGAATACAAGGAGTGCCAGGACCAGTTGGAGCAACGGGTCCAGAGGGTCCTCAGGGGATACAAGGTATTCAAGGACCGGTAGGAACAACAGGCCCACAAGGTCCACAAGGAATACAGGGAATACAAGGTGTGCAAGGGATAACGGGAGCAACTGGAGTACAAGGAGCAACTGGAATTCAAGGGATACAAGGGGAAATAGGAGCAACGGGTCCAGAGGGTCCCCAAGGAGTG
Organism: Bacillus sp. D48C; assembly: GCF_053345735.1. Classification (NCBI taxonomy): domain Bacteria; kingdom Bacillati; phylum Bacillota; class Bacilli; order Caryophanales; family Bacillaceae; genus Bacillus; species Bacillus sp. D48C. The sequence goes on from NZ_JBKFAQ010000001.1 coordinate 155,717, forward strand.
CAAGGTGCTCAAGGGGAGATTGGTCCAACAGGTCCGATGGGTCCCCAAGGTGTGCAAGGAGTACAAGGAATTCAAGGAGCGACGGGCGCACAAGGAGTGCAAGGTCCACAGGGAATTCAAGGAATCCAAGGTCCGACGGGGGCAACAGGAGATACAGGAGCAACAGGTGCGACAGGGGAAGGAACTACAGGCCCAACTGGAATAACGGGAGCAACAGGGGTAACGGGACCTTCTGGAGGACCAGCAGGACCGTCCGGCCCAACAGGGCCATCAGGTCCGACGGGAGTAACTGGTCCATCGGGTGGACCACCTGGCCCGACAGGAGCAACTGGTGCGACAGGAGTAACAGGGGATACTGGTGCGACAGGCTCAACTGGAGTGACAGGAGCGACAGGAGAAACGGGAGCAACCGGAGTGACAGGGTTACAAGGTCCTCAAGGAATACAAGGTGTGCAAGGAGATATTGGTCCAACTGGTCCGCAAGGGATACAAGGTCCGCAAGGGATACAAGGAGTAACTGGTGCGACAGGAGATCAAGGACCACAGGGAATCCAAGGCCCGCAAGGAATCCAAGGTCCAACCGGTCCCCAAGGAATTCAAGGGGAACAAGGCCCTCAAGGGATTCAAGGAGCAACCGGAGCCACGGGAGCACAAGGCCCACAGGGGATTCAAGGAATTCAAGGGATCCAAGGTCCGACCGGTCCTCAAGGCCCAACAGGAATACAAGGGGTACAAGGAGAGATAGGTCCAACCGGTCCTCAAGGTGTGCAAGGATTGCAAGGTCCCCAAGGTCCTACAGGGGACACAGGGGCAACGGGAGCGCAAGGTCCCCAAGGAGTTCAAGGGATACAAGGCCCAACGGGAGCTACAGGAGCAACAGGAGCGACAGGTCCACAAGGAATTCAAGGCCCGCAAGGAATCCAAGGCCCAACAGGGGCTACAGGAGCAACAGGTTCCCAAGGACCAACTGGAAATACAGGTCCAACAGGTTCACAAGGAATACAAGGTCCAACTGGTCCAACAGGAGCTGGAGCAACCGGAGCAACAGGAGCGACCGGGGCGACTGGAGTCAGTACAACTGCAACATATGCATTTGCGAATAATACATCAGGAAGTATTATTTCTGTTTTGTTAGGTGGCACGAATATTCCGTTACCAAACAATCAAAATATTGGACCAGGAATAACCGTTAGTGGTGGAAATACTGTATTTACAGTTGCGAATGCAGGAAACTATTATATAGCCTATACAATTAATTTAACGGCAGGATTACTTGTAAGTTCCCGTATAACTGTAAATGGCAGTCCGCTTGCGGGAACGATAAACTCTCCGGCAGTGGCTGCAGGTTCATTTAGTGCAACAATAATCGCTAACTTGCCTGCTGGAGCTGCAGTTAGTTTACAATTATTTGGAGTAATTGCGTTGGCTACATTATCTACGGCAACGCCAGGGGCTACTCTAACGATTATTAGATTAAGTTAATAAGCAGAAAACCTTGAAACTTTTATGTTTCAAGGTTTTTTTATCCTTGTATCTGGAAGTAAACCTCATTAACCAGGGGGAGTGGATACCCTCTAATTATTTAAAGTTTCACTTTATTCACTTGGGCAAAAACATCGCAGTCCGAAAATATATTATAATAGAATGAAAAGAAAGAAATTTGGCAGAAAGGGAGGGTGGCGATGCAGGAGATGGTTAAAGATTTTTTTGGACGCCCACTTCAAGATTTACGTATATCTGTCATTGATCGTTGCAATTTTAGATGTACATATTGTATGCCGGCGGAAATATTTGGGCCAGATTATGCTTTTTTGAAAGATGAGTTTTTACTAACTTTTGATGAAATTGAGCGTTTGGCAAAATTATTTGTTAACATCGGTGTACGAAAAATTAGAATTACTGGCGGTGAGCCACTGCTTCGTAAAGATTTAACAAAACTGATTGCACGTCTCGTGAAAATTGATGGGCTAATAGATATAGGGTTAACGACAAATGCTATCCATTTAACGAAACAAGCGAAGGCATTAAAAGAAGCTGGATTACATAGAGTGAATGTTAGTTTAGATGCGATAGATGACGACATATTTAGGAATATTAATGGTCGAAATATTAATACGAAACCGGTGATTAAGGGAATTATAGCAGCTAAAGAGGCGGGGCTGGAAGTAAAGGTAAATATGGTTGTGAAAAAAGGGATGAACGATCATCAAGTACTTCCGATGGCTGCGTATTTTAAAGAGCAAGGAATCACGCTTAGGTTTATTGAGTTTATGGATGTTGGTAGTACAAATGGGTGGAATTTTGATCAAGTGGTTACAAAACGAGAATTGATTGAGATGATTCATAAGGTGTATCCGCTTGAGCCAGCTGAAGTCCATTACTTTGGTGAAGTTGCGAAGCGATATCGGTACGTTGGAACAAATGTTGAAGTTGGTTTTATTACATCTGTTTCTGAGTCATTTTGTGCCTCTTGTACGAGGGCAAGAATTTCGGCAGATGGAAAGTTTTATACGTGCTTATTTGCGACAGAGGGTTTGAATGTAAGAGAACTTCTTAGAGGAAATCTTTCGGATGAGGAGTTATTAAGTGTTATACAAGATGTATGGATGAATAGAAAAGATAGGTATTCGGATGAACGGACAGAAGAAAGTGCAAAAAATCGTCCGAAAATCGAAATGTCTTATATAGGAGGATAAGAAAGGGGGCTATCGCATGCAGGAGCGATATTCAAGACAAATATTATTTTCTGGTGTTAGAGAAGAAGGACAGAGAAAAATAAGAGAGAAGCATGTGCTTATTATTGGTGCTGGTGCTCTCGGTGCGGCAAATGCAGAAGCGATTGTTAGAGCAGGTGTTGGAAAAGTAACGATTGCTGATCGTGATTATGTAGAATGGAGTAATTTACAAAGACAACAACTATATACGGAAGAAGATGCAAAGCAGTATAAACCGAAGGCGATAGCGGCTGCAGAACATTTACAAGCGATTAATTCTGAGGTGGAAATAAATCCAGTTGTGACGGATGTAACGGTGCAAGAAATGGAAGAGCTAGTGCGTGATGTAGATTTAATATTAGATGCGACAGATAATTTTGAAACGCGTCTTCTTATTAATGATATTTCACAAAAGTATAATATTCCGTGGATATATGGTGGGTGTGTCGGAAGTTACGGAGTAACGTATACAATTTTACCAGGGAAAACACCGTGTTTTCGCTGTTTAATGGAGCATCCGGCGAGCGGAGCAACATGTGACACAGCTGGTATTATACAACCGGCAGTACAATTAGTAGTTGCGCATCAAATTACGGAAGCGCTGAAAATATTAGTAGAAGACTTTGGGGCGCTTCGTGAAACGATGTTATCATTTGATCTTTGGAATAATCAACAGATGGCATTTAAAGTGAATAGGCAGAAAAAAGATACTTGTTTATCTTGCGGAAGGTTACGTACATATCCGAGTTTAACATTTGAAGCACAAACAAAAACAGAAGTGTTATGTGGGCGAAATACAGTACAAATTCGCCCGGGTGTGCGGAAGAATTTTAATTTAGAAGAAATTAAAAAGCGCTTACAAAGAAGTGTAGAGATAAAGGCGACACCTTATCTATTATCATTTCCAGTAGAAGAATATCGTTTTGTTTTATTTACAGATGGCAGGGCGTTCATTCATGGGACGAATGATATGAATGTAGCGAAAAGTTTATATGCAAGATATATAGGTTGAACCTAAAGGAAATCCTTTAGGTTCAACGGAGAGAGGATTATGAATTTCTCGTATAATCTCCACTTTTTCCACCTGTTTTTTCAAGTAAGTATGTTTCGCCGATAATCATACCTTTATCGACAGCTTTACACATATCATACACAGTAAGAGCGGTAGCGGAAGCAGCTGTTAAAGCTTCCATTTCAACACCGGTGCTACCTTCTGTTTTAACTTTTACTTCAATGAGTAAACGATATTGTTCTTCTGATTGTTTCCAATCAAAAGAAACGTCAACACCTTTTAATAATAAAGGATGGCACATTGGGATAATATCAGAAGTTCGTTTCGCAGCCATAATGCCTGCGATTTGCGCAACTGCTAATACGTCACCTTTCCCAATTTCATTGTGAGAGATTTTATCGTAAATTTCTTTCGTAACGACAATGCTAGAGCACGCAATTGCTGTTCGAACGGTTGCTTTTTTGTCGCTTATATCAACCATTTTTGCGCGTCCTTGGTCATTAAAATGTGTAAATGAAGACATGGAATTCCTCCTTGAAGTAATTTCTATTGAATACATAAAGTTTAATCGAGATAAAAAAAATTGCAAATATGAGGTGAGAAACGATGGTAGAAAAACGAATTCCAATTCAAGTTGCTGAAGCAGTAGAACGGGTAATGAAATATGCGAAGCATGGTGAAGTAGAAGAAATTTCTATTACGGAAAGTTACGGGAGAATTCTCGGGGAAGATGTTGTCTCAGATCATGACGTTCCTCATTTTGATCGTTCCCCTTACGACGGTTTCGCCATTCGAGCAGAAGATACGAAAGGAGCAACCCAAGAGAATCCAGTTGAATTTGAAGTAATAGGAGAGATCGGGGCGGGTTCTGTTTTTTTAGAAGAAGTAGGAGATTTTGAAGCGATTCGAATTATGACAGGAGCAGCTATTCCAGAAGATTGCAATGCAGTTGTAATGCTAGAGCTGACAGAAGGATTTGAGAAGAACGGAAAAACATATATGAAGTTAAAACGCCCTTTTAATAACGGTGACAATGTGTCGTTTAAAGGAGAAGATATAAAACAAAATCAAGTTCTCGTTAAGAAAGGTGTGGCAATTAATCCAGGAGTTGCGGCCTTACTAGCAACGTTTGGATATAGCACTGTGAAAGTTATAAAACAGCCTGTTGTCGGTATTGTAACGACAGGGAGTGAATTATTAGAAGTACATGAGCCGTTAGAACCGGGGAAAATTAGAAATAGTAACTCGTATATGATCGCAGCTCAAATTATGAAAGCTGGCGGGAAAGTTCGTTATTATGGTCAACTCGCGGATGAGTTAGATGCATGTTTTACAGCTATTCAATTAGCGATGGATGAGGTCGACATTTTAATTACAACTGGCGGTGTATCGGTAGGAGATTATGACTACTTACCAGCTATTTATGAAAGGTTACAGGCGAATGTACTCTTTAATAAAATAGCCATGAGACCTGGAAGTGTAACGACAGTAGCTGAATTTGATGGGAAGTTACTTTTCGGTTTATCAGGAAATCCGTCTGCTTGTTATGTAGGCTTTGAATTATTTGTGCAACCAATTATAAAAACGTATTTGTATGCGAAGGAACCTCACGTATATAGAGCGGATGCTATTTTACAAAAAGATTTTCCAAAGCCAAATCCATTTACTCGTTTCGTAAGAGCAAACGTAACGATTGTGGACGGGGCGTTACAAGCGATGCCGGTCGGTTTAGATAAATCGAGTGCAGTATCTTCACTTGCAGATGCGAATGCTTTTATTGTGTTACCTGGAGGAACGAGAGGATTTGAGACCGGGATGAAAGTATCTGTATTATTGTTAGAGCACTCTGAGGGATGTGATTGGCCATGGGCAAAGCCACTTCAATCTTACAAATAGTAGGATATCAAAATAGCGGAAAAACAACGCTTGTGGAGAAAATAGTGCATGCATTAGCTGAACGGGAAATGAAGGTTGCTACCATTAAACATCACGGGCACGGAGGTTTTCCAGAAGTAGCGCAAAAAGATAGCGAAAGACACCGTAAAGCTGGTGCTGTCGTAAGTAGTGTAGAAGGTGCTGGATTGCTTTCACTTTCTTCACTAAGAAAGAAATGGTCCTTGCAAGAAATTATTCGCTTATATGAGTTTTTTGAAGTGGATACAATTTTAATAGAGGGCTATAAAAAAGAGAACTACCCGAAAGTAGTGTTACTTCGTTCTGCGGAAGACGTTGAGCTTTTACATAAAGTAGAAAATATAGTAGCGATTATTACGTGGTATGATGCCCCGGCAAATATACGAGAAGAATATAAAGTATTTCATATAACAGAAGAAGAGTTGTACATAGACTGGTTTTTACAAACGGTTAGGAGTGCGAAATGACAAATACATATTATGAAGTAATTAATACAGAAATCTTGATTGAAGAGGTAACGAAGAAAGTGATTCGACGTGAATGCGGTGCTGTTACAACATTTATTGGAACCGTTAGAGAGTTTACGAAAGGGCGTCGTACATTATACTTAGAGTATGTTGCTTATAAGACGATGGCAGAAAAGATGCTAGAGAAAATTGGCCTGGAAGTGAAAGAGAAATGGCCGGATACATATGTTGCGATTACACATCGCATCGGTACGTTGCAAATTTCTGATATAGCGGTTGTTGTTGCTGTTTCAACACCACACCGTAAAGCGGCTTATGAAGCGAACGAATATATTATGGAACGCATAAAACAAATTGTTCCGATTTGGAAAAAGGAGTTTTGGGAAGATGGTGACTCATGGATTGGTGATCAATTAGAAAAAACACCATATCCGGCGGGAGAGCCTGGGAAGGAGCTATAAGTATGATTCGAGTATTGTTATTTGCGCACTTGCAAGAAGAAGCAGGGACAAGTGAATTACAAATAGAGAAAGAAAATATTACGGTTGCAGAGTTAAAAGATGTTGTTGCGAAAGAATATAATGTACCAGTTTCAGAGCCAATTATGGTTGCGATTAATGAAGAATACGCAAATGAAGATGACAGGGTCCAATCTGGTGATGTTGTTGCACTAATTCCACCAGTGAGTGGTGGTTAATATTGGATTCATTAAAACGACTTTCCTAAGTAGGGGAAGTCGTTTTTTTATGGCGTTTTTGAGAACACTAACTTATAGGATAAGGAGGACGTTATGAAAAAAATATGTGTAATTATTACAGTGATATGTTCTATCTTTTTCTCTTCTCCAAGTGATTCTTTCGCGAAAGAATCAAGGGAACAGCTTTTAGAGAGTGCTTTATTGAATAGGTACTATTCGGTTATTAGACAAGTGACAAAAGATCAATATGAATGTGATTCAGTTATAAATATAAAGCGTCTCGGCAGGAAAGATGAATTTGTTCCTAGATTTGAAGTGACGCTACAATTTCTTACTTTTCAAGGGGCGCATAATCCCCCAAATGACAAAGTTACACTTACTTTGGAGGATTATTTAGATCATATAAAGGTAAAAAATGTGGAGCGAGAAAAGAATGTTTCTAATGATGTTGTAGAAAAGATTTGTGCTCGCAAAAAAGAAAAAATGAAAGCTCATTCTAATGATTGAGAGTGGTAACTTATTCCGCTATTTTGCGGGATGATTAAAGTTTCAATTTATGACATTTTACAGAGAAAGGTAATGGGCGATGGATATATTTTTAGCAATTTTACCAGCTATATTTTGGGGAAGTATTGTGCTATTTAATGTAAAACTGGGCGGGGGACCGTATAGTCAAACGCTCGGAACAACGTTTGGAGCACTTATTTTCTCAATTGTTGTTTATATTTTTATGAAGCCAGTATTAACACCTACCGTTATTGGAGTTGGAGTTGTTTCAGGTTTATTTTGGGCGCTTGGTCAGGCGAATCAATTAAAAAGTATTGATTTAATGGGTGTTTCGAGGACGATGCCAATTTCAACAGGACTTCAATTAGTTGCGACGACTTTATTTGGCGTTATCGTATTTCATGAATGGTCCACGACAATATCGGTCGTCCTTGGGATTTTAGCGCTCGTTTGTATTATTATCGGTGTTATTTTAACATCGCTTCAAAGTGAAGAAGAAAAAAATGCAGAGCAAGCAGCAAACTTTAAAAGAGGTATCGTAATTTTATTAATTTCAACAGTCGGTTATTTAGTTTACGTTGTAGTGATTAGACTATTTAACGTAGATGGTTGGTCAGCTTTGTTGCCACAAGCAGTTGGTATGGTGTTAGGTGGGATTTTGCTTACCTTTAAACATCAGCCATTTAATAAATATGCAATCCGAAATATTATTCCAGGATTAATTTGGGCAGCTGGAAATATGTTTTTATTCATTTCGCAGCCGCGTGTTGGAGTCGCAACAAGTTTCTCGCTATCGCAAATGGGAATTATTATTTCCACGCTTGGTGGGATTCTTATATTAGGTGAAAAGAAAACGAAACGCCAATTAACGGGTATCGTTGTCGGTATCGTTTTTATTATTGCAGCCGGAATTATGTTAGGTATAGCCAAAAGTTAAAGGAGGTATAGAAATGTATAGTGATTTAGCAGGGAAAGTTGTCGTTATTACAGGATCAGCAACTGGTCTCGGAAGAGCGATGGGAGTGAGGTTTGCTAAGGAAAAAGCGAAAGTGGTTATTAATTATCGCTCACGAGAATCAGAAGCAAATGGTGTGTTAGAAGAAATTAAAAAGGTAGGCGGCGAAGCGATTGCTGTAAAAGGTGATGTAACGGTCGAATCAGATGTTGTGAATCTCATTCAATCTGCTGTGAAAGAGTTTGGTACGCTTGACGTTATGATTAATAATGCAGGGATAGAAAACGCGGTACCGTCGCATGAAATGCCGCTTGAAGATTGGAATAGGGTAATTAATACAAATTTAACAGGTGCTTTTTTAGGAAGTCGTGAAGCGATTAAATATTTTGTAGAACATGATATTAAAGGGTCTGTCATTAATATGTCTAGTGTTCATGAGAAAATTCCGTGGCCACTATTTGTGCACTATGCAGCAAGTAAGGGTGGTATTAAACTGATGACAGAAACGTTAGCGCTAGAATATGCGTCAAAAGGTATTCGAGTAAATAATATTGGGCCAGGTGCAATTAATACGCCGATAAATGCAGAAAAATTTGCTGATCCAAAGCAGCGTGCTGACGTAGAAAGTATGATACCGATGGGCTATATTGGAAAACCTGAAGAAATTGCAGCGGTAGCAACTTGGCTTGCTTCTTCAGAGGCGAGTTATGTAACGGGAATTACGCTATTTGCAGATGGTGGAATGACGTTATATCCATCGTTTCAAGCTGGGCGTGGGTAATATGAAAAGGACAAAGAGTTTTATCTCTTTGTCCTTTTTACAAAAAAAATAGCGTTCAGCTATTTTAAATTTAATGATTAATTGTATCTTGAAGAAATTCTGTTGCTTGATGTTCAGTAACATTTTGTACGAGCGCGACTTCGCTAATCATCATTTTTCGGGCATTATCTAGCATTTGTTTTTCGCTCGCATTTAATGTTCTCTCTTTATTACGGCGAAGTAAATCCCGAACCACTTCTGCGCTATCTTGTAAATTGCCATTTTTCATTTTTTCCATATTCATTGTATATCTTTGTTTCCATGAGAGTGATGGGTCTGACTCCCCGTTTTGAAATTCAAGAAGTATATCATCTAACGTACCTCGATCAACGATATAACGAATACCTGATTTTTTTAATTGTTCCATCGGAAGCATTACTTGCATATCTTTACTAATGATGCGTATCACACAATATTGACGTGAAGTACCTAATATTTCTTTCTCTTCAATTGCTTCGATAATTCCTGCACCGTGCATTGGATAAACGATTTTATCACCAATTTGAAACAAATCATCCACCTCCATATGTGGTAACCACTTTTAATGATAGCATACGTATGTAAAAATGTCAAATTTTATATAATAACATAATATTTATATTCGAGTCAATAAGGTAAAGTGCTTTTTTTATGTTTTTTTGGGGATTTTATTTATAGTGATTTTTTTAGAAAAATAGTACAGGTGAAGAAAGAAGGCATATCCACTTATTTTTAAGCATAAAATGTAAAAGCGCTAATACAATATACCTAAATCCGTTCTTTGCAAAGGAGGGAGAGAAGGTGGGGCGCACAATAAAAATTGATATTACAAATAAAGTTGTAGCTAAATTTAGACCAAATTATTTGGAATTATATACGAGTAAATTTATGATAGGTAAGTTTTATGTCTATACTGAAGATAAAAAATATGTGTTAGAAGACGGATATATATATGAGAATGGAAAGTTTTATCGCATCATAGATACGCACCGTGGCAATAATCAAGCGGCGGAGGGCTGCGATCTAGGATGGTGTTAACATGATTCGTGTGAAAGTGTTTGATGAAAGTCACGAAAAAGACTTAGAAGACGCTGTGAATGTTTTTTTGAAAAAGATTGATGATAGCAACTTTGTAGATATTAAGTACCAAGTTGGTGTTTCCATTAACGACGATGAAAACCAAATTTATTGTTTTTCAGCAATGATCGTTTATAAAGCATAAAAAAGAGCTGGCTCATCCAGCTCTTTTTTATGTTTTATGTTGGGACAACATGTGTCGGTAATACGTTCATAATAGATTGGGTTGTGCCTGATTTCTTTGTCGTTAAAAGAGGCTCCCCTGTTTCATGGTTTTGGGCATCTTTACACATACCAAGGTGATAACGATCACCTAAAAATGGATCAATATAAAAACCGTTTTTGAATACTTTATCATTCGGATGTTTTTCATGATGAATATCAGAGCAGTTAATGCAATAGAACATAGCGTTCAACCCCTTTTTATTTTGTTTGAAAAAAGTGAGTCGGTAGTCATTTCGCTCCTAAGGAAATGTTGAGGAGAAGAGAAATAACTACCTACTCAAATGGTGGGCATATTCCTTCTGATTTGTCATATCTCGCGTATTGTCCCTGAGGGAAGGAGGAGAGACGAAGTACGCATGATATAAGTAAGGCACTTCTTTCAATATGAATGATGGAGTTTCATGTTGAGAGAAGTTTTTATTTTGTATTGCCTTTGTGAGTATATTATGAGGAAATGCTAAGAGGGTGTTTGTCCTGTTGAAAAAATGTTGAGAATTTCTCAACAGTAAAAGAATTAGCGTTGACATGAAACCAAAAGGTGTTATATCATCAAAGTACAACCAAAAGGTGTTATGTTATAACGCGGAGTAAAGGAGAATGAAAATGGAACAAAAAAATACATTAAATGATATTAAACAAACAATCGTTTTTAACGCGTCTATTCAAAAGGTATGGAGTGTAGTATCAACTGCAGAAGGGATTGCGTCATGGTTTATGCCAAATGATTTTGTATTAGAGGTAGGACATGAATTTCATGTGCAATCACCATTTGGGCCATCACCATGTAAAGTGTTAGAAATTGATGAGCCGAACCATTTATCTTTCTCATGGGATACAGATGGCTGGATTGTTTCATTTAATTTGAAAGACTTAGGAGATAACAAAACAGAATTTACGTTAATTCACGGCGGCTGGAAACATCCTGATGAAATTCTTCCGAAAGCAAATGCGAAGAGCTCTATTATTCGCGATAGAATGAGCGGTGGTTGGGTAGCGATTGTAAATGAAAAACTGAAAAAGGTTGTCGAAGGCTAAGTGTCCTCGTCAGCAGCGAAATATGATGTATTTCAAGCAATTGCTGATCCAACCCGCCGAGAAGTAATACGGTTATTAAGTGACAAAGAGTTACCGATTTCCAAAATAACGGATCATTTCCCGATGAGTCGTACTGCGGTTGTAAAGCACCTTCATATTCTTTCGGAAGCGAATTTAGTAAGTGGAAGAAAAAGCGGAAGAGAGAAGATATATCGTTTGCATCCAGAACCATTAGAAGAATTACAACAGTGGCTCTCGTATTATGAGCGTTTTTGGGATAATAAATTATCCATGCTGAAACATATTGTGGAGAATGAAGAGTAGATGTTATGTAAAAAGGATGACCAAAATGGTCATCCTTTTTATTGTTGCTCACTTGTTTGTGTAGCTGGCTTTAATAAAATCCAAGCGATAATTAATGTACATACTGCTAATACGAAAGTGCTCATATAAATGACGTGTACGCTTGATGCTAATGCGGATTGTGATTCGGTTACTACGTTTGCTGTAGTACCGCCATGTCCACCAGATACAAGATCAAGATTTTTAATACCACGTGCGTGAATCATCGTATTGAAGATTGTACCGAATATTGCAGCACCTAACGTTTGACTAAATGTATTAATAAATGTGTTTAAACCAACAGCTGTTCCGCGTGTATGAGCTGGGACTGCTGCTTGAATTGTTACCATATAAATCGGTGTCACAAGCCCCATTCCTAAGCCGAATAATCCAACTGCTACATAAATAAGGAACGATGGTGAATTGGTTGATAGTGTAAATAATAAGAACGTAGCGACTGATAAAATGCTAGCCCCAAGTAAAATGATTTGTTTCGTTTTTAATTTGCCTACTAAGTTACCAGAGAAAATAGCGCCAAATGTCCACATAACAGGGATTGGCATTAAAATAAGTCCAGCTTCTGTAGCGTTTTTTCCTAATACACCTTGGCTCCAGATTGGTAGGTACATTGTAATACTAATAATCATTGCGCCAGCAATAAGAGTTAATATATTTATCGTAGATAATGTACGGTTAGAGAAAAGTGTTAAAGGAATTAATGGTTCCGGAGATTTTTTCTCGATGAACAAGAAAATAATGAATGAAATAGCGGCAAAGATTAATAGGCCGATAATTGTCATGTCTCCCCAGTTTTGCTTACTGCTACCTGTTAATAATGCATATAGTAGAGCGATTGTACTTAATGAAAAAACTGTTGCACCAAGATAATCGATATGGTGTTTAGCGGGCTTAATAGATTCTTTGTAGTAAATTGCAATCATTAAGCAAGCGATAATTCCAAATGGAACGTTTAAGAAGAAAATATAGCGCCAAGAAAGGGAATCAACTAAAAATCCACCTACTAACGGTCCGATAACACCGGATACACCCCAAACGGCACTCATCCAACCTTGTGCTTTCGCGCGGTCTTTCGCTTCGCTATATAAGTCTCCAATTATCGTCATTGTGATTGGCATAACAGCACCAGCACCGATACCTTGAAGAGCGCGGAAGAAAATTAATTGTTCCATCGATGTAACGACTCCGCAAAGTGCAGAACCGACTAAAAAGATTGTAGCTCCGATCAGTAAAACTTTTTTACGGCCGAATAAATCAGCGAGCTTTCCGTATATTGGAGTCGAAACAGCTGTTGCAAGCATATAAATTGCATATACCCAACTAACAAGTTCGACGCCTGACAAATCACTCGTTATACGAGGGATTGCTGTACTAACAATCGTTCCTTCTACCGCAGAAAGAAACGTCATTAACATTAAAGACATCATGACTTTTTTTCTCATTTGTTTTCCCCTTACCCTTTTTTAAATATTCAACAATATAAAATATAAAGGTACTAAGGTATATAAAGCAACAAAAAAGCAATGGAAAGTTACATGGAGCAGATGTTTGTCGCTTCTTGTCGGTAAGTCGATATATTTGAGAAATCGCCGATAATGATTTCATGGCAATATTAAAAAAAGAAACAGGAATCCCTGTTTCTTTTTTAATATTGCATTTTCGCGTTTTCTCCAGCTGTCGTTCCAGCAATTCTACCAGTAACGAGGGCTGATGTAATATTATAACCACCAGTATAACCGTGAATATCAAGAACTTCTCCACAGAAATATAAGCCGTTCGTGAATTTAGAAGACATTTCTTTCGGATTAATTTCTTTCACGGATACACCTCCGCCAGTAACGAATGCTTTTTCAATTGATTGCGTACCATTTACATTCACAGTAAACTCTTTAAAGTCTTTCACAAGTGCACGAATCTTTTCGTGAGAAACTTGTCCAGCTTGTTCACTACCGTCAATTTCATTTTTTTCTAATAAGAATAGGAAGTAACGTTCAGGGACATAACCTTTTAAAACGTTTTTAATTCCTTTTTTCGGATCTTCTTTCATTTGTTTCAGCATGCGCTGAAATAGTTGCTCACTATTTTCCTCTGGCAATGCATCAATACTCATTTGTATTGTGTTCGTTTTAAACTTTTTCAGTGCTTTCACGACGAATTGACTACAGCGAAGAGCAGCAGGACCAGATAGGCCGAAATGAGTGAAGAGCATGTCCATTTTGTGAGAAATGATAGCTTTTCCTTTCGGGTTTAATACGCTTAAGTTTATATCACGTAAAGCAAGACCTTGTAATGAGCGATCACGTATAAACGGCTCGTTTGACAGGATAGGTACTTCTGTTGGGAATAATTCTGTAATTGTATGACCTGCTTTTTCAGCCCAAGCGTATCCGTCTCCAGTGGAACCAGTTTGAGGAACGGATTTTCCGCCAACAGCGATAACGACATGATTTGTTTCTAACACTTCGCCTGTTTGCAGTACAACTGCCTTCGTTTGACCATTTTCATATTCAATCGTTTCAACAGGCGTATTTGTACGGATTTTTACACCTAAGTCTTTTAATCGTGTTAAAAGTGCATCTACAACAGATTGCGCTTTGTTTGACACGGGGAACATGCGACCGTGGTCTTCTTCTTTCAATTTAACACCAAGATTTTCGAAGAATGTAATAATATCTTCATTATTAAAAAGAGAAAAAGCGCTGTATAAGAAGCGACCGTTTCCTGGTATATGTTTAACAATTTCATCAAGTGGTAGACGGTTCGTTACGTTACAGCGTCCGCCACCAGAAATTGCAAGTTTACGCCCAAGTTTATTTCCTTTATCAAGAAGCAAGACATTTGCGCCTTCTTCTGCAGCACCAATTGCAGCCATTAGCCCAGAAGGACCGCCGCCGATGACAATAACATCATAATGCATAATATATCGACCTCATTTTCTACATTTCCTGCCTAAAAGAATAGCATGTTTTCCGTTAAAAGAAAAATAGAGTGAAGTACTGCTTAATGAGAGAATTGTGGTACAATACAAAAGTTAGAGTTCAGCACTATCCTGCTATTTGTAGGCGATAAGACTAAAACCTCAAGATTTAGGAGAAGTAAATAGGGAGTCTGTTAGCCTGTAAATGCTCGAATGGTTCAACTAATAAGGAGTAGGAGAGAAGTCTCCAACTAATTATAGTTTCACTTTATGTAGATGTAGGAGGATTTTTGTATGTCCGATTCGAAATTTCTGCGCGGAACGCTTATTGTTACGCTAGGGACATTTTTAGTAAAGTTCTTAGGCATGATTTACGTCTTTCCGTTTCATGCATTAGTAGGCACAGAAGGCGGAACGCTCTATACATATGGATACATTCCATATACGATCTTTTTAAGTATCGCAACGGCAGGTGTGCCGCTTGCTGTTTCAAAATTTGTTTCCAAATATAATGCGCTTGGCGATTATAAAACGAGCCGGAGAATGTTCCGCTCGGGAATGGTTATGATGATAGTAACAGGAGTTCTTTCGTTCCTAGTACTGTACATGACGGCGCCACTGTTTGCAGAAGCGATGCTTGGTAAACAAAGTATACACAATAATGTAGCAGAAGTTACGACGATCATTCGTCTTGTAAGTTTCGCACTTATTGTTGTACCAGCAGCGAGTTTAATTCGTGGTTATTTCCAAGGTCACCAGTCTATGGGACCAACTACCGTTTCACAAATTATTGAACAAATTATTCGTATCGTCTTTTTATTAGCTGGTAGTTTTATCGTTATTAAAGTACTTGGCGGTACAGTTGCAACAGCAGTTGGAGTAGCGACATTTGCTGCGTTCGTTTCAGCGGTTGGAGCACTCGGTGTGTTAATTTGGTACTGGTTAAAACGTAAAAAATATTTGGATCAATATTTAATTGAACAAACTGTACCAGAATCAACAGTAAGTACTGTTCAATTGTTTAAAGAGTTATTCGCATATGCGATTCCTTACGTTGTAATTGGGTTAACAATTCCTTTATATCAACAAATTGATACATTGACATTTAACTCAATTATGCAGGCGATTGGTCAAGGTGATATCGCAGAGCGAGCGCTGGGTATTTTCACAATGTGGACGCATAAGTTAATTATGATTCCTGTATCACTTGCAACAGCGTTTAGTTTAACGCTTGTACCAGCAATTACAAAATCATTTACTGAAAAACAATACCGCTATTTGAAATTACAAATTACACAAACATTCCAGGCAAATATGTTTTTAACATTGCCAGCAGTTATCGGTATTTCAACACTTGCATATCCAATTTACACGGCTTTCTATGACTCAGATCCATTAGGTGGACAAGTATTAATGTGGTATGCACCAGTTGCATTGTTATTTGCTTTATTTACAGTAACAGCGGCAATTCTTCAAGGGATTAATCAGCAAAAGCATGCGATTGTCGCGCTTATTATGGGTGTTATTTTGAAATTTGTATGTAACGTAATCTTTATTCGTTATTTCGGTACAGTAGGAGCAATTCTAGCGACCGCAGTTGGTTTCTTAGCTTCTGTTTGGTATACAAATCGACAAATTAAAAAATACGCACACTATTCATTCGGTGTTGTATATAAAAGAACATTCCAAATTGCAGTACTGACACTTATAATGGTCGTTGCTGTAAAACTATCACAATGGCTTCTATCCTTCATGATTTCGCCTGATGGCCGTATTGGTGCTCTTATAACAGTTGCGATTTGTACAGGTATTGGCGGTCTTGTTTACGGATTGTTAGCAATTCGCACAGGAGTACTTGAAAGAGTATTTGGCGGAGAAGCATTAGATAAAATTCAACGTAAACTTGGTAGTAGATTTAAAATAAAGTTGAAATCAAGAGGGGCGTAATTACGTCCCCTTTTCTATGATAAATAAAGAAGGTGAAAAACGTGAGATTAGATAAATTATTAGCGAATATGGGATATGGAAGTAGAAAAGAAGTAAAGAAATTATTGAAAGATGGCGTTGTGAAAATTGATGGAACGCCAGTAAAAGATGCGAAAGTTCATGTAAATGTAGAAGAGCAAGAAGTTATGATTCACGGTGAAGTTGTGGAATACAAAGAGTTTGTTTACTTAATGATGCATAAACCACAAGGTGTTATTTCAGCGACGGAAGATGATAATCATGAAACAGTAATAGATTTATTAGAATTAGAAGATGCAATCTTTGATCCGTTCCCAGTTGGACGACTTGATATCGATACGGAAGGTTTCTTATTGATAACAAATGATGGGAAGTTATCACATCAATTATTATCTCCGAAAAAGCATGTGCCGAAAAAATATTATGCACACGTTGCAGGAGTAGTAACAGAAGAGGATGTAAAAGAGTTTGCTAAAGGTGTTATTTTAGACGATGGCTATGAAACAAAGCCAGGTGCGCTTACAATATTGAAAAGCGATGATATTTCTGAAATTGAGCTTGTGATTACGGAAGGGAAATTCCATCAAGTGAAGCGTATGTTTGAAGCGGTAGGGAAAAAAGTAGTCTACCTAAAGAGAACAGAGATGGGTCCGTTAGTATTAGATGAAGAACTAGAACTTGGACAATACCGAGAGCTAACAGATGAAGAAGTAGAAATGTTAAGAACATATCAAGTAGATACTGAAAAGTAGTACCTTTATAGGTACAGAAAAAACCCCTTTCTAATAGTTAGAAAGGGGTATGTATTTATTTACATACAATTATTTTTCGTTATGAGGTCATTCTCACTTTCTTTCCTGTTGTTGTCCACTTACCGCGGCAAGGGCTATACACGAGTTCATTAAACTGCAACACATTTAGATCACGTTGTATCGTTCGCGGTGTGATCCCGAACTCATCTACAAGGTCTTTCGTCGTTACCGTTCCGTTTTCATTGATGTACATATAAATTGATTTAATGCGTGTTAGCATACGAGTAGTTGTAGGTTTCAAGAGAAAACCACTCCTCTACTAGTTTTTTTGACCCCATTCAGGAAAGAAGGTCGTTACTACCATTGTACTCTACATGATAAAATTCATGCTTTAATCTACTTAAATTTTACAAAAGTTTAACAAAAATTCATATAGAAAAATATTGGTAGTTGACATTGTATATATGGTCAGTCAACTAACACATAAAATTCTACGTAAAACGCCAAATTCCTGCAAATTTTTTTGAAAAAATAAAAGAAAAACTAATAAGAAATGTCTGAAATATTACAATTGTTCGGTATTTAGTTTTCGTGTATGGCATAAGGGATTTCGGTTTGCTATGATGAAAGAGATAATATAGTGAAGGATGGATGCGTGATGTCAGCGATTAATTGGACAGAAGAAGTTGCAAAACGAAAAGATGATTTAATTCGTGATACACAACAATTTTTACAAATTAAAAGTGTATGGGAAGAAGAATCGGCGAAAGAGGGCGCACCATTCGGTGAAGGGGTAGAAAAAGCGCTATCTTTCATGTTACATAAAGGAGAAGCTGAAGGTTTTGCTTCTAAAAATTTAGAAGGATATGCAGGTCATCTTGAAATGGGACAAGGAGAAGAATTAGTAGGTATTCTTTGTCACGTTGATGTTGTACCAGAAGGAGATGGCTGGACGACTCCCGCATATAGTGCGGATATTCGCGATGGAAAGATTTTTGCACGTGGTGCAATTGACGATAAAGGCCCAACGATGGCAGCATATTATGCGATGAAAATTGTGAAAGAATTAGGCTTACCTCTTTCAAAACGTGTTCGTATGATTATAGGAACAGATGAAGAAAGCAATTGGAAATGTGTAGATCACTACTTTAAAAACGAAGAAATGCCAACAATCGGTTTTGCACCAGATGCAGATTTTCCAATTATTAATGCAGAAAAAGGAATTTCTGATATACAAGTTGTGCAAAATGGTAGTGAAGAGAAAAAAGGTACATATGAACTTGTTTCATTTGATTCAGGGCGACGTTTAAATATGGTTCCTGATTTTGCAGAAGCGGTTATTACAGGAGAAGATGTAAATGCACTTACAGTAGCATATGAAGAGTATTTACAAACTGCTAAAAAAATAGGGGAATCGACCATAGAAGGTAATACAGTGACGTTGCAAATAAAAGGAATTTCAGCGCACGGATCTACTCCTGAAAAAGGAGAAAATGCAGGTTTATTATTAGCAAACTTCTTGACTACAGTTTCACTTGATGGAAAAGCAACTGCATTTGCGACATTTGCAACAGAAACATTTACTGGTGATATTTTGGGTGAAAAAGCTACTATTGCTTATAAAGATGAAATTAGCGGTCCGTTAACAGTGAATGTTGGTCGCCTTTCTTATACGAAAGAAAACGGTGGTAACTTAGGGCTAAACGTACGTTACCCAGTTACAACTAACTTTGAAGAAACAATTGCGAAGTTGAAAGAGTATGTTGGTACGCATGGATTTGAAGTAGCTGACTATTCTAATTCACGCCCGCATCACGTTGATAAAGACCACGTATTAATTCGTACGTTACAACGTGTATATGAAGAACAAACAGGTGAAAAAGCAGAACTATTAGCAATTGGCGGAGGTACTTATGCTCGTTCATTAAAAGCTGGTGTGGCATTTGGACCGCTATTCCCTGGAAAGGAAGAACTTGCGCATCAAAAAGATGAGTACATTGAAATTGAAGACTTATTAAAAGCAACAGCAATTTATGCGCAAGCAATTCATGAATTAGCGAAGTAAAGTGAAACTTTAATCGCCGATATATGAATAATGACCGCTCTCTACTTTAGAGGGCGGCTTCTTTTTAATTGAATGAGATAAGAAAGAAAAGCAACAATAGAAAGAAGGAGACGGTGTACATGGATAGGCATTATTTTGTCGCAATTACGTTACCAAATCATATAAAAGAAGTGCTGTCTAACTATAAAGAGGATACGAATGAGAAATTACCATTTCGCTCGTGGGTACATAAGGAAGATTATCATATTACCCTTTCCTTTTTAGGAGGTGCGACAGAAGAACAGTTAAAAGGGATAAAGAATGGATTACAAACACTTATAAAAACAAAAGAACTATCGTTCACGTTACAAGGTTTTTCAACGTTTGGTAGGGAAGATCAGCCCCGTATTCTTTGGGCGAAGGTAAGTGAGAATCATGATTTGTTTCAGTTACAAAAGCAAGTACATGCCATTTGTGAAGAAAATGGTTTTTCTCTAGAAACACGCCCGTATCATCCGCATATTACTGTTGCTCGTAAATGGATAGGAGAAGAAAAGTTTCATTTAGAAAGTATAAAAGAAGTGCCTGAAATATCATTTCAAGCAGATACAATTACTTTATACGAATCCCACGTGAAAGAAACCCCGAAGTATAAATCGATTGCTGAAATAAAATTACAAAAATAGAATGTTGAAAACGTTTTTTATGCAGGTGAATATACTATAGAGAAGAATGGAGTTACTGTATAGAGTCTTGTTGATAAGAAAAGCCTTATCATTTGCAGCTCATTTTATCTCGCCTGATTGGTGAAGGCTAATAATAAGTGAGGATGGGAAAATTTTCTCGCTCATTAAAGTTTCACTTTATTTTAACTTTGAGAATGATGGTGATTTTTTTATGTTGAAAGTAAAACGTCCATTTGATGCCTATTTAGATGAAATGAATAAAATTACAATTTTGCTCCCACATGCGTATGGAACAAGTCGGACATTTCGTTTGCAAGAAGGAAGTAATGTGAAAGATTTACCGATTGCTCATACTATTGCACTTCCAGATGCAACGAAGTATGAGTGCTTTATAGAAGAGCCGCTAGATGTGGGGAAGTATTATACAGTACGAGATGAACGGAATGAAGAAACGGATTTACAAATAGGTGCTGTTATTCGAACAACAATTTTCGATGAAAAGCATTATTACGAAGGTACAGATTTAGGTGCTGTGTATCAAAAAGAAGAAACGACATTTAAAGTATGGGCTCCAACCGCAAGGCTTGCGAAAGTAAGAATTTATAAGAGTGATAAAGAATATACCGATCATGAAATGTACAGAGAAGAAAACGGAGTTTGGATTCAAACATTACAAGGGGATTTAGACGGAGCATGCTATACATTTCTTGTTTGTATTAATTTAATATGGAACGAAGCTGTGGATCCTTATGCAAAGTCGGTGACGGTAAACGGCAAACACGGTGTTGTTATCGATTTAGAAAAAACGAGTGTAACAAGACGAGAGGGATTACCACCATTACAATCAATGACAGATGCCATATTGTATGAACTGCATATTCGTGATGCGACTATACATCAAAATAGTGGAGTGAGTCAAAAGGGAACATATAAAGGATTGATGGAAGAGGGAACAACGGGACGGAACGGGACGTTAACAGGGTTGTCTCATATAAAAGATTTAGGTGTTACACATGTTGAACTATTACCTTTATATTGTTTCGGTGGTGTAGATGAGGCGAATCCTTCGTCCGCCTATAATTGGGGGTATAATCCATTATATTACAATGCACCAACAGGATTTTATGCTACAAATCCCTCTGATCCGTATAACAGGATAGTTGAGTGCAAACAACTAATTGAAACATTTCATGAACAAGGTATTAGGGTGATCATAGACGTTGTATATAATCATGTTTATGAAAGAGAGCTATCATCATTTGAAAAGCTTGTTCCAGGCTATTATTTTCGTCATGGTGAAGATGGTATGCCTTCTAATGGGACGGGAGTCGGAAATGATATAGCGTCTGAACGGAAAATGATGAGGAAATTCATTGTAGAGTCTATTTTATATTGGCTTACTGAATACAATGTCGATGGATTCCGATTCGACTTAATGGGAATTTTAGATGTTGATACAATGAATGTGATAGAAAAAGAAGTACGAAACATAAAACGAGATGCTTTATTATTAGGAGAAGGATGGGATTTACAAACACCACTTCCTGCCAAAGAAAAAGCAACGTTAAATAATGCGAAGAACATGCCGCATATTGCGCAGTTTAATGATCAATTTCGTGATGGGATAAAAGGGAGTACATTTCATATAAACAAGCGTGGTTTTGCATTTGGTGGGTCTGTAGACTGTAATCATTTGCAGTATATTGCAGCAGGAAGTCTTTTAAGTATGAAAGAAACAGGGCTGTTTCTAGAGCCGGCGCAAAGCATTAATTATGTAGAATGTCATGATAATATGACGATGTGGGATAAACTAGTGCGCAGTAATGAAGAATCAGAAGCGATTTTGAAAAAACGTCACCTGCTAGCGAGCGCAATGGTTATTCTTTCACAAGGCATTCCTTTCTTACATGCAGGACAAGAGTTTTATCGTACGAAGAAAGGAAATGAAAATAGTTATAATGCAAATGATGAGATTAATCAATTAGATTGGGATCAAAAAGAGAAAGAGATAGAGACTGTTAACTATATAAAAGGTTTAATTGCGATTCGTAAAGAGCATGGGGCATTCCGATTACAAAACGCAGACCTTATAAAAAAACATATGACTTTTTTACAAACATCTACAGAAGTACTTGCATACCACCTGCAAAATGTAAAATCGTTTGGACCGTGGAAAGAGATTGTCGTTTTATTTAATAGCGGTTTAGAAGCTAAAACGGTGCAACTTCCGAAAGAAGAAACGTGGCATGTGTTAGTAAACGAAAACGAAGCGAAAATAGATCCAATTTCTTCATTTAGAGGAAAGGAACTTAGGCTCGCTCCAATTAGCACGTATATATTGACGATAATGTGACAAATCGCTACTTGACGATGAGAATGTAATAAATGTAGAATTGACAAAGGTGACGATTTTGATAAGTTGTCATTCTATGACAGGTTTTGTAAAATAAAATAGAGGATTTTTGGCCTAGGCTAATTTTTCTTTTCATTTACAGTAAAATATATGAATCCACAACATGTGTAGAAATGTTGCGGTTTTTCTTTTCATAACTATAAAAGATAAGGATTTGTTAACGGGTAATGAATATGGAATGGTTGGAACAATTATTAGGAAAAGAGTGGAGTCTTGTACCGGCTGGTGGAGTAACGGGCGATGCATATATTGCGCAAAACGGACAACAGAAGTTATTTTTAAAGCGGAATACATCGCCCTTTTTAGCGGTATTGTCAGCAGAAGGAATTGTTCCAAAATTACTTTGGACAAGAAGGGTAACGAATGGTGATGTAATTTCTGCTCAAAAATGGCTTCCGGGACAGAAGCTAGAGCCAGAGGATATGAAACTAGAACGTGTTGCGAAACTTTTGAAGAAAATACACTCCTCTAAAGCGCTTGTACAGATGATTCAAAGACTTGGGAAGCAGCCGCTTCACGCACAAGAGTTATTACAACAACTGCAACTCGTTTTAAGAGGAGATATAAGGGATGATGAAACAATTCAGCAAGGCCTTCAATATTTAATGGGTTCATTAAAAGCTATTGAATACAATGAATTTGTTGTATGCCATTGTGATGTAAACCATAACAATTGGATATTGTCGGATGAAGATGAGTTGTTTCTAATTGATTGGGATGGAGCTGTAATTGCTGACCCGGCTCTAGACCTTGGTATGTTATTATATTGGTACATTCCGCGCCAGGAGTGGAGTGAGTGGCTCGGTTTTTATGATATTGAAATGGATGAATCGCTGCTTAGGCGTATGAGATGGTATGTGATAGCACAAACGATTTTGTCTATTCAATGGCATACAACAAAAAAACAGCAAGCAGAAGCTGAATATTGGCATCAATATTTACAGCAACTACTTGCTTCAGAATAATACTTAAGAAAAATTGTCCATTCCAGCAATCCACTGAGTAAGTTGTTCTTGATTATTGGAAATATGGTTGTCCAAATTAGAGGAAGATTTACCCGATTGACTATAAGAATATACATCGTTTAGCATTGTTTTAGCGTCACTACTTATATTATCGTTTGCGAGTAACGATTGAATGAGGCGCTCTAATTGCTCGCATTCTGAAACTGTCCCGCAGCAATCACTTTGGTGGTTGACTAAAATATCTTTCAGCACTTCTAATTGATGTTGTTGATTAATTGGCATGAACGGATCATCCTTTCGATTGTTTTTCTCTTCAAATGTAAGAGAAAAAGCTGTTTCGTCATGGAATGTTTAATGCTGTATGTAGTTTTTATCAAAATGGTACATCTTATACTTGAAAGAAACGGACCGAGTGCTCGTACGTACTTGGTTTTTTGTTTGGTAGATTGATTAAAAAAAGAAAGAAGGAATTATTCCTTTAAAATAGTTTTGTAAAGAGAGGGAGACATCTATGCGTTTAAGACATAAACCATATGCAATGGATCGAATTAACGAGTATTCACATATCGTAATCGGAAACCCAGAGGAGCGCGCTGGTAACTGGAAAGAAGTATTTGGAAATGAACAACCAATTCATATTGAAGTAGGTACAGGTCGTGGCCGCTTTATGTATGATATGGCAAAAGCGAATCCACATATTAATTATATTGGAATTGAAAAATTCACAAGTGTTGTTGTAGATGCACTTGATAAATTAATTGAAGAAGAAGTGCCGAACTTAAAGTTAATTAATAAAGATGCTGAAGATTTAACAGTTTTCTTTGCAAAAGGTGAGATTGATCGCGTTTATTTAAACTTCTCAGATCCATGGCCAAAGAAGCGTCATACGAAGCGTCGTTTAACGTATAAAACGTTTTTACGTAATTATGAAGAAGTGTTAGTAGAAGGGGGAGAAATTCATTTTAAAACAGATAACCAAGGTTTATTTGAATATTCTCTTATGAGTATGGCTGAGTATGGTATGTTACTAACGTACTTAAGCTTAGATCTTCATAACAGCGACTTTGAAGGTAACATCATGACTGAATACGAAGAGAAATTCTCTAGTAAGGGTCATCGTATTTACCGAGTTGAAGCAAAATATCGTACAGAGCCTATGCAGTAATGCATAGGTTTTTTTATGCCTAAAATAATCAGAATTTTATGTTAAGATTAATTAAAAGGGGGATGTGTAATGGAACAGTTACAAATTGGAGATATAAAAGTAACGTGGTTAAAAGGCGGGAATACACATTTAGATGGAGGGGCAATGTTTGGTGTTGTGCCGAAAGTACTTTGGTCACGTAAATATACACATAATGACACAAATCATATTTACTTACGAACAGATCCGTTACTATTACAAACGAAAGATGGAAATATGCTCATTGATTCAGGAATAGGAAACGGTAAGTTGAATGAGAAGATGAAACGAAATCAAGGTGTAACAGAAGAATCATCGGTTTATGAATCGTTAGAAAAACAGGGATTAAAGCCTGAAGATATTCAATATATTTTAATGACACACCTTCATTTTGATCATGCATCTGGTCTAACAAAATGGGAAGATGATCACCTTGTACCGGCATTTCCAAATGCGAAAGTTTACGTAAGTGAAACAGAGTGGAATGAAATGAGGAATCCAAACATTAGATCACGTAATACATATTGGAAGGAAAATTGGGAGCCAATTGTAGATCAAGTTGTTACGTTCCAGCAAGAAATAGAAATTACAGATGAAATCAAGATGACGCATACCGGTGGTCATAGCGATGGACATGCAGTTATCGCTTTGGAGAGTCAAGGAGAAACGATGCTACATTTAGCAGACCTATTGCCGACACACGCGCATCAAAATGTATTATGGGTAATGGCATACGATGATTATCCGATGACTTCGATTGAAAATAAGCAAAAGTGGATGAAGTATGGTGCTGAAAAAGAGGCGTGGTTTACGTTTTATCATGACGCATATTATCGTGCTGTGAAGTGGAATGAGGAAGGACATATTGTAGAAAAAATAGAACGGAAAACGAGTATAGAAGCTTAAAAAGAGGAGATTGTTCCATCATATTTGTTGGAGCAGCTTCTTTTTTATTATCGGATTTTGTCGGTAAGTCGATATATTCGGAAAATCGCTGATATAATTTTAATCAATACCCACAATTTCAAAAAAATAAGAGGTTCACCTAATGGGAACCCTCCTTTTTATGCTGCTATAACTTCTAAAACAGTACCTGTTTTAGCATCAACTAAAAATTCAAATCGTTCTTGTATATCATCTAACATTGTTGTAAGACCGCCGCGATAAACTTCATATGCGACATCATATTTTTCAAATGTCTCTGGAACCATATGTACCCAAGAGCCAGTAATTTCACCTTTATGACTTAATGCTTGTTTCACCATTTTCAATGCTTTTTCTGAAGAAATATGGGATTGTTCTTGTACTTTGTTTGCAACGAGATAACCAGCTGCGAACCCAACGCCAAGACCTGCTACTAAACCTTTCCAACTCATATATTCACCTCAATTCTATAAAATAAAAATAGTGTACCAATAATAATTATAAAGCAAATACAGTTAAAAAAGAAGAAACTAGAAACATTTCGAAAATTTCGTTACAATAAAAGAGGTATTCTACTAAGGTTTGAAAGAAGGGGACTTCGTGAATAAAGAGACATTACAATTATTTCGTACGTTAACAGAATTACAGGGGGCATCAGGTTTTGAACATGATGTACGCCGTTTTATGAAACAAGAATTAAGCAAATATGCGGATGAAATTGTACAAGACGGTTTAGGTAGCGTATTTGGTCTGAAAAAAGGGGACGAAACTGGCCCGCGTGTTCTTGTAGCAGGTCATATGGATGAAGTAGGTTTCATGGTTACACAAATTACGAAAAATGGAATGCTTCGTTTTCAAACGTTAGGCGGCTGGTGGAGCCAAGTTTTATTAGCACAGCGTGTACAAGTTATGACGAAGAATGGTCCTGTTATTGGGGTTGTTGGTTCTATTCCTCCTCATTTATTAAGTGACGCGCAACGTGCAAAACCGATGGATATAAAAAATATGTTAATTGATATAGGTGCAGATAGTTATGAAGATGCGATTGAAATTGGTGTAAAACCAGGACAACAAATCGTGCCGATTTGCCCATTCACACCGATGGCAAATGAGAAGAAAATTATGGCGAAAGCTTGGGACAACCGTTACGGATGTGGTCTTGCAATCGAATTGTTAAAAGAATTAAAAGATGAAACATTACCAAATACATTATATTCTGGTGCTACTGTACAAGAAGAAGTAGGCCTTCGCGGAGCGCAAACAGCTGCAAATATGATTCAACCAGACATTTTTTATGCGCTTGATGCAAGTCCAGCAAACGATGCATCTGGTGACAAAACGCAGTTCGGTCAATTAGGAAAAGGTGCTCTTCTTCGTATTTACGATCGCACGATGGTAACACATAGAGGAATGCGCGAATTCATTTTAGATACAGCAGAAACAAACAACATTCCGTACCAATACTTTATTTCACAAGGTGGTACAGATGCGGGCCGTGTACATACAAGTAACTCTGGTATCCCATCAGCAGTAATTGGTGTTTGTGCACGCTACATTCATACACATGCTTCAATTTTACATGTTGATGATTATGCAGCGGCGAAAGAATTAATTACGAAGCTTGTAAGAACAACAGATAAAACGACGTTAGAGACAATTAAGAATAACGCGTAGAGAAGAAGGGCGAAAAACCCTTCTTTTTTTAGGTTGAATAGATGACCCAGCGATGATTGGGAGCGGTCAGTGCTTAATTGGTGTTCGAATGATGTATGAAGACTCCAAGTAGGAAGTGAGAGGAAGGCTGTTTTTGTTTTCGAAGACGGTAATGTTGCTAGAAAAAACCTTCTTTTTTAGGCTGAATAGATGACTTGGTGATATGTGGTAGTGGTTGATACTTAATTCGTATCTGATGCGGATATTAGAATAGAATGATGAATTTTTATAGAGGTGAACGAAATGAAAGTAGTAGTTGGATCGAAGAATAAAACGAAAGTTGGTGCTGTGGAGAAGGTTTGGAAAGATGCTACAATTACATCTCTTTCTGTTCCTTCAGGAGTAGCAAACCAGCCGTTTTCAGATGAAGAGACGATGCAAGGAGCGATTAATAGAGCGAAGCGAGCGCTAGAGGAAGGAGAAGCTCCAATTGGTATTGGGCTAGAAGGCGGTGTGATGAAAACGGAGCACGGTTTATTTATGTGTAACTGGGGCGCGCTAGCAACAAGTGATGGGAAAGTATTTGTGGCCGGAGGAGCGCGTATTACGTTACCAGACGATTTTTTAGCACCTCTTGAAGATGGCAAGGAGTTAAGTGAAGTGATGGAAGAGTTTGTACATAGAAAAGATATTCGTAGTCACGAAGGAGCGATTGGTATTTTTACAGATGATTATGTTGATCGCACGGAATTATTTGTACACGTTGTTAAGTTACTTGTTGGGCAATATAAGTATGACAAAAAGCAAGCATAAACCTTGCACCATGCGCGATGTATGGTAGTATAAAAGAAAGATTATAACATGAAAAATGCACTCGTTAGAGGAGGAAATATAGATGAAGTCATTAGAAAGCATGGAGCAATTCCAACAATTAAAAAATGAAGAGAATGTAGTCTTTATGTTCTCAGCAGAATGGTGCCCAGACTGCCGTTTTGTAGACCCATTTATGCCAGAAGTAGAAGAGAAATATAGTGATTTCTCATTTTACTATGTAGATCGTGATGAGTTTATTGATCTATGTGTAAAATTAGACGTATTTGGCATTCCGAGCTTTGTAGCGTACAATAAAGGTGAAGAAACTGGTCGCTATGTAAACAAAGATCGTAAAACACAAGAACAAATCGAAGAGTTCATTGAAGGTTTAAAATAAGGCAATTTGCCAATTGAATTGTAAAACAACCTCTACCTTCGCGGGGGAGGTTATTTTTTTGGAAGGGAGGAAAAAGAGATGAAGATGACAAGTAAAAAGATGAAAGACGAGTTAATGAAGAAATTATCTCGTCCAGAGTGGGACTTTCAGTATGATAGCGAGAAAGAGGTTCTACGTATAGAACAGAAAGACTCGAAAAAAGGTATTAACGTATCACTTCCAGGAGTTGTAGCAAAATGGGAAGTGAACAAAGAAAAGGCAATTGAAGAAGTTGCTTATTACGTACAAGAAGCGCTAATTGCGATGCATAAAGAAGAAAATAGCGGAGCAAAAATTTTACCTGTTATTCGTTCTACTTCTTTCCCGAAACAAGCAGAAGAAGGAAATCCGTTTATTATGACGGATCATACGGCGGAAACACGTATTTACTATGCGTTAGATTCGAATAAAACGTATCGACTAATTGATGAACGTCTGTTACAAAAATTAGAACTTACAGAACAGCAAGTGCGTGAAATGGCATTATTCAACGCACGCTCATTAGGTTATGAATTTAAACAAGACACAGTAGCGGGTAATACATTCTACTTTTTAAACACAAATGATGGGTATGACGCGACTCGTATTTTAAACGAATCGTTACTACAATCGATGCGTGAAAAGATTTCTGGTGACATGGTTGTTGCTGTTCCTCACCAAGATGTATTAATTATTGCTGATATCGTCAACGAAATCGGTTATGATATTATTGCACAAATGACAATGAAATTTTTTGCCGAAGGGCATGTTCCGATTACATCACTTTCATTCGTATATGAAGATGGAGAATTTGAACCAATCTTTATTTTAGCGAAAAATCGGAAGAAGACAGATGGAAAAGAGAAAGGATGAACGAAGTGAACGTTTTTTACAACCTTGAAGGAATTGGTGACACTTTAATTGTTGCCTTACAAGATATTACTTTAGAGAACCGTACTTTTGATCGCAAAGGAGATGTTGCACGCGTTTATGATCGTGAAAGCAACGTAACGGGAGGATTCAACATCTTTAATGCATCTTCTTACTTAGAAGTAAAAGAAACAGGAAACCTTACATTAACGAAAGAGCTTGTAGAGAAAATCAACGAAGTTTTAGCGAAGAATGGCTTTGAAGAAACAGTAGAAGCAGATCTTTCTCCGAAATTTGTTGTAGGCTATGTAGCTGAAAAAGAGAAACATCCAAATGCTGATAAGCTAAACATCTGTAAAGTAGAAATCGGTACAGAAACATTACAAATCGTATGTGGTGCACCAAACGTTGATGCAGGACAAAAAGTTGTCGTTGCGAAAATCGGCGCTGTAATGCCAAGCGGTATGTTAATTAAACCGGCTGAACTTCGCGGTGTTCCTTCTTCTGGAATGATCTGCTCTGCACGTGAATTAGAGCTTCCAGACGCTCCACAAGAAAAAGGTATTCTTGTATTAGAAGATAGCTTTGAAGTTGGACAAGAGTTTAAATTTTAATTGATATAAGAAAAGAGAGGTTGTCCTTTTGGGCAGCCTCTCTTTTTTGTCATTTTTGTTGGTAAGTCGAAATTTCGTGTTGAATCGTTAATATATTGAGAGTTGTGATAGATATACTCAAAAAATCGTAAATATGATAAAGGTGTCACCTTTTGTCTTAAAATCTATATTGTATTTTATAAACAAACTAGTTAAAATTTAGAAAAACAGAAGGGGATAGGCGTATGAAACAACAACCAAAAATCGCAGAACTTCTAAAACGAATTGAAACTTCAAAACAGCAAGATGTTGAGCTAGGTACTTATGAAATATATGTGTTTAGTGAAAGTGAATTAGAAAAAGGACAAATCGGTTACCGATATGATAAACATAAAAATTCATTAATAAGTGAAGAAAACGGAAAGTGGCAAGAAGGATGGATTGCAATTGGATATGAAACGGATATGGGCGATCCAGTTTTCGTAAATATAGATGATGACGCTTATCCAGTTTATACTGCAGAACGTGGTACAGAAACATGGCAGCCAGTTTATATTGGAAATATGGATGAGATTATAGGGCAATTATAAGAAAAACTTTGAATCCGGTGCAAAGTGATGGGAGAGAAGTATGAAGTATGAAGTATATAAAAATAATGAGCATGATTGTATTCATTGGAATATATATGGCCGGTTGTTCACAAGAGCAGCCGAAAAAAGAAACTACATCTTCTATACAAGAGAAAAACAAAGATACCAAAGAAGACGCACCGGTAGAAAAGCAGCAAGAACAAGAAAAGAACGAAGAATCGCAAGTAATTCAAACGAATGAGCAAGTAGAACATAGGCAAGAGGAAGTATCAGCCGAGGAAAAGAAAGAAGAAACTACAACGGTGCCGCCAACTGAGCAACCAGTGCAAAATAATGAACAAAAAGTAGAGAGTAATGAAAAACAAGAGAAGTTTCTCGTCGTTATTGATCCAGGGCATCAACAAAAAGCGAATTTAAATTTAGAGCCGATTGGGCCAGGGGCAACAACACAAAAATATAAAGTCACAGATGGTACAACTGGTGTTGTGACGAAAAAAAGAGAGGCCGTACTTGTATTAGAAATGGCTTTCGTATTAAAAGAAAAGTTAGAAGCGAAGGGAATGCAAGTATTAATGACGAGAACGTCACAAGACGTTGATATAAGTAATAAAGAACGGGCGACATTCGCAAACAATCATAAGGCAAATTTATTTTTACGTCTTCATGCAGATGGTTCTGAAAATCCAAACCAAAGTGGATTTGCTGTATTGACGCCAGCAGAAGACAGTCCGCATACGAAAGAGATTTATGCGGAAAGCCTTCAAATCTCTCAAATGATTGTAAATAAAATGAGGGAGAACCAGCAAGTGAAAGTAAATGGAATTAAATTCAGGGATGATCTTTCTGGATTTAATTGGTCCAAAGTACCTGGTGTACTATTAGAACTTGGGTTTATGTCAAATCTTGAAGAAGATAAAAAATTATCTGACCCGCAGTATGTAAATTCTTTATTGCAAAGTGTAACGGATAGTATAGATGCATATCGGAAGCGTAAAGCTTAAGCGCAGTCTTACATGAAAGGCTGCGTTTTTCCATATGAAACACTCGTAAATTAGAATATTGTGGATAAATATGACATGCTTAATTTTACCTGCACTTTTTGCCGAATGCTGATACAATAAAGGATGTTACTATTTAGTAGAAAGAGTGGTAAGCATGTTAGATTGGATGAAAAAGTTGTTTAACAAAGAGGAAGAACAAACAGCGTTGAATAAAGAAGTACAAAAGCAAATTGAAAGTCAGCCGAAAATTCCTCGTGTAAACCACTACACTGAAGCAAGAGAAGCACAAATGGCAAGTAGGAATGCAGGTAAATGCCGTTTTCCTTTAGTACCGGATAATGGGTTCGATGAAGAGGATGAAAGAGAAGTAGATCACTTCGAAGAACAACCTGTTCAAGGAGTAACATATGAAGAACCGACTGCTCAAAGAGGAATACAGGTGGAAAGAAGCAGACGACCGTATGTGGAAAAGGTAGTTTCTACATATGAAGAACCGGAAGTACAATATGAACCGGTGCGAGAGGCTGTCGTTAAAAAGGCATCTGCACCTTCGCAAGAGAGTAACCGTAGACCATTTCGTCCAACAGAAATGATTTCGCCAATTTATGGATATAATCGTCCTTCAGTAGAGAAAAAGGTTGAAAAGCAGGAGGAAGTAAAAGAAAGAGAAGATCTTGAAATATCTGTAGAGGGCAAAGCAGTTGTTGATGCATGGTTAGAGAAAAAAGGATATACATTATCAGATTTCTCAGAAGGGCAAGCAACGTCTTCTTCGCCTAGTCATGAATCGGTTGGTCAACAGGATAAAAAGCAAGAAAAATCAGTTGTTGATCAATGGCTAGAGAAAAACGGTTATGAAATCGAACGCCAAGAGCCTTTAGTAGAAGAAAAAGAAGTGATTCAAGGAATGAGTACACCGCAGGAAGTTTCAGCGGATGAATTACTTCATAAAACAGTAGCTGAGCAGATGGAAAGTGCTAAGCTAGAAAAAGATGTAGTGGTGTTAAACGAAAACAATCTACAAGAAGAATTAGTGGCTTCTAAAGTAGAGCACGAGGATACAATATTATCAGAAGAAATTAAACGTAATACAGAAATAAAACAACCTACTATTGAAGTGGAAAAGCAAGCTCCAGAAGAATCAGTGATTGTCAAAGCAGAAGAAAAACTTGCAGAAACAATCATTGTGGAAATACCAGAAGAGCCAGAAGAAGTGGAAGTAATTACAGAAACAGAAGAGCCAGAAGAAGTGGAAGTAATTACAGAAACAGAAGAGCCAGAAGAAGTGGAAGTAATTGCAGAAGCAGAAGAGTCAGAAGAAGTAGAAGTAATTACAGAAACAGAAGAGCCAGAAGAAGTGGAAGTAATTACAGAAACAGAAGAGCCAGAAGAAGTGGAAGTAATTGCAGAAGCAGAAGAGTCAGAAGAAGTAGAAGTAATTACAGAAACAGAAGAGTCAGAAGAAGTAGAAGTAATCGCAGAAGCAGAAGAGTCAGAAGAAGTGGAAGTAATTACAGAAACAGAAGAGCCAGAA
This sequence comes from Bacillus sp. D48C, assembly GCF_053345735.1. Lineage (NCBI taxonomy): Bacteria > Bacillati > Bacillota > Bacilli > Caryophanales > Bacillaceae > Bacillus > Bacillus sp. D48C. Next base: position 188,797 of record NZ_JBKFAQ010000001.1, read on the forward strand.
GAAGTGGAAGTAATTGCAGAAGCGGAAGAGTCAGAAGAAGTAGAAGTAATTGCGGAAACAGAAGAGCTAGAAGAAGTGGAAGTAATTGCAGAAACAGAAGAGCCAGAAGAAGTGGAAGTAATTGCGGAAACAGAAGAGCTAGAAGAAGTAGAAGTAATTGCAGAAGCAGAAGAGCTAGAAGAAGTAGAAGTAATTGCGGAAACAGAAGAGCTAGAAGAAGTAGAAGTAATTGCAGAAGCAGAAGAGCTAGAAGAAGTAGAAGTAATTGCAGAAACAGAAGCACAAGAAGAAGTGGAAGTAATTGCAGAAACAGAAGAGCCAGAAGAAGTGGAAGTAATTGCGGAAACGGAAGAGTCAGAAGAAGTAGAAGTGATTGCAGAAATAAAAGCGCCTGTAGTAGAGACATTTGTAGCACTTGAGGAAATTCAGCAAGAAGATGAAGCGATTGAACAAAAGAGTGAATTCATACATGTAGCTGAGGCTGATGAACAGACAAAGAACGACGTTCAAAGCTTTGCGAATGTTTTACTTGCAGAAACAGAAGAAAATAAACGAGTTGTAGAAGAAGCGCCAGTCGCAGAAGAACAACGAGTTGTAGAAGAAACACCAGTCGCAGAAGAACAACGAGTTGTAGAAGAAGCGCCAGTCGCAGAAGAACAACGAGTTGTAGAAGAAGCGCCGGTCGCAGAAGAACAACCAGTTGTAAAAAAAGAAGAACCAAAACGTGAGAAAAAGCGTCATGTACCATTTAATGTTGTTATGTTGAAACAAGATAGAACACGATTAATGGAAAGACATGCAGCTAGGGCAAATGCAATGCAGCATTCTGTTAATGTACGAGTAGAGAATAGACCAGTGCAACAAGTAGTAGCAGAACCACAAGTGGAAGAACAACCAATGCAGCAGGTGGTAGCAGAACCACAAGTGGAAGAACAACCAATGCAGCAGGTGGTAGTAGAATCACAAGTGGAAG
>NZ_JBKFAQ010000001.1:189779-908674 GCF_053345735.1 Bacillus sp. D48C
CAGAACCACAAGTGGAAGAACAACCAATGCAGCAGGTGGTAGTAGAATCACAAGTGGAAGAACAACCAATGCAGCAGGTGGTAGTAGAATCACAAGTGGAAGAACAATCAGTGCAGCAAGTAGTAGCAGAGCCACAAATGGAAGAACGCCCAGTGCAGCAAGTAGTGGAAGAGCAAGTACAAAAGCCAATTTCAAGTACGGAAGTACAAGAGAAAGCATATGTTGTAAATCAAAGAGAGAACGATATGCGAAATGTATTGCACACACCACCGACATACACTGTTCCGCCATTAGCGCTGTTGTCGATTCCGCAGCAATCAGCGCTAGATAATACAGAATGGTTAGATGAGCAAAAAGAATTATTAGATACAACGTTTAATAATTTTCATGTTGGAGCACATGTTATTAATGTATCGCAAGGGCCAGCAGTAACTCGTTTTGAAGTGCAACCAGACCCAGGCGTGAAAGTAAATAAAATTACCAATTTAAGTGATGATATTAAGTTAAGTTTAGCTGCGAAAGATATTCGTATTGAAGCGCCGATTCCAGGGAAGAGTGCGATTGGAATTGAGGTTCCAAATAAAGAAAGTAAGCCAGTATTTCTTCGTGAAATTTTAAGAAGTCCTGTATTCACAAAGAGTGAATCACCGCTTACTGTTGCGCTTGGACTTGATATTTCAGGTGATCCAATTGTAACAGATATTCGAAAAATGCCGCACGGACTTATTGCGGGTGCAACGGGTTCAGGTAAAAGTGTGTGTATTAACGCGATTTTAACGAGTATTTTATATAAAGCGAAACCGCATGAAGTGAAGTTAATGTTAATTGATCCGAAGATGGTTGAGCTTGCACCATACAATTCTGTTCCACATCTTGTAGCACCTGTTATTACGGATGTAAAAGCAGCGACAGCGGCTTTAAAGTGGGCAGTCGAAGAGATGGAACGCCGTTATGAATTGTTTGCGCACGCTGGTGCTCGTGATTTAACTCGTTACAATACGATTGTAAGTGAGCGAGAAATTCCAGGAGAAACATTACCTTATATCGTTATTGTCATTGACGAGTTAGCCGACTTAATGATGGTAGCACCTGGTGATGTTGAGGAAGCGATTTGTCGTATTGCGCAAAAAGCACGTGCTTGTGGTATTCATTTATTAGTAGCGACGCAGCGTCCATCTGTAGATGTTATTACAGGTTTAATTAAGTCAAACATTCCAACGCGTATTGCGTTTACTGTATCATCTCAAGTTGATTCGCGTACGATTATTGATATTGGAGGCGCGGAGAAATTACTTGGCCGTGGTGATATGTTATTTTTAGGGAACGGTACATCTAAGCCAGTTCGTGTACAAGGTGTATATGTATCGGATGATGAGATTGAAAAGACAGTTGATCATGTGAGAAAGCAAATGAAGCCGAATTACTTATTTAAGCAAGAGGATTTATTAGCGAAAACAGAACAGGCTGAGTCGGAAGACGAATTGTTCTTTGAAGCATGTCAATTTGTTGTAGAACAAGGGGGAGCGTCCACATCTTCTGTACAGCGAAAATTCCGCATCGGTTATAATCGCGCGGCACGTCTCATTGAGGAGATGCAATCGCAAGGAATTATTTCTGAAGCAAGAGGGACGAAGCCAAGAGATGTCCTTATTTCTGAGGATGAATTCGCTGCTATGCAGGAAACGAATGTATAGTCCACGGTTTTGCTGTATACTAATAGAAAATGTTGGATAGTAAAGTAGGGAGTAAAGCGACATGAAAGAAATTGAATTAAAATTAAAAGGTGAAATAAATCGACTAACAAATAAAACATTTAAATTTGACGAACGAGTTGGAGAAGGTTGGTTCTCCGCGGTTTACTTTTTAAAAACTAGAGAAATTATTGAAGAATTTCGCCCGAAAAGTGTTGTAACGATGCAATTTTTCCAAAAAGAAAATGCAGTTCTTTGCGGAACAGATGAAGTAATTGCATTGCTACAAACATTCGCTAAAAATCCTGAGGAACTTGAAATTAACTCTTTAAAAGATGGCGATAAAATTAGTCCATTTGAAACAGTGTTAACAATTCATGGTCCTTATGAGAATTTCGGATTTTTAGAAGGTGTTATTGATGGGATTTTAGCTCGTCGTACATCGGTTGCAACAAACGTATATAATGTTGTCCAAGCTGCGCGTAGTGTAGATAAAGAAAAACCAGTTATTTTCATGGGAGATCGTGACGATCATTATACACAACAAGCTGGTGACGGTTATGCAGCATACATCGGAGGTATGAGCGCACAAGCGACGCATGCAATGAATGAATGGTGGGGCAGAAGTGGTATGGGAACAATGCCTCACGCATTAATTCAAATGTTTAATGGTGATGTTGTAGAAGCGGCAAAAGCATATCATAAGAAATTTCCAGAAGATGAATTAGTTGTACTAATTGATTACAATAATGATGTTATTACAGATGCACTTCGTGTAGCGCGTGAATTTGGATCAACATTAAAAGGTGTGCGTGTAGATACGTCTCGCACAATGATTGATCAATACTTTATTCGCCACCCAGAAGTACTTGGAACATTTGATCCACGTGGTGTAAATCCATCTCTTGTATTTGCACTTCGCAAGGCGCTTGATGAAGAAGGATTCCAGCATGTAGACATCGTTGTAACTGGTGGATTTGATGAAAAGCGTATTCGTGAATTTGAAGCTCAAAAGGTACCTGTTGACATATATGGGGTAGGGAGTAGCTTGTTAAAAATGAATATTGGTTTTACTGGTGATAATGTAGAATTAAATGGGAAACCAGAAGCAAAAGCTGGTCGTAAATATCGTCCAAACCCACGTTTAGAGCGTGTTCAATTAGAAAAAAGAGAAGATATGTAAAAGAGAGAAAAACTGATAGGTGATTGACCCTATCAGTTTTTCTGTTATCATAGTATAGCGGCTTCTTTTTTGCTATAATGGACTTGTTATGGACATATAAAGAAGTACGTACGAGTTTATCCTGATAAGTGAAGGGAAAGAATAACCTCACTACATCAAAAATGTATGATGATTACCAAAATAAGAAAAGATTCATATACTGTCTTATAGATAGGCCGTTGTATTAGTTCGAAATGTTGGAGGTTCTTTAAGATGACAGTTTACCATTTTGTAGGAATTAAAGGAACAGGAATGAGTTCATTAGCGCAAATTCTTCATGATATGAAGCATACTGTTCAAGGGTCTGATTATGAAAAGCGTTTCTTTACACAAACAGCGTTAGAAAAGCGTAGTATCTCGATCCTTCCTTTTGATAAGAATAATGTAGAAGAAGGACAAGTGATTATTGCAGGAAATGCATTTCCTGATACGCATGAAGAAATCGTAGCAGCAAAAGAATTAAACATCCCAGTACATCGTTACCATCACTTCTTAGGTGACCTTATGAGCCAATACACAAGTGTTGCTGTAACTGGTGCACACGGAAAGACATCAACAACAGGTTTGTTAGCCCATGTAATGCAAGGTGCACATCCTACATCTTACCTTATTGGAGATGGAACAGGGCATGGGGTAGAAAATAGTAAGTATTTTGTATTTGAAGCTTGTGAGTATCGTCGTCATTTCTTGTCTTACAATCCAGACTATGCAATTATGACGAATATTGATTTTGATCATCCAGATTATTTTGCAGACATCAATGATGTATTCAGTGCATTCCAAGAGATGGCATTGCAAGTGAAAAAAGGCATTATTGCATGTGGAGATGATGAAGAACTTCAAAAAATTCAAGCGAAAGTACCTGTTATTTTCTATGGATTTGGAGAAGATAATGATTTCCAAGCACGTAACATCCAAAAGAGAACAGATGGCACGATATTCGATGTATTCGTTCGTAATACGTACTATGACACGTTCAAAATTACAGGATACGGCAATCACAGCGTATTAAATGCGTTAGCAGTAATCGCACTTTGCCATTATGAAAACGTTGATGTAGAAGCAGTAAAACATCAATTAACAACTTTTGAAGGCGTAAAACGTCGCTTTAATGAAAAGCCGATGGGAGAGCAAGTTATTATCGATGACTACGCACACCATCCGACAGAAATTAATGCAACGATTGAAGCAGCTCGTCAAAAACATCCAGAGCGTGAAGTTGTCGCTGTATTCCAGCCGCATACATTCTCACGTACAGAAAAGTTCTTAGATGAGTTCGCTGAAAGCTTAAGCAAAGCTGATCAAGTATACTTATGTGATATTTTCGGATCAGCACGCGAAAACAAAGGTGAATTAACAATTGAAGATCTGCAAAAGCGTATTGATGGTGCAGAACTAATTACAGATACAACAACGGATGTATTAAAGAAACATAAAAACGGCGTTCTAATTTTCATGGGCGCAGGTGACATCCAAAAATTCGAAGCAGCTTACGTAAAAGAAGTTCAAGTTGCAGAGAAATAATAGAAAAGACGCATAGCTGTGGCTGTGCGTCTTTTTTTGTTGTGTTCAACTTTTATCCCGCATTAACGTGCAATAAGACCCCCACTGATTAAAGTTTCACTTTATTTATGTATTGACCTAGAGCTAACTCTAGGTTGTAAGATGAAAGTGTAAAAACAAGGGGGAGAGAACATGTATAAAATCGGCGAAGTAGCAGAATTAACAGGGATGAGCATTCACACTTTGCGCTACTATGAGAAATTAGGTTTATTACCACCACCAACGCGAAATAGCGGTATTCGTCAATATACAGAAGGCGATGTACGTTTATTAAAATTTTTATATTCATTAAAACAAACTGGGATGTCATTAGAAGAGATAGCTGAGTTTGCAAGTGATGGGTGCATTATAGAGGAAATTAGGCAGAAGAAAGAGGAAGTACCAGCGAAAGTAAAAAAGAGAATTTCCATTTTAACAACTCACTTGGAGCGATTAAAAGAACAGCAGGAACAATTGCAAAAAGTTGTTCAGCTAACGGAGGAGAAGTTAGAAATTTATTATGGTTTTCTAGAAGAAAAAGACTTGGAGGCCGGCAATAAAAAATAAAGTATATACGCAGTTATTAGGTTTTGCGATATTTACTGGTGGGACATTTAATGCTTCGAAATATGCGGTGCAGTATTTCGAAGCAATTCATATAGCAGCATGGCGTTTTGGGATTGCTGCATTTGTGATGTTATGTTTGTTAAAAATACGAAAAGATTTTGATTTGGAAGTATGGATGCAGAATAGGACCTATTATCTTTTGCTAGGTATTGTTGGTGTATTCGGCTTTAACTTCTTTTTCTTTTTAGGAATGAAATATACAGAAGCTGTTAATGGTGCACTTATTATGGCGACAAATCCTCTCGTTACGACGCTGTTAGCAAGTGTCATTTTACGAGAGAAAATTGTGAAGCGTCAAGCAATTGGAATGTTACTTGCACTAATTGGCGTTGTTTTTGTACTTACACAAGGTTCGTTTACAATACTACAACATTTATCATTTTCAAAAGGGGATTTTTATATTTTATTAGGGAATATTTGCTGGGCGTTATACGGCGTGCTAGGCAGAAGGTTTATTAAAACTGGTAATCCAATACAAACGACGACATATACGATGACTATTGGTGCACTTGCCTTTATTATCATATCTTCTACACAAAAAAGTATAGTACCAGTTTTAGAAATTCCTTGGTTGGCATGGGGAGCGATTCTCTTTATGGCAATTGGAATGAGTGTGCTTGGTTACTTATGGTGGAATAATGGAATTGCTCAAATTGGGGCAGCAAGGACATCTTTATTTTTTAATCTAGTGCCTGTTGTTACAATACTTATTTCTTTTATTGAAGGAGTCAATATAACATCTGCACAATCTGTAGGAATGATATTAGTTATTACGGGAATATTGTATTCTTCTGGTTTTATACAAAGAAAATCAAAAGAAAGTGTTAATATTTAACTTTTTATATCTAAAAATGTTAGAATAATAAGAAAAATAAAAAGGGGACTAAAAAACATGTTCACACTTCGAGTAGATGACGAAATTGAACTACAATTACTAGAAAAACATCATAAAGAAGAATTATATCAATTAATAGACCAAAACCGTAATCATTTACGAAAATGGCTTCCTTGGGTAGATGGGACATAATCTGCTGATGCTTATGATGAGATTTTTCCGATGTGGTTAAAGAAATTTGCAGAGGGAGACGGTTTTGAAAGTGGTATACGTTACAAAGGAAAGCTTGTTGGGATGGTAGGTATTCATCCAGTGAGCTGGGGGAAGAGAGCGGCGAGTCTTGGGTATTACCTTGCAGAAGATGCTGGAGGAAAAGGCGTTATGACACGTAGCGTAAAGGCTGTGCTTCACTATGCATTTGAGAATTTAAAATTAAATAAAATGGAAATTAGATGCGGTGTTGAAAATGTGAAAAGCCGCGCTATTCCAGAGCGTTTAGGGTTTAAATTAGATGGTATTTTAAGAGATGAAGAATGGTTATATGATCATTTTCATGATATCGCTGTATATAGTTTATTAGCTTCAGAATGGAAAGATATTCGATGAACGAGAAGATTCGTATTATTCCGTATGAAAGTACGTTTCAAGAGGAAGTAGTAGATCTTATCGTTCATATTCAGCAAAAAGAGTATAATGTTCCCATTACGAAAGAAGAGCAACCTGATTTACTTGAAATAGAAACATTCTATCAAAAGGATCACGGAAACTTTTGGGTAGCACTTTATGATGGGAAAGTAGTTGGAACAGTAGCTTTATTAGATATTGAGAATCATCAAGTAGCGCTAAGAAAAATGTTCGTACAAAAAGAGTTTCGTGGAAAAGAATGTGGCGCGTCATATATGTTGCTTCAAACAGCAATTTCATGGGCTGAGGATAAAAAGTTGAAAAATATTTATTTAGGAACAACAGTAAAATTTTTAGCGGCACATCGCTTTTATGAAAAGAATGGTTTTCAAAGTGTGAGTATAGATGAGTTGCCGAAAAACTTTCCAGTGTTACAGGTAGATAAGAAATTTTATAGGTACATTGTGAAAAAGGTCATCTAGAAATGGCCTTTTTCTATGAACCAAAATGGAAATAGTGGTATAATTTGGATTAGGGGGTGTAGGTATGAACTTTCCAATTCAAAGAAGTAAGTCAGTAGTCATTTTCGTTTGTCTTACGTTAGCTTTTATGTGTATATATCCAATTGTCATGCTTTTCACTAATAAAGCGCATTGGATGTCAGTGTTGATTGGGATGGGTTTATGCTTCATTGTAAATGTACCACTCGTTTGGGAAGTATTTATTAAAAAACATAAAGTAGAAAATGGCGTATTAAAGTACGGTATTCTAAATGATGATGTTGTATTAAAAGATATAAGAGTTGTTCGTCAAGTTGGAAAGTATCTTGAAATTACGACGAATGCATATAAAGTACATATGGTTGCGATGCCGCAAGATATGAATGAATTTTTGGCGCTTATCGAGAAAGAAAATCCACATGTGAAAATAGAAATGGTAGGGAAGAAATAAAAAAACGCTCGGAGAAAATTCCGAGCGTTTTTATTATTATTTTAAGTTCTCTGGATTTAAAGCTTCTAATTCAGGTACAACGAAGCGTCCGTCTTTACGGATTAGTACGTCGTCGAAGTAAATTTCACCGCCGCCGTATTCAGGGCGTTGGATGCATACTAAGTCCCAATGGATGTTCGAGTTGTTACCGTTCCATGCATCGTCGTAAGCTTGTCCAGGAGTGAAGTGGAAGCTGCCATCGATTTTTTCATCGAATAGGATGTCTCCCATTGGATGTAAGATGTATGGGTTTACGCCGATTGCGAACTCACCAACGTAGCGTGCGCCTTCGTCTGTATCGAAGATTTTGTTAATGCGTTCTGAATCGTTTGCAGTTGCTTCAACGATTTGACCGTTCTCGAACTTAAGTTGTACATTTTCAAATGTATAACCGTTGTAAGGAGATGGTGTGTTGTAAGAAACTGTACCGTTAACAGAATCACGAACTGGTGCAGAGTATACTTCACCGTCTGGAATATTTAAATGACCTGAGCATTTAATAGCTGGAATGTCTTTAATAGAGAATGTTAAGTCAGTTCCAGGACCAGTTAAACGAACTTTATCTGTTTTATTCATTAATGTAACAAGGCTATCCATCGCCTTATCCATTTTACCGTAGTCTAAGTTACAAACTTCGAAGTAGAAGTCTTCGAAAGCTTCTGTGCTCATTTTAGCAAGCTGTGCCATAGAAGCATTTGGGTAGCGAAGAACAACCCAACGTGTTTTTGGAACGCGAATATCTCTATGAACTTTTTTCCCAACTGTTTGGCCATGAACTTTCATGCGCTCACTTGGAACGTCAGCCTGTTCATTAATATTATCGCCAGAGCGAAGACCGATATAAGCGTCCATGTCTTTCATTACGCTTGCTTCATATGCAGCGATTTGTTCGAAATGTTCTTCAGTAGCACCCATTAATAAAGAGCGATCTACTTGATGATCTTTTAAAGAGACGAATGGGAAACCACCAGCTGCATATGCTTCTTTTACAAGTGCAGTTACAAGTTCTTTTTGTAAGCCAAAGTTTTCAATTAATACTTTTTCGCCTTTTTGTAAGCAAATAGAGTAGTTAATTAAATTGTATGCTAACTTTTCAATACGTGGATCTTTCATATGTAAAGCCTCCCTACTAATTATGTATCCTCTCCTATTGTAACCTACTTAGTGGAATTTGTTGAATGATTTATGTTACAGTTAACGAATAAGTATGAAAATTCTAATGATGAGATAGGGATTAGAATGAAACGGAAAATGATTGTATAATAGGGGAAAGTATGAAAAAGATAAAGGAAGTGATGAAATGCAAGTTCTTTTATATGTAAGTGCGGCTATTATCGCGGTTGCTTTCGCAGTATTAGTTGTGTATGTATGCAGAACGTTGTTATCGGTTCAGAAGACGTTAGAAAACGTTGCAAGCACGTTAGAAGGTTTAGAAAAACAAATGCAAGGAATTAGCGTAGAGACAGAGCAATTATTACATAAAACGAATGCGTTAGCTGATGATATTCAACAGAAGTCACAGTCATTAAATAAAGTGGTAGCGGGTGTAGATGGGATTGGAACGACAATCCAATCTTTAAATACGAAGCTTCGTAATGTATCAGACTCTGTAACGGACGAAATTGAAAATAACGCTGATAAAGTAGCGCAAGTTGTACAGTGGAGCAGTGCGGCGATTGAAGTATACAATCATTACCGTGCGTCGAGACAAGAGAAGAAGGTTGAAAAAGAAGAGCGTAAATTAGAAAGAATTGAGAAAAACGCTGAAAAGAAAGAGAAGCGCTCTAGATTTCGTATGAGAGGTGAATCGTGATGAATATGACAAAGCTTGAAACAATTGAAGAGCTTGAAGTCTTAGTAGAAAAGAATGAGCCGTATGTTCTTTTTAAACATAGTACGACATGCCCGATTAGTCACGGTGCATACACAGAATTTCAAGCGTATTGCAGTGAAGAAAGAGAAGTGCCAGCGTATTACTTATACGTACAAGATGCGAGAGATGTGTCAAATCGTGTTGCAGAACAATACAGTATTAGACATGAATCACCGCAAGTGTTATACATAAAAGATGGGATGGTAGTATGGAATACATCTCATTGGAATATTAAAAAAGATGCTTTAGAAGAGAATATAAAGTAAAAAGAAGCAAGCTAAAGGTGCTTGCTTCTTTTTTTTGTTTTTGTTGAAATATATTTAGTGGTACACTATTAATAGTTCAAACTAAATAACTAGATTGTTGAAAGTAGGTTTTAAGTAATGAAGAAAATGGCATTATCCTTCGCAGTCGTAAGTTTATTACTGGGAGCTTGTAGTAACAATAGTAATACGATTAGTAAGAAGGATGAAGTTATACAAAAAGATACAAAAGAAAAAAGTATGATTCCGAGAACTGCTGTTTCTAAAGATTATTATAGAACTGTTATTCCTTTAAAAGAACAAAAGGTTATTAATACAGCTAATATAAAAACAAATTCTAAATTAGATTTAGCAGAGTATGAAAATGGTTTAATAAATATTGCAACGCAGCAATTTGATACAGAGAGTCACGTACTGCAATTAAATCAGTATATTCCAGAGAAACTAGTTGATGAACTAGTTGCGAAAGTAGAAGCGCCAGTTTTGACGAATATTATAGAACAAGACTATTTTGGAAAACAGAATTCAAATGAATTAAGTTTATCTGGTGTTATGATTGGCTTAGCTATGTCTTCAAGTGTATCGAATGAAGAAGCTATGTCTAAAGGGTCTGAAGTTGCTAAACAACTTATTGAAGCTATTAACAAAAATGATAAATATAACAAATCTCCAATTACGTTTGCTATCTTTAAGCAAGAAAGTACAAGTTCTTTAAAAAATGGTACGTATATTGCTAGTGCTACTGTTCAAAAGAATGATATGAACCTTGGAAATTGGAGTACAATTGATGAAAAGTCGTATTCATATCCTTCTGATGAATTTACACAAGCACATGGAGAAGATAATACAAAAATAAATAACTTTGCTAAGGAAATAAAAGGTTTTTCTAATGGAGATTTTATTCCAGTCAATGCAAAAGTTTCTTATAAGAAAGATCAAATGGATACATTAAATATGAATATTGTTATTAAATATAACGGTAAAACAGAATTAATGGCTCTTACCCAATTGGCTGCTCAAGGTATGTTAGACAAATTGCCTAAAGATGCGAAAGTACAATTACAGATCAAGTCCGAGAGTAAAATTGAGGCCGTTATTATAAAAGAGAAAAACAGTGATAAACCGTTTGTTTCCTTCTTGTAAAAAAGACAGTATGTAAACTGTCTTTTTTTATTTTAAATGAAAATATAAAAGGTTTTTTGATGGTAATTCATTGCTGTATATCGTGTGACAATCGTATATGTATCAACTATAATAAGTTATCTTAAAAAAGTAATATATAGGGATTTGAAAGAGATGGCTTTCTTATGGCATCACAACAATTAGGTCGTTTACGTTCTGAAATTGATCAACTTAATTTACAAATATTAGAGTTACTAAACGAAAGAGGTCGTCTCGTACAAGAAGTTGGTAATTTAAAAGAAGTATAAGGTGTGAAACGTTTTGATCCTGTACGTGAAAGTAATATACTGGATTTAATTGCAGAGAATAATAATGGTCCATTTGAAACTTCGACTTTATAACATATTTTCAAACAAATTTTTCAAGTTGGTTTAAAGTTACAAGAAGAGGATCATCGTAAAGCACTACTTGTTTCTTGTAAGAAAAAAACAGAAGATACGATTGTTGAAATTAATGGTGAAAAAATTGGTAACGGAAATTAGTATTTTATTATGGGACCGTGTGCAGTGGAAAGTTATGAACAAGTACGTCAAGTTGCTGAAGCAATGAAAGAGCAACGCGTAATACGCTTGATATTTCCGCTGTACCGATTTTAAAGAAAGAGACACATTTACCTGTCGTTTTTGATGTAACGCATTCTACAGAGAGACGTGACCTTCTCTTACTAACTGCAAAAGCAGCGATGGCAATTGGTGCAAACGCAATTATGGCTGAAGTACATCCAAATCCAGCTGTAGCTTTATCAGATGCGGCGCAGCAAATGAATATCCCGCAGTTCAATGATTTTATGAATGAATTAAAATCATTTGGAAGTAAATTATAAAAACTTTTAATGAGCTGTTCCAAAAAGGCATTTTGGGACAGCTGTATAGCGACTGTCATTGTCGATTTTTGTTGGGAAGTTGGTATATTAAAAAAATCGCTGATATAATTAGAGTTGTGGTCGATATATTTGGGAAATCGCCGATATATTTCGAGTTACGGTTCATATATTCGAAAAATCGCCGATATAAATTTCATTTACTATCGTACTGCTTAAAATAAGATTTCTACTTAGGAAATATCTATTTTTTTACAAAAAATGCCCTTTTTTCATAAAAAATACGAAAATACGAGAAAAGAAGCGAATTTTTTCGAAACTTTTGCGGGAAAATATTGTATGAGCCTGCGTTTATATCGTATCATTAGTAAAAGGAAGAACTCGGGACGATTGGTGGCATCTGCAAATAGAGTTGATGTCTTTTTTTCATTCAAGTAACCGATACATAAAAATAGATAACAAAAATAGAAGGAGTGTGCGATGAGATGAACGTAACAATCTATGATGTAGCGCGCGAAGCGAACGTTTCAATGGCTACCGTATCACGCGTTGTGAACGGTAACCCAAATGTAAAGCCTACAACAAGAAAGAAAGTATTAGAAGCAATTGATCGTTTAGGATACCGTCCAAATGCGGTAGCACGTGGACTAGCAAGTAAGAAGACAACTACGGTAGGTGTTATTATTCCTGATATCTCAAATACGTTTTATGCAGAACTTGCACGTGGAATTGAAGATATCGCAACAATGTACAAATATAACATCATTTTAAGTAACTCTGATCAAAACAAAGAGAAAGAGTTCCATCTATTAAATACGATGCTTGGAAAACAAGTGGACGGAATTGTTTTCATGGGTGAAGATATTACAGACATTCACATTGAAGAATTTAAAAAATCTCCAGTACCAATTGTATTAGCAGCGTCATTTGATGAGCAAAATGAAACGCCATCAGTAAATATTGATTATACACAAGCAGCTTACGATGCAATGAAGCACTTTATCGAGCAAGGACATAAGCGTATCGGTTTCGTCTCTGGTCCATTCATTGATAAAGCGGGAAGCGCGAAGAAGTTACAAGGTTATAAAAAAGCTTTAGAAGAAGAAGGTATTTCATATGATGAAAATCTTGTAATCGATGGAGATTACACATATGACTCAGGTATCGAAGCATTCGAAAAGCTTTGGAGCAATGATGAAAAGCCAACAGCAATCTTCGTGTCTTCTGATGAAATGGCACTAGGTGTAATCCATGCAGCACAAGATGCTGGATTAAACGTACCAACTGACGTAGAAGTACTTGGTTTCGATAATACACGCCTTGCATTAATGGTTCGTCCGCAGCTTTCAACAGTTGTACAACCGATGTATGATATCGGTGCAGTAGCAATGCGTCTATTAACAAAGTATATGAACAAAGAAAAAGTGGAAGATCACACTGTTATCTTACCTCACCGTATCCAATTTAGAGATTCAACGAAATAAGTATAAAAAAGCTCACAGCGATTGCTGTGAGCTTTTATTCATATTCAGGATAATATTTTTCAATTACTGTATCTACAGTTTCATTTTTCTTAACGTGTAAAAATTTTGCGTACAATTCTTTTCCAGTTTCAAATGGCGTATCGTCTAATTCAAATACATGTAACACTTTTCGGAACGTCCATGTGATTTGCTCATCATACATATTATCGTATGTGTGCTCCGATTGTATAGCTATCTTTTCACCTAGTTCATGAGCTTCTTCTAAACTGTTTGCTTTAACAAGAATAATACTTTCTTCAAAAAGTGTATCGTGATTCTCTTCATAATGCTCATCCATTTTCATAGGATGAGGCTCACCAGAATGAACAGACTCAAACAATAATTTTACAGCGTACATATTATGCTGCATGTTTCACCTTATAAATAATACTTGCGACAAGCGAAGCAGGTATTGTAAATACGTTACTTTGATAATGGTAATGCACTTGGGATTCTTCATAAGACATGTTGTCATATAGTTCGTTTTGTGAGACACTCATTTTTTTCTGTTTTTCTTTGAGTATTTTAATGTAGTTGTACTGTATTGGGACGAGAATGATGAAATAAGCTAATACGATTAGTGAAATCCAAATCATTATGAACACTCCCTTACAAAGAATATTTGTATATGGTAATTATATCAATTTATATGAGGGATATCCATATTTTTCTAGTGGTCAATTTCTTTTCCAAAATGCAAAAAGTTCTTCAGCGCTTCGTAAATTATGTTCAAGGCATGTTTGTGCAGTGCGTTTAAAATTTTGTATTAAATGCTCTAGCCTAGAAGAATCATAGTGCTTTGCTTTTCCATCTACAATCGTTTTATCTTTTTTTTAAGTTAAGTGATATTTTTAGCAAAGTTACATTTGTTTCTATTTGTACAACTTCCATGTAAAAAAAATTTTGTCTAAGTCGATTGTAATATAATCAAATCGCTCTACTTGTTTAAAATATCCTACAATATCATCTTCCAATTGAAATCCTCCCTAGTATATAGCTTACCTGGAAGAGTTCTCTATAGATTGTATGATTCCTTGTTATATGTCACATAAGTGTAAAAATAACTATTATAGGGCAATGTCATGTATAATAGAAAGAAAAGGCTTGTGAGGGGGGAAAAGAGATGATCGTTCTTTGGATAATTACGCTTTGTATGACTGCTATTTTTGCATATATGACGTTAAAACAAAATGGTTTAAAGCGATTTGTTCCAGGAAGTATTCTTGCAGGAATTGCCCTTATCACGTATGTAATTTCTATTTTTATTGAAAGTGTATCAGTAGATATGAGCAAAAGTTTAATGTTTATTGGTATTACACTATTTGCAGGTAGCATTATGGTACTTATGGTTGCTGGTATTATTTTATTTATTCATATGAATTCGGAAACGTTATAGCATATAGAAAAGGCATGTCCCGAGGGACATGCCTTTTTATCCGTTCAATTATGCTCTATCTTTAGAAGAATTTTGTTGTTTTAATAAGTCGCGAATTTCCCCAAGAAGAACTTCTTCTTTTGTTGGTTCTGGAATTTTTTCCTCTTTTTCGTCTTCTTTTTTAGATGTTAGTTTGTTGAAAACTTTAATAAACATAAAGATAGAAGCTGCGATAATTAAGAAATCAAAAATTGTTTGGATGAAGTTACCATACATAACAGCTGATTTACCGTATCCAAAGTGCAAATCTGTAAAGTTAACGCCACCTAATACCATACCAAGTAATGGTGTAATAATGTCTTTTACTAAAGAACTAACGATTTTACCGAATGCAGCACCGATTACAACCCCGACAGCTAAATCAACGACATTCCCTTTGAAAGCGAACTTTTTAAACTCGTTCCACATGTGTCAATCCCATCCTTTCCACGATTCATTATGAAATTTATAATTCCTATCAACATATTTTATAGAAATTTACGAGAGAAATAAAGGGGAAATGGGAATGAAAGTAAATTCTGAAAAATGTATCCGTTTTAATTTTTGTTTACATCATCTAGTAAAGATTGTAGCATTTGCTGCGTTTTTAATCCTTCTAATCCATCTACAACAGGCTTTGTATCTCCGTGTACACATTCAATAAAATGATGAACAGCATCTTCAAAACCACGTTGTTTTAACGTCGTATCCCATGATGGAGAACCGCTTTGTGAAACTGAGTTTTCCTGTTCAATTTCAAATGTATTCATATTTTTTACGCGAATGATTTTCCCTGGCGTTACAAGTTCAATTTGTTCTAAATTTGTACCGGCATGGCGATGCATTGCAGTAGAAAGTAACAGTCCACTTGGAGTTGTATATGTATGATGTCCGTAAAGAAGTTCATTCTTTTCATTGATTTGCATCATATTGTGAACGACGTTAAGGTCATCATTAGCGAACCAGCGAGCAGTATCTACAATGTGTAAATAATCATCTAACATAGTGAAGTCGTACGTATATGGCCCGACTTTATTTGTGCGATGCTTTTCAATTCGAATCCATGAAATATCATGAGCCTGTTCTTTGGCAGCAACATACATAGGAACGAATCTGCGATTAAATCCGACCATTAACTTTCGGTTATACTTCTCGCTCAACTCGACTAGTTGCTCAGCTTGTTCCACAGTAGCTGCTAACGGCTTATCAACATAAACGTCGATTCCTTTTTTCAAAAGCTCAGAAACGATTTCATAATGCGATGCAGTTGAACTATGAACGAAGATTGCATCACATTCCGAAGCTAACGTTTCAATAGAATGAAAGTCTTGAATTCGGTATTGCTGGCAAACTTGTTTTCTTTTCTCTGCGTTAGGTGTAAACGCCCCGACAAAGTTCCAATCTGTTTCTTTTGTAAGTGTTGGAAGATAGGCCTTTTGCGCAATGCTACCAAGTCCAATCATCCCAATTTTAGGTTTATTCATATGTATTCCCACCCTATTAATATTGATGTAACGGCTTAAATGTAGCATAGGATGGGGGAGGAAGGCAAAGATAAGCTTTTTACTTATTTCCTTCTAACAAAATTTTCTCTATCTCTGCAAAATTATGAGCGCGAGCATGCTCTAACGGGGTAACACCATCATTATCTGGAATATTTACATCTGCACCGTGCTCAATAAGAAGGCGAATGACTTGTTGCTGTGTTTCGTTTCCGTTACTTAGTACGATAGCTTCCATTAAAGCTGTCCATCCTAGGTTATTTACATGATTTACATCAATATTTGTTCGAGTGAGGAGTTCTTTTATAACGTCAATATAGCCATGTTCTGAGGCTGGGATAAGAGCTGTTCCGCCGTAACGATTTGTAATCGTAGGATCTGCACCAGCATTAATTGTTAGCTTTAAAATGTCTAAGTAACCTTCCGCACCGGCGTATAGAAAGGGATTGTTTTTCATGTCATCTTGGATATTTACGTCAGCACCAGCTTCGATAAGTGCTTTTGCGGTTTTTACATCATTTTTGTATGTAGCAATCATAAGAGGGGTACGTCCTTGATTATCCGTCGCATTTATATTTGCACCTTGTTTTAGTAAAGATATAACAGTATTCGTTTCATTTTTTTCAGTAGCTGCTAGTAGTGCAGTCTCCATGTTTGTCATCTCCTTTTTGACTTCTTGTTCTTGCGAGCATCCTTGTAAAAAAATTACGCAACATATTATACTGAATGTTTTTTTGAACATGGAATTTCAACCTCCTAATTTCAACTGTAAAATAGGAACATTAAATTTTTATAAACTGACGCTAAAATTACTATAAAATCGCTTGAGTATTTGAACATATATTTTTATGCTTATGAATATGAAGGATGGGTAAAGTGAGGATGTAACATATGTCTATTAAAACAAGGTTTTTATTTTCTTATATTGCTGTAATTCTCGTTTCTATTACGCTCATATTAGTCGCGGGATTTTTAATTGTTTTTTCAATAACAGGTGATTTGGAAGCAGTGAAAAATTTCTATAAAAGTTCTTACATTCAAAAGCCGCTTACACCAGAAGAAGAAAATGCCTATCTTGAATTAAAATTAGCGGCAAAGCAACATCAATCTCAATTATTAGATAAATCGTTCGTTTCATCAATTGAAAAAGAAGGTGTGAAAATAATTGTAAGAAAGGGAGAAAACATTTCTTATGCTAATAAGGGATTTGAAAGTTCGACTTTAACAGAAGCCCTTCCGAAATTTGAAGCGGCAAATATTAATAGTCGTGGTACAACGGAACTAGGCGAGACATTTTATCGATATGTAAAGTTTGATTTTTATTTTCCAGAGAAAGAAGAAGGGAGTATATTTGTACTAAAAAAGCAAAGTTCATTTGTAGATCTTACACAAAAATTATTTCCAATCTTATTCGTATCGCTTTTACTATTAGCCATTTTACTCATTGGTTTATTAAGTTATCTTGTTTCAAGAAGTGTAATAAAACCAATTTTTGTATTGAAAGGTGCAACGGAGAAAATTAAAGAAGGAAATTTAGATTTTCAAATGCCAGTTACATCGCACGATGAAATAGGTCAATTAAATCAAGGATTTGAGGAAATGAGGAAGAAGTTAAAGGAATCGATTGAAGTACAAACGCAGTATGAAGAAAATCGAAAAGAACTTATTTCAAACATATCGCATGATTTAAAAACACCGATTACATCTATTATCGGATATGTAGAAGGAATAAAGGACGGGGTAGCAAATACGCCAGAAAAAATGGATAAGTATTTAACGACAATTCATACGAAGGCAAAACATATGGACACACTCATTGATGAACTCTTTTTGTTTTCGAAGCTCGATTTAAATCGAGTTCCATTCCAATTTGAGACAGTTGAATTAAATACGTTTATGCAAGAATTAATAGAAGAGATGCAGATGGATTTAAGTGAAGAAGGTATAGAAATTAACTTACAATTACATTCATCGCCATTATATGTAACGGCTGATTGCGAAAAGATAAATAGAGTTATATCAAATTTAATTCATAATAGTGTGAAGTACATGGATAAAGAAGAGAAGAAAATTACCGTAACAGTATCGAGTGATAACAATAAAGTTATTGTGAAGGTGATAGACAATGGATCAGGTATAGAATCTGATACGCTACCGTATATCTTTGAACGTTTTTATCGTGCAGAACAATCGCGAAATTCTAGCACAGGTGGAAGTGGACTTGGTTTAGCAATAGCGAAGCAAATTGTTGAAGAACATGGCGGGGAAATTTGGGCGGAAAGCGAGCTTGGTAAAGGCACAAGCATTTTCTTCTCATTGGAAAAAGTAGAGGAATGTGGTGAGTAAATTGAAAAGAATTTTACTAATAGAAGATGAAGTAAGTATTGCAGAATTACAGCGAGATTATTTAGAAATTAATGATTTCCAAGTTGATGTAGAGCATTCAGGAGAAACAGGTTTACAAATAGCCCTGCAAGAAGACTATGATTTAATTATTTTAGATATTATGCTTCCGAAAATGAACGGATTCGAAATTTGTAAACAAATACGTGCTGTAAAAGATATTCCGATTCTACTTGTTTCAGCAAAAAAAGAAGATATAGATAAAATTCGCGGGCTCGGATTAGGAGCGGATGATTATATAACGAAACCGTTTAGCCCAAGCGAATTAGTCGCAAGAGTAAAAGCGCATATTGCTCGTTATGAAAGATTATCAGGAAATGTAAGTAAGCAACGTGATACGCTATACATTCACGGAATTTCTATCGATCAACGAGCGAGGAAAGTTTTTATAAACAATGAAGAAGTGGCATTTACAACGAAGGAATTTGATTTATTAACATTCTTTGTCACACATCCAAACCAAGTATTAAATAAAGAACAGTTATTTGAACGCATTTGGGGATTAGATTCCGCTGGTGATTTAGCCACTGTTGTCGTCCACATTAGAAAGCTACGTGAAAAAATTGAAAGAGATCCTGCCCACCCGCAATATATTGAAACAGTATGGGGAGCTGGTTATCGTTTTAATGTGTAGGGAACCTGTCAAAGTTTTGGCAGGGTTTTTTGTATGTGATCAAAAGGGGGTAATAGGTAATTTATGTTAAAATATAAAGAGAGATAAAACATAGGAGAGTGTGAGAGGGCGTGCTACATTTTGGGGGATACATTAAAAGATAATAAATCAAACAAGGTTTTAAAGATTGGAACTAATATTGTACTTATCTTATTAATTATTGGTGCAATACAAATGTTTTATGATGAAGATTCTAAGAATGATCATTTGGGTTGGTTATTTATGATGGTCTTTTTTGCAATTAAAATAATTTCTAGTTTTATGATAAGTTTAAAAGAAGGAGATAAAAAGTCAGTATTTATTGATTTAGGTTTAATGATTTTTTCTGTTCTTCTTTTGGTTGTTACTAGTGTGAAATATTTCTTTTGAAAAACCTCATAGTCTTATAGAGGCTGTGAGGTTTTTGTTGGAAAATTAACTTGCGACCTTAATATGCTATTTTAGAGTTCCTTGTTGCAATGATTTATAAAATATTTGAGTAGTAGAAGTAAACTGAGCAGCTTCTTCTAAAAAAGGATAATGGTTGCTCTCCTCAAATGTCACAAAAGTAGAATCGCATATACCCTCATGTATCTCGATGGAATATTGAATAGGACACTGCACATCGTGTCTTCCACACATAATTAGTGTTTTTGTTTTTATAGAAGGTAAATACTCCCTTAAATCAAATGAAGGATATTCATTGGCGAAAGCATTCATCCGGCTAACGGACATTGTTTTTTTGATTGGTTTACAAAAATAAGAGTTGTAGTTTTCTGGTTTATACAATGATAATTTTGTTCTCTTAGTAGATAGTTCTTTCCGTTCTTCACTTGTAAGGTGAGGGCTTTTTAAGTTTTCGATGAGCTCTTGCATATAATGAAACTGTGAATGTTCTGGATGATAAATACAAAATGGTGTTTCGGTATAGTTACTTGCTGCAGCGCCTGCTACGACTAATGATTGTAAGGAATTTGGATATGTAATCGCATATAAAAGTCCAAGCATACCACCTGTTGAATGACCAGTGAAATGCCATGTTGGGAGTTGTAAAGCTTCTCGTATTGCTTCTAAATCGTGAACCGTTTCAATCATACTTAATTCGTTTTCTGACTGGGTGGTTACAGAGCTACCAGTATCTCGTAAATTAATGAGAAATACACGATGCGTAGCAGTGAAAACATCTGCAAAGTAATCACCAGTTTCATTAAATTGTGAATAGTGATGTGTAATACAAAGCGGTTCGCCATTTCCTTTTGTAAAGAGTTCAAATGTGCCGCGTTTTGTGGGGATCATTTGTTGTGTCCACATAATATCACGTCCTTTTTTCATAAAAGTTGGACCGGTTAATTATTAAATAAAATATATCGGCGCAACTCGAAACATATCGACTTACCGACAGTAGTCGACAATAAATAAAAGGAGGCTATTCAAAAACGAGCCTCCTTTTCGTTTAGTACAAAGATTTTGTCATATTATTCCGAATGATTTCAAGGGATTTCGCTACAGTTAATGCATTCTTTTCTTCAATTTCTGGTTTACGGGGGATAGGTTTATACATGTTGTCTGGATCTTCCCATGTGAGGGGAAGTTCTGTTTCGGCTTGTCCTTTCCAAGCGTCAATCCATTCTGGAGGGAGATAACCCGAGATGTTTTGGATGTTGTTCATTTCGAGCCAAATAAGTGCCCAAGCTCTTGGTACGACGCGCCAATGGTCATAGCCACCGCCGCCGACAGCGATCCAGCGACCGTCGCAATATTCATTAGCAATTTCACGAGCGAGCTTCGGTATTTCGCGGTAAATATTCATGGTTGCACAAAGGTGTGTAAGTGGGTCGTAGTAATGTGCGTCGGCACCATTTTGCGTTAAAATAATATCCGGTTTAAAGTACGCTGCAACTTCTTTTACAACTGTTCGATATGATTTTAGAAAGGATTCATCTTCTGTAAAAGCATCCAGTGGAACGTTAAAAGAATAACTATAACCATTACCTTGTCCACGTTCGTTTACAGCGCCAGTTCCAGGGAATAAATAGCGACCAGTTTCATGTAATGAAATGGTGCATACGTTAGGATCATCATAAAACGACCATTGCACGCCATCACCGTGATGAGCGTCTGTATCAATATATAAGACGCGTAAACCGTATTTCTTCTGAATATACTTCATTGCGATGGAGCTATCGTTATAAATACAAAAACCAGATGCCTTGCCACGGAAGCCGTGATGTAAGCCTCCACCTAAGTTAAGTGCGTGTTTTACTTTTCCGGAAAGAACAGCATCGACAGCTGTTAACGTACCGCCAACGAGCAATGCGCTTGCTTCGTGCATATTTGGGAACATCGGTGTATCTTCTGTTCCTAGTCCATATGTCATCGCAATTGATTTTTCTAACTTTCCTTCTCCAGCACGTTTTACCGCATTTATGTACTCCTCTGTATGAACGTAGGCAATCTCTTCATCTGTAGCCATCCGTGGTGAGATGATTTGAGAGGGAGAGATGAAACCACCCTTTTGTAATAAATCATACGTAAGTGTGACGCGCAGTTGGTTAAAAGGATGATCAGGGCTAAATGAATAGCCCCGAAAGTCATCCGAATAAATAAACGCGCTACTCATGCTTGCATCCCCATGATGTTCGGCCATAATACGCGATAGCCTTCTGCTTCAAGTGCATCAATCACTTTTAGAGGATTCATCGTTTGAATGCGGAAAACAAGTACTTTATCATTCTCATCTTTTGCTGGGTAGACGAGAACGCTCACGATATTTATTTGTAAATCACTAAAAATAGCAACGACTTTTCCAAGAATACCAGGTTCATTTTTTACTTGAATTTCAATTTGTGAACTCGGTTGATGTGCTCCTGTTAATTTTACTAACGTGTGCAGTACTGTAGATTCTGAGATTATTCCAACTAACTTCCCAGCTTTTGTAACAGGAAGACAGCCAATTTTATTTTCAAAAAATAAAGTAGCAATTTCCTCAACGAAATCGAGAGGGTGGCAAGTCATTACAGGATGTTTCATAATAAGTTCAAGCGGTTGCTGTAGCATATCGAGTGAAACTTGTTCATCTAGAATAGACGGACTTGCATCTCTTACATCCCGATCAGAAATAATGCCTACGACGTGATTATTTTGATCGACAATTGGAATGTGCCGAATTCCTTTCGTGCGAATCGTTCGGATTGCTGTTTCGATTGTATCGTTTGGATGTAGTGTAACTACATTTTGATTCATAATTTCTTCTACAATCATTCCAGTTGCCCCCTTTATTAATACATAAAACGATTGTGAAAACGTAGACGATCAAAAGCTTGAATAGAATCCGTATCAACGCGTTTACCGATGCGGACCATTAAACAGTTGGCGGGATGTGAACAAATTTCAGGATCGTCTGTAGCCATCCATTGTAACCCGCCGGCATTCATCATCTTTTCCATTACTTTTCGGTATTCCCAAACATTTAATCCTGTTTGTTTCAAATCCCAGTGCCAATAATATTCAGTCGTCAATATAATGTAATCTTCCATATAATCGTCCATCATAGAAACCTCTAGTAAGTTCTTTCCGACAGAACTCCCGCGGAAGGCTGGAACTACTTCAATTGCCCCAAGCTCAATTAAGTTTTCTATTTTTCCTTCTGACCATCGTTCAAGTGGATCAGGATATAAATATGTAACATATCCAACAATCATCTGGTCATGTCTAGCAATAATGAGTCGAGCTTCTGGTAATTTAGAAATTTCGACAATTGCTTTATATTGCTGTTCAGCAGGACGAAATGCAACTAAATCTGGATGAAATTCATACATTTCAAGATTATGTGTAGAGACAGGACCTTCAATAATTAAAGTGCCTTTCGCTGTTTTTAAGTTTCTAGCATTGTATATTTTTTTATGAATCAATGTATTGCTCACCACCTTGAGGGTTTGTGAATCTATTAATATCGTACTTTATAATATATGCGATGTGAATCGAATTTTGTCATTAAAAATTTGTCTAAAAATCAACAAATATACTGAAAATTTTAAATAATATCATTATAATAGATAATAGAATACATAGGAGGGGGATGTAAAGTATGAAAGTAGAAACGCTTCCTGTCATTAAAGGAGAAAATAATTTGCCGAATTATGATGAGGCATACGCGAATTTTAACTGGGAAGAGGTTAATAAAAACTTTACTTGGAATGAAACAGGCCGAGTAAATATGGCGTATGAGGCAATTGATAAGCATGCGAAATCCGATCGAAAGAATAAAGTAGCTCTTTATTATCAAGATGGATCGCGAAAAGAGAAATATACATTTAAGGAAATGAAGGATTTTTCTAATAAAGCAGGAAATGTCCTGAAAAATTATGGCGATGTAGAAAAAGGCGATCGCGTTTTTATTTTTATGCCACGTTCTCCAGAATTATATTTCGCACTTTTAGGTGCAGTGAAATTAGGAGCAATTGTTGGACCGTTATTTGAAGCATTTATGGAAGGTGCGGTTCGCGATCGTTTAGAAGATAGTGAAGCGAAGGTGTTAATTACAACGCCTGAGTTATTAGAGCGTGTACCATTAAATGATTTACCTGCTTTAAAAACAGTTTTTCTTGTTGGAGATAATGTAGAAGAAGGCGGTAAAGCGGTAGCGTTCAATCCTTTATTTGAACAAGCTTCAAAAGAATTACATATTGAATGGTTAGGCCGTGAAGATGGTTTAATTCTTCACTATACGTCTGGTTCTACTGGTAAGCCAAAAGGTGTGCTTCATGCGCAAAATGCAATGGTTCAGCACTATCAAACGGCGAAATGGGTATTAGATTTAAGAGAAGACGATGTATATTGGTGCACAGCTGATCCAGGCTGGGTAACGGGAACTGCTTACGGTATTTTCGCACCGTGGTTAGTTGGAGCGTCAAATGTTATTTTAGGTGGGCGATTTAGTCCGGAAGCTTGGTATGAAGCACTGCAAGATTACGGTGTAACAGTTTGGTATAGTGCACCGACAGCGTTCCGTATGTTAATGGGAGCTGGACAAGACGCAATTAAAAAATATGACTTATCACAAGTTCGTCACGTATTAAGCGTTGGTGAGCCGTTAAATCCAGAAGTAATTCGCTGGGGTATGAATGCATTTGGACTTCGTATTCATGATACGTGGTGGATGACAGAAACAGGTGGACAAGTTATTTGTAACTACCCTTGTATGGAAATCCGTCCAGGTTCAATGGGTAAACCCATTCCAGGTGTAAAAGCAGCGATTGTTGATAATGAAGGAAATGAAGTTCCTCCATACACAATGGGTAACTTAGCAATTGCGAAAGGTTGGCCATCTATGATGCGCGGGATCTGGAATAACCAGCAAAAGTATGAATCTTATTTCATGCCGGGAGATTGGTACGTATCAGGTGACTCTGCCTATATGGATGAAGATGGATACTTCTGGTTCCAAGGACGTATTGACGATGTAATTATGACGTCAGGTGAGCGCGTTGGTCCGTTTGAAGTAGAAAGTAAATTAATCGAGCATGCTGCTGTTGCAGAAGCAGGTGTAATTGGTATTCCTGATCCAGTGCGTGGCGAAATTATTAAAGCATTTATCGCACTTCGAGCAGGATACGAACCATCTGATGAATTAAAAGAAGAAATTCGTCAATTTGTAAAGAAAGGCCTAGCAGCTCATGCAGCGCCACGACAAATTGAATTTAGAGATAAATTACCGAAAACGAGAAGTGGTAAAATTATGCGCCGCGTATTAAAAGCGTGGGAGCTGAATTTACCAACAGGTGACTTATCAACGATGGAAGATTAAGAGAGGAAGGTCTGAACGAAAAAATGTTCAGGCCTTTTTTTATGTTATTATTAACTTATATATAAGTTAACGGGGGTAGTATGATGAAAACAGAAAAAGAAAAGATGATACTAGGAGAAATGTATATACCGGCTGATCCAGTTTTAGTACAAGAAAGAGAGCAAGCACGTATATTAACGAGAAAATTAAATGATACGCCAGAAGAGCAATTGAAAGAGCGTAGCGAAATCATAAAAGAATTATTCGGAACGACAGGAGATAATATTCATCTTGAATCTTCTTTTAGATGTGATTACGGCTATAACATTCATGTCGGTGAAAATTTTTACGCGAACTTTGACTGTACGATTTTAGACGTATGCCCGGTAACGATCGGAGTGAATTGTATGTTAGCTCCAGGTGTTCACATTTATACAGCAACGCACCCACTCAATCCAATTGAGCGTATAAGCGGATCAGAATACGGAAAACCAGTTACAATTGGCGATAACGTATGGATTGGCGGAAGAGCAATTATTAATCCAGGTGTAACAATTGGAGACAATGCGGTGATCGCATCTGGTGCTGTCGTAACGAAAGATGTGCCTAATAATGTAGTAGTTGGCGGGAATCCTGCAAAGATTATAAAAAAACTAAAATAATATTTGAACGAAGTGCCTTCCTCGTCTGTATACATTTATGAAAGAATAGATGAGGGAGGCTTTTTTATGTCTAATAAATTACTTCTTGCGACGTTGTAAAGGATTGACAAGAAGAGAAACCGGACCTCTATTTGACACGCCTATATAAATGATGGTATAAAGAAAAGTATATGAATAATTGAGCGTGGAAAGGGAGAAGTAGTGATCATTTCCCTGTTTTAGAGAGCTGATGGCCGGTGAAAATCAGCACATAGATGATCGCGAATTACGCCCCTAGAGCATCTTTTTTCGATTGAATTGTATTCAAAAGGGAAAAGACGGTGCTAAGCCGTTATGTAAATAAGGTGGTAGGCTTTTTTGCCTGCAACTAGGGTGGTAACGCGATAATCAAAATCGTCCCTTATTTGAAGGGGCGATTTTTTTATGTTTTCAACCTTCACGCCAGTAATGAACTTAAAGGAGAGTATGTAGGATATGGGTATTTTACAAGATCTTGAATTTCGCGGTCTAATTAATCAGCAAACAGATGCTGAGGGCCTTGAGCAATTATTAGAAAAAGAAAGCGTTAAATTATACTGTGGTTTCGACCCGACAGCGGATAGTTTACATATTGGTCATATGTTACCAGTATTAATGTTACGTCGTTTCCAATTAGCTGGCCACCAACCAATCGCACTTGTTGGCGGTGGTACTGGTATGATCGGTGACCCGAGTGGTAAAAAAGCAGAACGTACATTAAATACGAAAGATACAGTTGCTTACTACACAGAAAGCATTAAAAACCAACTTTCAAACTTCTTAGAGTTTGAAAACGTGGACAACCCAGCAACGATGGCTAACAACTATGACTGGCTTGGTAGCTTAGATGTAATTTCATTCTTACGCGATATCGGTAAAAACTTCGGTTTAAACTATATGTTAGCAAAAGATACAGTAGCATCTCGTTTAGAAACTGGTATTTCATTCACTGAGTTCAGTTACATGATTTTACAATCATACGACTTCTTAAACTTATACCAACAACATAATTGCCGTCTGCAAATCGGTGGTAGTGACCAATGGGGTAACATTACAGCTGGTCTTGAATTAATTCGTAAATCAGAGGAAGATGCGAAAGCATTCGGTTTAACAATTCCACTTGTTACAAAATCTGACGGTACGAAGTTTGGTAAAACAGAAGGCGGCGCAATTTGGTTAGACCCAGAGAAAACAACTCCTTACGAGTTCTACCAATTCTGGATTAACACAGATGACCGCGACGTTGTTAAATACTTAAAATACTTCACATTCTTATCTCATGAAGAAATTCTTGAGCTTGAAAAGCAAGTAGCTGAAGCACCAGAAAAACGTGCAGCACAAAAAGCATTAGGTTCTGAAATGACAAAACTTGTTCACGGCGAAGAAGCATTAGAGCAAGCGATTAAAATTTCAGCTGCACTATTCAGCGGTTCTGTAGCAGAACTAACTGCAAGCGAAATTGAACAAGGATTCAAAGACGTACCATCTGTAGAACGTACTGCAGAAGATACAGTATTAATCGACTTACTTGTAGAAAGCAAAATCTCTCCATCAAAACGTCAAGCACGTGAAGATGTAACGAACGGCGCAATCTACGTAAACGGTGAGCGTACACAAGCGTTAGACTACGTTGTAACAGAAAACGACCGCATCGAAGGTAAATTTACAATCATTCGCCGCGGTAAAAAGAAATATTTCTTAATTCGTTACTAATAAATAAAAAGCTTTGGGGAAATTCCTCAAAGCTTTTTTTGTTTTAATCTCCTTTTCGAGTTCATACGGAAATCACATGTAAGCGGTATGATAAACGTATAACAATTAGAAAGGAGTGGTAAAACGAAATGTCACTAGAAGCGTTGATTATTTTTTCTTTGCTAAACGCGGGTCAACTTGCAGAGAATTCGAAGGTTGATATACATAAAGAGCAGAAAGATGCTTATGTATATGTTCAAAAAGAGGAAAATAAATAACTTTAATATATATAAATAAAAGCTACTCGAAGTAACTGTTTTGGTGTCTTCGGTAGCTTTTTGAATTATGAATAAATAGGAATTAATTCTCGCTTAAAATCTTCGTACATTTCAAAGGCAATTTTCATGATTTCTTTGAGTTCATCGTAACTGTGGAAGCATACTGCCGGCAACCTTTCAGAACCATTGGATAATACTTTTACAAACATATCCCATGAATTCCCAACTCTAACTTCACCATTATACCTTGCAGACCAAATGAACTCAACAAGCCCATATTTTAAGCTGATATTGAATCTGAAAGTATAGAAATCCTTGTTCTTTACTTCACCAACAATAAAAAAGTTTTCCTTTTTCATAAAACGAGCTTTATAGCCAAGAGACTCAAATACTGCAATTACTTTTTCGTTTTCATAGTTTTCAAATGTGTTTTCTCTATCTGGAAATTGTTTTGATAATGCTTTATATCTCTGAATAAAATCAATTTTCTCAAGTACCTCTTTAATTTCGGGTTCTAAATCATACGCCATCAATTATTCCTCCCTAAATCTAATATCAATATCATATTTTTCTTTTGCTAGCTTGATATATTCATCTATTTTTTTGAATTTTTTATTAGATGTTGGAATCTCTAAAATATGTCTTCCTTCTAGTAACTTTCCCTCCCCTTACAAGAAAATAATACCAATTTAAGGAATGGGTTGTAAATTGAATATTCTAATAATTCTACGGTTAAAGAGATACTAGTTCATTAAGTTTTTTTAATCTTATTCAGATGCTCGGGTGATGAAGAGGTTTTTAAGATTGAATGTAAATAGAAAAAGGGAAGGTATAGAGAATGTACACATAAATACGTTGTAAAAATCATGTTAACAAAAAGAAAGTACAGCAAAGAAAAATGAGTTATGGGGTAGAATGTAGTGTTTTTAAGTGTTAGAAGAAGGTAAACTGGCTAAATTCAGAAATGATAATTCTAATGTTGTATTAGCATTGAAAAGAAATACTAACATTAGAACAAATAGGACAGTATAAAATGAATTAGATAATGAAGAAAGCCGCTCGTTTTTTCGGGGCGGCTTATTCTTTACATGTTTTAGTTTTCTTCTTCTTTGTAATTTAATGCAATCTCTACTATTTCTTCCGGTGTTAAATCCCTAAAATCCCAAAAGATTATATCACTTGGAGCGGGATGAGGTACACCGCTATTATTAAATTGGTTTACGTATTCATTAAGTTCTTCTTCAGGTAATTTAGGATTACAAATCTTTGTTACAAGTTCAATAAGTTCTTCTTTTGTCATTTTGAGTGTCATACTAACCATCCTTTCATAATCATTAACCTTTTTTACCGAAATGATATGAACGATCTAAAACATTTTGATGCATTTTAGGAGAAACAATTATTAAGTTATCGAGATTGTACACATCTCCACCCTGGTGAATTGGTTGTTTATGGTGCAAAATATATTGATTGTGCTGACCAT
The DNA here is from genome assembly GCF_053345735.1 of Bacillus sp. D48C. Classification (NCBI taxonomy): domain Bacteria; kingdom Bacillati; phylum Bacillota; class Bacilli; order Caryophanales; family Bacillaceae; genus Bacillus; species Bacillus sp. D48C. Next base: position 218,861 of record NZ_JBKFAQ010000001.1, read on the forward strand.
ACTTCTCAGATAATGGAGCGAATGGAGCTTTACCCTCTTTCATAAGGTTTATATTTCTTTGGTTAAATTCTGTCGCATAGTCTGAATCAGCAACTGTTTTCCAAAACTCTTTTCTAAAATCATCAAAGGAGTTGAAATTTTTTCCAATTAGCTTATTTCGAATTTCTTGTGGAATAACACCAATTGAACCTTTATTATACATTAGTTTCTTTTGAGTCCCTAAACTTCGTTCAAGATTAAAACTTGAAGTTACTGTTCCTGGAGAATTTCTTTTTTGTGCACTTGAAATCGTAGTCTTTGCAAAATTATAGTAGGCTTGATTCAATTCGCTTTGAGGTATCTTGGTTATGATAGTTCCACCAGAGAAAGCATAAGAAACATCTTTCTTAAAAGATTGTAAAATCTCAGATGCGTGCTTCATTTCTTTTATTAGTGTTACTCCTTTTGTTAATGTACTTGCTCCACTTGATGCTTTTACTCCTTTTATAACAAGTCCTGCTCTACCTAATCCCTTGTCGGCGATTAGACCAATACCTATTTGGGTTAATGCATAAGTAATCCATTGCGTACGGCTCTCTGCATCTCCATTTATCATATCTCGTTTCACGGTACTTGAAAATGTATGCCACATATTTTTCGCCGTTTCATCCAAATGTAAAATCGCATATGTAACATTAATAAAAGTTTCTATATCCATATTCCTTATATTCATATTACTTAAAGTTTCCATGGACTTGATTGCATCTTCAACAGATTTCCCTGTTCCGATTACAGTACCATTCCATATCTTTTTTACTGTTTCGAACATTTCAACTACACTGTCTACCTTATCGCCCCAAGCTTTTTTAATCGCAGATGTTTCTTCTAGCCTACCGCACATTTCTCCATCTTTAATTAAATGATCAGCTTTTCGTTTTTTTTCTTCTGTAATTGCTTGAATAGGACCCGTCCACTCCATATTCAACCCTTGCGTACTAAATGTACCACTTGCAGGACTAAAACCTTTTCCACTTTGAACTTCCGCCAAACCTGTCGCAATGCTAGCGGCTAGTTGGAGTGCAGTATCATAATTATTACTAGAAGTATAATTAAATTCATATAGATGTTCTAATTTTTCTTGCAGTTTTTGCCTCATGACAGTAAAAAGATTTACCATAGCGTCCATACCTGGGATCGGCATAGTTTGGTTGAGCGCTTCTGTACTTGCTATCATTCGATCGATTTCTCGAATTTGTTCTAATATCTCCTGTTCGATAACATCTGTAGAAGCTACCTGTGATTGAAAGTCTCTTGGAAAAGCATCATTTTGACGGATTAATTCTTCGCATAAGTAAATGATTCCTTGTGCTAACGGACGAAAGGTTTGTAAGAAATATGCTTTTGCACTGCTATATGTTTGTCCTTGTAGAACAGTATCCAATGCAAAAGCATTAATAGAATGAATAATTTGTTCCATTCCTTGAATAGTAGCGTTACAGAAAGCGTTCATACTTTCTGTTTGAGCTTTTACTTGACCGAGATACATATTTAAAGACATGAACTTTCCCTCCCCTTACAAGAAAAATAATACCAATTTAAGGAAGTGATTGTAAATGTAATATTCTAATTATTTAGCGAAAAAGGTACTCTTTCATTAAGTTTTATAATCTCATTCGGATGATCTGGTAATGAAGAGGTTTTTTAGTTGAATGTAAATAGAAAAAGGGAAGGTATAGATTATGTACAAATAAATACGTTGTAAAAATAATGTTAAGAAAAGGAGAGTACAGCAAAGAAAAATGAGTTATGGGATAGAATGTAGTGTTTTTAAGTGTTAGAAGAAGGGGGAGGTTTTTATTAATGTGGATAAAAAATGAATGGAATTCTAGAGAGGGGGTTAAGTTTTATTAACTATAGACTTGCAGTTCTTTTTTATTTTGTTACATTGGTCTGTTTCTATGCATATAATCGGGTTATATTCAATAAAAAAAGCCCAGGCTCCTTGATAAACAAGGTTCCTAAGGCTTTTAATACTACTCTTTGCAGAGTACCGAGATTAACGAGAGTAGAACTCTACGATTAATGCTTCGTTGATTTCAGCTGGTAACTCAGCACGCTCAGCGTGACGAGTGTAAGTAGCTTCTAATTTGTCAGCATCGAAAGTTAAGTATTCTGGTACGAAGTTGTTAACTTCGATCGCTTCTTTAACAACAACAAGGCTGTTAGATTTTTCGCGAACGCTGATAGTTTGGTTAGGTTTTACACGGTAAGATGGGATATCTACGCGAGCGCCATCAACCATGATGTGACCGTGGTTTACTAATTGGCGAGCTGCACGACGAGTGCGAGCTAAGCCCATACGGTAAACTAAGTTGTCAAGACGAGCTTCAAGAAGGATCATGAAGTTTTCGCCGTGCTTACCAGGCATTTTACCTGCTTGGTCAAATGTGCGACGGAATTGACGCTCAGTCATGCCGTACATGTGACGAAGTTTTTGTTTCTCTTGTAATTGTAAACCGTATTCTGAAAGTTTCTTACGTTGGTTAGGACCGTGAGGACCTGGTGCGTAAGGGCGTTTTTCTAATTCTTTTCCTGTGCCGCTTAGAGAGATTCCAAGACGACGAGACAGTTTCCAAGCTGGACCTGTATAACGAGCCATAGTTGACTCCTCCTTTAAAAATGTTTTTATTTACGTAAAATAAAAACAGACGTAATCGATATTTACGGGCATTTTGTTTTCATGTACCTTCGCTCCAGCAGCAGGGAGTTACGAGATACACCTCCGTAGAGGAACAAAATACAAACGATAAACTCAAATTACAAGGCTGCCTTTTTATTTTACACAAACGCTATTATATCTTTTACCCAGAGTTTCGTCAAGCGAGTACGTTTTTGTTTTATGCATATAAATTTTGGAAATTAATATAAGAAGGAATTTAAAACAATATAAAAGAAGAGATAGAAACACAAATAAAACGCTTACATAAAATGTAGTAAAAACGTTCATCAGTTTTTATTGGTGAATATGCGGGATAAAAACATAAAGGGGATGTTTTTATGAAAAAGAAGCATATGGAGACAGCGTTAATTCATCACGGTTATACACCTGAGGAACATAAAGGAAGTTTAACACCACCTTTATTTCAAACTTCTACATTTACATTTGAGACTGCGCAGCAAGGAGAGGCGAGTTTTGCGGGAGTGGATCCATCTTATATTTACTCACGGCTTGGAAATCCAACTGTGAAATTATTTGAAGAACGTATGGCGGTGTTAGAAGGAGGAGAAGAGGCACTTGCCTTCGGATCTGGTATGGCAGCTATTTCAGCAACTTTAATTGGTTTTTTAAAGGCTGGAGATCATATTATTTGTTCAAACGGATTATATGGGTGTACGTACGGTTTTTTAGAAGTGTTAGAAGAAAAATTTATGATTACGCATTCGTTTTGTGACATGGAGACAGAGGCTAATATTGAAAATAAAATTCGTTCGAATACAAAGCTTATTTTCGTTGAAACACCGATTAATCCAACAATGAAATTAATCGATTTAAAACAAGTGATTCAGGTTGCGAAGCAAAATGGCTTACTTGTCATTGTTGATAATACGTTTTGTTCGCCTTATTTACAAAGACCGCTTGAGCTTGGCTGTGACGCTGTTGTGCATAGTGCGACAAAATATATTGGTGGCCATGGTGACGTTGTAGCGGGTGTAACGATTTGTAAAACGAAAGCGTTAGCTGAAAAGATTCGCCCGATGCGAAAAGATATCGGCGGTATTATGGCGCCGTTTGATGCGTGGTTATTATTACGCGGGTTAAAGACGTTAGCAGTAAGAATGGATCGTCATTGTGATAATGCAGAAAAAATTGTATCGTTCTTAAGAAAACATGATGTGGTAGAAGATGTTTGGTATCCAGAAGGGGAGTTAGCATCTCGTCAAATGAAACGCGGGGGCGGTGTTATTTCTTTTTCAGTAAAAGGCGGAAAAGAAGAGACGCAAGCGTTTATTAATGATCTTCACTTTATTACAATTGCGGTAAGTTTAGGCGATACAGAAACATTAATTCAGCATCCAGCAACGATGACGCACGCTGCGATTCCGGCTGAACTAAGAAAAGAAATGGGCATTTTCGATAATTTAATACGCTTATCGGTCGGTTTAGAATCGTGGGAGGATATCGTTTCTGATTTAGAGCAGGCATTAAAGAAAATATCTACTGTTAATCAATAAAAAAAGAGTGAGCTATCGGTTTTGTACAGGACGTACTAAGTCGATAACTCGCTCTTTTCTTTTTACATATGTTTTAGGAGTGTCTCCACAAACTTTTCTAAATAGTGCTGATCTACTTCATCAAAACGATTTTTTTCAGGACTATCAATGTCAAGTACACCAATGACAGCTCCTTCTTTCACAATCGGTACAACGATTTCCGAATTAGAAGCACTATCGCAAGCGATGTGACCTGGGAATTGGTGAACGTCCGCTACAAGCTGAGTTGTTTTCGTTTCAGCTGCTACGCCGCAAACGCCTCGTCCAAATGGAATGCGTACGCAAGCAGGCATTCCTTGGAACGGTCCAAGGACAAGCTGATTTCCTTCTGTTACATAAAAGCCAACCCAATTAACGCGATCTAAAAATTGGTTTAATAATGCGGACGCATTTGATAAGTTTGCGACTACGTTTGATTCGCCAGTTAATAACGCATCCAGTTGTTTAATTACTGTCTCATATTGCTGCACGCGAGATCCTGCATAACTTTCTTTAGTAAACATGGAAACAGCTCCTTTTTTATCGAGATGTGTAAAATATTAGCAAAATACGATGTATTTCACATGACTTTGTCGATAGAAAATTAAAGGAATTTGTCTTAAAAGTCAAGAAATTTAAACTATAGCTGTTCATTGAGAGGAAGTGAGCGCATGAAGCAGACGAAACAAAAAGTAATTGATGCGGCAATATCGTTGTTTAATACGAAAGGTTATGATGGAACGTCGGTGCGAGACATTGCAAAGCGAGCGGATGTGAATGTAGCGAATATTTCATATTATTTTGCTGGGAAGCAAGGTTTATTAGAACAGCTTATTACTGATTTTTTAGAAGGGTATATTCATGTGATTGAAATTTCGTTTGAACAGAGAGAGTATTTGTCGGCTAAAGATGTGATGGTGCAAATGGTGCGTGGGATGTTACGATATCAATTTGAAAATAGAGAACTAACACGTTTCTTCTACCGAGAGCTTTCGCTTGATACGACATTAATTCGTGAAGTGATGACCGTTTATTTTTCTAAAGAAAGATATTATATAGAGCAAATTATTAGGCAAGGACAAATAAAACAAGAATTTCAGAAAGTATCATTTACAATGTTTATGACGCAATTAAAAGGCATGATAAATATGCCGTTTTTATATCCACAATATATATCAGAAGTACTGCATTCTTTCCCGTCTGAGACATTTTTCATAGAAATGTACACGAAAGAGATTGAGCAATGGATGGAACAAGCATTATGTAAAGCGAATATGTACCATGAATGGCCAAGAGCTGTTCATATGTGAAGAATCCCCACCTAACGAACTGAGGTGGGGAGTTTTATGTTTATTTTTCTTTGCCATAAATTGTTACATAATAGCGCGATAATTGTTAACGTTGCTCCAGCGATTTCAATTTTATCGACTGTATAACCTCGAAAGATAGAACCTATCAGTGCAAGAATAGGAACTAAATTCATAAATAATATGCCGTTAATAGATGAAATATAGCGATTTCCCATATTCCAGCAAAATACAGCGATAACTCCTGCGATAATCGACATATAAAAGAGCTCAAAACGAACGCTCACAACTTTACGCAGTGACGGCATAGTAACTATATTTGTGTACGTTAAGAAAGTAACAATAACGATGAGTGAAATGGAGCCAAATAAACAAGTTAATGTCGTGTACCTAAGTGGTGACCAGGATTGAAAACGAGCACCTCCGTTTGTATAAATGACCCAGCAAGTAACGCCGCATAGCATTAATATGTTTGTCGATAAGTGGCTTGCAGCTCCAAATAATAAGTGAATATTTCCTTTTGAAATGACAAGCATCACACCAAGTAATGCAACGAACATACAAAGAAATGTGTAGTTTTGTGGGCGACGATTTTTCGTTACCCATTGCAGTGATAAGGCGATCAGTGGCATAAGAGACTGAATCATAGCTGCATGAATTGCTCCGGAAGGTCCAGCAAGTTGTTGTCCGTAGAAAACGAGAAAACCATATCCTGCGAAACCGACTGTCCCGTAAAAGAACAGAGAAAGTGTTCTTTTTTCTAAGCGGAGTGAAGTCTTCCCTTCAGTAATTAATAGCAAAATAAGAAAAATAATAGCTGCTGATCCATAGCGAATCGTTGTGAAGAAGAACGGATCGATAAATTGCAGAGCATTTGCCATTACAGGAAACATAAATCCCCAGGCAGTGACGGCGAGTAAGCATAGAAAGGATCCGAGTAGCATTTGTTTTTTGTTCAAGAGTATCTTTCCCCTTTGCATTTCGTTATAGTAAGTTGATGAAATAAGTATAAAGAGTAATTGTTTATAGGAGGAAATATCGATTTCTTATAACGGTTATAACTTTTTGTTAGAGGTGTGTACGATGGATTTGGAGGCAGTACGATCGTTTATCGAAGTGAAGCATACGCGAAGTTTATCAAAGGCAAGTAAAATTTTACATATATCTCAACCAGCGCTTAGTAAGCAAATTCAAAAGTTAGAAGCGGATTTAGAGGTTACTTTACTTAAGCGTTCTGCGCAAGGAGTGGAGTTAACGGAGGCAGGAGAGTTATTTATAAAAAGAATGCTACCGATTTTGGAACAAATAAATGAAGTGAAAACAGAAATGAGGGGGTATCAAGAGAACCGAAAGTTTTCAATTGGTATACTACCGAGTTTAGCAGAGCATTACATATTAGAGTGTAAAGATGTATTAGGTGATGAGTTCGAAGTAGAGTGGCAAATCGGACATACGGAAGTATTAAGAGATTTATTTAAAGCGCGGGAGATCGACGCGATGTTCATCGATTCAGTAGTAGAAGGTGCTACGTATATAAAAGAAGTGCAACAAGAGAAAATTGTTTGTGTCATTTCAAATAATCATCCGTATAAAGAGAAGAAAGTCATTCAAATAGAAGAGCTGCAAAATGAAAAATTAATTGTATATCCAGAAATATGCGATGTAAGGAAAATGATTATGAACATGTTTCATGAGATAGGTGTAAAACCAACTATAGCTGTGGAAACATCTTACGCAGAACCGATGCTTGCAATGGTAAAAGCTGGCCTTGGCATTACTTTACTTCCAGAAAGGGCAGTAGAGCAGTCTGTAAGGCAGGGAAATGTACATGGAATTTCTGTTGAACCACCACTCATGCGGAAAATTTATTTCGTATCTCATACGAAAGATTGTTTGTTATTACAATCATTTGAGGATAGGTAGTGAGGTAGGCGGAATATTGAGAAAGATTACAATCGCATTGAAAGAAACATGAAATTTTAAAAAAAACTAGGTCAAAAACAAGCCATTACATGGTATGATTAGTACATTGTTAGTTGTTAAATATAGGGGAATTCCCTTTTTATACATAATGCCTTCCATTTCATAAACGGAACGGACAAAAAAAGAGATATAACTAGGAGGCTTTTTTGCATGGATTCTATCCTGACGATCGTTATCATTGTAGTAAGCTCTATTCTAGTGCTGCTCATGATAGAGCTTGTGATAAGAAATCGTTCATATAAAGATATTGAAGCACTGGAGCAGTGGAAACAAGAGATAAAAGATAAACCTGTGGCAGATGAACTAAAACGGGTAAAAGATTTAAACATGACGGGTCAAACAGAAGAACTGTTTGGTAAATGGCGTGAAGAATGGGATGAAATTGTATCAACAACCCTTCCGAAAGCTGACAAAGATTTAGCGCAAGCGCGAAAATTCGCCTCGCAATTCTCCTTCCGAAAAGCAAAGCATGCGATGAACGAATCCATAAGTGGTTTAGATGACGCTGATAATCGTATTACAGGTGTTTTAAATGAATTACAGCAATTGTTAGAAAGCCATGAGAAAAATAGCTCGGAAATTGAAGGGTTACGTGATACATATCGTAGTATGAAAAAGAGTGTTCTTGCTCATAGACATATGTATGGGGCAGCAGAGCAGAAAATCGAAGAGATGCTAGACGCTGAATCTAATAAATTTAAAAGTTTTGAAGAAGCAACAGATAATGGTGACTACTTAAAAGCGAGAGAAATTGTTATTAGTTTAGAAGAAGGTTTAGCTGGTTTAGAAATCATTATTCACCAAATTCCAGATTTATTAGTAGAGTGTCAAGCGACGCTACCAGTTCAACTGGAAGATTTATTACAGGGTCATAATGATATGGTAAGACAAGGTTATGTATTAGAGTATTTGGAAGTCCCTAAAGAAGTTCGTGATATGACGACACAACTAAACACATGTTTAATGGATATACAGGAGCTTCATATAACAGAAGCGGCTGAAAAAGTGGAAGACTTAAAAACTCGTTTAGATGGTTTCTATGATCAACTTGAGCAAGAGGTGCATGCGAGACATTATGTGGAGCAAAAAACACTTTCTGTTTATGAAGACTTAGAAGAAATACGTATCGAAACGATTGAAACGAAAACAGAAACACAACTTGTGAAACAAAGCTATCAATTGCAAGATAAGGATATTGAATCTCAAAAAGTAATTGAAAAGCAAATGCACATTTTAACGAAACGTTTTGAAATGCTACAATTACGCGTTGCTGAACAAGATATTGCCTTCTCTATTATTCGTGAGGAACTAGAAGAGGTTTATGAGCAATGTGAAACGTTAAAAATACTTCATGCAGAATATAAAGAGATGCTGCAAACGATGCGTAAAGAAGAATTTGAAGCGCGTGAGAAGTTACAAGAAATGCGAAATACTATTTTCGAAACGAAACGCTTTATGCAAAAGTCGAATTTGCCAGGTCTTCCAGAGAGTATTATGGAAGATTTAAAAAGAGGGCAAATGGCAATGCAAGCTGTATATGAACAATTAGAAGTGAAGCCGTTAAATATGAACGCTGTAAATAGCAGTTTAGAAGAAGCATACACAACTGTGAACGGTGTAGCTGAAATGACAGAAGAGTTAATTGGACAAGCGTATTTAGTTGAAAAATTAATTCAATACGGTAACCGTTACCGCAGTCATGATGAAAGCCTTGCAGAAAGCTTAAATTATGCGGAGAAATTATTCCGTGAATATCAATACGATGCAGCTTTAGAACAAGCAGCTTCTGTACTAGAGCAACTTGAACCTGGTGTTGTTCAAAAAATAGCTGAATATGTAGACAATGAACAAACCCTTTCATAAAGGGTTTGTTTTTTTGTGTAATTTTGCAGGCGATGTTGCTATAATGAATAGCGGAATACAGTAAGGTTATTCGTTTCAAAATAAAGTGAAACTGTAATCAGTGGGGGGATCTCACTAATTATTATTATTCACTAATCGGGATAAAACGGAACCTTTGCGTAGTCTTAGCGTAATGACACGTATTTATGATATGATTATATGATGTGATAGCGCTGAAAGGGGAAGAACGATGATCTATTTTGATAATAGTGCGACGACGAAGCCATATCCAGAAGCTCTTCAATCGTACGTGACGGTTGCTGGGAAATATTTTGGTAATCCTTCTTCTATTCATTCGCTTGGAGGAGAGGCAGAGCGTCTATTAACACAATCAAGAACGATTGCAGCGCAGCTTCTTCACGTTAAACCTTCTGAAATTATTTTCACATCAGGTGGAACGGAAGGAAACAACCTTGCGATTAAAGGGATAGCAATGAGGAATCGTTCGCGCGGTAAACATATCATTACAACAAATATTGAACACGCGTCTGTGTTTGAGGCATATAAGCAATTAGAAGAACTCGGATTTGATGTAACATATTTACCGGTTAACGAGCACGGTGTTGTATCGGTAGAGGATGTAAAACGAGCAATTCGTGAAGACACGATTCTTGTATCAATTATTCATGTGAACAACGAAACTGGAGCAATTCAGCCCGTTGCTGAAATTGGAACTTTATTATCGAATCATCCGAAAATAAGATTCCATGTAGATCATGTACAAGGGATAGGAAAAGTACCGCTTGATTTATATGCTTCTCATATTGATCTTTGCTCAATATCTGGACATAAATTCCACAGTGTAAAAGGAACGGGTCTTCTTTATATACGTGATGGCGTAAGATTAGATCCGATTTTATCAGGTGGTCAACAAGAGCTTAAGTATCGCTCTGGTACAGAGAATTTACCTGGCATTGTAGCGATGGTGAAAGCACTTCGCATGACAATGGAACAAGTGAAAGAAAAGGTAGCTCATTTGCAAGGTTTACAAGCGGAGCTTGTCAGCTTCTTTAAAGAGATGGAAGATGTGACGATTAATACATCGCTTGCATATGCAGCACCGCACATTTTAAATGTATCATTTGTTGGTTTAAAACCAGAAGTAGTCGTTCATGCTTTAGAAGAACACGGTGTATATGTGTCAACGAAATCAGCTTGTTCTTCAAAAGCAAATGAAGTAAGCAGAGTGTTAGTGTCGATGGGAGTGCCGCATGCAGCAGCTGCAAGCGCTATTCGTATTAGTTTGGCACCAGATAACAAGATGGAAGAAGTAAAACAATTTGAAGGTATTGTAAAAGAGACAATGCCAAAATTATATGAAGTGATGAGGTAAAGAAATATGATGACATATGAATATATTTTAGTGCGTTACGGAGAAATGACGACAAAAGGTAAGAACCGTTCTAAATTTGTAAGCACATTAAAAGATAACGTGAAGTTCAAACTGAAAAAGTTCCCAAACATTAAAATTGATGCAACGCATGACCGTATGTACATCCAGTTAAACGGTGAAGATCATGAGGCAATCTCTGAAAGATTGAAAGACGTATTTGGTATTCATAAGTTTAACTTAGCGATGAAAGTACCATCAGAATTAGAAGACATTAAAAAAGGTGCATTAGCAGCTTTCTTACAAGTAAAAGATGATGTGAAAACATTTAAAATTACAGTGCATCGTTCTGATAAGCGCTTCCCAATGAAGACGATGGAGTTACTTCCAGAAATCGGTGGGCACATTTTAGAAAATACAGAGGATATAACAGTAGATGTTCATAATCCAGATGTGAATGTACGTATAGAAATTCGCAGTGGTTATAGTTATATTATGTGTGGTGAGCACATGGGAGCTGGCGGTTTACCAGTTGGCGTTGGTGGAAAAGTAATGGTACTTCTTTCTGGTGGTATTGATAGCCCGGTAGCAGCGTACTTAACGATGAAACGCGGCGTATCTGTGGAAGCAGTTCACTTCCATAGCCCACCTTTCACAAGTGAGCGTGCAAAACAAAAAGTAATCGATTTAGCACAAGGGTTAACGAAATACTGTAAACGTGTAACGCTGCACCTTGTTCCGTTTACAGAAGTGCAAAAAACGATTAATAAAGAAATCCCATCTAGCTATTCAATGACGGTTATGCGCCGTATGATGATGCGTATTACAGAGCAGATTGCTGAGGAGCGTAACGCACTTGCAATTACGACTGGTGAAAGTCTTGGACAAGTAGCAAGCCAAACATTAGATAGCATGCATACGATTAACGAAGTAACAAACTACCCAGTTATTCGTCCGCTTATTACGATGGATAAATTAGAAATTATTAAAATTGCTGAAGAAATCGGCACGTATGATATTTCAATTCGTCCATACGAAGATTGCTGTACAGTATTCACACCAGCTAGCCCGGCGACGAAGCCGAAGCGTGAAAAAGCAAATCGATTTGAAGCGAAATACGATTTCACACCGTTAATCGAAGAAGCTGTAGCGAACAAAGAAACAATGGTATTACAAACGGTTGAAGTAGTGGCGGAAGAAGAAAAATTTGAAGAACTTTTCTAAAACCATAAATTACCATATCTAAAACGTGTATGAAGTCATGTTGTTTATCACACTCTATACTCACAAGGAGGTGATACAACATGTCACGTAGCACAAATAAATTAGCGGTTCCTGGTGCTGAATCAGCATTAGACCAAATGAAATACGAAATCGCTCAAGAGTTTGGTGTTCAACTTGGAGCTGATGCAACAGCTCGCGCTAACGGTTCTGTTGGTGGTGAAATCACTAAACGTCTAGTTTCACTAGCTGAGCAACAATTAGGCGGTTACCAAAAATAATCCCATATGATGGCTTAGAAAGAGCGGGTTCTCTCGCTCTTTCTTTTTGTTGTTCATATTAGTATAAATTCATTTCGACAAAAGCATAAAAAAATTGTCAAAAGAAGAGGGTTCAAAATTTACTGAAAATTCTTTATTATATAAGGGAGGCATAAAGAAAAAGGAGGATGTTTATGAAGAGAGAGGAATTGTTGGCACCACCATCTTATAATTTAGTTTCAGAAATAGAGAAATATACAGACGATAAAGAGAAGCTTGCTTTAATTTGGCAAGATGATAAAGGGAATAGACGAGAAGTTACATATTTTGAATTAATGCAAGGTGCAAATAAAATTGGAAACGCTTTTATAAAAAGTGGCTTACAAAAAGGGGACAAGCTCCTTATTATGATGCCGCGTTTAATTGAAGCGTACATGACGTATATCGCTGCGATTAAAGCAGGATTTGTCGTAATTCCAAGTTCGGAAATGTTGCGTAAAAAAGATATCGAATATCGAATTGGACATGGCGAAGTAAAAGCGATAGTAAGCTATGAGCCGTACATTGGACAGTTTGATGATATAGAAGCAATGGAATCTCTTCAAAAATTCGTCCTGAGCGAGCAGTCAGTAGACGGATGGATCAATTTAAAAACAGCATTAGAAACAGAAAGTGACATGTTAGAAATGGCGAAAACAGATAAAGAAGATATGGTCTTTTTATCTTACACGTCAGGGACGACAGGAAACCCGAAAGGTGTCGTTCATACTCACGCGTGGGCATACGCTCATTTACGTACAAGCGCCCCGAATTGGCTCGGAATTGAAGAGAATGATGTTGTATGGGCAACGGCTAGTCCAGGGTGGCAAAAGTGGATTTGGAGCCCGTTTTTAGCAACTCTCGGTTCAGGGGCAACAGGATTTGTGTACAACGGCAAGTTTGAACCGAAAACGTATTTAAATTTATTAGACGATAATAAGGTGAATGTGCTTTGTTGTACACCGACTGAGTATAGATTAATGGCAAAGGTAGAAGATTTAAGCCAGTACAATTTAGAGGCGTTACATAGCGCTGTATCCGCAGGTGAGCCGTTAAATAGAGAAGTTATTGGAACGTTCCAAAAGCACTTTGATATTACAGTAAGAGACGGCTATGGGCAAACGGAAAATACACTACTTGTTGGTGTAATGAAAGGGATGGATATTAGACCAGGATCAATGGGGAAACCAACGCCAGGTAACCACGTCGATATCGTAAATGAGGAAGGTATTCCAGTTAAAGTAGGCGAAGTTGGTGATATTGCAGTTCACATTGAAACGCCGGCACTCTTTAAACAATATTATAAAGACGATGAGCGTACAGCGATGCAATTCCGCGGTGATTATTATATTACAGGTGATAAAGCGAAGAAAGATGAAGATGGCTACTTCTGGTTTGAAGGGCGTGGTGATGATATCATTATTAGCTCTGGTTATACAATCGGGCCGTTTGAAGTAGAGGATGCGCTTGTAAAACATCCTTACGTAAGAGAATGTGCGGTTGTCGCAAGTCCTGATGAAATTCGCGGAAGTGTCGTGAAGGCATTTATCGTATTAAGAGAGAATATAGAAAAGAACGAAGAAACATTAATTCCAACACTCCAACAACACGTCAAAGAACTCACTGCACCATATAAATACCCTCGCAAAATTGAATTTGTAGATGAACTACCAAAAACGATTTCTGGAAAAATTCGCCGTATTGAACTTAGAAAACAAGAGATGGAGATTCCGTCAAAATAATTTTGAAAACAGTGAAGTAAATAGTTGAATGAAATGCAAAACAATGATAATATAAAAACGAACACAAGTTCGATTTTATAAACTTAAAAAAGAGGTGTCCGTATGATTTTAGGTATTAATCCGTACTTAGTTTTAGATGGTAGTGGGCAAGAAGCTGTACAGTTTTATAAAGAGGTTTTAGATGCAAAAGTAGAAGTCATGCAAACTTTTGGTGACATGCCTGAAAATCCAGAATACCCGATTCCAGCTGAAGCGAAAAAGCGCGTTTTACACGCTACTTTAAAAGTTGGTAATACGGATCTTATGATTTCTGATACATTCCCAGGTCAAGGGCATGCAATCGGATCTCAAGTAACAATCGCAATTCAAATTAGTAATGCAGAAAAAGCAAAAGAAGTATTCGATAAGTTACAAGAAGGTGGAGAGGTTATCATGCCACTTCAAGAAACATTCTGGAGCCCAGCATACGGACAAGTAAAAGATAAATTTAATATTGAATGGCAAGTTACAACGTCTACTACTGAACAAAAGTAATTTTTAGAAAAGCACCATGTTTTGAAATGGTGCTTTTTTTTATACAATAAAATAAAGGAGATGGGATATATGAGAGAAATTTGGTATGGCGGCACCATTTACACAATGCGAGAAAAGAATGAAAAAGTAGAAGCTATTTATGTTGAAAATGGCATAATCGTTGATGCTGGGAGTAAGGAAGAATTAGAAAGTAGATATTCAAACGTTAAGTTGCAGGACCTAAAAGGAAAAACAATGATTCCGGGTCTCGTTGATAGCCATATGCATCTTATTGGGCATGGGGAGAGATTACTCCGTCTAGATTTATCAAATTGTACATCTTATGGTGAAGTGCTTACTCTTGTTCAGAAGCGAGTGGAAGAAGCACCAAAGGGATCTTGGGTTATTGGAGAAGGGTGGAATGAAAATAACTTTACAGATACGAAAGATGTTCATGCGCGTGATTTAGATGAAATTTCGAAAGAACATCCCATTTTATTAAAGCGAGTTTGTCGTCACGTTACATGGGTGAATTCATACATATTGCAAGAAGCGAACATAACAGAAGCGACGCAAAATCCAAAAGGCGGGAAAATTGGCAGGGATTCATCAAATAAGTTAACAGGACTTTTATATGAACAAGGGCAAGAATTAATTAAACACGTTCAGCCAGAAATTGATGAAGCTTATTTACAAAGAGCTCTGCAAACAGCGATTAAAGATTGTTGGCAATATGGACTTGTTGGCGGGCATACGGAAGATTTAAATTACTATGGTGGCTTTAGAAAAACGCATAATGCGTTTTCTCACGTTATAAAAGAAATGCCATTTAAAGCACATTTGCTCGTTCATCATGAAGTAGCACAAGAACGAAAAGAATATGAAAATGAACATTATATTGAATTTGGGGCAATGAAAATTTTTTCTGACGGTTCTTTTGGCGGAAGAACAGCATTATTAAGTGAACCGTATGAAGATGCGAAGGAAACGAATGGGGTTGCAATTTTCTCACGTGAAGAACTTGCAGAATTAGTGAAGAAAGCACGAGACTTACATATGCCAGTTGCGATTCATACTATCGGTGACTTATCGCTTGAATATGTCATTAATGCACTCGAATTATATCCACCAGCAAAAGGGTTACGTGACCGTATTATTCATTGTCAGCTTGCTCGTGAAGAGTTGATTGAAAGAATGAAAAACTTGTCGGCTATTATCGATATACAGCCGGTCTTTCTTTCCTCAGATTTCCCGTCAGTCATTGAAAAACTAGGCGAGCGTCGTCTTCGTTATGCATACGCTTGGAAGACGTTACTGGAAGCAGGATTACGCTGCAACGGTGGGTCTGACGCACCAATTGAACAAGTGAATCCATTTTTAGGCATATATAGCGCTGTTACACGTAGAAGTTTTATTGACGATGTATGCTATATGCCTGAGGAAAGATTAACGGTATATGAGGCTGTTTCTCTATTTACAACAGGAAGTGCCTATGCAATCGGAAAAGAAGCGAAGCGAGGGCAAATTATAAAAGGATATGAAGCAGACTTTACGATATTAGACCGTAATATTTTTGAAATTGAGGCAGAAGAAATGAAAGAAGTACAAGCAGAAATGACCGTAATAGATGGCCAAGTTGTCTATAGAAAAGGTATGTAAAAATATATGAGCGATTATTGAAATATATCGACTTACCGACAAAAATAGCAACTAATAGTTAGAGAAATAAACAACCGCAGAATTATGGAATTCCATAATTCTGCGGTTATTTTAATTCTATAAAAACGTTCTTTGTACTTTTTCCCAGAAAGAGTTGTTTTTTAATTTAACTGTTTTAATTTGTTTATCGCTTAAGCGTACAACAGCTTTTTCCACTTGTTTAATGCTAAGCGCTTCGTTATCCATGCCGATAACAGGATAATCGTTACCGTCTGGTCTTAGTTTTAAAGTTAATGTACGTTCGTGATTTAAAATGAACGGTGAACCGAGCGTACGGTAAGTGTTGTTGTTTAAAGATGCTAGTTCGCTTACTTGGAAACATGGAATAAGTGGGTCAACAACTGCACCATGCAATGATTTATTGTAAGCTGTACTTCCTGTTGGGGTAGAAACTACTAAACCGTCCCCTCTAAATGTTTCGAAGTATAAATCATCAACGTGAACATCTACAACGAATGTTTTAATAATGCTAGAACGTAATGAGAACTCATTTAAACAATAGAAAGATGTACCATGATCTACATCTACCTGAATTGTTGGATATTTGCGCACTTCAATTTCATTTTTTGTAATTTCTTGAAGGGCTGTATCAATGTGATCAATGTGAAAATCGCAGTAGAACGAAGTTTCATCTTTCGTAGAAATCCCTGCGTATAAGCAATCTTCTCTAAAACCAGTTTTACGAACGGCTTGTAAGAAGGTTGCATCATCTCCAACACTGACGATAGCGTTTGCATTTTTTGGATGATCTAATATGGTAAATCCATTCTCTTCTAAAATACGATAGATTGGTTTCATTTTTTCAACGAGCGTTGCTTTGTCATCACCATAAAAGAAAAATAAATTGCGACGATCTGCCATTATGTATCCCTCCACTGCAGTTAAATTTTCTGTTTTTCGTGCTGCATATCATTAGAGTCCGTTCCCTGATGATATGTTCAAATAATATATTTCGATATAAATTGTCAAAATACCTTTTTATTTTTAGAAAAATTTTTATATTCAATCTTATAAAACTCTGTTTAACGATGAATAAACTTGTCGATAATGGGTATGGAGTGAAAGGATGATACGTATGAAGTGGCTCGTAATTGGAATAATAATTCTTCTCCTTTTTATTTTGCTTATACTATTGTCGAAAATATCGCTTAAGGTGACATTTTTATATTCAGAAATGGAAAAGCAATGTTTATTTCAAGTGAAAATATGGATGATTCGATATACATTTGATGTGTTGGAAAGAATTGAAAAACAGCAGAAAAAGACAGGACAGAAAATCGAAAAAGCTGAAGAGGACGGCGGACTAGATAATAAAATTATGGCGCAACTTGACAGTATTGGGGAACTGATAAAAAGGCTTCAAAAAGTTCATACTATCGTTAAAGATTTTCTCAAACGAGTGAAAATCAATGGTTGGAAATGGCATACGCAAATTGGAGCAGGCGACGCAGCTAGTACTGGAATTGTCACTGGATATGCATGGGGGACAAAAGGTATGGCTGCTGGAGTTGTCGGACAATATATGCATATTGTCGATGTACCAGAATTTGAAATTACTCCTGTTTTTCAAGGGAAGGGATTTGCATCAAGATGCGAGTTAACAGCATCTTTTCGTATATTCCGCACTATAAAAACAGCGATGAAATTGCTCATATTTATGAGGCAGCAAAAATCTGGTATGACAGAAAAATCTGTTCAAGCATAGGGGGGATATAGAATGGACCATCCAATTCAAGGTTTAATGACAACAGCAATGCAGCATTTAAAACAAATGACTGATGTAAATACAATTGTTGGTGACCCAATTAAAGCGGCAGATGGAAGTGTAATTCTTACTGTTTCGAAAGTAAGTTTCGGATTTGCTGCTGGTGGAAGTGAATTTGGTAGAGTAGAACATTCAGGCCGTCATCCATTTGGCGGGGGAAGTGGTGGAGGAGTTTCTATTAATCCTGTTGCCTTTCTTGTTATAAATGGAGATGGTGTGAAAGTATTGCACTTAGATAAACAAACACACGTCATCGATAAAATAATTGAATTAGCGCCACAAGCTGTTGATAAAATGAAAGAAATGATGGATAAACGAAAAGAAGATGATCCTGAATTTCAAATTTAACGAATAAAGAAGCTAATCAATAGGTTAGCTTCTTTTATTTTTTTGTAAATAAAGCGATTTTATTTGCATTATCGATAGGGACAAACTATCATTTACATTGTACATATTTTGTTTAAATAAGGGAGGATTTTCAAGTGGCAAACGTAACTTTTAAAGGTAATCCAATGACTTTAGTTGGAACAGAAGTTAAAGTTGGCGATCAAGCGCCAAACTTCCAAGTATTAGCAAACGACTTATCTCCAGTAAGTTTAGAAACATACAAAGGCGAAGTAAAATTAATTAGTGTTGTACCTTCAATCGACACAGGTGTGTGTGATGCACAAACACGTCGTTTTAACCAAGATGCAGCAGGTATTGAAAACGCGAGAGTATTAACAATTAGCGCTGATTTACCATTCGCTCAAAAACGCTGGTGTGCAGCAAACGGTTTAGAAAATGTTGTAACACTTTCTGACCACCGTGACCTTTCATTCGGTGAAGCTTACGGCTTAGTAATGAAAGAACTTCGTTTACTTGCTCGTGCAGTATTCGTAGTAGATAGCAATGACAAAGTAGTTTACGTAGAATACGTAGGCGAAGGTACAAGCCATCCAAACTATGAAGCAGCATTAGAAGCAGCTAAATCTGCAAAGTAATGTGAAGGAAATGACCTCTTATAAAGAGGTCGTTTTTTCTCATATATCGCTACGTAACGGTGCCGATATATGAGAAAAAACGTTATATCATATATAACTTGAGAGGGAGCTCTTTACAGGAGGTCGCTTTTTCTTTTTGGAAAAAATCACTTTGTGGTATGATATAAGTTATGTGTAAAAGAGAGAAGGAGGAATGTACGTGAGTCAGACAGTGGAAACATTATTTTCTATTTTTGATTCTTCTGCGGTAGTTTTACGTAAAGAATTAGATGTGACATATTTAGAGGCGCTTGTAGAAACAGGTGATAACTTGTTTGAGGGAGCGATTTTACAAGAGGAATTATCCGAATCAGCAATTGAAAGGCTGAATCGTGAATATAGTACGTTTAATGAAGAAACATATAAAGGTGAAGAAATTCGTAAAGCATTTCAGTTAGCCATCTTAAAAGGAATGAAAGAAGGCGTACAAGCGAATCATGAAATGACGCCTGATGCAGTTGGGATGTTCATGAGTTACTTATTCCATAAATTTATGCAAGGTCAAAACGAAATTACAGTTTTAGATCCTGCAATTGGAACAGGAAATTTAATGACTACAGTGTTTAATAGCGCCAAAGAAGGACTAACAATGAGTGGATTTGGTGTAGAAGTGGATGAAGTGCTAATTAAACTTGCTTTAGTAAATGCAAATTTACAGAAGCATGCAATCGAATTCTTCCATCAAGATGGACTAGCACCACTTTATATCGATCCAGTTGATGCAGTCGTTTCAGACTTACCGATTGGTTACTATCCAAACGAAATCGGTGCCAGTGAATATAAATTAAAAGCAGATGAAGGAATGTCGTATGCTCATCACTTATTTATTGAACAAAGTGTGAAACATACGAAAGAGGGCGGGTACTTATTCTTCTTAGTACCAAACTTCATTTTTGAAAGTGATCAGGCACCAAAATTACATGCATTTATTAAAGAAACATGCTTTATTCAAGGGTTATTACAGCTTCCTGTTTCCATGTTTAAAAACGAGAAAAATGCAAAAAGTATATTTGTTCTCCAAAAGAAAGGCTCTAATGTAACAATGCCAAAACAGGCGTTATTAGTGGAGTTGCCTAAATTCTCTAACATGAAGGCGATGGAGAACATTATGGATCAATTAAATACTTGGTTTGCAACACATAAATAAAGCTGGGTATATGTAACAGAGTTAGTGATTCATGTAGTACAGTTTTATATAATATGTCATATTTTTAAATATATACTAGATTTAACTGAATTTTTTTGAAATCTGTAATATATATTTTTTCTTGGTGTTACAATTTTTTCACTTGAAATATATGTCGGACGATGTTTAAATTAAAATCGTGAGTATAAAATTTGCTAATGATGAAACGTTTTCATATTTAGTAAATTTGATTAGATAAAATCGAGCGGTTTGTGGAAACATCCACACAACTACCAAGAGAAAAAGGGGCGAAAGACTAGATGTCAAAAATCATCGCGATTAACGCAGGAAGCTCTTCCTTAAAATTCCAATTATTTGAAATGCCAAGTGAAACAGTATTAACAAAAGGTTTAGTAGAACGTATCGGTTTAGAAGATAGTATCTTCACTATTACTGTAGATGGCGAAAAACAAAAAGAAATTACAAACATCCCAGATCACGCAGTAGCAGTTAATATGCTTCTTAAAAAATTAACTGAAAACGGAATCGTTAAATCTCTAGATGAGATTGGCGGTATCGGTCACCGTGTTGTTCACGGCGGCGAAAAATTTGCTGACTCTGTTTTAATTACTGATGAAGTATTAGCTGATATCGAAGAATTAAGCGATTTAGCACCACTTCATAACCCAGCAAACGTTGTTGGTATTAAAGCATTCCGAGAAGTATTACCAAACGTACCAGCAGTAGCAGTATTCGATACAGCATTCCACCAAACAATGCCGGAATCTGCATTCCTATACAGCTTACCATATGAGTACTATGAAAAATTCGGCATCCGTAAATACGGTTTCCACGGAACTTCTCATAAATATGTAACTGAGCGTGCGGCTGAATTATTAGGTCGTCCAATTGAAAGCTTAAGCTTACTTTCTTGTCACTTAGGTAACGGTGCAAGTATCGCAGCAGTAGAAGGCGGTAAATCTATCGATACTTCTATGGGCTTCACTCCACTTGCTGGTGTAACAATGGGTACACGTTCTGGTAACCTTGACCCTGCGTTAATTCCATACATCATGGAAAAAACAGGCCAAACAGTAGAAGAAGTAGTTAACGTATTAAACAAGAAGAGTGGTATGTTAGGTCTTACTGGTTACTCTAGTGACCTACGTGACATCATTGCGAAAGAAGAAGAAGGCGACCACCGTGCGAAAGTAGCACTTGATGTATTCGTAAGCCGTATCCACAAATACATCGGTTCTTACACAGCTCGTATGAAAGGTGTAGACGCAATCATCTTTACAGCTGGTGTAGGTGAAAACAGTGCGATTATTCGTGAGCGCGTATTAGAAGGCCTTGAGTACATGGGCGTATACTTCGATGTAAAACGTAATAACGTATTCGGTGAAGAAGCATTCATCAGCTTCCCACACTCTCCAGTAAAAATTATCGTAATTCCAACTGACGAAGAAGTTATGATTGCTCGTGACGTACTACGTCTTGGAGATATTGGTTAATATATAAAAAGAAAGACGAGATCCTATAGGATTTCGTCTTTTTTCTTTTGGATGTATTTTAAAACACCATCCGGATATAATATTTTTTCTTTCTGAATGAATGCCTTAATAGGAATCCATTTCGCATATGTTACTGCTTGCTTATCTTGTATATTTAATATTTCCATTTCATATAGTGAGGTGTCTAATAAACGCAAAGAATATAGTTGAATGATTTCATGACCAATGCCCCCATCTAGATGAAAGACATTTTCTAAGCAACCTAAATAATTGGTGATTTCTATCTCCGTATGAAGCTCTTCTTTAAACTCCCGAATAACAGTATGTGCTGATTTTTCACCAAGTTCAATGGAACCGCCAAGAGGACGATAATATGTTTCGCCTTCTGTATAATATTCTTGTACGAGAAGGCGATCTTGATGTACAGCAAGACCGAAAGCTTTTGCACGTGGATACATAATAGAATCACTCCTTATTTGTTTTGTATAAGGAAGATTATAATGTATGGTGTGATAAAAGTATTCTGTATTTAAGTGTGCGGTCTAACTGTAATTCCATCAAATAAGTCTTTCCAAAATGCTTCATTGTATTGGTATACATCCATAATCGGGCATTTCATAACGCAAGTATGTTGTAATCCCCAATCTTCTTGAGTGATAGTTGGTATATCGGCAGGAATTAGTAACAGGACAGAGAATGTATGTGTAATTATTTGAGATGAAATTTGTTCTAGGGAACATGCTTCTTCGTATGTTCCTCCAGTTCGAATAAATAATATGGATTCTGCCGTTTCAATTGTAGTTAGAAAACGATTAGTTCGATGTTCGTAGTTTAACTTAATTTCTGTATAAGAAGGCCAAGTAGTTGGTGTGTTTACATCTGTTTTAAAGTCATGACAGGAGTCAATTTCATAAAGGTTGCCCCTTCATCTTAATTTTGCATCATCATCCCAAAATGAGATGAAGGATAAATTTTCTTAATTTAAAAAGCGGTCAAATCGATTTTGGAATAATAAATTTACTTTCGCTAATGAAGGACTTAGCATAAAATCAATAACGCCAAAAAATGGTGATAATTCTAATTGATATAATGCCCAAGTAGGCCAGCAGTTTTTTCCTAAGCTGAATTCTGCGTTATAATTTTGTTTTAGATTGGATAGATTCATGTGAAGCATCTCATCCTTTTTGCTATTATTTTATGTCACTCATAAAGGGTATATAAAAAGAGATATACAAGCATATTTGTAAAGAATAAGCAGAAATATGTTACAATAGAAAAAAATCGAACGAGGTGGTTGTTACGATGCGATCGAAGCGAGAACAAGCCATTTTAGACAATATAAAAGAATGGGAAGCGCAATTAGTTGAGCAAGAAGCGACCGATTTTCAAAAAGTGTTTGATAAATGGTTACATACTACAGTTGCGAAATTACCTGAGAAAAAGCGAAAAGAATTCTTCACGAAAGCAGATGGATGGCTCTTTCATTTGCATGCATTTATTCAAAGTTCACAAGCACAGTTAGATGCACGTAATCGGATTTTAGGAACATCGAGATTATTTGATGAATCGATTGAACAGCTTGAAGATTTGAAAGCATTATCTATTGATCAGTTAACATACATAGCAGAGCAGCAAACAGCACGTCATCGTCTATATTCGTTTGTGCAAGGCGGGGCGACAGGTGCTGGAGGTTTATTATTATTAACGGCAGATTTTCCGGTTATGATCGCGTTAAATGTGAAGGCAGTCCAACTTATTGCAACATCATTTGGGCATGATGTGAACAAGCCTTATGAAATGATGCTTGCGTTAAAGGTGTTTCATGCGTCATTACTACCAGGAAGACTTCAGCAATACGCATGGTACAATTTATTGCAAGAGCTGGAGCAAGAAGATTCGTTCTTTTATGAAGGAGACGAAGCAGTGTTGCAAACAGCTTCTACTGAAGTTGTGTTAAAACAAATTTTGAAGACATTTTCGATTTATGCTCTTCGTCGTAAATTATTCCAAGGTATTCCGGTAATTGGAATGGCAATTGGATCTACAGTGAACTATCGTTTAACAAGAAACGTTACTGAATTTGCAAATAGATTTTATCAAGTGCGCCATATAGTCGAGAAAGAAAAAAGAGCATAAAAAAAGCGAGAGGCCGAAGCCTTTCGCTTTTTTAATTTGTTGCATGTTTTTTGGACATTGGAACAGATACTGGCTGCTTTTCTGCTGTTTTTTCTGTTTTTGGATAATAAATTAAATCCAATGTTTTTGCCTGTACGGCAATCGAAAGAATAGTAAAAGCAATTTCTGTCCAATTTAAATAATATAATGAAAGCGCAAGAACAATCGCGTCAAAGACGAAGAAAATTTGCCCAATTGTAAAACGAGTTCGTTTACTTAATACAATTGTTAAAATATCGTCTCCACCGGTTGCACCGCCAAATCGCAATATAAAACCGAGTCCAATACCAGCTAACGCACCGCCAACTATTGCAGCTATAAATAAATTATTTGATAAATCTACCGTAAATGGAGAATAATTTTCCATTAAGGAATAAAATAATCCGAATGAAATAGAACCTAAGAATGAATAGCCAACCATTTTTCTACCCAAAAATGAAGCACACAGTAAAATAATTGGGATATCCATTAATACAGTTGAAATAGATGGTGAAATATCATAAAAGTTTTGAATGAATAGTGCAATTCCTACAAAGCCACCTTCTGTTAAGTGGTTTTGGAAGTGAATGTGATATAGCGCTGCTGCTAAAATAAATGAACCGATTAAAACCATAAAAATTTCTTTAATAATTTGCCGACTTTGGATGTTCCTCATCGTTATTCCTTCTTTCCGTAGTTAGTAGTCCTTTTTGTGTTGTAAACTAACTACGAGCTCACATGTAGCTTTCAGTTAGTTTACGAAAAAACTAACTACGCTATATGTCGCTGAAGAAATAACGAATAATCCTCTCGTCCATCAATTCTCCCTACCTTCGTTTTAGTTTAAGTCTTAAAACGACTAAACAAAACGTGGAGTAGGATTCGTCATTTAGCAATCCTGCTCTTCTTTGTTTTGTTTAGTTAGTAACAATTAAGTCCTAAACAAAACGCTATGTGTAAGAAGAGTCTTTTTTTTGCCAAATTATCCTTCGGGCAATCATAATTTCCCCACTCTCGTATTTTTTTCGCTAGACTAAAGTATCTGAGCTGAAAAATACGCTACGTGTATGATTCGTCAATACGATGCCACATGCTCCTTCGAGCGATCATGATATCAAAATCCCTTCCTTCAAGATTTATACTATTATATCATACTTTTAAAAAATGTATGCGGATGGAAACCGACAATAAACGGAGGGAATCTACAAAAAATGTTATGTTTAAATATTTTTGTAGCAAAGCCTAAGTTATTTCAGAGGATTGGACAGTTTGTAACGGTTTGTCCAATAAGCAAGAAAAAAAGGGTTTTATTCCGTTGTGTTCTTTTCATCACTTTTATCTTTAAAAAACGCATCCCAACTAATTACACTTAAAAAAGTTAAAGCGATAATAACGAAAGCACGCATAAGCTTTAGACCTCCTTTTGTACATAGTATATGAATCATTCGATTCGAAATGTGTCATTTTTTTACAACTCTTAACTATTATGAGAGTATATTAATATAGATAGATGAAGGGGAGAGTGAAGATATGCTAAAAGACATGTTCAAAAGAAAAGAATTAATATGCGTTTCATGTCAGAAAAAAATTCAATATGAAGAAGAACTTGTTGCTTTTGTAAAGTTGCCGAAAGAAAGAAGTATATTAGTTGGTCCATTTGATGTGTGTTTGGCGAAAACAGCACAAGAGATATATTGTAAATCATGTTACGACAAAAAAGCATGACCCAAAGTAATTGAGGGGCATGCTTTTTTCATTGGTGTGCTTTCCCCTCAGATACATTTTGAGTGAGTCGATACCAAAGCCAAAGGTCATTAATGATGGAAGCAAGATCGGCAATTTCTGAATTTAGTTTACAAGAAACTTCGAAGTCTTCTTCGTTATTTAAATGATGTTGTTTTGTATTAATATAGTGCTCAAGTTCTTTTATACGATCAGGAATTTTCCCGCGAATTTGTTCCCATTTTAGTAAAATAGCATGCTGCATTTTTTCGGGGATATCTTCCCAATCTTCTTGTAAATGCGGAATTTCAATTCCTAGATGATTATCGTATAAGAAATACTTTTCCATAAGTTCACCCCCGTTTTCCTGCTTATATTGTACAGAAAAACAGAAAAAAGTTCGACGAAATTGTTTGAAAAAATTTGAAAATGACTCTTGATACATTTTGTAAAAGGTGTTAAAGTTTGAATTATTATAAAAGAAAATGAATATTTATTCTTTAGGGGGATGCAAAATGGAGAAGAAAAAAGTTGTATTAGCATATTCCGGAGGTCTTGATACTTCCGTTGCAATTAAATGGTTACAAGAGAAGAATTATGATGTTATCGCACTTTGTTTAGATTTAGGGGAAGGAAAAGACTTAGGGTTTGTGAAAGAAAAGGCACTTTCAGTTGGTGCAATTAAATCATATATGGTGGATGTCCAAGAAGAATTTGCGAATGAATATGCATTGATGGCGATGCAAGCACACACATTATACGAAGGGAAATACCCTCTTGTCTCTGCATTATCTCGTCCGCTTATTGCGAAGAAATTAGTAGAAATCGCAGAACAAGAAGGTGCAACTGCAGTTGCACATGGATGTACAGGAAAGGGAAATGACCAAGTTCGTTTTGAAGTTTCTATCCAAGCATTAAATCCTTACTTAGAAGTGATTGCGCCTGTACGTGAATGGAAGTGGTCACGTGAAGAAGAAATTGCATATGCAAAAGAAAACGATGTACCAATTCCGATTCATTTAGATAGCCCGTTTTCAATCGATCAAAACTTATGGGGACGCAGCAACGAATGTGGAATTTTAGAAGATCCATGGGCAGCACCACCAGAAGAGGCATATGAGATGACATTAGCATTAGAAGATACACCGAATAAACCAGAGTTTGTAGAAATCGGATTTGAAGCAGGTGTACCGACGACTTTGAATGGTACTGCATATTCACTTGCAGAATTAATTAAAACGTTAAATGCACTTGCTGGAAAACATGGCGTTGGACGTATCGATCACGTAGAAAATCGTCTTGTCGGTATTAAATCTCGTGAAGTATACGAATGCCCAGCAGCAATGACGTTAATCACTGCACATAAAGAGTTGGAAGATTTAACACACGTAAAAGAAGTAGCACATTTTAAACCAGTGATTGAACAGAAAATAACAGAACTTATTTATAACGGTTTATGGTTCTCTCCTTTAAAACAAGCGCTTCATGCATTTTTACAAGAAACGCAAAAGAATGTAACAGGTACAGTGCGTGTAAAATTATTTAAAGGTCATGCGATTGTAGAAGGACGTAAATCTGAATACTCTTTATACGATGAAAAATTAGCAACATATACTGCTCAAGATGAATTTAATCATGATGCAGCAGTTGGATTTATTTCATTATTTGGTTTACCGACGAAAGTATACAGCCAAGTGAATCAAAAGAAGGTGGAAGCGTGAGCAAACTTTGGGGCGGACGTTTTACGGAAGAAGCGGAAGCGTGGGTTGAAGAGTTTGGAGCATCCATCTCCTTCGATCAACAATTAGTAAATCAAGATATAAAAGGGAGTATTGCACACGTAACGATGCTAGCAAAGCAAGGCATCGTTACGAAAGAAGAGGCAGAGAAAATAAAGATAGGTCTTCAATATTTATTAGAAGAAGCGAAACAAAATAAATTACATTTTTCGATTGAAGCTGAAGATATTCATTTAAATATTGAAAAGATGTTAATTGAAAAAATCGGTGAAGTAGGAGGGAAACTTCATACAGGCCGAAGTCGTAACGATCAAGTGGCGACAGATATGCATTTGTATTTAAAAGAAAAGGTAGAACATATTATAAAAGCTACAAAACAATTGCAAACTGTTCTTGTTCACCAAGCAGAAAATAATATTGAAACCATTATGCCGGGCTATACGCATTTGCAGCGTGCTCAGCCGATTTCATTTGCTCATCATATTCTCGCTTATTTTTGGATGTTAGAGCGTGATGTGAATCGTTATGAAGATTCGTTAAAGCGTATTAACATTTCGCCGTTAGGGGCAGGAGCGCTAGCTGGGACGACATTCCCGATCGACCGAGAATATAGTGCGGAACTTCTTGGGTTTAATGGAATCTATGAAAATAGTTTAGATGCAGTAAGTGATCGTGATTTCATACTGGAGTTTTTAAGTAATTCATCTATGCTCATGATGCACTTATCACGTTTTTGTGAGGAACTTATTTTATGGAGTAGCCAAGAGTTTCAATTTATTGAAATGAGCGATCAATATGCGACAGGTAGCAGCATTATGCCGCAAAAGAAAAATCCGGATATGGCGGAACTAATCCGTGGTAAAACAGGCAGAGTATACGGTAATTTATTCAGTTTACTTACAGTAATGAAAGGATTACCACTCGCTTACAATAAAGACTTACAAGAAGATAAAGAAGGAATGTTTGATACAGTCAAAACAGTAGAAGGATGCCTTCATATTATGGCGGGCATGCTTGAAACGATGACTGTAAACAAAGAAAAAATGGGGCAAGCTGTGACGCAAGATTTCTCCAACGCAACAGAAATTGCCGACTACTTAGCAAACAAAGGACTACCATTCCGTCAAGCTCATGAAATTGTTGGGAAGTTAGTGCTACATTGCACACAAAAAGGAATTTATTTATTAGATGTCCCGCTTGAAACATATCAAGAAATGAGCTCTTTATTTGAAGAAGATTTGTATGAAGTTCTTTCACCATATGCGGCTGTAAAGCGTCGTAATAGTGCTGGTGGGACAGGGTTTGAACAAATCAAAAACGCTTTGGAGAAGGCGAAGGGGTTAACGAAAGAATTTATTAAGAATTGAGTTGGGAAGTACGCCAGTCTAGTAAAGTCTGGCGTACTTTATTTTTTACTAGCATTTAAGTTACAATGTAGTAAAAAATAACAATTTAGGGGAAGTCTATGAAAAAAATAGTGTTTATCATTGTACTGGTAATTAGTTTAATTGCAAATGCTAAAGTGTTTCTTTTGGACAAATATATGTATGTTGGTGAAAAAGAAAAGCGAGAAGAAGCGATTATCGCAACGATGTGGCATTTGCAAGATAAAGGATATAAAGAAAGTGATATTTTATATATAAAACCGGCCTTTTATAGCAAAATGGATTCATATGGTATGAATGTACAGTTTAAAGATGAACCAAATGAATCATATACATATAGAGTTTTAAAAGATACGAAAACAAATAAACTAACTGTACACCAAGATAGCAATGAGCCTGGTGGTATGGGCGGGAAACATCAAGAGCTTAAATAAAGAAAGAAAACGACTGATGGCATTCGCCTGCAGTCGTTTTTCTTTTAATCATACTTATGTCGATCTTCCGTAATTCGAATATACTCAATATCCATCAAATCACGAAGCAATGCACCATTACTTAGTTCAACGCCATGTTTCTCTTTAAAATGAGTGCGAATCTTATCTAGCATTTCAATTTCTTTTCCGTTCACGTCTAAAATAATGCGTTCAGAATCATCCATATAGCATCCTCCTTTTTTACACATATATATTTTGTCCGTCTATTTCTAAAAAATGTATGTTAACGTAATGTTAGGAAATAAGAAAGGGATGAAAAATGAGACGTATTTATCCCGCATTAACGGGCAGTAAGACCCCCACCTCAAAATTTAGCGAGAGCAAAGAAGTTAGGTGGGGATCAACTGCCCGTAAAAGCCCGATTGGTTCAACTAATAATCAGTGGGGGATGAACAAAACCCCCCACTGATTAAAGTTTCACTTTATTTTATAGGGCTAATTTTGTACACGTTAATTGTATTGTATGTTGCATTCCCAAACGTATTTTCATTTGGAAATGTAGAAACAGTACACGTTGCGATATTTATTTTTTCTCTATTTCTAGTAGATTGCTGTATTTCAATATGGCTTTCGAAAAGAAAACATGTACAAGATAAAAAAGAAATGGAACGGAAAAAGAGAAAACGTTCATTTTGGATGATGACGTACTGTTTGTCTTTAGTGCTTACTGCTGCTTTTTTTAGTGAGCATATTCCATTAGAAAGATTAAATATTGGATTTGGAGCGTTCGTATGCGCATACTATTTTTTTATGCACTTTCTTCCTTATATGAAAGAAAAGCGAGGAGAAGAGGAAAATCCGCTTGTAGAAGAAGCGAGAGAACAAGAGCATAAGAGAATAGAAGGGGATATAAAGAAACTTGGAGAACAAAAATGGTATTTAAAATCAAAAATCATATATGTTCTTTGCTTCATTACGCCGCCAATTGGCTATTTGTACGTCTTCTTACTTCGTAAAAAAATGACAGAAGATGCAAAGTAAGCATACTTAACGGTTGCGACGATTATGATGGCATTATGGTCTTTGAAGTTTCTTCCTCCCTATGTATTAGCAATTACTGTTGTTATTGTGGCTTGTCTTGTATTTATAGTGAAATATGTGAAATGAAAAACACCAAGCCCATGTGGACTTGGTGTTTTATCTATAAATTAAAGATCACCTTGCTCCTCATCACCACGAACAACAAGGACATCGCATTTCGCATAGCGAATAATATGTTCAGAGACGCTACCGATTAGGAAGCGTTCAACAGCATTTAAACCAGTCGCACCACACATAATTAAATCTACTTTATGGTTTGGAGCGATTTCTTTTGAAATTTTAGATTTAGGGTTACCAAATTCTAATACAGTTTCAATTTTTTCAAGACCAGCTTCAAGCGCAGTTTTTTTGTAGTCTTCTAATAAGTCTTCTGCAAATAGATTTGCACGTTCAGCAATTGCACGGCTATAAGCCTCTACTGCTGAGTACGCTTTTACATCAACGATATGAGCGATTGTTAATGTTGCATTGTTGCGCTTTGCGACTTGAATTGCTTTTTTAAAGGCTTTTTCTGCTTCTTTAGAACCATCCACCGCGATTAAAATATTTGTATATGTATTATTCATAGTAAATTCCTCCCAATCTGTTTTATAACTGTTTACAACTTAATTATAAAACAAATTTTGGTAACGTGCTTGCCAGAAACGTTACAGAATTTTGAAAACTCTGTTTCAATTCATTTTAGTTGTAATTGGAGCGAGAACTTGTTACATATGAAGTATAGCAATTTAAAAGGAGGCATGTTTGTGAGACACGCGCTCATTACAGCCGGTACGAAAGGTTTAGGAAAGCAAGTAACAGAAAAGTTATTGGCTAAAGGATATTCAGTAACAGTAACGTATCATAGCGATATCACGGCTATGGAAAAGTTGAAAGAAACATATAAAAATATGGAAGAGCGTCTACAATTCGTGCAAGCGGATGTCACGAAAAAGGAAGATTTACATAAAATGGTAGAAGAAGCGATAAGCCGTTTTGGCAAAATTGATTTCTTAATTAATAATGCTGGTCCATATGTATTTGAACGAAAAAAGTTAGTTGATTATGAAGAAGATGAATGGAATGAAATGATTCAGGGAAATTTAACAGCGGTATTTCATTTATTAAAACTTGTCGTTCCGGTCATGAGAAAACAGAGCTTTGGCCGTATTATTAATTACGGATTTCAAGGGGCGGATAGTGCACCGGGATGGATTTATCGTTCAGCTTTTGCAGCGGCCAAAGTAGGACTTGTTTCATTAACGAAAACAGTTGCTTATGAAGAAGCGGAGTATGGTATTACTGCGAACATGGTATGTCCTGGTGATATTATAGGCGATATGAAAGAGGCAACTATTCAAGAAGCACGTCAGCTGAAAGAGCATAACACACCGATTGGTAGATCTGGAACAGGTGAAGATATTGCAAGAACCATTTCGTTTTTATGTGAGGACGATTCCGATATGATTACCGGTACAATTATTGAAGTGACTGGTGCAGTGGATGTTATTCATAGACATCGATAGAATAAAATAAGATGAAGTTTCAAATAATTGGACAGTTTATCCATTGTGCTGAGAGGTGCGGATAATACTGTCTTTTAATATAAAATTAAATCTATCGGAAAACTTGTATTATTTTTTGTCAAATATTGAGATATTATGTTAAAATATAAGAGCGTAGAAAGCGCTTTAAAAAATGATTCAGGGGTCATTTCATAACTCAAGGGGGAACTAATCATGCGTATCGGTATTCCAACAGAAATTAAAAACAATGAAAACCGTGTGGCAATGACGCCAGCGGGAGCAGTACATTTAGTACAAAATGGTCATGAAGTTTTTGTTCAAAAAGGAGCAGGTTTAGGATCTGGTTTTACGGATGAAGAATACGTACAAGCTGGTGCGAAACTTGTAGAAACTGCTGAAGAAGCATGGAATCAAGATATGGTTATGAAGGTAAAAGAGCCAGTAGCAAGTGAATACGGCTATTTCCGTGAAGGTTTAATTTTATTCACATACTTACACTTAGCTCCAGAACCAGAATTAACGAAAGCATTAATCGATAACAAAGTTGCATCAATCGCATACGAAACAGTACAATTAGACAATCGTTCTTTACCATTACTTGCACCTATGAGTGAAGTAGCTGGTCGTATGTCCGCACAAATCGGTGCACAATTCCTTGAGAAAAACAAAGGCGGTAAAGGTATTTTACTTGCAGGCGTTCCAGGGGTAAAACGCGGCAAAGTAACAATCATCGGCGGTGGTCAAGCTGGTACAAACGCAGCTAAGATTGCAGTAGGTTTAGGTGCGGATGTAACAATCATCGACTTAAGTGCAGAACGTCTTCGTCAACTAGATGACATTTTCGGTAACCAAGTAAAAACGTTAATGTCTAATCCATACAACATTGCAGAAGCTGTAAAAGAATCTGACCTTGTGATTGGTGCGGTATTAATTCCAGGTGCAAAAGCGCCAAAACTTGTAACAGAAGAAATGATTCAATCAATGGAACCAGGTTCTGTCGTTGTAGATATCGCGATTGACCAAGGTGGTATTTTCGAAACAACTGATCGTATTACAACTCACGACAACCCAACTTACGAAAAACATGGCGTTGTTCATTATGCAGTTGCTAATATGCCAGGTGCGGTTCCACGTACGTCAACTCTTGCATTAACAAACGTTACAGTACCATATGCAGTACAAATTGCGAACAAAGGCTATAAAGATGCTTGCCTAGGCAACACTGCACTATTAAAAGGTATTAACACATTAGATGGTTATGTAACATTCGAAGCAGTTGCAGAAGCTCATGGCTTACAATACGCTGATGCGAAAGAGCTACTTGAAAAAGCTCCTGCTTTATCATAATAGAAATACATTTGAGACCTTCCTTTTCGTGAGGAGGGTCTTTTTTATATGGGGAAATAACATGTGAATAATTGTTATTTATCCCGCATTAACGGGCAGTAAGACCCCCCACCCAAAAATTCAGCGGAAGCAAAGAAGTTAGGTGGGGGATGAATAAAACCCCCACTGATCAAAGTTTCACTTTATTGGTGTAAATCGATTTTTATTATGATAATTTAGAATTGTATAATAAAAAAAGAGGGAATTCTATGGGGAGCAAAAAGAGAAAGCGAAAGCAAGCTAAAAGACAAAAGTACATAAAGAAAAAACAGGAGCAGAACATACCTTTTTCACAAAAAGTAGTCATTACGATAGAGAAATCATTTCGGTATATTTGTATGGCTCTGTATGTAATTTTGTGTATGTATTCATTTGGAGTGTTTTACAGTTTTGAGATAAATCCTAATATTATTGAGAGTATTTTAGTATTTATCCTTGTTGCAATAGAATTAGTCTTATTCGTTATATTTTTTGATACAGTATGGCCTAGTCATGAAAGTAAAAAAGATAGAAAAAGAAGTAAAAAATCTTCATACGCTTCAAGCTCATCAAGTGGATTCGGTGACTACAGTAGCAGTGATTGTAGTAGCTCAAGTGATGGTGGAGGAGATTGCGGAGGGGGTGGAGATTAAGTTAATTTTTCAGAAGAACGACTAATGAAAGGATGAGACGAAAGATGGAAACTGTGAACTTAATAGAATTAACAAAGGACATTCAAGATCAACATAAAAACTTCGTCGTTTCAAATATAAACAGTCATTGCTTACGAATCGCTGTATTTACTGGTGAATATGATTGGCACTATCATTCTAATTCGGATGAATTATTTATTGTGCTAGAGGGAGAATTACTTATTGATTTTGAAAATGGAGAAACAGCGGTTTTAAAGCCAAATGATTCTATTTTAATTCCAGCATGTACGATTCATAGAACGAGAGCATTAAAGAGAACGGTAAATCTTTGTTTTGAACATATAGAGGCTGATACGATTAAGGTGGAGCAATTATGAAAAAATTATCTGTAGCTGAGTATGGAAAAGTTCTTCCGGTTTTAGAAGGTAATACAAGAACGACGACGTTTGCTTATGCCGTATGTGATCGAATGATAGATGGTGAGGTTTTTGTAAACGGGCAATTAACAGCAGGATTAATTATTACAGCTAACGGTATCTATTATTTATTTGGTGATACGGATGATCACAAGTATAACGAAGATTTATTTTCGTATATCAAAAAGGCTATTGAAAAAACAGAGAAGAGATTTACACTGTTCACTTCGAGCGAAGAATGGGAAATGATGATAGAAGAGCGTTTTAGTAATGTACTTCGGAACATCCCGCGAATGAAATTTCAAAGCGTAACCTTTGAAGAGAAACAACGAGATTTTAACAAAAATACATATGAAGTGAAGCGTATTGATATAAGAGATATAGAGCGAAGCAGTGAATTTAAAGAGGAGTACTACAAAGAGTATTGGGGATCAAAAGAAACGTTTTTGAACAGTGGTTTTGGATTTTGTATAGAACAAGATGGGATAATTGTAGCTGAATGTGTCTCAATATTTAACGGGAATGGTTTTGCTGAAATAGATATTGCAACACATGAAGCGCATCAAGGGAAAGGATTAGCTCAAGCTGTTGCGACAAGGTTCATTGAACATTGCATGCAAAATGATATTATACCGAGTTGGGATTGTTATGTAGACAA
Source organism: Bacillus sp. D48C (assembly GCF_053345735.1). Lineage (NCBI taxonomy): Bacteria > Bacillati > Bacillota > Bacilli > Caryophanales > Bacillaceae > Bacillus > Bacillus sp. D48C. The sequence continues at coordinate 253,666 of NZ_JBKFAQ010000001.1, forward strand.
TATTCCTTCGGTAAAATTAGCTAGTAAATTAAATTTTTATCATCCAATAGAATATAGTTTGTTTGTACGTAAGAAAACGGGGGAATAAAAATGAATGTAGAATTAACGAGATTTAAAGTTAAGCCTGGTAAGAGTCATCGAGTAGATGAATGGATGCAGCTTCTTAATGATAATATGAAAGAAGTACTTTTGACATTAAATGACGAAAAGATGTACGTTGAGACAATTTTCCGGGAAATAAGAGATGGAGAAGAGTACTTATATTGGTATTCTGTGCAAGGAAAAGGTGGGACTCATGTCGAAAATTCTCATCATGAAATTGATAAAAAGCACTTAGCATTTTGGTATGAATGTATCGATGAAGAAGCACCGTCTATTGATATGAAAACAGAAGTTGTTATGATTCAAGATGTTGTGAAGGAAGCGATGAAATAATAGAATAGTATTTCAGAGAGAAGCGCATCAAAATGGATGTGCTTTTTATTATGAAACAATTTATAAAAGCTGCATTTGGATATCTTTAAGTGAAAATAAAGAGGGATATCGAGAATATTTTAGGATAAACTATAAAGTGAAACTTTAATCAGTGGGGGTCATCCCCCACTGATTATCAGCCCTCACCAATCGGGCTTTTACGGGCAGTCCGCCCCCCACCTAATTTCTTTGCTTCCGCTGAATTTTGATGTGAGGTCTTACTGCCCGTTAATGCGGGATAAAGAAATAAAAAACACCAAACCAAAAGACTTACCAATATACGGTATAGTCGTAACAGGAAAAACAGAGGATTTACAAAGTTTACAAGGGTCACCGTATATTAAGGCTGCTGTAAGAGGTGTAACAGTTGAGAAATATTGATTACAAGTAATTAATGTGAATAATCAGAAAATTTATGTTATAATATGGGAAAAGGAGGTTTATATGAGGCAAATACATGGAGCAATTTATATTTACATAACAATGTTTTTCGTGGCGATATCCTATGGATTGGGGCACGTGTATTCGCATCCTATACTAACTTTTTTAAGTGGAGCATGTATGGCGTTTGCGCTTCTTGTCCACCTTTTCTCAGTTTGGATCGTGAAATTTCAATTAAATATTAGTGAAATAGAAGAAGGCACTTTTTGAGTGGCCTTCTTTTTTAATAATATTTTGGAAGCTCTTGTAGCAATTTTTCAATTTCGTATTCAGTTTCTTTACATATAGACATTGTACGTAATCTGAAAAATAAGCTACGTAAGAAAGATTTTGTATTTCCATATAGAAACTCGTACGATTCAATAGGTAGTACTTGTTTTTGGACCGGTAATTGAGCTGCTAAGTCACGAAGGGCTAATATGAGTATTTCTTCTTTTAGGTCATTTTGCAGCATTGCGACAATCGGATAAACGAGACGCTCGTCTTCTTCATATTTGTAGTAGATAGAATGGACAAAAACTTTGTTTAACAAAGTTTTTAATATCTCTTCGTAATGTAAAGTTTCTAGTTTAGGATTATGAACAAGCGCCTCAAATGTATCGGAAGCATGAGCGATACTATGTGCCCAGCCGTGGTCTGGAACATATCCGCGGAAATCATGTTCATTGTTCATATATAGAATTAATTGATCTTTTACATTTGAAATATCAGTTTGTGATAAGAAATTATGATTTGTATCTGCATCTATAATGAGCGCAATTAATAAGGTGGTAAATGCGCGAGTAAATACAGCATCTTCGTCATCTGAATGAATTTTATACAATAAATATTTTTCACCGATGCTTTCTAATAATAGTTTCTGTAATTGTGTGTGTGAAAGGTAGCGATTTTTGATGAGATGATAAAAAGTAGAGTAGATGAGTTTGTCCCTTAAATAGCTATCAGTATCGCCAATATGTTCAAGCATATTAGAACTTAAAGAATCAATGTTAAGTGTGTTATCCAGTATGTAATTATTATTACGAATTTCTTCTAATTGTTGTTGTAACATATAAATCCTCCTATTTTAGAAAATTCTGTATTTAAATAGTATAATAAAAGGAAGGAATAGGCAATGAAGTGAAACTTTAATCAGTGGGGGATTCCCCACCTAACTTCTTTGCTTTCACGGAATTTTGATGTGGGGATCTTACTGTCCGTTAATACGGGATAAATAAGTGTTTTTGAATGGAGGGGGCATTATGAAGAGAGCATTATTCTTTTTCATTAGTATTTTCTTTTTAGGGAGTTGTTCGATTTGGTATGTTACTTTTTCTAGCGAGAGCAAAAGTTGGACGGGACAATATAAGGGCCATATTAAGGACGACAGTGAAGATGGAGTGTTTACGTTTCAGTACAAAGGCGGAGATGGGAATACAGAATTTAAAAATTTAGAGATTGCTATTAATGGAGCCTTTAGCACAATGACACAAACGTCAGAAAATCATAAAGGAGCAAAGATTGAAATGAAATTATCTTGTGTAAGTTGTGCGCCTTTATCTAAAGATGAACCGATAGAGGTTTTGATTAAATGGGATGATAAGTATGAGGAGAAGATGGTGTTAAATTTGAAATAGCCTAGAGTAAGGAGTTAAAAATGAATAGGCATATGAAAAAATTAATGTTTATAAGTGTATTTCTAATCATATTATCAGCGTGCACTACAAAACAAGTAGAGGTAAAAAAAGTACCTAAAGAAGGGTATATCATATTAAGAAATGACACGGTGTTTTTTGCCGATGATAAAACGTTTGAAACAAAAGTAGAGTTGCAACATTATATAGAACAACAAATGAATAAAGAGCATCCATCACATATAGTCTTGAGCTTTAAGGACAAAGACGCATATAAACAGTTAAAAACAGGGGATAAAATAAAAGTATGGTTTTCTCAAATACTTGAAAGTTATCCAGCAAAAATGATTGTAGAGAAATTTGAAATAGTAGAGAAATAGAAAAAGGCAGCAACCAAGCTGCCTTTTTTGTTATTTTACAAATTGTAATTCTTTCGGGAACTTCGTTAAAATTTCTGATCCGTCTTTTGTGATGTAAATATCATCTTCAATACGAACGCCACCTACGTTTGGTACGTAAATACCTGGCTCGATTGTGAAGACCATACCTTCTTTTAATGGAGACTCGTTGCCAGCTTTTACATCTGGATATTCGTGTACGCTAATTCCAAGTCCGTGACCAAGGCGGTGCGGGAAGAAGTCACCGTAACCTGCATCTGCGATAACAGAACGAGCAGCGTTGTCGATTGCGCCAAGTGTAACACCTGGTTTACATGCTTCAACTGCTTGTAGTTGTCCAGCAAGTACAGTGTTGTAAATGCGAGTTTGTTCTTCAGAAATCTCGCCGAATGTTACTGTACGTGTAATATCAGAGCAATAACCTTCAATGATTACACCTAAATCAAATAGTACGAAATCACCGCGCTTCATTTTGTTTGCGCCAGGAATACCGTGTGGAAGAGCAGAGTTTGCACCCGCTAATACCATCGTATCAAATGACATTTTATGTATGCCTTTTGTTTTTAATTCGTGTTCAATAATTGCTAATACTTCTAGCTCGCTACGGTTTTCTTTAATTGCATTTACACCAACTTCAACAGCGTAGTCCGCCATTTTAGCTGCTTCGCGTAAAATAGAAAGTTCTTTTTCATCTTTAATTAAACGAAGTTCGCGAACTTTTTCCTCAGCTGATTTGAAAGCTGCATTTGGGAATAATTTCGTTAATTCTTCGTAGCGCTCTACGTTTAAATGTTCTTTTTCAATTGCAACTGCATTTGCATTGATGCCGCGGTCTTTAATTGCTTTTGCAATCATATCCCATGGTCTGTCAGTATCAGTAAATCCGATAATTTCATGTGCCCAGCCAGCGTTACGTGCTTGACCTTCTTCCATTTTAGGACAAATTAAAATAGGTTCTTTTTCTTGGAATACAAACATACCAAGTAATCTTTCATGCGGTTCACAGTGGAAGTTCGTCATGTAGAAGACGTTCGGTGTAGAAGTTAAGAACGCAGCTTCTACGTTTTTTTCTTTTAGCCATTGCATTAAATTTTCTAATCTAGCATTCATCGATTGGCACCCCCGAGATATTTAATTACAAATATAACTTTAACTCGGAAGAAAGCGTTATGACAAGTAAATAGATGTTAGAAAAGACAGGGAATAGAGAAATCATGTAGAATAAAAAGTGAGAATGTGAATAGGGGAGGAATGTAATAATGAAAGTATCTTATCATGGACATTCAGTTGTGAAAATTGAGGCGAATGGAAAAGTTATTTTAATTGACCCGTTTTTAACAGGTAATCCGAAAACAGATTTAAAAGCTGAAGATGTAAAAGTGGATGCAATCCTTTTATCGCATGGACACGGTGATCATGTTGGAGATACAGTAGAACTTGCGAAGAAAAATAATGCAGTTGTTGTAGCGCCATTTGAACTAGCAACATTTTTAAGTTGGCAAGGTGTAAATACACATCCGATGCATATTGGTGGTTCACATGAATTTGACTTTGGAAAAGTGAAGTTTACACAAGCATTCCACGGCTCTAGTTATATTGATGAAGCAAATAAGACGATTACATATACAGGTATGCCAGCAGGTATTTTATTTACAGCAGAAGAGAAAACAGTGTACCACGCAGGAGATACTGCACTATTCTCTGATATGAAGTTAATTGGGGAATTAAATAAAGTTGATCTAGCATTTTTACCAATTGGTGATAATTTCACAATGGGACCAGAAGATGCTGTACTAGCGGCAAAATGGATTAATTCGAAAACTGTTGTACCGATGCATTACAATACGTTCCCAGTTATTGAACAAGATCCATATCAATTTGTAGAAAAGCTACAAAATTGTACAGGGAAAGTATTAGAAGCTGGAGAAAGTATTACACTATAGAAAAGAAACCCTTCATTTGAAAAGAAAAGTGAAGGGTTTTTTACGTGTGTAGGACAGCTTTTAATGCTTGTATTTGTTTTGGTGATTCTTTTCTTTTTGTACGTGGTTGTTCAGGTGTTTCATTCAATTCCATTGCAACTTTTTTCCCATCTACGAAAGCTAAAAATATAGCACCTACAACCTCTAAAAATTTTTTCATCATGTGTACGCTCCTTTGTTTTATTTCTTGTCTTCATTGTATAGGGAATCAAGTGGGCGAACTATCGAATGAGATGACAATAGCATTACATTGTTGTAATAGAATGACTGGTGGAATGTAAGGGTCATTTTGTTATAAAAAAAATAGTACAGGTATGCAAAGAGAGAGTGTAACAGTTTTGAAAATATAGTATACTGAAAGTACAACACATGAAGAATTTAGGGAAAAGAAAGTATGGTGAAACCATTTGGCTACCAAGCATAACCAAATTTTAGAACATATTAATAGCCTGCCAGTAGGCCATAAAATTTCTGTAAGACAAATTGCGAAAGATTTGAGTGTAAGTGAAGGGACAGCTTACCGTGCAATTAAAGATGCAGAAAATAAAGGATATGTTAGTACAATTGAACGTGTCGGAACAATTCGAATTGAACAAAAGAAGAAAGAAAATATCGAAAAACTGACATATGCAGAAGTCGTTAACATTGTCGACGGTCAAGTACTTGGAGGCAGAGAAGGACTACATAAAACATTAAATAAATTTGTAATCGGAGCTATGAAATTAGAAGCGATGATGCGCTATACAGAAGCTGGGAATTTACTCATTATTGGTAACCGTACGAATGCACATCAATTAGCGCTAGAAACTGGAGCCGCTGTATTAATTACGGGTGGATTTGATACGGAAGATCATGTGAAGAAATTAGCAGACGAATTAAAGCTGCCGATTATTTCAAGTAGCTACGATACATTTACGGTCGCAACGTTAATTAACCGTGCGATTTATGATCAACTGATTAAGAAAGAAATTGTACTTGTTGAGGATATTTTAACACCAATTGAAGAAACGTTATATTTAAAGCCACATGATACAGTACAGCAATGGCATGCATATAACGAAGAGACAATGCACGGAAGATATCCAATTGTCGATGAAAATAAAAAAGTGCTAGGAATCGTAACTTCAAAAGACATGATCGGTGTAGCGAAAGAAACACCAATTGATAAAGTAATGACAAAACACCCAATTACAGTGAATGGTAAAATGTCTGTCGCAGCTGCGGCACGTATGATGGTGTGGGAAGGAATTGAATTACTTCCTGTCGTTGAGGAAGGAAATAAACTGCAAGGTATCATTAGCCGTCAAGATGTACTTCAGGCACTGCAAATGATTCAACGTCAGCCACAAGTTGGAGAAACAATTGATGATATCGTAACGAATCAATTTATGACGCCAAAAGAAGCGAAAAATGAGCATCTATATCAATTTTCGGTGACGCCGCAAATGACGAATTCAATCGGAACGTTATCGTACGGTGTATTTGCAACAATTGTGACAGAAGCGACAAATCGCGTCATTCGTGCGCAAAAGAAAAGCGATTTAATTGTTGAAAACTTAACAATTTATTTCGTGAAGCCGGTTCAAATTGATAATGTTGTATCCGTTCATCCGAAAGTATTAGAAATCGGGCGTAAATTTGGTAAGGTCGATGTAGAGGTGCATCATGAAGGTAATGTCGTTGGAAAAGCATTACTTATGGTTCAGTTAATTGATAAATAAAAAGATGGAACAAATCGTTTTGATTTGTTCCATTTTTTTTTGTTGTTTTAAATTTGAAAGACATGATTTTAGATGAGAGTTTTAGTGAAATATGTATGGGATGGAGTGGAAAAGTAACACGATAAAAGACAGAATAGTAATTTAATTTTGGTATATATTGTGTTATGATTATATTGTAAGAAAATGGATTTCTGGAAGGTGGTATACATTATGTCGTCAGCCGTACTCTTTTTTGGTAGTATCGCACTATTTTACTTTCTTGTAATGATACCGATCCAATATTTATATTTACAAGGTTTACATGAAAAAAAGGAAAAGACAGGATTATCTCAGCGAGAGCTATATGAAAAAATGTCTTTTGGAGAAGAACAATTACATTTTCACGTACAAGGTAACCCATTTAATATACCATCTGCGTTTGTTGCATATATGATTTTGAAAGTTAAGGGTCGTAAAAAAGCATCACAATATTGATGCTTTTTTTATGTTGCTTCATAGACTTCGGCTTCTTTAACTGCTAATGGTAAGAAGTGTTTGTATTGGCGAAACCCATTAAATACACTTGCACTACCAAATAGAACGAATAAAATACCAACGATAATACGAGCGGTTGAAAGTTCTAAAAAGAATTGGTTTACCCCGAAAAATAAAACGAATGAACCGAGTGCCATTGCGGATTTTCCTGAGAGCCAACCTTTTTCCATTGGGCGGTTTGTACGAAAGTATTTTGTTTTGTAAAAGAGGTACAACATAAATGAGACGATAATACAGAAGACTAATACTGGCATAATGAACACTCCCATCGCTTTGTGAAAAATAATAGAAAAGAAAAAGAAATATCTAAACTTTCTAACTTCTATTATAAAGCAATTGTTCGCATGTATGAAATACTTTCCGTTATAATGGAGGATAAAGCGAAGAAGTTGATTAAAAAGGAGATTATACATATGCATGAGCAAATTTTAGGAGCAATTAAAGAGTTTGATACAATTATTATTCATCGCCACGTGCGTCCGGACCCAGATGCATTAGGTTCACAGGGTGGCCTTGGTACAATTCTACAAGAATCGTTTCCAGAGAAAAATATTTATACGGTTGGGTACAATGAACCGTCGTTAGCGTACTTAAGAGTAATGGATGATATTGAAGATAGTGTATACGAAAATGCGCTTGTTATCGTTTGTGATACTGCGAATCAAGAACGTGTTGACGATCAACGCTATACAAAAGGGAAGATGTTAATTAAAATTGATCATCATCCAAATGAAGATCCATATGGAGATATTACGTGGGTAGATACGGCAGCGAGTTCTACAAGTGAAATGATTTATGAGTTTTACACGTATGGAAAAGATAAAGGATTAAAAATAACAAAAGAAGCAGCTCGCCTTATTTTAGCTGGAATTGTTGGGGACACAGGTCGTTTCTTATTCCCGAATACAACAGCAAAAACACTTCGTTACGTAAGTGAGCTTGTTGATATGGGTGTGAAATTCACAGATTTATACAATGAAATGTATAAGACAAAAGAAAAAATTGCTCGTTTAAACGGTTATATTTTACAAAACTTTACGATGGTAGAAGAAGGAGCAGCTTACATTAAATTAACGAAAGAAGTATTAGAAGAGTTTGATGTACTTTCTTCTGAAGCATCTGGTGTTGTTGGAGCACTTGGCAATATTGATGGATTAAAGGCGTGGGTTCTATTTTTAGAGGAAGACGACGTAATTCGTGTTCGTCTTCGTTCAAAAGGACCAGTTATAAACAAATTAGCAATGCAATATAACGGCGGAGGACACCCGATGGCTTCTGGTGCGAAGGCATCTTCTTGGGAAGAAGCGGATCGTCTTTTTGCTGATTTACGTGAGATTTGTAAATAAGAGAGTATATGTTAGAACGAAAAGAAGGAGCGGCGCTAAAGCCCTCCTTCTTTATTTTTCTTTCTCTATAGTAATGCTAATTTCAAGCACTGTATCAAAAGATATTGTATCGACTTTAAAACGGTATAGCCGATCGTAATGTTTGTACGTCTTGTTTTCGATTACCTTTTTGAGTAGGTCTTTATTTTTTGCGATACTTTGAATGTTTTTCGTTAAAAGATGCTGGAGATCATTATGGATAGATGTAGTCATATTTTCGAGTGTAAGATTGTCTAAATCGTATTTTTCTCGATTGATAAGTTTTATTTTAATCTCTTGAATGGTTAAGAGCCGTTTATTTTCAGTGTTCAATTTTTCTTGATCTTCGAGAAGGACGTGGAGTTTTGCTTCTTGTTTTTCTATAATTTCTCTTTGTTCTGCTATTTTACTAGCTTGTTCTTCTTGAAAAACACCGTATATGTACAAAAAAATAAACCAGCTCAACACGCCTCCAACAGCAGCACCAGCTAATACTAAGTACCATCTTTTTGCTGTATTGGCACTTGGTACTCTCATACATGTTCCTGCGTTAGCCATTTAATAATAATGAGACCTGTTTGCATACCACCAGTTGCGAAAAAAATAAGGAGAATTTGTTTTACGATATCTTTCATATCTCCGCCAAAGAAACTTCTTTCAAAGCTATAAAAGGTATCGAATGTTCCGCCGATTGCTGCAACGAGTGCCCAAATTCTTAAATTTTGGGCGAATTGATTAATGTAAGTTAGAGCTGGTTTTCCGATAAGAAACGCACCAAATCCACCAATTAATGAACCGCCAAGTATAACCCCAAAGGCAATAAAATAACTAATAATAAGCAGAGAGAAAAAAGTATGTTCTCTTACATCCATCGTCATTCCCCTTTCTTCTTCATATATATGGACAAAGTATAAGAAGTATGTTTTGATTTCCGCTTTCCTCATCACCTATAATAAAAGTAGTCAAATAGGTAAAGAGAGGGTACAACAGTGAAGTTTGTGCATTTACAATGTCAAACCGTTTTTAGTTTATTAAAAAGTGCTTGTAAAATTGATGAGCTTGTAGTCAGGGCGAAAGAACTTGGTTTCTCATCGCTGGCTATTACGGATGAAAATGTTATGTATGGCGTTATTCCGTTTTATAAAGCATGTAAGAAACATGGTATACAGCCTGTTATTGGATTAACCGCTTCTATTTTTAGTGAAGAAGAAGAAAGGTCTTATCCGCTTGTATTACTTGCTGAGAATGAAATAGGCTACCAAAATTTATTAAAGATTTCTAGCAGTATTATGACAAAGTCCAAAGAAGGTATCCCTAAGAAGTGGCTTGCGCATTATGCGAAAGGATTAATTGCTATTTCACCAGGTAAAGATGGCGAAATTGAGCAATTATTACTAGAAGACAATGAGAGTCAGGCTGAAGAAGTAGCTCGAACATATCAAAATATGTTCGGCCATTTTTATATGAGTTTGCAGCATCATGCAATTCAAGATGAGTTGCTTTTACAAGAGAAGCTACCTGAATTTATTAGTAGGGTTAATATTCCAGTCGTTGCAACAAACGATGTGCGTTATATCAATCAAAGTGACGCACTTGTTCACGAATGTTTACTATCTGTTGAAAGTGGAACGAAAATGACTGATCCAGATAGGCCGAGGCTGAAAACAGATCAATATTATTTAAAATCATCGGATGAAATGGAAGCACTATTTTCCCATGCGCCGGAAGCAATCCAAAATACAATAAAAATTGCAGAGCGTTGCCAAGTAGAAATACCGTTCCATGTAAATCAACTTCCGAAGTTTCCTGTTCCGTCTAACGAAACGAGTGATATATACTTGCGTCGTGTTTGTGAAGAAGGTTTGCGGAAACGATATGGTGCGCCGAAAGAAGTGCATATAAAGCGTTTAAATCATGAATTAAATGTTATTTCTCGTATGGGATTTAGTGATTATTTCCTCATCGTATGGGATTTTATGAAGTATGCACATGAAAATCATATTTTAACAGGACCAGGTCGTGGATCGGCAGCTGGTTCACTCGTCTCATACGTATTAGAAATTACAGATATTGATCCGATTGAATACGATCTATTATTTGAAAGGTTTTTAAATCCTGAACGTGTGACGCTTCCCGATATTGATATTGATTTTCCAGACATAAGACGTGATGAGATGATTCGCTATGTGAAAGATAAATACGGTCAGCTTCGTGTTGCGCAAATTGTAACGTTTGGTACGCTTGCAGCAAAAGCAGCAATTAGAGACATTGCCCGCGTAATGGGGCTTCCGCCACGAGATATTGATATATTTTCAAAACTTATCCCATCAAAGCTCGGTATAACGTTAAAAGATGCATATGAAGAATCACAATCACTTCGTGAGTTTATACAAGGGAATCTTCTGCATGAGCGTGTGTTTGAAATCGCAAAACGTGTAGAAGGTTTACCACGTCATACGTCTATTCATGCGGCTGGCGTTATTATGAGTCAAGAACCGTTAACAGGCAGTGTAGCAATTCAAGAAGGACATAACGATGTTTATGTTACGCAATATCCAGCTGATGCGCTAGAAGAACTTGGGTTGCTTAAGATGGACTTTTTAGGGTTACGTAATTTAACGTTACTTGAAAATATTATAAAATTTATCGCGAACAAAACAGGGAAAGAAATCGATATAAGAAACTTACCTCTTCAAGATGAAAAGACGTTCCAATTATTAGGGAGAGGGGATACAACAGGTGTATTCCAGCTTGAGTCAGGTGGTATGCGAAATGTACTTCGCGGGTTAAAACCGAATGAGTTTGAAGATATCGTAGCTGTTAACTCGTTATACAGACCGGGGCCGATGGAACAGATACCAACCTTTATTGAATCGAAACATGGAAAAAGAAAAATTGAATATTTACATCCGGATTTAAAGCCAATTTTAGAAAGAACATACGGCGTCATTGTATACCAAGAACAAATTATGCAAATTGCATCGAAGTTAGCAGGGTTTTCGCTCGGAGAAGCAGATTTACTGCGCCGTGCAGTGAGTAAAAAAAATCGTGATATTTTAGATCAGGAACGTAAGCATTTTGTTCAAGGGTGTTTGCAAAATGGTTATGATGAGACGTCTGCTGAGAAAATTTATGATTTAATTGTAAGATTTGCGAATTACGGTTTTAACCGAAGTCACGCTGTAGCTTACAGTATGATCGGATATCAGCTTGCCTATTTGAAAGCGAACTATACGCTGGAATTTATGACGGCATTATTATCAAGTGCAATTGGAAATGAAGATAAAATTGTACAGTATATACGAGAAACGAAGCGGAAAGGCTTTCACGTTTTGCCGCCGTCTCTTCAGAGAAGTGGTTACAACTTCCAAATAGAAGGGAATGCGATACGTTACAGTTTACTTTCGATCCGAAATATTGGAATGGCTACAGTGACGGCATTATTAGAAGAACGAAAGAAAAAAATGTTCGAAGATTTGTTTGAATTTTGTCTCCGTATGCCGTCAAAGTTTGTGACGGAGCGCAATTTAGAAGCTTTCGTCTGGTCCGGATGTTTTGATGATTTTGGTGTTTCGAGAACGAATTTATGGAAAAGTATTAAAGGGGCATTAGAGTACGCGAATCTCGCACGTGATTTAGGAGATGCTGTTCCAAAATCAAAATACGTACAAGGAGAAGAGCTATCTTTTATTGAACAACTAAATAAAGAGAAGGAAGCACTTGGCTTTTATTTATCAAGTTATCCGACAGCGCAGTATGTAAAGTTAGCAAAAGAATTAGAAATTCCATCTCTCGCTCAGGCGATGCGACACAAGAAAAAAGTACAAAGAGCTATTGTGTATATAACAAGTGTGAGAGTGATTCGTACGAAAAAGTTTCAAAAGATGGCATTTATTACATTCTGTGATCAAAATGATGAAATGGAAGCAGTCCTCTTCCCGGAAACGTATATACATTTCTCGGACAAGTTACAAGAAGGAGCAATTGTTTTAGTTGACGGTACGATTGAGCTAAGAAATCATAAGCTGCAATGGATTGTAAATGGTCTATATCCGCTAGAGGAAATGGATGTTTATGAAGAAAAGAAAGACGCATCTGTTTACGTGAAATTGCCGTCTCAGTATGAGAAAAAGCTTTTAAATCAGGTTACGAAAATATTGTTCGACTATTCAGGTTTTGCGAAAGTACTAATTTATTATGAAAAGGAACATAAAATGGTACAATTATCTCGGAGTTTATCGATTCATCCAAGTGAAGAATGTTTAGGAGCACTTCGTGAAATTGTCGGGGAAGAAAATGTAGTTGTGAAAATATAATGGACAATTTCCCTACACTTCGATTATTATAGTAGTAGTGTTCGTGGTCAGACCACTTGGAGAAATTGATATCAGCAAGAATAATTTGAGGAGAGTGGATAGTTTGTCAACACTTCGTGAAGAAGCACTTCACATGCATAAAGTGCATCAAGGAAAATTAGAAACTGTATCAAAAGTAAAAGTAGAAAATGCAAAAGATTTAAGTCTTGCATATTCTCCAGGGGTTGCAGAACCTTGTAAAGAAATTTATGACGATAAAAGTAAGGTATATGAATATACGATGAAGGGAAATATGGTAGCAGTTGTGACAGACGGAACAGCTGTACTTGGTCTTGGTAACATTGGACCTGAAGCATCTCTTCCAGTAATGGAAGGTAAAGCTGTATTATTCAAGAGCTTTGCTGGTGTAGATGCATTCCCGATTGCCTTAAATACAAACGATGTAGATAAAATTGTTGAAACTGTAAAATTAATGGAGCCAACTTTTGGCGGCGTTAACTTAGAAGATATCGCAGCACCAAACTGCTTCATTATTGAAGAGCGTTTGAAAAAAGAAACAAATATTCCTATCTTCCATGATGATCAACACGGAACAGCTATCGTAACAGTAGCAGGTCTTGTAAATGCACTGAAATTAGTTGGAAAGAAAATGTCTGACATTAAAGTTGTCGCAAATGGCGCAGGTGCAGCAGGTATTGCAATTATTAAACTTTTATATCGCTATGGTGTACGCGACATTATTATGTGTGACCGTAAAGGGGCAATCTATGATGGTCGTCCTACAGGTATGAATCCGGTGAAGGATGAAGTTGCAAAATATACAAATAAGAATCGTATAGAAGGTTCTTTAGCTGATGTTGTACATGGTGCGGACGTATTCATTGGTGTATCTGCAGAAGGTGCATTAACAGAAGAGATGGTTCGTACAATGAATGACGATGCGATTATTTTTGCAATGGCGAATCCGGTTCCAGAAATTATGCCAGAATTGGCAAAAGCAGCGGGCGCAGCTGTTGTTGGAACAGGTCGTTCTGACTTCCCGAACCAAGTAAATAATGTACTGGCGTTCCCTGGTATTTTCCGCGGTGCACTTGACGTACATGCGACACAAATTAACGAAGAAATGAAGATGGCAGCTGTACAGGCTATTGCTGAGCTTGTAGCAGAAGATGAGTTGAATGCAGACTATATCATTCCGGCACCATTTGACGCGCGTGTAGCGCCTCAAGTAGCGGCTTACGTTGCAAAAGCAGCAATGGAAACAGGAGTAGCTCGCCGTCAAGTAGATCCAAATGAGATCGCTGAAAAAACAAAACAATTAGCGCTGATTGGTAAAGAATAAGCGAGGAATTTCCATTGACATCATCAAATACAAAAGTATATCTCGAAATTGTAAAAAAAATCCGTTCCATTATGGAAGAGGATGGATTGGTAGCGGGGGATCGTTTGCCGTCTGAGCGTGAGTTAAGTTCACGCTTAAACGTAGGACGTTCCTCTGTAAGAGAAGCATTGCGTGCTTTAGAACTGGTAGGATTGATTGAAACGAGACGTGGTGAAGGGACATTTATTCGAAACTTTTATGATAACGGCCTTGTACAATTAATTGCTCCGTTCTTACTGCAAGATGAGAAAACAATTCGTGATTTATTACAAACGAAACGATTGCTTGAGAAAGATATGATTCGAATTGTATGTAATTTACCGAAAGAAACGTTTTCTAAAGTACTAAGTAGATTACACCAAGTACTTGAAGGAAATGAAAACTCAATCCCAACGCTTCATCAAACGTTCTTTAAAACACTTATTGAACAAGTCGATAATTATTTACTATATCGCATTTGGATGATCGTAAATGATTACGTAGCAACTCTTTCTTGTAAAGTTTCAAGAAATTCTATCGATATGTATAGAAAGCTTTATGCTACTTTGGAAGAAAAACAAGAAAATGATGCACTAAAAATTTACGATGAATTAGTAGAGAATATACAGTTTCACTCGTAATGTATAAAATTTGTCGAAATGACCATGACACGTTATGACAAACATTCTACCGCTTAGCGGTTAAAGTTAAACGTAAAGAGTGAGGTTATTAGACAGATTGAGAAGATAAGGCTAACATCAAACTTTGGTGTTAGCCCCATTTTCTTCTTACGCTAACCTTAGCTCTCAACGAAGGGGGTCAAATTGTGCTAAGAGATTTATTCGTGAAAAAGAAAAAGTACGCTGCAATACCTTCAGAACAAGTACGAAAAGATGTACCAGATGGCGTTATGACAAAATGTCCGGAATGTAAAAAAATCATGTATACGAAAGAACTTCTAAAAAATTTAAAAGTATGTGTGAATTGTGGATATCATCATCCTATGAATGCATGGGAACGTCTTGATAGTATATTGGACGAAGGGTCATTCCGTGAGTATGACAAAGAAATGGTTTCATTAAATCCACTCGAGTTTCCAGGTTATGAAGAGAAACTAGAGAGCGATCGTAAGAAGACTGAATTAAACGAAGCGGTTGTAACTGGTGAAGGAACAATTGATGACATGCTTGTTGTTGTTGCAGTAATGGATTCTCGTTTTCGAATGGGGAGCATGGGCTCTGTGGTAGGAGAAAAAATCGCCCGTGCGGTTGAAAAGGCGTACGACTTACAAGTTCCATTTATTATCTTTACTGCTTCGGGTGGTGCCCGTATGCAAGAAGGGATATTAAGTTTAATGCAAATGGCAAAAACAAGCGTAGCTTTGAAAAAGCATAGTAATGCAGGAGGATTATTTATTTCTGTTATGACTCACCCAACGACGGGCGGGGTTTCAGCGAGTTTCGCTTCACTTGGTGATTATAATCTTGCAGAACCAGGTGCACTTATCGGATTTGCTGGTAGACGTGTAATTGAACAAACGGTGCGTGAGAAACTACCGGAAGATTTCCAAACGGCAGAATTCTTACTAGATCATGGTCAATTAGATGCGGTGGTGCATCGTGATGATATGAGAGAATCGCTTCGCAAGATTTTAGAAGTTCATCAAGGAGGGGGAATGGCTGTATGGCAGAGCTAGAATTTGAAAAACCAGTTGTTGAGCTAAGAAATAAGATTCGTGAACTGAAAGACTATACGAAAAACAGCCAGATGGACTTCAGTGAGGAGATTCGTATTTTGGAAGACAAGCTAGAAAATTTAGAGGAAGATATATACGGTAATCTGAAAGTATGGGACCGTGTTCAAATTGCTCGTCATGCAGAACGACCGACAACGCTCGATTATATTGAGCACTTATTTACTGATTTTTTCGAATGTCATGGAGATCGTCTATTTGGCGATGATGCAGCGATTGTCGGCGGCATTGCGAAATATAAAGGGATGCCTGTAACTGTAATTGGGCATCAGCGCGGAAAAGATACGAAAGAAAATATTCGCCGTAACTTTGGAATGCCTCATCCAGAAGGATATCGAAAAGCATTACGCTTAATGAAGCAGGCGGAAAAGTTCAATCGTCCTATTATTTGTTTCATTGATACGAAAGGGGCTTATCCTGGTAAAGCTGCTGAAGAACGTGGTCAAAGTGAAGCTATCGCCCGCAATTTATTTGAAATGGCAGGTTTAACTGTACCTGTTATTTGTATCGTTATCGGTGAAGGTGGTAGTGGCGGTGCGCTAGGCCTTGGAGTGGGAGATTACATTCATATGCTAGAAAATTCCACTTATTCTGTTATTACACCAGAGGGTGCAGCGGCAATTCTTTGGAAAGATGCAGGAAAAGCAAAGGAAGCTGCAGAGGCAATGAAAATTACAGCAGCAGATTTGAAAGAATTAGGTGTAATTGATGAAATTATTCCAGAGGCAAAAGGTGGAGCTCACCGTAATCTTTCGAAACAGTCAGAAAATATAGATTTAATGATTAGAAAAACTTTTGAACAATTAAACGGAATTTCGAAAGATGAATTAATCGAAAAACGTTATGAAAAATATATGAAAATTGGGCAAGTTTCGTTTTCAAACGCTTCCATTGGGATAAAATAAGAAAAGCGTGCGTTCCTCTTCGCGAATGCACGTTTTTATTATGAAAAGACACATCTTCTCCATTGTGTTTTTATATTTTTTCGTGTTATTTTATTATAAGGCAAATAATCTTTATGAGGTGAGTACAAATGAAACGTATTGGTGTATTAACAAGTGGTGGAGATTCACCTGGTATGAATGCTGCCATTCGTGCAGTTGTTCGTAAAGCGATTTTCCATGATATTGAAGTATATGGTATTTACCATGGATACGCTGGATTAATTTCTGGTCACATTGAAAAATTAGAACTTGGTTCTGTTGGCGATATTATCCACCGCGGTGGTACGAAATTATATACAGCAAGATGTCCTGAGTTTAAAGACCCAGAAGTACGACTAAAAGGTATCGAGCAATTAAAGAAACATGGTATCGAAGGACTTGTTGTTATTGGTGGAGATGGTTCTTACCAAGGCGCTAAAAAATTAACTGAACAAGGATTCCCGTGTGTTGGTGTACCAGGTACAATCGACAATGATATCCCTGGAACAGACTTCACAATTGGTTTCGATACAGCTTTAAACACTGTTATTGATGCAATTGATAAAATCCGTGACACAGCTACATCTCATGAACGTACATATGTTATCGAAGTAATGGGACGTCACGCTGGTGATATCGCATTATGGGCTGGTTTAGCTGATGGTGCAGAAACAATCTTAATTCCAGAAGAAGAGTATGACATGGATGATGTTATCGCTCGTCTGAAGCGTGGTAGTGAACGTGGTAAAAAACACAGTATTATCGTTGTAGCTGAAGGTGTTGGAAGTGCAATTGACATCGGTAAGCACATTGAAGAAGCAACAAACTTTGATACTCGTGTAACTGTATTAGGTCACGTACAACGTGGTGGATCACCAAGTGCACAAGACCGTGTATTAGCAAGTCGTCTTGGCGCAAGAGCAGTTGAATTATTAATTGCTGGTAAAGGTGGACGTTGTGTAGGTATTCAAGATAACAAACTTGTTGATCATGATATTATCGAAGCGTTAGCTCAAAAGCATACAATCGATAAAGATATGTATCAATTATCTAAAGAATTATCCATCTAATTGACGTAATGTCAGATATTTGGGAACGGTTTCATAATTTTCGGAGGTGCAATATGCGTAAAACTAAAATTGTATGTACTATAGGTCCTGCTAGTGAAAGTATTGAAAAATTAGAGCAATTAATCGAAGCAGGTATGAACGTTGCTCGTTTAAACTTCTCTCATGGTAGCCATGAAGAGCACGGAGCTCGTATTAAAAACATTCGTGAAGCTTCAAAGAAAACTGGTAAAACAGTTGGTATCTTACTTGATACAAAAGGTCCAGAAATCCGTACTCACGACTTCGTAGACGGACAAGCTGAGCTTGTAACAGGTGCAGAAGTAGTTCTTTCTACTGAGCAAGTATTAGGTACTGCAGAGAAGTTCTCTGTATCTTATGCTGGTCTTTATGACGATGTAGACCCAGGTTCTCGCATTCTAATCGATGACGGTCTTATCGAACTAGAAGTAATCGAAAAAGCTGATGGAAACATCCGTACAAAAGTTCTTAACAGCGGAACTGTAAAAAATAAAAAAGGTGTTAACGTACCAAACGTAAGCATTAAGCTTCCTGGTATCACTGAAAAAGACGTAAAAGATATCATCTTCGGTATCGAGCAAAAAGTTGATTTCATCGCAGCTTCATTCGTACGTAAAGCGTCTGACGTATTAGAAATCCGTGAATTATTAGAAGAGCATGGTGCTCAATACATCCAAATCGTACCGAAAATCGAAAACCAAGAAGGTATCGACAACATCGATTCAATCTTAGAAGTTTCTGACGGTTTAATGGTAGCTCGTGGTGATATGGGTGTAGAAATTCCACCAGAAGAAGTACCATTAGTACAAAAACGTCTAATCAAAAAATGTAACGTGTTAGGTAAACCAGTTATTACTGCGACACAAATGTTAGACTCTATGCAACGTAACCCACGTCCAACTCGTGCGGAAGCAAGTGACGTAGCTAACGCAATCTTCGATGGTACAGATGCAATCATGCTTTCAGGTGAAACAGCTGCTGGTCAATATCCGGTAGAAGCAGTAACAATGATGGCTAACATTGCAGTACGTGTTGAAAAATCATTACAATACGAAGATATGTTCAAAAAACGTATTAAAGAGTTCACTCCAACAATTACAGATGCAATTAGCCAATCTGTTGCGCATACAGCACTTGCTCTTGATGTAGCTGCAATCGTAGCTCCAACAGAAAGTGGACATACTGCGAAAATGATCTCTAAATACCGTCCAAAATCTCCAATTGTAGCTGTAACATCTGACGAGCAAGTAGGACGTCGTCTTGCGCTTGTTTGGGGTGTACAAGCGTTTATGGCTGAGAAGCGCGCAGCTTCAACTGACGAAATGTTAGATACAGCAATTCAAACAGGTATGGATGCAGGTCTAATCGGACTTGGAGATACTGTAGTAATTACTGCTGGTGTTCCAGTTGCTGAAACTGGAACAACAAACTTAATGAAAATCCACGTTGTTGGTGAAGAAGTTGCTAAAGGACAAGGAATCGGTCGTAAAGCTGCAAAAGGTAAAGTAGTTGTAGCAAAAACAGCTGCTGAAGCTGTAGCGAACGTAAACGAAGGTGATATCCTTGTTACAACAAGTACTGATAAAGATATGATTCCTGCAATCGAAAAAGCTGCTGCTTTAGTTGTAGAAGAAGGTGGCTTAACAAGCCATGCGGCTGTTGTAGGCGTATCAATCGGTATTCCTGTTATCGTTGGTGTAAACGGCGTAACAGCAACTTTAAAAAATGGCCAAGAAGTAACAGTTGATGCAGCACGCGGAATTGTTTATAATGGACATGCGGAAGTGCTATAAGTAATACGGAGAGAAGGATCGGAGTCCTTCTCTTTTTTTTACACAAAAACGAGATAGAATTAGTTTAAAGCGCCTAGAATTGCTTTTAAAAGCGGTTTGTTATGAGTTTTAGTATGAAAGGGTATCTATATTTCGTATGATGTATATAGGCGTTGTGAGGGTGTTAAAAGTGAGTTGTGAGAGGGGTGTAGAACTATGAAGTGGTTACTATTCTTGTTTATTTTAATACCGGCGATTGAGATTACGGTCTTAATTGGATCAAGTCATGTAATAGGTTTATGGTCTACGTTCGCTATGATTGTATTTACAGGTGTTGTAGGTGTGTATTTGGCGAAAAGACAAGGATTTAAAGTGCTTGGAGAGATTCAATCTAAGTTGAATAGAGGGGAAATGCCAGGTGAGACAGTACTAGATGGTATTTTTGTATTTGTAGGAGGTATTCTCTTGGTGCTTCCTGGGTATGTGACAGATGTGCTAGGGTTTATCTGCGTGATCCCTATTACGAGAGCTTTATTGAAGCCGCTTGTTATGAAGTGGATGGAATGGAAATTTAGAAAGAACTCTACTATTATCATTCAGAAGTAGCACTTAGATTATAACGATCTAAGTGCTATTTTTTTGTCTTGTAAGAGGAGAGGGGTTTTCTGATTGAGGCTTCGCTTTACTGCGCTATTTGTGGGGGATTTCTATCTCAAAGTTGGGTTGCTCGTAAGTGTCTGATGTGGGGGCGAATGATGAGTGGGGATGAACAAAACGTCCACTTATTATATTTGCTATATAATTTTCGTTTGAACTCTTGTTGTGCTTCGATTAAACGTGTAATTTTTAAATGCTATTAATTTGGATGAATAAGATGGAGAGAAATGCAGCTAAATTAAAGTTTTGCTTTCATATAAAAGGTGGGGATTGTTAGTTGAAGCCTTATTCTATGTAGTTTTGTATATTTATTCATTTACATAAAAAGTAATAAATGTAAGTAATAAATATATATAAAATAGAATAAAAATGTATTTTTGATTAGAAAATGTGTTTTTTATGCAAAAAAACAAGAGGATTATCCTTTTTCTGGGTAATGCTCTTGTTACATGTGAGTAGTGTGAAAAAATAAGTGAAAGGAATAATCAGTGGGAAATTCCCACTGATTACAGCTTGTTTTTTATATGAATTAGAAACTTTTATTTTGAAGGTGAACCTTTAATATATTTCCACAAGTCATGGAAGACATTAGCTTTGTGTAATGTATTAAGTAGTACTAAGGTGACTGGACCGATGATTAATCCTAAAAAGCCAAAAAGCTTAAAGCCGACAAATAGAGCGACGAGTGTTGCTAATGGATCGAGACCGATGTTAGATGAAAGTACTTTCGGTTCCATAATTTGTCTTTGGACAATCACGACGATGTATAAAATGAGAAGACCAATGGCGAATGCGGTATCGCCAGTGAAAAATACGTATATAACCCATGGAACGAAGACTGCGCCTGTTCCTAAATATGGTAGTAAATCTACAACTCCTGTAATAATCGCAATAGTAATGGCGTATGGTACGCGTAATATTAAAAGTCCGATCAGTACAATGACGGTTGTCATAGATACGAGTGTAAGTTGTGCTTTCACAAAACCAAATAAAGCTTTTTTTAAGTCGACAAAAATAGTTTTTCCGTAGCCATGTACACGATTTGGTAGTAATTTTCTTGTTTTTTGAGCAAGACGGTGCCAATCGTAACTAATGAAGAAAGTAGCTAATAAAATGAATACAAGGACAGTTAACGTTGTTGGCAGTGCACTAATGAAATTTGTTAATCCGCTTATAATGGCGGTTAAAAGTTCTTTCATTTGTGTTGTTGCTTCTGTTCCTAAGTTTTGAATGTTTTGTGTAATTGTATAGCGCTGTGGTTCTCCAAGATGATTAAATTTAGAGATTAAATCATCGTAGAGAGGCATAATATGATTAAGTGCAAATTGCTGAGCGAATGTAACGATATCCGGAAACTTTACTGTAACAAGTTGGAGTAAGTATGTTGTGGCAGATATTGCTTCAGTCACAAGATATGTAACAAGTCCAACGATAGCTCCAAATACGAGAATTAAGCTAACGAGTACTGCTAGTGCGCGAGGAAATTGTAGTTTTTGATTAAGGAAATTGACGACAGGATTAATCAAATAAGCAAATGCAAAAGCGATAATAAAAGGATAGATAAGCCCTGACATGTATAGTAATACATAGAACCCAGCTATCGTTGCTACAATGACAAATATGAGTCGCAATATCATATATAGTAAGTTTCGGTTCAAAGATGTATACCTCCCATTCCGATTTGGATTATCCTAATTCGTTCAACTTATAACTAGCGTGCTCTGCTGATTAAAGTCTTACTTTAGCGGCAGTAAATCTCCCGCCAAAGCCCAATTGATGAAGGCCAATAATCAGTGGAAGATGCCCAACTGATTAAAGTGTTACTTTATGTTATAGTGGAATGATGGATTTAGCCTGCTTTTTTCGGTATATGAATGGCTGTGAAAGCCTATTCGTGATGCTACTACTATATGGTAAAAACTTCATTTTCTCTTCTTTTTATTTTACCTGTTTCTTATTAGAAAAGAAAGAAGAGACGACTGTTTTCAAAAATGTATACATGCTTAAATTTTTTTGGTGAAAGTCTCTTTTTAGAATGTATAAAAAATTGAAGGTGTTATCGATAAATAGGCATCTGTATAGCATGTATAACGATAGGTTTAAAGGTATTTTTGTTTGGAAATGAGTTCATTATTTTCAGAAAGGAAGTGTAAACATGATTAGTCAGTCAACGTTATTTTTATTCATACTACTTATTATAGGACTTATTGCTAAAAACCAATCGCTTACTGTAGCTATTGGGGTGTTATTTCTATTAAAATTTACGTTTTTAGGAGATAAGGTCTTTCCTTATTTACAAACGAAAGGAATTAACCTAGGTGTAACGGTCATTACAATAGCGGTGCTAGTACCGATTGCGACGGGGGAAATAGGTTTTAAACAACTTGGAGAAGCGGCGAAATCGTATTATGCGTGGATTGCTTTAGCTTCAGGTGTAGCAGTCGCTTTGTTAGCGAAAGGCGGCGTGCAATTGTTGACAACGGATCCTCATATTACAACTGCGCTTGTTTTTGGGACAATTATAGCGGTTGCGTTATTTAATGGGGTTGCTGTTGGTCCGTTAATTGGGGCTGGAATTGCCTATGCGGTTATGAGTATTATACAAATGTTTAAATAAGGAATTTTATAGTAATATAAAATTTTTGAATTCTTTCTGTTCACAAAAGTCAGATAATTGTTTATAATAGGATTAGAAACTTTGAAAAGTTACATAACAGCAGAGACTTTACACCAGATAAAATAAAAACAACATAAAACAATTTTATAATGATATTGTTTTATGTTGTTTTTATCATAAAACTCTTCGGAATGTATTTTCCTCACTAACTTGTTGTTTTGAGCGTGAGGATTCGGGGAGACATTCACGCTCATGCTTTCCATGTAAACCATGGACAATAAGAGGGGAACATCGCAACAAATTTGCATGATCGTGCATTTTGCTTGCCTAAAGAGTGAACGGGCGTTCATAATTCATAAGGGGAGCAAATAGATATAAGGAGCAAGGTTGGGAGAATTTTCAGGAAAAGGAGAGAATGTCATGACTGTTATTCGAGGTTTAGAAGGGGTAGTAGCAACAACATCATCTGTGAGCTCTATTATTGATGATACATTAACTTATGTTGGGTATAATATTGATGATTTAGCTGAGAATGCTACGTTTGAAGAAGTAGTGTACTTATTATGGCACCGCAAGCTTCCTAATGAAAAAGAACTAGCGGAATTTAATGAAATTGTATCTGAATACTATAAAGTTCCAGGTGAGATTTTAACATATTTGAAACAAGTAGATTTAAAAATTGCACATCCGATGTCTGTTTTACGAACTGCAATTTCCATGCTATCATTATACGATGAGAGCGCTGAAATTATGGATGAAAAGTCTAATTATTTGAAAGCGGTTAAATTACAGGCTCAAGTGGGAACTTTAGTTGCTGCTTACGCGAGAATCCGTAAAGGTTTAGATATTGTTGAGCCAAGAAAGGATTTATCATTAGCTGCAAACTTCTTGTACATGTTAAATGATCGCGAGCCAAATGAAGTTGAAATTGAAGCTTTTGATAAGGCACTTGTACTTCATGCAGATCATGAGTTAAACGCTTCTACATTTACTGCACGTGTTTGCGTAGCTACACTTTCAGATGTATATTCTGGTATTACAGCAGCAATTGGTGCATTAAAAGGTCCTCTTCACGGTGGGGCAAATGAAAATGTAATGAAGATGTTAACTGAAATTGGCGAAGAAGAAAATGTAGAATCATATATTCATAATGCTCTTCAAAATAAAGTGAAAATCATGGGCTTTGGCCACCGTGTGTATGAGCAGGGTGATCCACGTGCAAAACACTTACGTGAAATGTCTAAGAGATTATGCGTGCTTTTAGGAGAAGACAAATGGTATAATATGTCTATCAAAATTGAAGACATTGTAACAAAAGAAAAAGGTCTTCCACCAAATGTTGATTTCTATTCAGCTTCTGTATACCATTGTTTAGGAATTGACCATGACTTATTTACACCTATTTTTGCAATTAGCCGTATGTCAGGCTGGTTAGCTCATATTCTAGAACAATATGAAAATAACCGTTTAATCCGTCCACGTGCTGATTATAATGGACCAACGCATCAAGTGTATGTTCCAATCGCACAAAGATAAGCAAAAAACACTATTTTGATAGTGAAAATACGCTTTCAAAAGTCTGATTTTTTCGGAAAGATGTAATGATTAGAATATTTTAATTTGACTAACGGTTTGAACTGAGGGGTTATTCCCTCAGTTTCATACATATGAAATTTCAAACATGGGGGTTATCACATTGACGACAGGTGAAAAAATTACTGTAACTAATGGTGTTATGAATGTACCAAACAATCCGATTATTCCATTTATTGAAGGAGATGGAATTGGTCCTGATATTTGGGCAGCTGCATCTCGCGTAATAGAAGCAGCAGTTGAAAAAGCTTATGATGGTGAGAAGAAAATCGTTTGGAAAGAAGTGCTTGCAGGGGAAAAAGCATTCAACCAAACAGGCGAGTGGTTACCAGAAGAGACTTTAAATTTAATCCGCGAATATTTAATCGCAATTAAAGGTCCACTTACAACTCCAGTTGGCGGTGGTATTCGTTCTCTAAACGTAGCACTTCGTCAAGAATTAGATCTATATGTATGTCTACGTCCAGTTCGTTATTTTGAAGGTGTTCCTTCACCTGTAAAACGTCCGGAAGATACTGATATGGTTATTTTCCGTGAAAATACAGAAGACATTTATGCTGGAATTGAATATGCACAAGGATCTCCAGAAGCAGAAAAAGTTCTTGCTTTCTTAAAAGAAGCAATGGGTGTTAATAAAATCCGCTTCCCAGAAACATCTGGTATTGGTATTAAACCAATCTCAGAAGAAGGGACAAAGCGTCTTGTTCGTGCTGCAATTCAATATGCAATTAACGAAAAACGCTCTTCTGTTACATTAGTTCATAAAGGAAACATTATGAAATTTACAGAAGGTGCTTTCAAAAACTGGGGTTACGAAGTAGCGGAACAAGAATTCGGCGACAAAGTATTTACTTGGGCTGAATATGATCGCATTGTTGAAAAAGATGGTAAAGATGCAGCGAATAAAGCGATGGCAGACGCTGAAGTGGCTGGAAAAATCATCGTAAAAGATTCTATTGCAGACATCTTCTTACAACAAATTTTAACTCGTCCACGTGAGTTCGATGTTGTTGCAACAATGAACTTAAATGGTGACTATATCTCTGATGCACTTGCTGCACAAGTAGGTGGAATTGGTATTGCACCTGGTGCAAACATTAACTATGTGACTGGACATGCTATCTTTGAAGCTACACATGGTACAGCTCCAAAATATGCAGGTTTAGATAAAGTAAACCCATCTTCAGTTCTTCTTTCAGGTGTATTATTATTAGAACACTTAGGATGGAACGAAGCTGCGAAATTAGTAACAGATTCAGTTGAGAAAACAATTGCATCAAAAGTAGTAACATATGACTTCGCTCGCCTAATGGAAGGTGCAACAGAAGTGAAATGTTCTGAGTTTGCTAATGAGCTTATTAAAAACATGGATGTAGCGATAATCAAAAACGCATAATTAAAGCGGGGGGTAAATTATGACAATCAAACGCAAGAAGGTTTCAGTCATCGGTGCAGGATTTACAGGAGCAACAACGGCATTCTTATTAGCACAAAAAGAACTTGCAGATGTTGTATTAGTGGACATTCCACAACTGGAAAATCCAACAAAAGGGAAAGCGTTAGATATGTTAGAAGCGAGCCCAGTACAAGGTTTTGATGCTAACATTATTGGAACATCTGATTACGCAGATACTGCTGATTCTGACGTTGTCGTTATTACAGCAGGTATTGCACGTAAGCCTGGTATGAGCCGTGATGACTTAGTAGCAACGAACTCTAAAATTATGAAAAGTATTACGCGCGACATTGCAAAACATTCACCAAATGCAATTATTGTTGTGTTAACAAATCCAGTTGATGCAATGACATATTCTGTATTTAAAGAAGCAGGATTCCCGAAAGAGCGTGTAATTGGCCAATCGGGCGTATTAGATACAGCTCGTTTCCGTACATTCATCGCACAAGAATTAAATCTTTCTGTAAAAGACATTACAGGATTTGTTCTTGGTGGACATGGTGACGACATGGTACCTCTTGTGCGTTATTCTTATGCAGGCGGTATTCCGTTAGAAACGTTAATTCCGAAAGAGCGTTTAGAAGCAATCGTAGAACGTACACGTAAAGGTGGCGGTGAGATTGTAGGCTTATTAGGAAACGGTAGTGCATATTACGCACCAGCAGCTTCTTTAGTTGAAATGACAGAAGCAATCTTAAAAGATCAACGCCGTGTATTACCAGCTATTGCGTACCTTGAAGGTGAGTATGGTTATAGTGACCTTTACTTAGGGGTACCAGTAATTCTAGGTGGTAACGGAATTGAAAAAATTATTGAATTAGAACTTCTTGCAGATGAAAAAGAAGCGTTAGATCGCTCTGTAGAATCTGTACGTAACGTAATGAAAGTTCTTGTTTAATAATTGAATAGTAGTGAAAAAGATTCGGGATTCCGAATCTTTTTCTACTATTTACCGAATTGTTTTTTTGAAATAATATGAAAACGCTATCATTTGTAATATCCTATAATGAAACTGTAGATTTATACTATACATTGCCCTCATCATAGTAAATTTCGGATAAGGTATCGCTTTTAGTAGGATAATAAGGTGAAAAAATCGGAGGGGGTTGTAACATGTTAAAGAAAAAAGTTCAAATTGGTCGTAAAATGGATGAAATTACAGTAGGAGAGAAATTATCTATCACTGAAAAAATTGAGGATAAAGATTTGTTATTGTACTTAGGGTTAACGAATGATGCCAATCCATTATATATTCAGCATGATTACGCATCCCAAACTCCGTATGAAAAGCCGATTGTACCAAGCATTATGCTAACGGGAATGATTACAACGGCAGTTACGAAATATTTACCGGGTCCAGGAAGTCATATTACTAGGAAGGACCTTACGTTCGTGAAGCATGTTCACCATTATGAAACGTTACAAATCCACTTTGAAGTTGTGGCTGTTTCTGAGGAGGAACATACAATTGATATGCTTGTATCTGCTCATGATGAAAAAGGAGAAACTGTTGTAAAGGGTTCATTAACAGTAACGCCACCTTATAAATCTGTTTCCATTATGGAAAAAGCATTAGATAATTTTTAAAAGATGAAAATATGAATAGCGCTAGCATACCTTGAATAAGGATGCTAGCGCTATTTTTAGTTGAAGAATCCTTCTTTGAACCCTTCAGCAAATTCTGAGCAACCCGTTTTAATCGTATCCCAGCTCGGAGCGTTGAAAGCAAGGATACATGTGACTGCTAAAGATAGAATGGGTAGTATTAGTCGCATAATAGACCTCCTGATTGTATTAATTTATATATTAAGATTAATGATATAAATATCGGTAATTGAAGTCAATGAAAGGAGTGATTCTTTTAAGTGAGGTGGAAAAAAGAAGAAGTTATCTTTGAAACGATACGAGAAACTGAAGTGTGGGGCGATTTGATCGCGAATGAAATGTACGGGAGATTATTTGATGGATATGAAACGCTAGATTATAAAATAGCGTATGCTCTTTCGTTTTTCCTAGCACAAAATCAAGATTTTATCCCGCATTAACGGGCAGTAAGATCCCACCTCAAAATTCAGCGAAAGCAAAGAAGTTAGGTCGGGAATCAACTGCCCGTAAAAGCCCGATTGATTCAACTAATAATCAGTGGGGAATGAACAACCCCCACTGATTAAAGTTTCACTTTATAGTTCATACGGAAGTGAGCTTTAAAGAAGAGAGAGCAATCTATAAAGTTTGGCAAAATCCTGTGTAGTTGCAGGTGAAGCGTAATTACGTCTACTTTCTCAATTCTACACAAACGATCTCCATGAATAGACAATTATATTGAGAGGGACCTTGTTTTCTAGTATGATGAGAATAACGGGGGAAATACTAGGATGAAGAAGGTTTCAAGTCTATAACTTGGAGGAAAAGAATGAACAATCGTATTTTAGTAGTTGATGATGAGGAATTTATCTTAACTTTAATTGAATTTAATTTACAACAAGCTGGGTTTGAAGTTATAACAGCGATGGATGGAGAAATGGCGCTTCAAAAAGCGACAACAGAACGCCCAGATTTAATTATATTAGATTTAATGCTTCCGAAAATGGATGGTATGGAAGTGTGTAAAGAATTACGATTGCAGCGCGTTATGACGCCGATTTTAATGTTAACGGCAAAAGATGATGAGTTTGATAAGGTGCTAGGTCTTGAACTTGGGGCAGATGATTATATGACGAAGCCATTTAGTCCAAGAGAAGTTGTTGCTCGTGTGAAGGCAATTTTGCGCCGCACGAAATTACAACAAGAAGAACAAGTTGCAGAAGCGCCAGATGAAGATAGCATTACAATTGCAGAACTTAAAATTTTACCGGAGTTTTATGAGGCTTATTTCCAAGGAAGAAAGCTTGAATTAACACCAAAAGAATTTGAACTACTTGTGTATCTCGCGAAAAATAAAAGTCGCGTGTTGACGCGTGATCAATTATTAAGTGCTGTATGGAATTACGATTTTGCTGGTGATACACGAATTGTTGATGTTCATATTAGCCATTTGCGCGATAAAATTGAACAAAATACGAAAAAACCGACGTACATTAAAACGATACGTGGTTTAGGATATAAATTAGAGGAGCCAAAAGGGAATGAATAAATTTCGTTCCAGGCTTCTTTTTACATTTGTTTCTCTTATTGTATTTATTTTAGTTGGACTAGGCTTATTGCTAGAAACTGTGTTTGAAAACTACTATATAGATCATGCTAAAGAGAGAATGGTAAAAGAGACGGAGTATGTTGCGGCGTTAGCAGAAGAGCAAGGTTTTGATAAGGTCCTAAAAAATCCATACGTATTTGAAAAGTTAGAAGAAAAAATACCAGCTTCTATCGTATTTGTGAATGAAAAAAAGAAAGTTCAATATAGAAAAGGACAAGAATTGGCATTTAGTCCAGAGACGATTCAAGAACTTTCTTCGGAAGTGGCAAAACAACGAAGTAAAGTGATTACGAAAGAGACAGATCGAAAGAATCAATTTTATCATACGGTGTTCGTTCAAGATGTAGAAGGAAAACAAGGATACATTTTGGTGAAAAGTACAATCGATCCTTTAAGAGACGTACATCAAAAAACGTGGGGATTATTAATTATCGGATTTGTCATTGCTTGTCTCGTAGTTGTATTTTTAGGTATGAAAATTACAGGGCAATATATTAGGCCGATTGAATCAGTTACGAAAGTTGCAATTGAATTGGCGAAGGGTAATTATAAAGCACGTGCATACGAAAGTCATTCGGACGAAACAGGAATGCTGAGTAAAGCAATTAATATTTTAGCTCGTAACTTACAAGAGATGACACTGGAACAAGAAATGCAGCAAGATCGTCTGCATACGTTAATTGAAAATATGGGAAGCGGAATGATTTTAATTGATAGCCGCGGATATATAAACCTTGTAAACCGCTCTTATAAGGAAACTTTTCACGTAACAGATGAAGAATATTTAGATCGCTTATATTATGAATCGTTTCATCATACAGAAATTATTGAGCTTGTAGAAGAAATCTTTATGACAGAAGTGAAAGTGCGTAAACAAATGTTATTGCCACTTGGAATTGAGCGGAAGCACTTTGAAGTATATGGAGCACCGATTATCGGGACAAACCATGAATGGAAAGGGATTGTTCTCGTATTCCATGACATAACAGAGTTAAAGAAATTAGAACAAATGAGAAAAGACTTTTTAGCGAATGTTTCTCATGAATTAAAGACACCGATTACTTCTATTAAAGGTTTTTCAGAAACACTCTTAGACGGAGCGATGGATAATAAAAAATTCTGCGAACATTTCTTGCACATTATTTTAAAAGAAAGTGAGCGCATGCAAGGGTTAATTGAAGATTTATTAGATTTGTCGAAGATCGAACAACAAGGATTTAAATTAAATATGGGAACCGTTGATATGAAGGGGCTGCTTGAAGATATTCATATGGTGCTTGATAATAAAGCAGGAGAAAAAGAAATCTCTTTACAAGTGAATGTATTAAAACGTGCCTCTGTTATTGGAGATCCAAGTCGTCTGAAACAAATCTTTATTAATTTAATTAATAACGCGATCGTATATACACCGGCTGGAGGCGTTGTTTCAGTAGAGTTAGCGGAAGATAAATATAATGCTTATATAAAAGTATCGGATACTGGAATTGGTATTAGTAAAGAGGAAATTCCGCGTATTTTTGAACGCTTTTACCGAGTGGATAAAGCGAGAAGTAGAAATACTGGTGGTACAGGCCTTGGATTATCAATTGTAAAGCATTTAGTAGAGGCGCATCAAGGTACGATTACAGTAGATAGTGAAGTTGGAGAAGGGACAACGTTTACAGTTGTTTTACCGAAATCAGCAACTGAAAAATAGGATGAAGGATGTTTACAATATATTAACAATGTCTTAATTAAATATTAATAAAGCTCTGTTAATATAATACATGAAAACCCCTTCATCCAAGGAGTAATTTTGGACGAGAATAGTTAAACTGTTCTCGTCACTTCCCTTTATGCCAATATAAGTCTGTTTTATATATGAAAGAAAAGAACCGTTATTTTTCTTCTCTCTATTAGTCATGTTAATATAGAGAGAGGAAAGGAACGGTTTTTTTCTGTGAAAAAAATCATTTCAAATTTGCATGGGGAGGTTTCTGATTTGGAAAAAAAGGTCGTATTAGTAGATGGTAATAATATCGCGTATCGTGCTTTCTTTGCACTACCGCTTTTAAATAACGACAAAGGTATACATACGAACGCAATTTACGGTTTTACAATGATGTTAATGAGAATATTAGAGGAAGAAAAACCGACGCATATGTTAGTAGCATTTGATGCGGGTAAAACGACATTCCGTCATAAAACATATAGTGAGTATAAAGGCGGACGTCAAAAGACCCCACCTGAATTATCAGAACAATTCCCGTTTATTCGTGAGATGCTTGATGCATTCAACGTACCGCGTTATGAATTGGAAAATTATGAAGCGGATGATATTATGGGAACGCTAGCAAAAGAAGCAAGCGAACAAGGAGCAAGTGTAAAAGTTATTTCAGGAGATAAAGATTTACTTCAACTTGTTTCTGATAACACGCTTGTATGTATTCCGCGAAAAGGGATTACGGAAGTAGATGAATATACGAAAGAAGCTTTATTTGAGAAATATAGCTTATCACCAAAGCAAATTATCGATATGAAAGGTTTAATGGGAGACCAATCAGATAATATTCCGGGTGTACCAGGAGTTGGTGAAAAAACTGCGATTAAATTGTTAACACAGTTTGGAACGGTTGAAGAAGTGTATGACAATCTAGATCAAGTAAGCGGGAAGAAATTAAAAGAAAAACTGGAAGCAAATAAAGACCAAGCTCTTATGAGTAAAGATCTTGCAACTATCATTACAGATGCGCCGATTACAGTGCATGTGGATGATATGGAATATAAAGGATATGAAGCAAGTGATGTCGTTCCAATGTTCGAGAGTTTAGGATTTACATCTCTTTTAAATAAATTAGGTGTTACGCCAGAAGAAACGGCTCCAGCTGAATTAGATGATATTACATTTGATATTGTGGAAGAAGTTACCGAAGAAATGCTTCAGCAAGATAGTGCGCTTATTGTTGAAGTACAAGAAGATAACTATCATAAAGCAGATATTCAAGGTTTTGGTATTCAAAATGAAAATGGTTGCTACTTTATTCAAAAGGACATTGCTCTTAAGTCAGATGCATTTAAAGACTGGCTTGCAGATGGAGAGATGAGAAAGCATACATTTGATGCGAAGCGTGCAATCGTTGCACTGAAATGGAACGGTATAGATATACAAGGGGTTGACTTTGATCTATTAATCGCTGCTTATTTACTTGATCCGGCTGATACAGATAAAGATTTCCGTACTGTAGCGAAAATGAAAGAAACGCATGCTGTGAAATCTGACGAAGAAGTTTATGGAAAAGGCGCGAAGCGTGCTGTTCCAGAGTTAAAAGTAGTAGCGGAGCATGTAGCTCGTAAAGTGCATGTATTATATGATGTAAAGCAAACATTCGTTGAAGAGTTAGAGAAGAATGAGCAATATGAACTGTTTACAGAGTTAGAATTACCACTTGCGCGTGTATTAGCTGATATGGAAGTAAAAGGTGTAAAAGTTGATACAGAGCGTCTTCGTAATATGGGAGAAGAACTTGCAGGCAGATTAAAGGAAATGGAACAGGAAATTTATAAGCTTGCGGGAACAGAATTTAATATTAATTCACCGAAGCAGCTAGGTGTTATTCTGTTTGAGAATTTAAACTTACCGGTTATTAAAAAGACGAAAACAGGTTATTCTACGTCAGCTGATGTACTAGATAAGCTTATGGATCACCATGAAATTATTCCAAACATTTTACATTATCGTCAATTAGGGAAACTAAATTCAACTTACATTGAAGGTTTACTGAAAGTTGTACATGAAGATTCATCTAAAATTCATACTCGTTTTAATCAAGTGTTAACACAAACAGGTCGATTAAGTTCGACGGATCCGAACTTGCAAAATATCCCGATTCGATTAGAAGAAGGAAGAAAGATTCGTCAGGCATTTGTTCCATCAGAAGAAGGTTGGATTATGTATGCGGCTGATTATTCACAAATCGAGCTGCGTGTATTAGCTCATATTGCAAATGATAAAGGGCTAGTTGAAGCATTCCAACATGACATGGATATTCATACGAAAACAGCTATGGATGTATTTGGCGTTGAAAAAGATGAAGTAACTTCAAATATGAGACGACAAGCGAAAGCTGTTAACTTCGGAATTGTGTATGGTATTAGTGATTATGGTCTTTCGCAAAACTTAGGGATTACAAGAAAAGCAGCAGCGGAATTTATTGAAAAGTATTTAGAAAGTTTCCCTGGTGTACAAGAATACATGGAGGACATCGTAAAAGATGCGAAACAAAAAGGATATGTGGCCACATTATTAAATCGTCGCCGTTATATTCCAGAAATTACGAGTCGTAATTTCAATTTACGTAGCTTTGCTGAGCGTACAGCGATGAATACACCAATTCAAGGTACTGCAGCAGATATTATTAAAAAAGCGATGATTATTATGGCAGATCGTTTAGAAGAAGAAGGCTTACAAGCGCGTCTTCTTCTACAAGTACACGATGAATTAATATTTGAAGCACCAAAAGAAGAAATTGAAAAATTAGAGCAGCTTGTACCTGAAGTAATGGAGCATGCAATTGAACTCGCAGTTCCGCTGAAAGTTGATTATTCTTACGGTCCAACTTGGTACGACGCAAAATAAGGAAGTGATGAAATGCCTGAATTACCAGAGGTTGAAAACGTCAGACGGACACTTGAAAATCTTGTAACAGGAAAAACGATTGAAGATGTTATTGTTACTTATCCAAAAATAGTGAAACGACCGGATGATGCAGAAATCTTTAAAGAAATGCTAAAAGGCGAGAAGATTGAAAATATAAAGCGAAGAGGAAAGTTTTTGCTTCTATATGTAACAAATTATGTTATTGTTTCACATTTGCGTATGGAAGGTAAGTTTTTACTACATCAAGAGGATGAGCCGATTGATAAACATACGCACGTCCGTTTCTTATTTACAGATGGAACTGAATTACATTATAAAGATGTGAGAAAGTTTGGTACGATGCATCTCTTTAAGAAAGGTGAAGAGATGAATCAAATGCCTCTTGCTGACTTAGGTCCGGAGCCGTTTGATGCTGAATTGACACCGCAGTATTTACAAGAAAGATTGCAAAAGACAAATCGTAAAATAAAAGTTGTGCTATTGGACCAGCGTCTTTTAGTAGGGCTTGGAAATATATATGTTGATGAAGTTTTATTCCGTTCTCAAATTCATCCGGAACGGGAAGCTTCTTCTTTAACAGTAGAAGAAATTGAGCGGATTTATGAGGCTACCGTTACAACGTTAGGTGAAGCGGTAAAACGTGGCGGAAGTACAATTCGGACGTATATCAACTCACAAGGGCAAATTGGTTCATTCCAAGAACTCCTAAATGTATATGGAAAAAAAGGAGAGCCGTGTGTAACTTGTGGTACGATATTAGAAAAAACAGTAGTTGGCGGGCGAGGAACGCATTACTGCCCAATTTGTCAGCCTAGAATATAGAAAAGAGATAACATCGGATAGGCATTTGTCATATACATACAGCAGAGCTATGTATAAGGGAGGAGCTTACCGATGTACCTTTATTTATCTCTTATTTTATTAGCTTTTACATTAAGCTTAGATAGCTGTAGTGTAGGGCTAACATATGGGTTAAGAAGCGTAAGAATTCCACTAAAATCAATTATAATTATCGGAATCTGTTCAGCGGCTGTTATGCTTGTTTCAATGGGAATTGGACATATGATCGCGAAAATATTTTCACCTGTTATCGCAACGCGTATCGGTGGGCTTGTTCTTATTGGAATAGGGATTTGGGTGTTATATCAATTTTTTCGAAGTGAGAAAAAAGAAGAACCGAAGCAAGAGGAGAAGGTCTGGAAATTAGAGATTGCCTCGCTAGGGC
This sequence comes from Bacillus sp. D48C, assembly GCF_053345735.1. Lineage (NCBI taxonomy): Bacteria > Bacillati > Bacillota > Bacilli > Caryophanales > Bacillaceae > Bacillus > Bacillus sp. D48C. The sequence goes on from NZ_JBKFAQ010000001.1 coordinate 288,782, forward strand.
TAGTAATTCAAATTTTACGGAAACCGACTGTAGCAGATTTTGATAAATCAGGCACCATTTCTGCAGGAGAAGCATTACTTCTTGGTATCGCTCTTTCTGTAGATTCATTTGGTGCCGGAATTGGTGCATCTTTATTAGGGTATGCACCCGCTATGATGGCGATATTAGTTGCAGTTATGAGTTCTTTGTTTTTGTTTATTGGAATGAAACTTGGGACGGTTTTATCGAATATGAAGTGGTTACAAAAATTTACATTCCTGCCTGGAGTATTACTCATTATTATTGGAATTTGGAAAATGTAAGTATGGGCGTGGAACATTAGTTTCGCGCCTTTTATTATGAGGAGGATTATGATGACAGTAGTAATTGGATTAACAGGAGGCATTGCAAGTGGAAAAAGTACAGTGTCTCAAATGTTTCGTGAATTGAGCATACCAGTTATTGATGCAGATATTATTGCGCGAGAAGTTGTAGAGCGAGGAAAACCAGCATATAACAAAATAGTAGAAGTATTTGGAACGGAAGTGTTGCAAAAAGACGGAGAACTGGATCGGCCGAAATTAGGGAGTGTCGTTTTCTATAATGAAGAAAAACGATTGCAGTTAAACAAAATTGTTCATCCTGCAGTACGTGAGGAAATGAATAGACAAAAGGAAATGTACATAAAAGAAAGTATGCAAGCGATTGTGTTAGATATCCCTCTTTTATTTGAAAGTAAATTAACAAGTCTCGTTGACCGTGTTTTAGTTGTAGCAGTTACTCCTGATACACAATTAGAACGTTTGATGAAACGAAATGGTTTTTCCGAAGAAGAAGCAACGGCGCGTATTCAATCTCAAATGCCGTTAGCGGAAAAAGTGAAAAATGCAGATGAAGTGATAAATAATGATGGCACAATTATGGGAACGAAAACACAATTGCAGGTGATTTTAAAGAAATGGAACATTATTGACTAAAAAATTGTGAAATTAATGAAAATGCTTAGTGACATATCTCCTTTTTGTGTTATACTATTATTGGGATTGGAGATAAATAGTATAACGCATTCAAGGGGGATAACATATTATGACTCGTGTGGCAATTAATGGATTTGGACGTATTGGGAGAATGGTATTTCGTCAAGCAATAAAAGAAAGCGCATTCGAAATTGTAGCAATCAATGCAAGCTATCCATCTGAAACGTTAGCACACTTAATTAAATATGATACAGTTCATGGTAAGTTTGACGGAACAGTAGAAGCATTTGAAGATCACTTATTAGTTGATGGAAAAATGATTCGCCTTTTAAACAACCGCGATCCAAAGGAATTGCCTTGGACAGATTTAGGTGTTGAAGTTGTAATTGAAGCAACTGGTAAATTTAATTCAAAAGAAAAAGCAATTCTTCACGTTGAAGCTGGAGCGAAAAAGGTTATTTTAACAGCGCCTGGTAAAAATGAAGATGTAACAATTGTAGTTGGTGTGAATGAAGACCAATTAGATATTACAAAACATACTGTTATTTCAAATGCATCTTGTACAACAAACTGTTTAGCGCCTGTTGTAAAGGTGTTAGATGAGCAGTTCGGAATTGAAAACGGTTTAATGACGACTGTTCACGCTTATACAAATGACCAAAAAAATATTGATAACCCACATAAAGATTTAAGAAGAGCGCGTGCTTGCGGACAATCAATCATTCCGACAACGACAGGTGCCGCGAAAGCGCTAGCAAAAGTTCTTCCGCACTTGAACGGAAAACTTCATGGTATGGCACTTCGTGTACCAACGCCAAACGTGTCTCTTGTTGACTTAGTAGTAGACGTAAAACGTGATGTGACAGTTGAAGCTATTAATGAAGCTTTCAAAACGGTTGCAAACGGTGCGTTAAAAGGTATTGTAGAATTCAGCGAAGAGCCTTTAGTATCTATCGACTTTAATACAAATACACACTCAGCTATCATTGATGGTTTATCTACAATGGTAATGGGTGATCGTAAAGTGAAAGTACTTGCTTGGTATGATAACGAGTGGGGCTACTCTCGTCGTGTTGTAGATCTTGTAACGTTAGTTGTTGAAGAGTTAGCGAAACAAGAAAATGTGCAACACATTTAAGTGAATAAGGGGGAGGGCAAGGCAATATTTGCCCTCTTTTTTTATTTTTTTCTGAAAAGGAAAAAAATTATATGAGTATATTTTAAAAAGTGGACATACCACGAAACGTTGTGATTACTGCATTTGTGAATCGTTTATTTTTTTTAGGGAAAAGTAAAGAGGAAAATATGACAGAAAATCGAAAAAACTGTTGTTGCAAAATGAAAATAAACAAAGTATACTAACACTCGTAAACTTAAGAGCTGAGGTACGTAGTCACTACTTAAAGGGTTAGGACCTCTCTGGACTAACTTTCCCCCGTGGTAGTGGAGCAAGCCAAATTGCAAATTAGTTTTCAATTCGAACAGTTAGAATAAATTTACAAGGGGGAACTGTAGAATGGATACTATGGATACGATGGGTCGTCACGTGATCGCTGAACTTTGGGATTGCGATTTCGACAAGCTTAATGACATGCCGTATATTGAACAATTATTTGTGGATGCAGCACTAAGAGCTGGTGCTGAAGTGCGTGAGGTTGCTTTCCATAAATTTGCACCACAAGGTGTAAGTGGAGTAGTAATTATCTCGGAATCACATTTAACAATTCATAGCTTTCCGGAGCACGGTTACGCGAGTATTGATGTTTATACTTGTGGGGATCGTATTGATCCAAATGTTGCTGCAGAATATATTGCAGAAGGTTTAAACGCGAAAACGCGTGAGAGCATCGAGCTTCCTCGAGGCACTGGTAGCTTCGAAATTAAGCAGAGAGAAACAAAAGCTCTTTAAAAAAGAACATAATTGATTTAAAATGTAAAGAGGTGTATAATGCACCTCTTTTTTAGTTTATAAAAAAGAGGTAATATAACGTACTGGTTAGTTGAATAAATTGTACTCTTGCAAATGAGGTAGTGCCCTATATACCATCTTATTTTTAAGGATGAGATGATAAAGTGATGCGCTGAAACTTAAAGTGGTAAGAGAGTTAGAATGAGTTATATAATATTGTATATATATTTTAGGTGAAGTGAGTAGAGAAAAATAAAGAGTATAGTGTAAAGGAGTGAATGAATTGCGTTGTCCATCCTGTTCTCATAATGGTACAAGAGTGTTAGATTCGCGTCCGGTAGACGAGGGGCGCTCTATTCGAAGAAGGAGAGAGTGTGAAAGTTGCTTAAGTCGCTTTACGACCTTTGAAAGGGTAGAAGAGTCACCTCTTATCGTTGTAAAAAAAGAAGGCACACGAGAAGAGTTTAATAAAGAAAAGATTTTACGTGGTTTAATTAAAGCGTGTGAAAAAAGACCAGTATCTTTAAGACAATTAGAAGAAGTAACACAAAGCGTGGAACGTGAACTGCGTAATTTAGGTATATCAGAAGTGAAAAGTGATATGATTGGTGAAATTGTTATGGAAGAACTTCGCGATATTGATGATGTTGCTTACGTACGCTTTGCTTCTGTATATCGTCAATTTAAAGATTTAAATGTATTTATTGAAGAATTAAAAGATATACTGCAAAAAGAAAGAGAGTAGAAGTTGTATTTTATTCTCTTTACATACCGTAAGTAATAGGATAAGAGAGCTAGAAGCGTAAGCTAATAGCTCTTTTTCACTAAGAATTTATATAATGAAGATAGAACGAATGAAGTAGAGGATAGATTGGATGAGAGAAAGGAAAAGCAATAATGGAAAAACAGTCATGGATGGAGCTATTGCCGATTGATCGTTATAAAGTAAGTGCGAAAGGGCTACTGCATAATTACGACCGAAAAGTATTAACGATGTTGTATCAGCCGTTAATAGGTAGTAGAGCTTTTAGCTTATACATGACACTATGGGGGGAGCTAGAGCAAGATCGTGTATTTGGAAAAGAGAATACACATCATTCCCTTATGGTGACTATGCAAATGCAACTTCCTGAAATATATGAGGAACGAGTAAAGTTAGAGGCAATTGGGCTTTTGAAGGTATATATTAAGAAAGAAAAAGATATTCGAATGTTCATATATGAGTTGCAACCACCTTTATCTCCAAAGCAGTTTTTTGATGATATTGTTTTAAGTATCTTTTTATACAATCGATTGAGTCGGACAAAATATAATCAAGTAAAGCAATATTTCTTAGAAGAAGAATTTGATTTTGCTTCTTATGAAAATGTTACGCGCTCTTTCAATGATGTGTTTGGTTCGTTTAATCCAGGACAGCTTGAGCATGCGCAAGAAGATCTTCGTATCCCAAAAACGACAACTATGCCAAGTAACGAGAAGGGAGACGCTCCGAAAGTTTGGAATGATTTCTTTGATTTCTCTTTATTTGTAGATGGATTGTCCGCTCTTGTTCCTAAAAAGTCGATTACAGGTCAAGTAAGAGACTGCGTTATAACACTTGCTTACGTGTATGGTGTAGATGTGTTATCGATGCAAAATATCGTTCTTGGTGCGGTGACAGAGATGCAAACAATTGATATGGAAAGGCTTAGAAAAGGAGCTCGCGATTGGTATCAATTTGAAAATGGTCAAGCATTACCGGTATTAAGTGAAAGAGTACAGCCTCATGCTGCACGTACGATGAAAGAGAAAGAGCCTTCATCGCAAGAGGAGATGCTAATAAAGCAGCTAGAGGAAATCTCGCCAAAACAATTATTGAAAGAGATTTCTGGTGGTGCAGAGGCAACGAAAGCGGACTTGCAAATCGTTGAAGATGTCATGATTAATCAAAAATTGACACCAGGAGTTGTGAATGTACTTATTTATTACGTTATGCTACGCTCAGATATGAAACTTGCGAAAACGTATGTCGAGAAGATTGCTGGGCATTGGGCACGTAAAAAGGTTGGTACAGTAGCGGACGCGATGGCGTTAGCGAAAGAAGAGAACCGTCAATATCAAGAGTGGGCTGAGACGAAGAAAAAAGGCCGTACGGCGAAGAAAACGGTACGGAAAGAAATGGTACCAGATTGGCTTAAGGAAGAAGAGCCGAAGGAACAAGAGAAAGAAACGGCGAAGAAAGATGTAAGTGTAGAAAAAGATGCAAGTACGTTAGAAGATGAACGAAAACGATTAGAAGAAGTGTTAAAAAAATATAAGCGTGATTAATAGAAGAGAATGAACGCTCTTTGAGGTGAGAAAATGGAGCATATTCAAAATTCATTTGCAAAATTAATGGGAAATGAAAAATTTAAAAATAGATATGAAGTATTAAAGGCAGAAGTAATGGCGCATCCGCGTGTGAAAGAATTTATAGACGAACATAAAGGTGAAGTAACGACTTCTATGATTGAGCGCAGTCTTGTGAAGCTATATGAATATATTGGACAAAGTGTAGGTTGCGTGGATTGTCCGGATTTAGGTTCATGTAAAAATATGCTGCAAGGGTACGAGCCAAAGCTTGTTATTCAAGGGAAAATGATTGATATTCAATATGATCGCTGCGTTAGAAAAGTAGCACATGACGAGAGAAAGAAATATGAAAAACTCGTTCAAAGTGTATATATGCCAACGGATATTTTACAGGCAACTATGGAAAACTTAGACCCTTCTGATTTAAATGCACGTATCGATGCAATTGGTGCAGCGAATGAATTTTTAAGTACATATGAACCAGGTAAAAAAGCACAAGGTTTATATTTGTACGGTAAATTTGGTGTAGGAAAAACGTACCTTTTAGGAGCAATTGCGAACGAGCTTGCTCGAAAGAAAATAAGTTCGATGCTCGTATACTTCCCAGAATTTTTACGTGAAATCAAAAGTTCGATTCAAGATAATTCGATTGGTGAAAAGATTGATGCGGTTAAACGCGTACAAGTTTTAATGTTAGATGATATCGGGGCAGAAGCAATGTCAAGCTTTGTGCGTGACGATGTGCTTGGTGCAATCTTGCAATTCCGTATGTTAGAAAACTTACCGACGTTCTTTACGTCTAATTTTGATTTTAAACAACTGGAACACCATTTAACGTATACACAGCGTGGTGAGGCTGAAGAAATGAAGGCAGCACGTATTATGGAACGAATTAAATATTTAGCGAAACCAATTCCGATTGGTGGGAAAAATCGTCGTCATAAGTAAAAGAGCAAGCTGAGAAGCTTGCTCTTTTGTATTATAGTGATATTTTCTTTTCAAATATGAGGTCGAAATATTCAGGTTGTCCAGAACTGCCAATCGTAGGGGCGACAATCTGTACGAACCTCCAGTCATCTCTAGCATGTTCTTGAATAATTTCTTGGTAGTCTTCAGCTAGTTTTGAGCGAGTGAGCCCCCAATGGAATTCGACTTTTACGAATTTATATTCGAACATTCACATACCCCCTTTTAGTGATAAATAAAGTATACAATAAAAAATTCATAGTAGCTTGTATCATTTTTTTCTCCCTCCCTTAATATATATAAAATTAGCAAGCCAGATTGAGTGGATTTTCTAACGATAGGAAATGTAATTCTACTAAGAGTGAACTTCACGCGGAAAGGACTCTTATAGGATTTGTAACGTATAGATACAGTCCTTTAGAGCAGGGATAAAAGGGGGGACAAAAGTGATTGAAATTTGCTTCGAAGAAAAAAATGATGCTATGCACGTATATAGACAATTGCTGAAAAGAGCGGAAGTGTTATATAAGGAAACGAGTGTGTATTTACAGGAGCAAAAAGTGGTGATTCACATACCAGTACATGAATCGAATTATATTGAAAAGATCTTATTGCCAGTAATGGTGTATTTCATTGTGAATGTGAAACAAAATGAGTGGATTTATACGATCTTAAAAGAAAAGTTTTTTTATGAAGAACAAGAAGAGTGTCATCAAATATTGCACATGGCACATGAGATTTTAAAGGGAAGAAGAAAAGGTGTAGCTCAGGATTTAACTCGTAACGCATTTGAGTCATATATTAAGTCTTCTTTAAATAATTGGCTTTGTGATCCGCTCTCATTCTCGTTTTCATCATATATCCGTTTTCGTCTTCGTACATATAGGGAAATGGTGGCTAAACTTGCGGAAGTGGCAATTGATGAGTATAAGATGGAGCAAGAATACCAAATGTTCATTGAAACGCTTCGGCAACAAGTGAGTAGCCGTAAATCACGCTTGTCCTGTGTGCATCTTATTTTTGATGAAAGCTTTATCTTTTATGATGATAAAGGTAGACGTTTAAAACAGGAGAAGTTGGTCCAATATATAGATGAAGAATTATTAAAGCAAAATGATGTATATATTGATACAAAAGTAATTGCGCCGCTTCTTTCTATTTCGCCAAAAAAGATTTATTTATATACGAAGGAACAAGACCATAATATGATTATTACTTTGCGAAATGTGTTTCAAGAACGGGTCCAATTACATGGATTACATGATTTTGAGCGCAATGTGAAAAATTTAAAAAATAAAGGTAACGCCCTTGATTTTCTAAGTTTTTGAGCATATAATTACCTACATAAATGAAATATATCGAAATGTCATGATGAGGACATGAGTAGTTTTCTACGATTTTCAGAGAGGGAAGCCTTAGGGTGTGAGCTTCCTAGTACGGGATTATTACTTACCACCTCTAAACTTTAGCAGTGAACGATTCTTTTAGTAATTGCTAACGGACAACACCGTTATGTTGAACTTGAGCAATTAACGATCATGTTAATTGGAACAAGGGTGGAACCACGAATTCAACACTCGTCCCTTTTTATGGGATGAGTGTTTTTTATTTTGAGAAAAAGAGGAGTGACCAGTGATGGCAGATGTAGTTAAAATTACTTTCCCTGATGGAGCTGTGAAGGAGTTTCCAAAAGGCGTAACAACTGAAGAAATCGCAGCTTCTATTAGCCCAGGCTTAAAGAAAAAAGCTGTAGCTGGAAAATTAAACGATGAGATGATCGATCTTGTTACACCAATCGAAGAAGATGGTGCAGTTTCTATTATTACATTAGATTCTGAAGATGGCTTATATATTTTACGCCATTCAACAGCCCACCTTTTAGCACAAGCGTTAAAACGTTTATATAAAGATGTTAAGCTTGAGCTTGGCATTGGCCCAGTAATTGAAAATGGCTTCTATTACGATATCGATATGGAAGAAGCAATTACAGTTGAAGACTTCAAGAAAATCGAAAAAGAAATGCAAAAAATCGTGAACGAGAACTTAGAAATCGTTCGTCATGAAGTACCACGTGCAGAAGCACTTCGTCGCTTTGAAGAAATTGGCGATGAGTTAAAATTAGATTTAATTAACGACCTTCCAGAAGATGCAGTTATTTCAATCTATGAGCAAGGCGAATTCTTCGACCTTTGCCGTGGTGTTCACCTTCCATCTACAGGGAAAATTAAAGTGTTTAAATTATTAAGCGTTGCAGGTGCTTACTGGCGCGGCGATAGCAATAATAAAATGTTACAACGTATTTACGGTACTGCATTCGTTAAGAAAGCAGAACTAGATGAGCACTTACGTATGCTTGAAGAAGCGAAAGAGCGCGATCACCGTAAATTAGGTAAAGAATTAAAACTATTTACTAATAGCCAAAAAGTAGGACAAGGTTTACCACTTTGGTTACCAAAAGGTGCAACAATTCGTCGTATTATCGAGCGTTACATCGTTGATAAAGAAGCAAGCTTAGGTTATGATCACGTATACACTCCAGTATTAGGAAGCAGAGAGTTATATGAAACTTCTGGTCACTGGAACCACTACCGTGATGGCATGTTCCCATCAATGGAAATGGATAATGAAGAATTAGTTCTTCGTCCAATGAACTGTCCTCACCATATGATGGTTTATAAAAATGATATTCACAGCTACCGTGAATTACCAATCCGTATTGCGGAACTTGGAACAATGCATCGTTATGAAATGTCAGGTGCGTTATCTGGATTACAACGTGTACGCGGAATGACTTTAAACGATGCGCACATTTTCGTTCGTCCAGATCAAATTAAAGAAGAGTTAAAACGTGTTGTAAACTTAACTCTAGAAGTGTACAAAGATTTCGGTTTAGAGAACTACTCATTCCGTCTATCTTATCGTGACCCAGCAGATACTAAAAAGTATTATGCGGATGATGAGATGTGGGAAAAAGCACAAGGTATGTTAAAAGAAGCTATGGATGAAATGGGTCTTGATTACTATGAAGCTGAAGGTGAAGCGGCATTCTACGGTCCAAAACTGGATGTTCAAGTTCGTACTGCTCTTGGAAAAGACGAAACACTTTCAACTGTACAATTAGACTTCTTACTTCCAGAACGCTTTGAATTAACTTATGTTGGTGAAGACGGTAAGCAACATCGTCCAGTTGTAATTCACCGTGGTGTTGTATCAACTATGGAACGCTTCGTAGCCTTCTTAATTGAAGAATACAAAGGTGCATTCCCAACTTGGTTAGCTCCAGTTCAAGTACAAGTAATTCCAGTTTCTCCGCAAGTACATTTAGACTATGCGAAGAAAGTACAAGACGAATTGCGTCGTGCTGGTATCCGTGTTGAATTAGACACTCGTGAAGAGAAGATTGGTTACAAAATCCGTGAAGCACAAATGCAAAAAATTCCGTACATGCTTGTAGTAGGTGACAATGAAGTAACTGAAAACGGCGTAAACGTACGTAAATATGGTGAACAAAAATCAGAAACAATCGCATTAGATGCTTTTGTTGACATGATTAAAGTAGAAGGAAAACGATAAGAAAAAGCCGCGGTATACCGCGGCTTTTTTATGTAATATACTTGAGGGGAATTAGAAAAAATACCCATGTAACACTTATCGTAAAAAAGTATTGCAAGTATGTTAGTTGTTTGTTACAATATTTCTTGTTGTTAGTAAAACACATCGCGTCTTCTTGACAGACGTCATGTCCTATGATAAACTCATCAAGGATAATAGAATATTGTTTTGTGGAACAAGTAGAAGCACCCGCTTCTCACCTGATGGACGCATTCGCAGTTAGCAGGTAAATGTATTTCTTACTTAAGATTTTACAAGTGTGGGTGTCGTATGCCCGCACTTTTTTTGTCGGGTTCTATGACTACAAAATATGTTCTGAGAAAACCTTGGAGGTGGCTTACTATTAGCAAGGATATGATGATTAACGAGCAAATTCGTGCACGTGAAGTACGTTTAGTTGGCGCAAATGGCGATCAACTTGGAATCAAGTCTCGTAATGACGCTTTAGACTTAGCTGCAAATCTTAATCTTGATTTAGTATTAGTTGCTCCAAATGCGAAACCGCCAGTATGCCGCATTATGGACTACGGTAAATTCCGCTTTGAGCAACAGAAGAAAGAAAAAGAGCAGCGCAAAAATCAAAAAGTAATTAGCATGAAAGAAGTTCGTTTAAGTCCAACAATTGATGAACACGACTTTAACACAAAACTTCGTAATGCTATCAAGTTTTTAGAGAAAGGCGACAAGGTTAAAGCGTCAATTCGCTTTAAAGGACGTGCCATTACTCATAAAGAAATCGGTCAACGTGTTTTAGATCGCTTCTCAGAAGCTTGTGCTGAAGTTAGTACAGTTGAATCTAAGCCTAAAATGGAAGGACGCAGTATGTTCTTAGTTTTAGCACCGAAAAACGATAAGTAATAGATAGAGGAGGAAATACCTATGCCTAAACAAAAAACTCATCGCGGCGCTGCAAAGCGTTTCAAAAAGACTGGATCAGGTAAACTGAAACGTTCTCACGCTTACACAAGCCATTTATTCGCTAACAAATCTACAAAAGCTAAACGTAAACTACGTAAAGCTGGTGTAGTAAGCGCTGGTGACTTCAAACGCATTCGTCAAATGCTTGACAACTTAAAATAAGTTCGGCTGATATATAGAACAATTAGGAGGTAATATTATGCCAAGAGTAAAAGGTGGTACAGTTACTCGTCAACGTCGTAAAAAAGTTATAAAATTAGCAAAAGGTTACTACGGTTCAAAAAATACATTATTCAAGGTTGCTAACCAACAGGTTATGAAATCTCTAATGTATGCATTCCGTGACCGCCGTCAAAAGAAACGTGACTTCCGTAAATTATGGATTACACGTATCAACGCAGCAGCTCGTATGAATGGTCTTTCTTACAGCCGCTTAATGCACGGTCTTAAAAATGCTGGCATCGAAGTTAACCGCAAGATGCTTGCTGACTTAGCTGTTCATGACGAAAAAGCTTTCGCTGAATTAGCAACAGTTGCAAAAAACAACATTAACTAATTAATTAGTTGAAACCTTAGAAGAATTTTCTTCTAAGGTTTTTTGTTTGTATTCAGAGAGAAGTTTGAAGTTCTAAAGATTAACGGATGTGCTGTTATCGATATGACAAAATTAATATAAAAACTATAGCGGTATAGAAGAATATATATGTGAAGTCAGGAGAATCCTCCTGGCTTTTTTTAATTCTGCTCTTTTGGAAAGAAGAGTATCTTTCCTAGCCGAAACGACACTGCTATAATGGAAAGATGATATGGAACTTTCATCAGATGAACAATTTAAGAGCGATGACTGAAACGTATTTGTAAATTAAGGACAAGCTATTTTATAAAGAGGTAGATAGCTGACTTATTCATAAGAACTGAAACATAATAATGAACTTTGAGATGAAACAACATTGTTGCGTAAAATGCGATGTTGGAGGAGGACAATAGAATGGACTTACTACAACTATTTAAATTACAAAAAGAATTAGATGACCGTATTGCAAAAGAACATGACTTACAACCGAAAAAATTGTTAAAAGAAAAAATGTTAGCTCTTCTTGTAGAAATTGGAGAACTTGCAAATGAAACACGTTGTTTTAAATATTGGAGCAACAAACCAGCTTCGGAACGTGGAGTAATATTAGAAGAATACGTAGATGGTTTGCATTTTATTTTATCAATCGGAATTGATTTAGGGATTGATAAAAACTTCCTATTCTATAAATGTGCACAAACGAATAAAACACAAGTGGAAATTTTCTTAGACACATACGCGAAAGTAATTCGTTTTACAGATCAACCATCTATTACAAACTATATTGAATTATTTACGAGCTATCTTCGACTTGGACAAGCGCTTGAATTTGAGCAAGAAGAGATTGAAAAAGCGTATTTAGATAAAAATGAAGTAAATCATCAGCGTCAAACACAAGGATACTAATTTAATTTTTGAATATTTCAATTTAATTATTGTATAATGAATTGACTGAAGAAAAAGGAGGGTGTTGGCAATGACAAAATTAGACGCGACATTGACAATGCTAAAAGAATTAACAGATGCACGTGGTATTGCCGGTAACGAGCGTGAACCACGCGAAGTAATGAAGAAATATATCGAGCCATTTGCAGACGAGCTTTCTACTGATAATTTAGGAAGTTTAGTTGCGAAAAAAGTAGGGGAAGAAAACGGCCCGAAAATTATGGTTGCAGGTCATTTAGATGAAGTTGGCTTTATGATTACGCAAATTGATGACAAAGGTTTCCTACGCTTCCAAACGGTGGGTGGCTGGTGGTCACAAGTTATGCTTGCACAGCGCGTGACGATTGTAACGCGTAAAGGAGATGTAACAGGTGTAATTGGTTCAAAACCACCGCACATCTTACCTCCAGAAGCACGTAAAAAGCCAGTTGAAATTAAAGACATGTTCATCGATATCGGTGCTTCTAGCCAAGAAGAAGCAATGGAGTGGGGCGTACGACCAGGAGATCAAGTTGTACCTTACTTTGAATTCCAAGTGATGAAGAATGAAAAAATGTTACTTGCAAAAGCATGGGATAACCGAATCGGTTGTGCGATTGCAATTGACGTATTAAAACAATTAAAAGATGAAAAGCATCCAAACGTTGTATACGGCGTTGGAACTGTACAAGAAGAAGTTGGTCTTCGTGGTGCAAAAACATCTGCGAATTATATTAAACCAGATATCGCGTTCGCAGTAGATGTTGGTATCGCTGGAGATACACCGGGTGTAACGTCAAAAGAAGCGCAAAGTAAAATGGGCGATGGACCACAAATCATTTTGTATGATGCTTCTGTTATTGGACATACAGGTTTACGTGATTTCGTAGTTGATGTTGCTGACGAATTACAAATCCCATACCAATATGATTCAGTAGCGGGCGGGGGAACTGATGCGGGTGCGATTCATATTGCTGTAAACGGTATTCCTTCTATGGCAATTACAATTGCAACGCGCTATATTCATTCTCATGCAGCAATGTTACACCGTGATGATTATGAAAATGCAGTAAAGTTAATTGTAGAAGTTATTAAACGTCTTGATAAGGATGCTGTACATAACATTACATTTAATTAATAGAAAAAGCGAAGGAGATTTTCCTTCGCTTTTTTATGTTTTAAAAAGGTCGTTCTAATCCTGCTGCAGTATGAGCGCCTAAAATAATTAAACGAGTTAATTGCATCGCCATAAAATGCGGGGTATATATCATTCCTCTTTTTAACCATGACATAATCATTCCGATGTGAGCCCCTGTCACATAACTAATCAAAATATCACGAGGAACCATAAGATCTTCGTCATCTGGTTGGGAAATAGACAAGCTTAATGTTAAATGCACTTGTATCGTTTTCATCATTTTATAAGAGTAGTTTCCGGCAGCTTTATCCCCAAGCATAACGTTATAAAAGTTTACATTTTCTGCGATATGTTCGAATAAAGCCAAAAATGTAGGATGAGGTGAATCGAATGTAAGTTGAAAATCTTCTTTATTTCTATTTTTCGGTTTAATTACTTCTGCTAGCTTCTCTAACATTTCTTCAATACTTTTGTCTAATAGGTCATATTTATCATGGTAATGGCTATAAAATGTAGCGCGATTTACAGGAGCACGTTCTGCGATATGTTGCACAGTTACATTTTCAAAGCCTTTTTCGCCTACTAAAGCGACAAAAGCATCCTGAATGAGTTGTCTCGTTCGCTTTACACGTGGATCATTTGTATTTTTAATAGACATTTTACTTCTCCTCGTTTAATTTTCTATACTTAAACAACATATTGGTATTATATTGTTGTTTAAGCAACATTTCATACGTAAATTGTCGGTTGTAGATTCAAAATAATTATTTATAATTATAAACGATAGTCCTTCAGAAATCAGCACCGCTCGCAGGTAGATAAGTTTCGATTTACGCTGCAGATGGTGTGATTTTTTCGTTAAAAGGTTAATATAATTAACAATTAAACAATCTAAACAATAAGGACATAAATAGTTTAGAAAAAAATTATATGCGATATAAGGAGAGGAATGCAATGAATCAGTTTCGAAGAATGGTAATTATCAACATTATCACATTAATTGTACTAGTTGGCGGCGGTATTGGCGGTTATTACTATTACAACCAAACGGAAAATTACTTAAAAACAGACAATGCAAAGATCGATGGAAAGGTAATTCCGGTTGCTTCACCAGTAGCAGGGAAACTAACTGACTGGAAAGCTGAAGTTGGAAAAAATTACAATGAGAACGATAAATTAGGAGCTGTTACTGTAGCAGCAGCTAATGGAGAACAAACAGTAGATGTAACAATTCCACAAAATGCAACGGTTGTACAATCAAACGCAACAACAAATGCTTTCGTTGGAGCAGGTAGCCCGATTGCTTACGCATTTGATATGAACAATTTATGGGTAACAGCAAACATTGAAGAAACAGATGTTGATGATGTTCAGAAAGGTCAAGACGTAGACGTGTATGTAGATGCATACCCAGATACAACGTTAACTGGGAAAGTAGAACAAGTTGGTTTAACAACAGCAAATACATTCTCGATGTTACCATCAAGTAATTCAACAGCGAACTATACGAAAGTAACACAAGTAGTGCCAGTTAAAATTTCATTAGATCATAGCAAATCAGTAAATATTGTTCCTGGAATGAATGTGTCAGTTCGTATTCATAAGTAAGGGGGAGATGAGATGTCCTCAATTGCAATTGTAGGATATGCACTATTTTGTATAATCGTCTTCTTCCTTGTAAATCGTCTTTTACGAAAGAAAAAAACGAACGTGGGAGAAGAACAAGTCCCAGCCGTAAGTAAAATAGAAGTAAGTAAGCTAGAAGCAGTAGAGAAAGAAAGTGAACAAAAGCAAGAAGCCGAAATTTCTAATGTAGTTGAATTAGAAACAGGCAAGCAAGAAGAAGTAAAACAAGAAAAAGAAATGCCGAAAAAACAAACGTCTATGCCTATAGAGGATGTAAATGTAAAAGCAGTTGTAACAGTATTAATTCTCGGCATGTTCGTTTCTATTTTGAACCAAACAATCATTAACGTTGCATTGCCTCCGTTAATGAATGAATTTAACGTATCAACTTCAACGGCGCAATGGTTAATTACAGGGTTTATGCTTGTAAATGGTATTTTAGTGCCGATTAGTGCCTTTTTAGTTTCACGATTTACGTATCGTAAATTATTTGTAGCGGCAATGTTATTCTTCACAGTAGGATCTATCATTTGCGCTACTTCAGGAAACTTTACAATGATGATGACAGGCCGCGTAATTCAAGCAGTTGGTGCGGGTATTTTAATGCCGGTTGGTATGAATATCTTTATGACATTGTTCCCGCCTCATAAGCGCGGAGCGGCGATGGGATTACTAGGTGTTGCAATGATTTTAGCACCAGCTATCGGACCAACTGTAACAGGTTGGGTGATTGAAAACTATAGCTGGAACTTAATGTTCTATGCGATGTTTATTATCGGTTTAATTATTACGTTCCTATCTTTAAAATTCTTTACACTAGCTCAGCCAGTGTCTAAAACGAAATTAGATATATTCGGTGTTGTTAGTTCAAGTATTGGACTAGGAAGCTTATTGTACGGATTTAGTGAAGCTGGAAATAATAGTTGGACTAGTGCAGAAGTCATTATTTCACTTGTTATCGGTGTAATTGGTTTAGCGTTATTTATTTGGAGAGAGTTAACAACGGACAATAAAATGCTTGATTTACAAGTATTTAAATATCCAGTATTTACTTTTACTTTAGTAATTAACGCAATCGTTACGATGGCATTATTCGGGGGTATGTTATTGCTTCCAGTATATCTGCAAAACATTCGTGGCTTTACGCCAATTGAATCTGGTTTACTACTTCTTCCAGGATCATTAATTATGGGGATCATGGGACCAGTAGCGGGTAAATTATTCGATAAATATGGCATTCGTCCATTAGCGATAATTGGATTGGCAATTACGACGTATGCGACATATGAATTTACAAAATTATCGATGGATACACCGTATAGCGTTATTATGACGGATTATATTATACGTTCAATTGGTATGTCATTCATTATGATGCCAATTATGACAGCTGGTATGAACGCACTGCCGATGAAATTAATTTCTCACGGTACAGCAACGCAAAATACGTCAAGACAAGTAGCTGGTTCAATCGGAACAGCGATTTTAATCACACTTATGACGCAACAAACAACTGCTCACGTAGCAGATTACGGCAACATGTTAACAACATCAAACCCAATTTTAGTTGATAAAGTACACGGTATGGGGCAAAGTTTAGCAGCGATTGCCGGATCAGCTCAAGCAGGAGATGCGATGAGCACACAACTATTATATGGACAAATTTCAAAGCTATCTGCAATTAACGGTATTAACGATGCCTTCTTAATTGCAACGATACTAGCAGGTATTGCTTGGGTGTTATCGTTCTTCTTACAATCAGGCAATAAACCAAATAGAAAAGCAGGGAATTAAATTTCCTGCTTTTTTGTTTTCTTATAAAAAGATGCAATTAGATATAGAATGAATCACCTGCAGACATGAGTTCCCAGAAAATAACTCCTAATAGTCCCGCAATAAAAATAATGAATCCCATGTTGCGTATACTTTTAATTTTCATTTGTAATCCCCTTACCCCTGCTAATAATCCAGTTAAAGAAAACAATATCCAGTATAAAGTAGTTGAAATAGGGAGGATTGTCTCGCTATTCACCCCCATGCTCCAAAAAACAAAAGGTAGCGTTACAAAGGAAAAGCTAAGTACCCCCATTAAACCAACAAATAATTTCCGATGTTTAATACTAGTAATAATTAAAAAAATACCACCGAAAAATCCGCATAAGACAAGAAGTGGCATATAAACAATCCAAAGGAAGCTAAACATATATAATCTCCTTTTATGTAATGAGTTATATTTTACTACATCAGGTTCATTTTGGATATTATTAATAAATATGTATAAATTGATAGAAATGGGTAGTAATGATACGGATTATCCAAAAGTGCTAATTGAAGAAGAGTTTGAAGTTGTGATAAAAGAGTAAAAAGAGGTATCGTGATGATACCTCTTTTTAACTGAAGAATGCCAACGTATTATTTATAATATGAAATAACATAGCTGGAAGAATGGATTTTGTTTTCTTACATAAAATAGCCATTAATAATCCCATGAAGAAAGTAATTACCATTACTCCAAGTGAGTATGTATGAGCGATACCAAAGAAGAAACTTGTTAAGACTGCTGCAATCCAAAATGGAAAGCGCTCAGAGAAGAAATGAAGTATAAAACCACGGAAAATAAGTTCTTCAAAAATTGGTGTGAGTATTGCAAATCCGAGAAGTAATAGTATTTGATATTGCTTAAAAACGTCTAAGTTTAGTGCGGAAGATTGTTGCTTTGTTGCGTCTTGGAACACATAATTTAATAAGAAGTAGTTGATTATGATGTTTATAGCGAAGAAAAGAAGTAAATATACGTATGTGCGCCATTCTTTCAGTGCTTTAAAGTTAAAAGAGTTCAGTAATAATCTTTTCGCAGGTTTGAATTTAAAAATAAAGAATAACAACATGGCTAGTTGTAACCCTATACTTGTGGTGTTTGCAATAGATTCATACAGGGCAATTTGCTTTTTATTTGTAAGACTAGCCGTATAAATTGTTAAGGGCATTATTGCTAGGAACAAGGTAATGAGTCCAGTTCCGAAAAAAGCGAATAAAACGGAGCTAATAAATTGTCCCCATGACATAGAGTGTTTCTGTTCATCAGAAAGTTGTGTAGCGGATTGCATCTGTGAAATCACCTCTTTATATTTGTATATTAAATTATAGATTAATTTGTTTCTGAATGTAACATTTAAATATTACATACAAAGGTGTATTTTTCGTAAAATAATAAAAGAGGTATCACCCTGTAGTGATGCCTCTTTCTCATTGATAACTATGTTTTGCCTTGTTATTCAATTTTGCTTGCTCTATTTGCAATTCACGCTCTACCAATCGATCTAATTGCTGAATAGCTTTAAGTGCTTTTTCATAAGAAATCGTTCTATAATGATGAGCTCCGCCTGGTTCTTCATCTGCTTCGTCTGCCCATTTAATAATGCTTTGAAGAGATGTTCTTTCAATTTCTTGTTCCACTAAGAAAGAATCTGTATGCAGAAGAATCGCGATAGAAATTTCTTTTGCTAGTTTTGGATGTTCTCCCAATCTAATAAGCAATTTATGTGCTCTTTCTGCACCTTTAATTGCATGGATATCATTCTTTTTATATAAGTCATAGTCCCATTCGCCGCCTGTGTACCACGTATGATGTCCGATATCATGAAGGAAACCGGCTTTTGTCGCAGCATCGACTGAGGCGTGGTGCTTTTTAGCTAAGTGAAACGCATGGTAAGCGACAGCGATCGCGTGGACCATTCCGGAACGGTTTACGTATTTTTGTGTAATGTGATGTTTAAAAACTTGTTCAAGCGTAATACGGTGCATAAAACATTCACTCCTTTTATCTAATGATGTATACGAAGAAAAATCGATCGGTTTAAATGTATTTTGAACATTGTACTCCATCATAGTTCGTTAGTAAAGTAGAAATGTTTAGGAGAAGAAAAATTTTTTTCGTAAAAAAATCACCTTAGCTTATGCGAAGGTGATTTTCAAATTGCTTATTTTTTTAATCCTTGCTCTAGTGTTTCTAACATTTCGTGCTTTTCATTTTCATCAGCGTTTTTCCAAATGACTTCAAATAAGACGCCAAGACCTGGAAGCATTTTTTCTTCACCGCTTTGAATTGCATCGACAATTGTTTCTTGTAATTGATCTTGTGAATTACCAGATACATTCGCTAATACGGCACCGCGTAAATTAAAACTCATTGTTTTCACCTCTTCTTCAGAATTGAAACTGACGTTAGTTTTTGTTCTTTTTTATGTAAATATGTATGAAAAATAGGCTATAATGATAAGACAAGAAGAGAGGGAACTACATATTATGAAAAACATTGATTCAGTACAAAATCCGCGTGTAAAGCAGTGGAAAAAGCTGCAAACGAAAAAAGAACGCGATAAAAAAGGTTTATTTTTTGTAGAAGGATTCCACTTAGTCGAAGAAGCTTTGAAGGCAGGAATTGTAACAGAACTTATCGTTTCAGATCAGACAGACCTTCCGAAAGATTGGACAGTTAATGATGTAGAAATGTATATCGTGCCTGAGGCTATTGTAAAAATACTTCGTGAAACAGAAACGACGCAAGGTGTATTTGCTGTTTGTGAGAAGCATGAGAAAGAAGTAGCTCTTACTGATGGGAAATTCCTTTTATTGGATGGACTGCAAGACCCAGGTAATTTAGGAACAATTATTCGTACAGCTGATGCAGCTGGTATTCACGCCGTTGTGCTTGGAGAAGGTTGTGTTGATGTTTACAATAGTAAAGTACTCCGCTCTACACAAGGTTCTATTTTCCGCTTGCCAATTGTAAAAGGGAACTTAGAAGAATGGGTAGACAAGTTAAAAGAAAATAACGTTCCTGTATATGGAACAGCTCTTGAAAATGGAGTTCCGTATGGTGAGGTAACTCCGGCCGGAAGTTTTGCATTAATTGTTGGAAATGAAGGAAATGGCGTACGCCAAGAAATTCTTACAAAAACGGATCAAAACTTGTATATTCCGATTTACGGCGGGGCAGAATCATTAAATGTTGCGGTTGCAGCAGGGATTTTAACGTATTATTTACAAAGCCCAGTTGCGAACAAATAAAAAACTTCTTATAATAAGTTGAAGTACATTATATTAAAAGTTAAATAACGAAAAACGTTGATAGAGAAGAGTAGCTTACAAAATCGCCATATAGGGAGAGAGTGCCGTAGACTGAAAGCATTCTTATGGTAGACGGAAGTGAATTCACCTCTGGAGTTGACGCCAGGACCATGTATATGTAAAGGCGTTCCGGTCAGAATTGATCGTTATAACTAATGAGTGGGCAGACTTGTTCTGTCAATTTAGGGTGGTACCGCGAATTTACCTCGTCCCTTTTTGGGAGCGAGGTTTTTTTATTTTTAAAATTAGGAGGGTTCCAAAATGGAAGCACGTTTAAAAGAGCTAAAGCAAAAAGCGTTAGAGCTTATTGAAGAAGCGAAAGAGCTAAAGGGCTTAAACGACGTACGCGTAGCGTATTTAGGAAAAAAAGGTCCAATTACAGAAGTATTACGCGGCATGGGAAAATTATCAGCAGAAGAGCGTCCACGTATGGGAGCATTAGTGAATGAAGTACGTGAAGCGATTCAAACGCGTCTAGAAGACAAAATTAGCAACTTAGAAAAAGCAGTAATTGAAGCGAAATTAGCTACGGAAACAATTGATGTTACATTACCAGGTCGTCCTGTTGAAACAGGTTGTCACCATCCGTTAACAGCTGTTGTTGAACAAATTGAAGATGTATTCATCGGTATGGGTTATGAAGTAGCTGAAGGAACAGAAGTAGAAAAAGACTACTACAACTTCGAAGCACTAAACTTACCGAAAGATCACCCAGCACGTGACATGCAAGATACATTCTACATTACAGAAGAAACGTTACTACGTACACATACATCTTCTGTGCAAGCACGTACGATGGAAAATAATAAAGAAAAAGGCCCAATCAAAATTATTTGTCCTGGTAAAGTGTATCGCCGCGATGATGATGATGCGACGCATTCACATCAGTTCATGCAAATTGAAGGCCTTGTAATTGATAAAAACATTCGTATGAGTGACTTAAAAGGTACACTGCAAGTATTCGTGAAAAAGATGTTCGGTGAAGATCGTGAAATCCGTCTTCGTCCAAGTTTCTTCCCATTCACAGAGCCATCTGTAGAGATGGATATTTCTTGTATGATGTGTCATGGCAAAGGTTGCGGCACTTGTAAAGGAACTGGCTGGATTGAAATTCTAGGCGCAGGTATGGTTCACCCGAACGTACTTGAAATGGCTGGTTATGATTCAAAAGAATATCAAGGTTTCGCATTCGGTATGGGCGCAGAGCGTATCGCAATGTTGAAATACGGCGTAGATGACATTCGTCATTTCTATACAAATGATGTACGTTTCTTACAACAATTCAAACGAGCGTAAGGGAAGGAGAGGATAAATATGTTCGTATCATATCGTTGGTTACAAGAGTATGTAGATATTAAAGATGTAACAGCACAAGAACTAGCAGACAAAATCACGAAAAGTGGTATTGAAGTAGAAGGCGTTGAAGTATTAAATAAAGGTGTAAAAGGTGTTGTAGTTGGTCACGTATTAGAATGTGAAAAACACCCAGAAGCTGATAAATTAAGCAAATGCTTAATCGATATCGGTGAAGAAGAGCCAGTTCAAATTATTTGTGGAGCTGCTAACATTGCAAAAGGTTTAAAAGTGCCAGTTGCAAAAGTTGGTGCTGTACTTCCTGGTAACTTCAAAATCAAAAAAGCAAAACTACGTGGTGAAGCTTCTCACGGTATGGTTTGTGCTCTTCAAGAGCTTGGCATTGATGGAAAGTTAGTTTCAAAAGAATATGCAGATGGTATCTTTATCTTCCCAAGTGACGCTGAAGTTGGTGCAGATGCACTTGAAATTTTAAACTTACACGATGAAGTACTTGAGCTTGGTTTAACACCAAACCGTGCAGATTGCTTAAACATGTTAGGTGTTGCATATGAAGTGGCTGCTATTTACGGCCGTGAAGTAAAACTTCCAGCTATCGACTTACAAGAAACAGCAGAAAAAACTTCTGATTACATTTCTGTAAGTGTAGAAGCGAAAGAAGAAAATCCATTATACATTGCAAAAATGGTGAAGAACGTAAAAATTGGTCCATCACCAATGTGGATGCAAACCCGTCTTATGGCAGCTGGCATTCGTCCAATTAGCAACGTAGTTGATATTACAAACTACATTTTAATGGAATACGGTCAACCGTTACATGCATTCGATTACGATAAATTAGGTTCAAAAGAAATCGTTGTTCGTCTTGCAAAAGAAGGCGAAAAAATTGAAACATTAGATGATCAAGAGCGTACATTACAAAGCCACCATCTTGTAATTACAAACGGAACAAAAGCTTTAGCTGTTGCTGGTGTAATGGGTGGGGCGGATTCTGAAGTTACAAATGAGACAGTAAACGTTCTAATTGAGTCTGCATACTTTGCAGGTCAAACAGTGCGCCGCACATCAAAAGACTTAGGTCTTCGTAGTGAATCAAGTGCACGTTTTGAAAAAGGAATCGACCCAACACGTACATTTGAAGCAATTCAACACGCAGCTGCCTTAATGGCGAAATATGCTGGCGGTGAAGCACTTGAAGGTGTAGTAGAAGCTGATAACTTACAAGTACAAGAGCGTACAGTATCTGTTACTGCTGAAAAAGTAAACCGTGTATTAGGTACAAATATTTCTGCGAGTGAAATGGGTACAATGTTCGCGAACTTGAAATTTCCATTCACAGAAGTAGAAGGAACATTCCATGTAAATGTACCAGCACGTCGTCCTGATATTACAATTTCAGAAGACTTAGTAGAAGAAGTGGGCCGTCTATACGGTTATGACCACATTCCAGTTACATTACCTTCTGGAACGATGACTCGTGGTAAATTAACATCAGCACAAACGAAACGTCGTAAAGTACGTCGCTTCTTAGAGGGTGCTGGTTTATATGAAGCAATCACGTATTCATTAACGAGCGCTGACAAAGCGAAACAATACATGATTGAGCCAAACGAAAAGGCACCTGTAAACCTTGCACTTCCAATGAGTGAAGAGCGTAGCCAACTTCGTTTAAGCTTAGTGCCACAATTGCTAGAAGCAGTTTCATACAATGTTGCTCGTAAAAACGACAGCGTTGCTTTATACGAAGTAGGTTCTATCTTCTTACCAACAGAAGCAGGAGAACTTCCGAAAGAAGAACAACACCTTGCAGGTGTTATGACAGGTCTTGCTCTTCACCATGCATGGCAAGGTGAGAAGAAAGTAGTAGACTTCTTCGTTGTGAAAGGTGTACTAGAAGGACTATTCGACGTACTTGGCGTTTCAAAACAAATCACATATGCACCAGCGAAACGTGAAGGTATGCACCCAGGTCGTACAGCTGACATCGTATTAGATGGCGAAGTAATTGGTTTCATCGGTCAATTGCACCCAGAAGCAGAAAAACAATTAGATGTGAAAAATACATTCGTATTTGAACTATCTCTTGTAAAAATATTCGGTGCAGACGCTGAAGAAACTTACTACTCAGCAATTCCGCGTTTCCCATCTATGACACGTGACATGGCTGTTGTAGTAACAAAAGAAACAAAAGCTGGTGAAATGAAGCAAGTCATTGCTGAAGCTGGCGGAGAACTTTTGAAAGACGTAACACTATTCGACTTATACGAAGGTGAAAAAATGGAAGAAGGCAAGAAATCACTTGCATTCTCTATGACTTACTTCGATGCAGAACGTACGTTAACAGATGAAGAAGTAACAGAAGCGCATAACCGTGTATTAACAACGGTAGAAGAGAAATTTGGTGCGGAGTTACGTAAGTAATTAGAAAATTGCCGGATTCATTCCGGCAATTTTTTTATTGCACAATCGTCGACAGATGTCGGTAAGTCGATATATTACAAAAATCGCTTATATATTTTATGGCATCTTGCATCTTTCTCTCGAATGTAGTACATTAATTTTAGTTTAACAAAATGAAAGACGATGATAAGGAAAAGTAGTATATACTATAATCCAAAGCGAGTCAGGGGCGGTGAGAGCCTGATGAGGCGGTATATGTGAAGAACACCTTGGAGTTGCTAACCGAAATTGAATCTTGTATTCAAGAGTAGACTTAGACGGGAAGCCGGCCTGTTACAAACCGGGAAGTATGTATTACATACGAGTTAAAGTTGGTCTTTATGACAAATTGGGTGGTACCGCGAAGTTTAACCTTTCGTCCCTTTATGGATGAAAGGTTTTTTTGTATTTAAATATATCAGCAAAGGAGAATTTCACTATGGAAAACACATTAGTAAAAAGTCTGTATAGAGATACAGAAAAGTATGCAGGTCAAACAGTACAAGTATCAGGGTGGATTCGTAATTTACGTGATTCAAAAGCATTTGGTTTCATCGAATTAAACGACGGTAGCTTTTTCAAAAGCGTTCAAATCGTTTTCGATACAGAATTAGAGAACTTTAAAGAAATTGCAAAGCTTCCACTTAGCTCTTCAGTGAAAGTAGAAGGTAAAGTAATTGCAACGCCTGGAGCGAAGCAACCATTTGAAATTAAAGCAGAAAAAATTGATATCGAGGGCTTATCAGATTCTGATTACCCACTTCAAAAGAAGCGTCATACGTTTGAATACTTACGTACAATCGCTCACTTACGTCCAAGAACAAATGCATTCTCTGCAACGTTCCGCGTACGTTCTATCGCAGCATTTGCGATTCACCAGTTCTTCCAAGAGCGTGGATTCGTACATGTTCACACACCAATCATCACTGGTAGTGATACAGAAGGTGCTGGCGAAATGTTCCGCGTAACAACACAAGATTTAAACAACGTACCAAAAGGTGAAGACGGACAAGTTGATGAGTCAAAAGACTTCTTCGGTAAAGAAACAAACTTAACAGTAAGTGGACAGCTGAACGCTGAAGCGTATGCATTAGCATTCCGTGATGTATATACATTCGGACCTACATTCCGTGCAGAAAACTCAAACACAACTCGCCACGCTGCTGAGTTCTGGATGGTTGAGCCTGAGATTGCATTCGCTGAGTTAGGCGATGTAATGGATCTTACAGAAGATATGCTGAAATATGCAATGAAATATGTATTAGAGCATGCACCAGAAGAAATGGACTTCTTCAACAGCTTCGTTGATAAAACAGTTCTAGAGCGTATGAACAACGTGATTAACTCTGACTTCGGTCGCATCACATATACAGAAGCAATTAAAGTACTTCAAGAATCAGGTGCTGACTTCAAGTACCCAGTAGAATGGGGTATTGACTTACAAACAGAGCATGAAAGATACTTATCAGAAGAGATCTTCAAACGCCCTGTATTCGTAACTGACTACCCGAAAGACATTAAAGCGTTCTACATGCGTATGAATGAAGATGGAAAAACAGTAGCTGCTACTGACCTTCTAGTTCCTGGCATCGGCGAATTAATCGGCGGAAGTCAACGTGAAGAAAGAATGGACGTTTTAGTAGACAGAATTAAAGAATTAGGTATGAACGAAGAGGACTACTGGTGGTACTTAGAACTTAGAAAATACGGCGGTACAAAACACGCTGGATTCGGTCTAGGTTTCGAGCGCTTCCTAATGTACATCACTGGTATGGCTAACATCCGTGACGTAATTCCATTCCCAAGAACTCCAGGTTCTTCTGAGTTCTAAAATATGAAAAAAGCGAGAGGATTTCCTCTCGCTTTTTTGTTTGCATAGTTTATGACCCCGTAGCAAAAAGTAACGCGAAGGGGTGAGAATAAAATGAGTAAAAAAGTGAAAAAAGATCATTCAAGATCGAGCCTAGGTTCTCCGGAAGTAGAAGGACAAGGAACGACGACACATGAAACAGGTTCTCATAAGGTATCTTCATCTAATAAGAAGCAGAAACAAAGCTAACATAAAAAAGGAGAGTCTTAGGGGCTCTCCTTTTTATGTATTACATCTTGTTATCGTTAATCTCTTTTGTAATTTGATTTATGTCTTTGTCTAATCGATCTAAATAGAAAAACCATAGTAAACTCATGAACACGTGATAGATGGCCATAACGCTAAGGTTATCAGATATGTTTTCGAATGTGGATTTAGTAGTGAAGAAAGTGCCCCAAACAGTAGAAATAATGAAGTAAGAAAGTGGACCTACGAGATGTACGAAAACATATAATAACTTTTTCACTTTTACAGCGTTTATATAAATTCCCTCCTTTAAATTATTGAATGCAGGCTTTTCACTTAGTATCTGAATATTTTCTCTAATTTTGAACTGTCTTTCGTGTGGATCGCCTAGTAAAATATTTAGAATCATTTGTAGAAGTAGCAATGGGAATCTCCTCGTATGTTAGAATAATCTGTATATTGTAATTGTCACAAAACTATAAGGACAATAGTAGGGTGAAACAAAAAACAGGAGTTTGTAGGCTCCTGTTTTTGTCGATACTATTTTAATAAGCGAAACGCCTTCTCCGTATTAGCGAAATGCAGTTTCACAAACTCGGGTAATCGTTCTTTACCAAGCTTTTGAATTAATTTAGCTGCAGCAATATCAACTTGTTTACCAGCACCTTTTGGAAGTGGCATACCAGCTTTTTTGCTTAGTTCGTCAAACTGTTTTACGAATGAGTAGCGAGCTAAAATAGAAGCAGCGGCTACTGCTAAATGGACGCTTTCACCTTTCGTCGCGAAATAAACATTTTCACGCTGTACCTGTTTTTGTTTTGCTAAATATTTATAGTATGTATCAGGTTGTGTGAATTGATCGATTAAGACGCCTTCAGGTTTTGTAGGTGCCATTTTACCTAATAAGTTTGTAATAGCTTTATTATGTAGCAAGGCTTTTAGCTTACCTTGGTTGTTTCCTTTATCAAATAGCTCGTTATATTTTTCATTATGAAGGACAAGAGAGCTGTAAGGAACAACATGTAGAAGTTGTTTCGCAATGGCAGTAATTTGATCGTCATTTAAGTTTTTAGAGTCTTTTACACCAAGTTCTTTTAGTAGTGGAATTTGCTTTGCATCTACATATACAGCAACGACTGTCATCGGTCCAAAGAAATCTCCCGTACCAACTTCATCAGACCCTACAATAGACATTGTACTGATGGAAGCAGGCGGTGCATAACGATGTGAATCGACAGTTTTTTTTACAGCTGTTTTGGGTGTTTGAGAGACAGTTTGCCAACGAGAAGCTTCTGCTTCAGCGCGGCCTCCTTGGAACATTACTTTTCCAGATTTATACGCTGTAATCGTGCAAGATGGTACCTTTGCCATGAAGATCCCGCCTTGCGGAGTTTTCGGGCTAAGCGAATGTTTATATTGTTGTTTCATGTCTTCAATTACTGTAGAATTTGTTTGAATTACGATAGAATTTGACATAATGGTCGCCCCTTTTTTTATATTGTTATTTTTATCATATCGGATTGTTCTTTCTGTTTCCATAT
Organism: Bacillus sp. D48C; assembly: GCF_053345735.1. NCBI lineage: Bacteria > Bacillati > Bacillota > Bacilli > Caryophanales > Bacillaceae > Bacillus > Bacillus sp. D48C. Next base: position 316,216 of record NZ_JBKFAQ010000001.1, read on the forward strand.
TATGAAGGTTCATGGTATGATAAACTTTAGGATTCTGTACGTGATTGGAGGCCGGTGAGTTGTCACAACAAAAGGGAAAGAAAAGTCGAATTAATGTAGAAATCTATGGTCAACAATATTCAGTTGTTGGCGATGAAAGTACAAGTCATATCCGCATGGTAGCAGCGATTGTGGATGATAAAATGCGCGAACTCAATGCCAAGAATCCTTCGCTTGACACGAGTAGACTAGCGGTATTGACGGCGGTAAACGTCATACACGATTACATAAAATTAAAAGAAGAACATGAGAAATTGAAAGAAAGTATGACAAAAAAAGGAATGGAATAACATGATTGATATTATTATCATTTTACTGCTTGTTATGGGATTTTTCCTCGGCTTACGCAGAGGGTTTATTCTGCAACTTGTAAAGTTAACAAGCTTTATTATCGCATACCTTGTTGCATACTGGTACTGTAAAGATTTAGCGCCAGCACTTGCGAAATTTATTCCGTATCCATTTGATAAAAACGTATCTGTTCCAGAATGGATTGATGCAAATAATATTGAGACAGTATTTTATCAAGCGCTTGCGTTTATCATATTGTTTATTATCACTAAAATTGCACTTTCATTACTTGGTAATTTGTTAAATATGTTTGCAGAAATACCGGTTTTAAAGCAAGTAAATGCGTTTGCGGGGGCAATCCTCGGATTTTTAGAAGTATATATTATTTTGTTTGTCTTAATTATCATTGGAAACATACTTCCGATTGAACAAGTACAAACACCATTACAAAAATCATCAATTAGCAAAATAATTGTAGACGATACACCGATTCTATCTGAAAAGGTGAAGGAACTATGGCAGACAGGTAGCAGAGTATAACTTCTCTTTTTTCGGAAAGAGAAGTTTTTTTCTATGAAAGAAAGGCGGGGCAATGATGAAAGTAAATAAAAAACAAGTTATCAAATTATTAGAGACAATCGGGCTTTTTATGGAACTAAAGGGTGCGAATCCATTTAAAATATCTGCATTTCGTAAAGCGGCAGCAGCATTAGAAAGTGACGATCGTAGTCTTTCTGAAATTGAAGATTTCACAAAGATTCCAGGCATCGGAAAAGGAACAGCAGCCGTTATTCAAGAATATATAGAATCGGGAACATCTGAAGTATTACAAGAACTTGAGAAAGAAGTACCAAGTAGCTTATTGCCGTTATTAAAACTACCAGGACTTGGTGGTAAGAAGGTAGCTAAGTTATATAAAGAACTTGGTGTTGTTGATATGGAATCGCTAAAAGCTGTTTGTGAGGAAAATAAAGTACAGGCTTTAGCAGGTTTCGGTAAGAAGACAGAAGAGAAAATATTAGAAGCAATCGATCAAGTAGGCTCTCGTCCAGAGCGTTTACCAATCGCGATGGTATTGCCTATTGCCGGGGAAATAGAGGAGAAATTGTCGAATATTGCTGAAGTAATTCGTTTCTCTCGCGCTGGTAGTTTGCGCCGCGCGAGAGAAACAGTGAAAGATTTAGATTTTATCATTGCAACCACAGAACCAGCAGCGGTACGTGAGCATTTACTACAATTCGATAATATGATTGAAGTAATCGCAAGTGGAGATACGAAAGTTTCGGTTCGTCTTCAATATGAATATGATATTTCAATCGATTTTCGTTTAGTAAAACCAGAAGAGTTTATTACAACTCTTCACCATTTCACAGGATCAAAAGACCATAACGTAAAAATGCGTCAAATCGCAAAAGATAAAGGCGAGAAAATTAGTGAGTACGGTGTAGAAAACTTGGAAACAGGTGAAGTGAAAACATTTGAGAATGAAGAAGACTTCTTCGCTCATTTCGGTCTGCCATTTATTCCGCCAGAAGTGCGTGAAGATGGAAAAGAAATTGAATTAATTAAAGAGTATCCGAACTTAATTCAGTTTTCCGATATACAAGGTGATTTACATATGCATACAACTTGGAGTGACGGTGCTTTTTCTATTGAAGAAATGGTACAAGCGTGCCGTGCTCGTGGATATAAGTTTATGGCGATTACTGATCACTCGCAATATTTGAAAGTAGCGAATGGTTTAACGAAAGAGCGTCTTCGTGAGCAAGCGAAAGAAATTGAACGTATGAATGAAAAGTATCCAGACATTACAATTTTACGCGGAATTGAAATGGACATTTTACCAGATGCCTCGCTTGATTTTGATGATGAAGTATTAGAAGAATTAGACTATGTCATTGGAGCGATCCACTCTAGCTTCTCACAAGACCGTGAAACGATTATGAAGCGTCTGCGTACTGCACTTGAGAATAAACATGTCACAATGATTGCTCATCCGACAGGACGTCTTCTCGGGCGCCGTGAGGGTTATGATGTAGATACAGATTTATTAATTGAACTCGCAAAAGAGACAAATACAGTTTTAGAATTAAATGCGAATCCGAACCGTCTAGATTTAAGCGCGAAATTATTAAAACAAGCACAAGATGCTGGTGTAAAAGTAGCGATTAATACGGATGCTCATACACTTGAAATGTTAGAAGATATGGAAACAGGTGTAGGTGCAGCACGTAAAGGTTGGATTCAAAAAGATAACGTGATTAACACGTGGGATATTGAACGTTTATTAGACTATATTAAACGTAATAAGTAACACAAGGGGGACCTGCAACATGTTAGAAAGAACGTTGCGTGTATTAGAATACAATAAAGTAAAAGAACAATTACTTGAACATACAGCCTCTTCACTTGGCCGTGATAAAGTGAAGCATTTAGTGCCGAGCACTGATTTTGAAGAAATTGTAGAAATGCAAGATACAACGGATGAAGCAGCGAAAGTCATTCGTTTAAAAGGTAGTGCACCATTAGGTGGCATTACGGATATTCGTTCAAATGTGAAGCGTGCAAAGATTGGAAGCATGTTAAGCCCGAATGAACTACTTGATATTGCGAATACGATGTATGGTAGTCGCAATATGAAACGTTTCATTGAAGATATGGTTGATAACGGTGTCGAGCTTCCGATTTTAGAAACTCATGTCGCTCAAATTGTATCTTTATATGATTTAGAAAAGAAAATTACAAATTGCATCGGTGATGGCGGTGAAGTAGTCGATAGCGCGAGTGATAAACTGCGTGGTATTCGTACTCAAATTCGTACTGCGGAAAGTCGTATTCGTGAAAAGTTAGAAAATATGACGCGTTCTTCAAACGCGCAAAAGATGCTGTCTGACTCGATTGTAACGATTCGTAACGAACGTTACGTAATCCCAGTAAAACAAGAATACCGCGGCGTATATGGTGGTATTGTTCACGATCAATCTGCTTCTGGACAAACGTTATTTATTGAACCGCAAGTCATTGTAGAATTAAATAATGCACTACAAGAAGCACGAGTGAAAGAAAAACAAGAAATTGAACGTATATTATTAATGTTAACAGAAGAAGTGGCAGTAGAAGCCGATATCGTTTTATCAAACGTAGAAGTAGTTGCAAATCTTGATTTCATCTTTGCGAAAGCTTTTTATGCGAAGCGAATTAAAGCAACGAAACCAATCGTAAATAACGAGCGTTATATGGATTTAAGACAAGCTCGTCATCCGCTAATCGATCCAGAAATTATTGTGCCAAATAACATTATGCTAGGTAAAGATTTCACGACAATTGTTATTACAGGACCGAATACAGGTGGTAAAACAGTTACGCTGAAAACAGTTGGTATTTGTGTATTAATGGCGCAATCTGGTCTTCACATTCCAGTAATGGATGAGTCAGAGATTTGTGTATTTAAAAACATCTTTGCTGATATTGGTGATGAGCAGTCGATTGAACAAAGCTTAAGTACGTTCTCCTCACATATGGTGAACATTGTAGATATTTTAGAAAAAGCTGATTTTGAAAGCTTAGTTTTATTTGATGAATTAGGTGCTGGAACAGACCCGCAAGAAGGTGCTGCACTAGCAATTTCGATTTTAGATGAAGTATGTAACCGCGGTGCTCGTGTTGTTGCTACGACGCATTACCCAGAATTAAAAGCATACGGATACAACCGTGAGCAAGTTATTAATGCGAGTGTTGAGTTTGATGTAAATACATTAAGTCCAACTTATAAATTATTAATCGGTGTACCAGGTCGCAGTAACGCCTTTGAAATTTCAAAGCGCCTTGGATTATCTGATCGCGTTATTGATCAAGCACGTAACCACATTAGTACAGATACAAATAAAATTGAAAATATGATTGCGAAGTTAGAAGAAAGCCAGAAGAACGCAGAGCGTGACTGGAACGAAGCAGAGGCACTTCGCAAACAATCTGAGAAACTTCATCGTGAGTTGCAACGTCAAATTATTGAGTTTAACGATGAGCGTGATGAAAAATTATTAAAAGCGCAAAAAGAAGGGGAAGAAAAAGTCGAAGCTGCGAAGAAAGAAGCAGAAGGCATTATTCAAGAACTTCGTCAATTGCGTAAAGCACAGCTTGTAAATGTGAAAGATCATGAGCTTATTGAAGCGAAGAGCCGTCTAGAAGGAACAGCGCCAGAGCTTGTGAAGAAACAAAAAGTAAACGTGAAAAATACTGCGCCGAAGCAACAGTTACGTGCAGGCGATGAAGTAAAAGTATTAACGTTCGGTCAAAAAGGTCAATTACTTGAAAAGGTAAGTGATACAGAGTGGAGCGTACAAATCGGTATTCTGAAGATGAAAGTAAAAGAATCTAACATGGAATACATTAACACACCGAAACAAACAGAGAAAAAAGCAGTCGCAAGTGTGAAGGGTAGAGATTATCACGTGTCGTTAGAGCTTGACCTTCGCGGTGAACGTTATGAAGATGCAATGATGCGCGTTGAAAAATATTTAGACGATGCACAGCTTGCAAGCTATCCCCGTGTATCAATCATTCACGGTAAAGGAACAGGAGCGCTTCGCCAAGGTGTACAAGATTACTTGAAGAAGCACCGCGGCGTGAAGAATTACCGTTACGGTGACATGGGCGAGGGAGGCCTAGGCGTAACAGTTGTCGAATTAAAATAGCAAACAACGAAACAAAGGGGAAACCATTATATGTTTATGGACAAACTTGCAAAAGTATTGTTAGCTTGTTGTGGAATATTTTTGGTGATTGGGGTTATTTATTTAGTTGTTTTTGCGAATTGAAAAAGCGTCAATCGTGGCATAATGATATTGCCATAGATTGACGCTTTTAATATATGTGAAAAGGAATAAAACATGAAAATCAACCAATACATAAGCGAAGCAAAATCCTGCTCAAGACGTGAAACAGATCGCCTCATTAAAGCTGGACGCGTGGCTATTAACGGCGAAATATGTACGCACGGTGCACTCGTGAGCGATGGTGATGTAGTAACGATTGATGGGCAGGTTATTGCAAAAGAAGAGAAAGAGAAGGTGTATATAGCCTTTCATAAGCCGGTCAGAATTACTTGTACAGCAGCCGAGCATATTGAAGATAATATTATTGATTATATCAATTATCCAGAGCGAATCTTTCCAGTTGGGCGATTAGATAAAGCATCAGAAGGACTTATCTTATTAACGAATGACGGTACGATTGCGAATCAAATTTTACATGGTGATCATGAGCACGAGAAAGAATATGTTGTCACAGTCGATAAACCTTTTACGGACTGGTTTATTAATGAGATGTCCAGCGGTGTAAAGATTAAAGATGGTATGACGAAGCCGTGTAAAGTGACGAGAGTCGATCAATCAACATTTCGTATCATTTTAACGCAAGGGATGAACAGGCAAATTCGTAGAATGAGCCGTGCTTTCGGGTTTACTGTAATAAAGCTAAAGCGAGTACGCATTATGAATATAGAGCTAAATGAGCTTGAAGTAGGAAAGTGGAGGAGCGTTACATCGGAGGAATTAGACATTCTAATAGATCAGTTATAGGGAGGAAAAGTTTTCTCCCAATATTTTTTTGTCAGAAAAAATAAAACTATTGATTTTTTAAAAAATAGCCCATATAATAAAAAACAACAAGTTTCGACAAGATATTTTATAAAAGTAATGATGAGGACATGAGTTGTATTTTACGATTCTCAGAGAGGGGAGCCTTAGGCTGTGAGCTTCCTAATACGAAAAGACAAGCTTACCACCTCTAAACTTCAAGAGTGAACTGCATGCATGATGCATTGTAATTCTTGGCGGATAAAACCGTTATCAATTTACACGAGCTATAAAATGAGCTTATTTCGTTATAAATTCATTTTATTAGAATAAGGGTGGAACCACGATTTCAACACTCGTCCCTTTGTTAGGGACGGGTGTTTTTTGCGTTCTTTTACGGGGAAGTGTGCTTGAAAGAGGATATGTGACGGATTATTTTTCAGAATATTTTGTCAATTAATTATTTTAGGAGGTTAGTAGAAATGAAATCATCTTTAAAGTTTTCAGAGATGTTTGCAATAAGTTTAATGTTATTTGCACTGTTTTTTGGTGCAGGTAATATGATTTTTCCACCAGCGTTAGGGCAAGGTGCTGGAACGGACGTATGGATCGCGCTGTTTGGTTTTATTGTAACAGGCGTTGGACTACCTTTATTAGGCGTAATTGTTATAGCTTTAAAGGGAGATATTAATGAGCTAGCAGGACGTGTACATCCTATATTCGCACTTGTTTTTATCACTGCCATTTATTTATGTTTAGGCGTATTCGTAAGTGTGCCGCGTACAGGAACAGTAGCTTATGAGATGAGTGTTGCACCGTTTTTACCAAGTGAGATAGCAGGTCAGTCATATCCACTTGTTATCTTTACACTTATTTTCTTTGCAGTAACTTTCTATTTAGCTTTAAATCCTTCGAAATTAGTGGGGCGTATTGGTAAAGTGCTAACTCCAATATTATTAGCTGTTATTGCAATTATCGTAGGTAAAGCACTTATTACACCAATTGGAGAATTTGGTGCACCGACAGAAGTGTATAGTGCTCCTCTCTTCAAAGGATTTATTGATGGATATTTAACTTTAGATGGACTTGCAGCACTTGTATTCGGAAATGTTGTAATTCATGCGTTAAAAGAAAAAGGCATCACAAATAAAAATAGTATTGCAAAAGTAACAATCTTTGCAGGATTTATTGCAGCGCTTGGTCTACTACTTGTGTATTTAGCGCTTGCTTATCTTGGAGCTTCTAGTGTGTCACTTGGAATGGGCGCAAACGGAGGAATTATTTTAACAAATGTGGTGAATCATTTATTTGGCAGTTACGGAACTTTATTACTAGGGATCGCAATTACAGCAGCGTGTTTAACAACTTCTGTAGGTATTGTTGCAGCTTGTGGTGATTACTTCTCTTCCTTATTACCAAAGCTTTCTTATCAAAAAGTCGTTTTCATTTTCTGTGTATTAGCATTTATGGTAGCAAATCTTGGGTTAACTCAGTTAAATGCATTAGCATTACCAATCTTAATCGCTATCTATCCAATTGGAATCGTACTTATCGTATTATCACTTGTTGAAAACTACGTTCGTCTTCCATTAGCGATGTATGTGGGGGGGATTGTAGGAGCATTTGCAATCAGTTTCTTTGATGGATTACACAATGCAAACCTTCAAATTGCAGCGCTAGCACCTATTTTAGATAAGATTCCATTATATAGTGTAGGAATTGGTTGGTTAGTTCCAGGCATAATCGGTATAGGATTTGGTTATATAGTTTCTAAGTTTCAAAAGCAGGAAATTGCTGTAGAAAAATAGAGAAAAGAGGCTTTCTATAATAGAAAGTCTCTTTTTTTGTAGAAAAAGCCATATATAGAGAAATTCAGATATTAAAAATTTTATACGTAATATAGTTGACAAAAAATTTATGAGTAGGCTAAGATTGACTTAGTTGTGGAAATATTGGAAGGGAAGTGAGGGATAAGGGGTTTCTATAACTATAGTGTTGTTATGGGAAGAGGTGAAAGAAGAGGCGAAGAGATAGTTTATTTTTTTTGATTTATATTGAGAATGATAATCAATAAAAAAGTTTTATAATTTTTTCTCAGTTTCTATGCCTTTGTATAAGGAATAGGGTGAGATATTATTTTTAATATTCAATGAGAATGATAATCAATAATACTTATGTTACATAAAAGAATGCTAATTAAATAATAGGTAAAAGAGATTATTTTTTTCTTATAAATTGAGAATAATTATCATTTTCAAAAAAGTGAAATGAAAGATAACCAAGGAGGAAACAAGAAAAATGAAAAAGGTTTCTGTATTACCCGCTTTTATTATAACGTTCGTATGTATGCTAGCTTTTCTTGTAATGCCATACGGAAATGCTTCAGCAAAACTAGCTGATGGTACTTACGATATTAATTACGTAATTCAAAAAGCGGAAAATGATTCAGCTTCAATGGCAAATGACTATTTTGAAAAGCCAGCAAAATTAGTAGTGAAAAACGGTGAGATGAGAGTACAAGTTCCGATGAATCATAGTGCTTGGATTACAGAATTTAAAGCACCAGAGAACGGGGATTTTGTTGATGCGAAAGTTGTTAGTAAAGATGAATCGGCAGATAAAAGAACAGTAGAGTTTAAAGTAGATGATTTATCCAAACCGGCAGCTGTAAAAATTCATGTTGTTGTACCAAATGCAAACTATGACCACCACTACACAATTCGTTTTGCTTTTGATGCAAATGTAAAAGCTGTAGGTGGCGATAACGGCATAGCTGCTACTACAAAAAATAATGATCAAGCGAAAACAGATACACAAGTAAAAGAAGAGAAAACAAAAGTAGAGAGTAAGGAAACAGCTAAAGAAGTGAACAAAGAAACAAAAAATGAAAATGGAAAAGCTGAAAAAACAGATAATCCAAAAACAGGCGATGAAGCACGTATTGGATTGTTTGCAGCGTTAATTCTTATTTCAGGTGCTTTCTTAATTCGTAAAGTGAAGTTGAGTAAATAAATCTTTTGAAGGGTGATGAATATATGTTTAAACAATTTAAAATGATTATTGCCGTATTTGCTGTTTTATTTACGTTTATCGCAACACTAGGTTTACAAGATGCAAAGGCTGCTACAAAACTAGCTGATGGAAAATATAATATTGCTTTTACTGTATGGAAAGGCGATAAAGATGAATCGTCTAGAATGAATAGTTATTTTGAAAGCCCAGCAACATTAACAGTTAAAAATGGAAAACAATATGTTTCATTTAAAGTGAAAGATAGTGCTTCTATTAAAAGTTTCCAAGTAGAAAAAGATGGTCAATTTGTAGAAACAACCGTGTTAAGTGAAAACAAAAAAGATAATACTAGAGTTGTAGAATTTGAAGTTGCTGACTTGTCAAAAAAACTAAATGGCAAGGTGAAAATTAGTATTCCAATTATTAATTATAATGCTTCGTATGATATTCGCTTTGTATTTGATGGGAATAGTATTAAATAATTTTCAAAAGGGAGAGTCGTTCCATTGAACAGGTATACAAAAATTATTGTTGCTATGTTTTTAATGATATTTACATTCGTATCAACATTACAACCACTTGCAGTTCAAGCAGCTACCAAGTTGGCTGACGGTGAATATTCAATTGGCTTCAAAGTTTTAAAAGATACATCAGATGAAGAATCAATGATGAATCAATATTCAGTAAGCCCGGGAACTTTAAAAGTGAAGGATGGGAAAAAGAAAGTATCCTTTACATTAACAAATAGTTCATGGATTACGAAGTTTGAAACAGAAAAAGCAGGTAAGCTAGTTGCGACAAATGTAATTAGTGAAGATAAAGAAAAAGATACAAGAGTAGTAGAATTTGATGTAGAAGATGTAGAGAAGGTATTAAATGCAAAAGTAAAAGTAGATATTGATTTTTTAAATTATCATCATGAGTACGACGTTCGTATTGCATTTGATCAAAATAGCATTACACCAATTCATGTAGAAAAACCAAATGAAAAAGAGGACCCAGCTAATAAGCCAGATCCAAATGAAACTACCGATCCAGGTCAGAAGCCCGACCAAAAGCCTGACCCAGATCAACAACCAAATTCTAACACAATTACAGATGGTGCGTACAGCATTCCATTTAAAGTGTTAAAAGATCAAACAGATGAAGAATCTAAGATGAATACTTACATGGTAAATCCAGGAGTATTAAAAGTAGAAAACGGTAAGAAAAAAGCAATTGTAACACTAAAAAGTAGCTCATTAATTAAAAATTTCCAAACGGAAAAAGATGGCGTATTTGTTGATGCAAAAGTAGTGAGTGAGGATAAGGAAAAAGATACAAGAGTAGTAGAGTTTGAAGTAAACGATTTATCTAAAAAACTAAATACAAAAGTATTTATCGAAATGGCATCAAGAAATTATAAGCAAACGCATGATGTACAACTTTTATTTGAACAAGATAAACTTGAACAAATTAAAAATGAAGAGAAAAAACCAGAAGTAGAAAAACCGGAAGCAGAAAAACCAGAAGTAGAAAAACCAGAAGTAGAAAAACCAGATGAAAATAAAAAACCAGATGCTGAAACAATTAAAGATGGTGAATACAGCATCAATTTTAAAGCGTTAAAAGATCAAACAGACGAAATTTCAATGATGAACACATATACAAAAAGTCCAGGTGTGCTAAAAGTAAAAGATGGTAAGAAGTATGTATCATTTACGTTAACGAACAGTTCTTGGATTACAAAATTTGAATTTGAGAAAAATGGTTCGTTTGTTGATGCAAATGTAATAAGTGAAGATAAAAAAGCTGATACACGCGTAGTGGAAGTAGAAGTGCCAGATTTATCGAAAAAGTTAAATGCAAAAGTAAAAGTAGATATCGATTCAATGAATTATCACCATTTTTACGATATTCAATTTGCATTTGATAAAGGTAGCATTAAGCCGTTAGATAACCAAGGTGGAAACGACAATCAAGGCGGAAACAACAACCAAGGTGGAAATAACAACCAAGGCGGAAACAACAACCAAGGTGGAAACGACAATCAAGGTGGAAACAATAACCAAGATAATAACACAACAATTGATCCAAAAGCTCTTAAAGATGGTGAATACAGCATTGGCTTTAAAGTGTTAAAAGATCAAACAGATGAAATCTCAATGATGAACACATACACAAAAAGCCCAGGTGTATTAAAAGTAAAAGATGGTAAGAAATACGTATCGTTTACATTAACAAATAGTACATGGATTACGAAATTTGAATTTGAGAAGAATGGTTCTTTCGTTAATGCAAAAGTGTTAAGTGAAAATAAAGAACAAAATACAAGAGTAGTAGAAGTAGAAGTAAACGATTTGTCTAAAAAATTAAATGCAAAAGTAAAAGTAGATATTGATTCAATGAATTATCACCATTTCTACGATGTTCAATTTGTATTTGATCAAGACAGTATTAAAGCTTTAGGGAACCAAGGTGGAAACGACAACCAAGGCGGAAACGACAACCAAGGCGGAAACGACAACCAAGGCGGAAACGACAACCAAGGCGGAAACGACAACCAAGGTGGAAACGACAACCAAGGTGGAAACAACAACCAAGGTGGAAACAACAACCAAGGTGGAAATAATAACCCGAGAGTAATAGTTGATCCGAAAAATTTAGTAGATGGCCAATATGATATTACATTTAAAGTATTAAAAGATAAAACAGATGAAATTTCAAAGATGCATGACTATGTTGTAAATCCAGCGAAATTAATCGTAAAAGATGGTAAAAAATACATTGAGATGACGCTGAAAAATAGTGCGTGGATTACGAAATTCCAAACGGAAAACAAGGAACTATTCGCTGATGCGAAAGTAGTAAGCGAAGATAAAAATGCAAATACGCGAGTAGTACAGTTTGAAGTAGAAGATCTATTTAAAAAATTAAACGCAAAAGTAAAGGTAGACATCGATGAGATGAACTATCATCATTTCTACGATGTACAAATTCAATTTGATACAAATAATATCGGCGCGTTAGGAACTATTAAAGAGGAACCGAAGAATGAACCGGAAAATCCAGTGACTACACCGAAAGTAGATAATGTAAAAACAGTAGGTACTCCTGATTTTAACCGAAATGCAGATGGTCAGAAGAAAAAAGAAGATACAAAAAATGATTCAAAAAAAGAGAAAAACTCAAAAACTGCAGATACAGCACAACTTGGTTTATATATGGTGTTACTGCTAGGTTCACTTGCTTTACTAGTTCGTAAATATAGAGCAGGTAGATTGTAATTTTTGGAGTCTTGATGCATGTTCGCGTGCATCAAGACTTGTTTCATATTGTATGGAAGGGAGTGGTGATTGAGAGTGAAGAAAATCGTAAGTGTACTAATGGCTATCATTTTGTTAATGAGTATAGCCGGGTGCTCGTCACCAAAAAAAGAAACAGCAAAGCAGGTAAAGAGAGAGAGTAAAGAGCGCGTTGTTGCAACAACAGTGGCTGTTACTGAAATTATGGATGCGTTAGAAGTAGATTTAGTCGGTGTTCCAACAAGTTCTAAAACTTTACCGAAGCGATATAAAGGTTTACCTGAAGTTGGGAATCCAATGAGTCCAGATATGGAAAAGGTAAAGTCATTAAAGCCTTCAGAAGTGTTATCTGTGACAACACTTGAATACGAATTAAAGCCAGTTTTTGATGGTGTGGGTATGAAAGCAAACTTTTTAGATTTAACGAGTTTAAAAAATATGCAAAGTTCTATTAGCGATTTAGGTAAGAAATATGGACGTGAAAAACAGGCTGAAGCAGTAGTAACTAAGTTAGATAAAAAGGTTGCTAGCATTCAAAAGGAAGTAAAAGGAAAGAAAGAACCGACAGTGCTTATTTTATTAGGTGTGCCGGGAAGTTATTTAGTAGCAACAGAGCATTCTTATATTGGAGATTTAGTAAAACAATTAGGTGGTAAAAATATTGTGCAAGGTGAACAAGTAGAATATTTAGCTTCTAATACAGAGTATTTAAAGAAAGCTGATCCAGATATTATTTTACGAGCAGCTCATGGTATGCCTGATGAGGTTGTAAAAATGTTTGATAAAGAATTTAAAACAAATGATATTTGGAAACACTTTGCTGCGGTTAAAAATAACCGTGTTTATGATTTAGAAGAGCGTTTATTTGGAACGACAGGCAATTTAGCAGCAATTGAAGCTTTAGATGAATTGAAAAAAATGATGTATCCGTGATGCATTTTAATATAAAGGAAGAGTAGAATGAATAAAAAAACTTGGAGTTTCCTCATTGTTACTGCATTGCTCATTGTTATGACATCATTGTCAGCGATGAAAGGGAGTTTAGAAGTAGGTATTGTTGAACTTGTACAAGGGATATTTATAGGTGGAAATGAAGATGTTGAAGTCATTAAAGATTTACGTTTCCCTCGTATTATTATTGCGCTGTTCACTGGAGCGGCTCTTGCTGTTTCAGGGGTGCTTTTTCAAGCTGTTATGAAGAATCCACTCGCTGATGCTGGGGTAATCGGTATATCTTCAGGAGCAAGTTTTATGACACTCGTTATTATTACTTTGTTCCCGCAATTCTTTTTCTGGACCCCCGTATTCGCCTTTTTAGGTGGTGCGCTTGCGTGTTATCTCGTTTATTCGTTTTCATGGAAGTCAGGGTTAAGCCCACTTCGCATTATTTTAATTGGTATTGCCATTAATGCGATGTTTACTGGATTAAATGAATCATTCGTTACGATTTGTGGGTATTTTATTAAAAGTATTAAGCAAACGACGACTTCTAACATAACAATGAAGACGTGGGGCGATGTAGAAATAATGGTGACTTATGGAACGATTGGTCTTATTCTTGCTCTGTTCGTAGGAGCTTGGTGTAACTTATTATCGCTACAAGATAAGACTGCGAAAAACTTAGGCTTGCACGTGACGAGAGTTCGTCTTATTATTTCTGCCATTGCAGTACTCTTAGCGGCAGTATCAACAGCGATTGCAGGTGTTATTGCTTTTGTAGGATTGCTAGTTCCGCATATTTCAAGACAATTGGTCGGTTCAGACCATAAAGTATTAATTCCATTTTCTGCTCTTGCAGGGGCGTCATTAATTTTGACGGCGGATACGATTGGAAGGTTAATTGTGCCACCTAATGAAATTCCAGCAGCAACAATTATGGCGGTTATTGGTGGTCCATTCTTAATATTCTTGCTTAGAAAGAGTGATAAAGTTCATGGAAATTAAAAATGTAACCTTTTCATATGATAACGTAACAAATCGTTTAAAGTCTGTTAGTAGTGAAATAGAAATTGGGAAAATTACAACAATCATTGGCCCGAATGGATGCGGGAAATCAACATTACTTAGTGTCATGTCTAGAAATCACGTTCCTAGCAGTGGAGAAGTAATACTTGATGGGAAAGCGATTAGTGAATATAAACCGAAAGAGTTTGCTAGAAAGCTAGCAGTTGTCCACCAACAAAATGAGGCTCCAGCAGATATTACAGTGGAAAAGCTAATAAGCTTTGGGCGTATGCCATATAAAAATATTTTCTCTCCGCAAACAGATGAAGATAGAGAAGCGATAGAGCGTGCACTAGTATGTACGAATTTACAAAGTAAGCGTGATAAGCCAATCTATGCTTTATCCGGTGGAGAGAGGCAGCGAGTTTGGATCGCAATGACATTAGCTCAAAATACACCAATGCTTTTCTTAGATGAACCGACAACCTATTTAGATATTTACTATCAGCTAGAAATATTAGAATTAGTGAAAGAGTTAAATGAAGTGTATGGATTAACGATTGTAATGGTATTACATGATATTAATCAAGCCATTCGTTATAGCGACCATATTATCGTTATGAAAGATGGAGAGATCATTACGAAAGGTAATCCTAATGATGTAATAACAGAAGAGATGGTTAAAGCAATATATGGTGTAGATGTCATTGTAAAACAGGATGAAGATACTGGATTGTATATGGTACCTATGGGAATCTAAAGGCTGAGTATAATCCGTTTTGAGGTGATAATTTGAATAGCAAGAACGGACGGAAAAAGAATTCTTTTTTTCAACGCATACTTACAATTGCGTTTTTAGGAATCTTTTTCTATTCAATGTATGAGTTGGGTGGGATTTTCATGGATTATTATGAAAATCGTAAAGTAATGGCTGAGGCACAACATATTTATAAAAGAAGTCCAATGGAAGAAAAATCGGAAGACGGAGAGGTACGTAAACAGTTTCAGGATCTCCAGAAAATTAATCCAGAGATAGTCGGATGGATTACGATGGATGATACACAAATTAATTATCCAATCGTTCAAGCAAAAGATAATGATTACTATTTATTTCGTAATTATAAAGGTGAAGATATGAGAGCGGGAAGCATTTTTATGGACCATCGTAATGATGTGAAATCTCAAAATCGAAATACGATTTTATATGGCCATCGTATGAAAGACGGTTCTATGTTTGGTAGTTTAAAAAAAATGTTGGATGAAGACTTTTTCATGTCCCATCGTAAATTATATTACGATACATTATTTGAAGGATACGACGTTGAAGTTTTTTCAGTATATACGACAACAACGGACTTTTATTACATTGAAACGGATTTTGAAAATGATGCAGTATATACATCGTTCTTAAAGGAAGTTCAAGAAAAATCACTGTACAAAACGGATACGGAATTGACGGCTAATGATGAAATCGTAACACTTTCTACTTGTGACTATGCGCTTGATCCAGAGGCTGGAAGGCTAGTTATACACGCAAAGTTAGTAAAAAGAAATTAAAGAAAAAAGTATAGAATATGAGAAGTGATAGATAACGCTTCTCATATTCTATACTTTAAAAAAGAACTGTTTTTACTGTGCTGCAGCCATTGGCATACGTACAACTTTTACATCATAGTAAGCAATTTTATTATCAAGAATATATTCTGGCATTCCACCTTGATGTGAGTGAGCATCTTTAAATGCGGCGCTCTTTGTCCAACCTTGGAAATCTTCTTTTGCATTCCATCGAGTGCTAATTGTTACCTCATCATAATCAACTGTATTTTGCGTTAAAAGAACTTCTAGACCTAAAAAGCCTGGCATCGTTTCAACTTTACCTACTTTATTAAAACGCTCAATTAATTTATGTCCATTTCCCTTTGTAATTTTAGCTGTATTTGTAACAATAATCATGTTTATTCCTCCTATAAATGTAGCTATATTTTCAAGAACTCATATACATTAAATGATAATGAAAATCATTATCATTGTCAATGGTAAATGTGAAATATATAATTTTTTTCTATTATTTTGGACAGTGAGATTTCCATTTCAAAACGTAGTAAATATGTGGCGGTTAAGTGCGAGAATGAGCGAGTTGTACTAGCAAAGCAATAATATGGTATAGTGAAACGAGGCTGTTTTTTCAGGCTCGTTTTTTAAATGCTTCCTATAGAGAAAGCATGCAAATGGAAAGGAAGTTATTATATGCGATCAGAAGTAACTATAAAAATAAAACCGAAATTTATAAAAGAAATTAAAAGTGGATATCCACTTATTTTAAAAGATGCAATTCAAAATTTAAACGATGTTCGTGAAGAAGGGACAATCATCAAAGTAGTAGATGAGAAGAACAACTTTGTCGGAAAAGGTTATTATGGAAAACAAAATAAAGGATACGGCTGGATTTTAACGAGAAAAGAGAGTGAACAAATTAATCAATCTTTCTTTGAAAGTAAAATCAAATCTGCCTTACATAAACGAAAACAATTTTATAAATCAAGTGATACGACAGCATTCCGCGCCCTAAACGGTGAAGGTGATGGTCTTGGCGGACTAATTATCGATTATTATGACGGCTACTACGTAGTAAGTTGGTATAGTGAAGGGATTTATACTTTCAGAGATGAGATTATAGCAGCTCTGCAAAAAGTAGCAAACTTTAAAGGCATTTATGAGAAGAAGCGTTTTGATACGAAAGGGAAATATATTGAGGGTGATGATTTCGTAGCAGGAGAGCGCGGTGAGTTCCCGCTTATCGTAAAAGAGAACGGTGTGAACTTCGCTGTTTATTTAAATGACGGGGCAATGGTTGGTGTATTTTTAGATCAACGTAACGTTCGAAAACAAATTCGTGATAAATATGCAAAGGGAAGAACAGTGTTAAATATGTTCTCTTATACAGGTGCTTTCTCTGTATTTGCAGCGCTTGGCGGAGCGAGTAAAACGACGAGTGTTGACCTTGCAAATCGTAGTTTAAGTAAAACGATTGAGCAGTTTAGTGTCAATGAAGTTGATTATGAAGCACAAGATATTATTGTAGAAGATGTATTTCTTTACTTCAAATATGCAGCTAAGAAAAAGATGAAATTTGATATGGTCGTACTTGATCCTCCAAGCTTCGCCCGATCAAAAAAATATACATTTAGTGCAGCAAAAGATTATAAAAATTTATTGAAAGAAACAATTGCTATTACAGAAAATAACGGTATTATCGTTGCTTCTACAAATTGTAGTGCATTCGATATGAAAAAGTTTAAAGGCTTTATCGATACAGCCTTTAAAGAAATGAATGGCAAATATAAAATATTAGAAGAACATTCTTTACCAGAAGATTTCCGTACCATTGATCAATTTAAAGAAGGAGACTATTTAAAAGTAGTTTTCATCGAGAAAATTAAAGGTTAATAAAGAAAAAGGAGCTCGAGTTTACTTGAGCTCCTATTCTTATTGAACGATATTTTGTACTCTACCGACTTGCCCGTCCTGCAATCGCACTTTAATGCCATGTGGATGGGAAGGGGAGTTTGTTAAAATATCTTTTACAATGCCACGTGTTAATTTGCCTGTTCGTTGATCTTGTTTTAATACAATATCAACTTCAAGGCCGGGTGCGATATTAGAACGTTTTTGTCCGTTCATTTACACACCTGTACGTCTACGTTGGTTGTTTGTCTTCTTTGTTTGTTGGTTTTGTAATTTTTTCGTTTCTTGGTTTTGATTTTTTGCATTTTGACCATTTCCATTTCCTTGCTTTTTCTTAGCAAGTTGTTCACGCATTAAATCAGCTAAGCTTACTTTTTTGTTTTCTGACATGATAAGTCTCCTTTATATAAAGTTAATTATGAACAATCGTAGTGAATTTCATCATATCATTGTTAAGGAAGGAAGGGAAGTTGGTTTGAAAATTCATATAACTGTTTCCAGCATTCATTCGTTGCGATACAATTGATATGTTAATGTTTGTAAAAAAAGGGGATAGACATATGTCACATCATATTTTATTAGTTGAAGATGATATTTCAATTCAAGAGATGGTGGAAAAATATTTATTAAAGGAAGGCTTTCAAGTTACGATGGCGTCTGACGGGGAAGCAGGGGTGCAAACCTTTTTTAAATCATCTTTTGATTTAGTGATCCTTGATATAATGATGCCGAAGTTAGACGGATTAGAGGTTGTACGTATTATTCGTGAAAAAAGTGCTGTTCCGATTTTAATGATGTCGGCAAAAGATACAGATGTTGATAAAGCTGTTGGCTTAGGACTTGGAGCAGATGATTACATTTGTAAGCCATTTTCTATGATTGAATTGGCTGCACGTGTAAAAGCAGGGATTCGGCGGTCTACGAAATACTCGGCTACAGAAACAACAGAAAAGATGATTCAGATTGGCGATTTAACAATCGATCCAATTAATTTTACTGTAGAAAAAAACGGGAACCCTCTCAAGCTCACTTTAAAAGAATTTGAGATTTTAAAACTGTTCGTAAAAAATCAAAATCGTGTATTTACAAAAGCGCAAATATATACGTTAGTTTGGAATGAAGAGTATTACGGTGATGATAACGTTATTAATGTTCATATGAGAAGATTGCGTGAGAAAATTGAAAGTGATCCATCTAATCCAGAATATATTAAAACGTTATGGGGCATCGGCTATAAGTTGGAAGTGATGTAATATGGTCAATTTGTTAATAGGTATTATTTTTATATTGTTATGTGTTATTTATATGCAATATAAAATGAGAAAACATAGTAGTAAAAATTTACGATACACATATGAAAAGTTAGAAAGTATTGTAAATGACAAAACAGGCGAGACGTTACTCGTTATGACAGATGATCTAGAATTGCAAAAATTATTAGTGGCAATTAATCAATTATTAGATGCAAAACAGAAAACGAATGCAGATCATGCCAAAGTAGAAATTTCGATGAGAAAAATGCTTTCAAATATTTCGCATGACTTGAAAACACCACTAACAGTTATTCTTGGATATACAGAAATGTTAAATAAGGATAAAACGATAAGTGAAGAAGAACAACAAATATTACTTGAAAAAGTGCATACGAAAACATTAGAAGTGATGGAGCTAATTCATAAGTTTTTTGATTTGGCAAAATTAGAATCTGGTGACAAAGCAATTGAAATGACAAAAGTAAATATGAATGAAGTTTGCCGCGAGAAGATTTTATCTTTTTATGATTTAGTGACGACGAAAGGTTTTCAGGTTCATATTGATATACCAGAAAGAAATATATACGCACTTGGAAATGTAGAAGTATTAGGCAGAGTATTGAATAATTTAATATCAAATGCAATTACATATGGAGATGATGGAAAGACACTCGGTATGACTTTAAGAGATGATGAAACGAGTGTGTATATAGACGTATGGGATAAAGGAAAAGGAATTGATGAATCTCATATTGATAAAGTGTTTGAGCGAATGTACACACTTGAAGATTCAAGAAATAGATCGTACCAAGGAAGCGGTCTAGGATTAACGATTACGAAACGGCTTGTGGAAGCGATGGACGGAGAAATACATCTTTCTAGTAAGCCCTATGAAAAAACAATTTTTACAGTTGTATTAAAAAAGATGCTGTTTTAGCTTGTAGAGAAGTAAATTCTACAAGCTTTTTTTCAGCGTAAGGAATTTGTAAGGAACGGGTAAGAAAAAAGAGATTTCTGTTGTCTATTATAGAAATATAGAGTATTGCGAAAGGGGAAAGTAACATGACATATATAGTAAAAACAAACCAGTTAACGAAAGTGTTTAAAGGGAAAGAAGTTATTTCCGGTGTTAACATGCATGTGAAAAAAGGAGAAATTTATGGTTTTTTAGGACCAAACGGTGCTGGTAAAACAACGATTATGAAAATGATTACAAATTTAATAAAACCGACGAGTGGTGATATAGAAATTTTCGGTGAGAAATTAACAGATACATCGTATGAAGTATTAAAAAGAATGGGGACAATTATTGAATACCCAATCTTTTATGATAAATTAACGGCGAAAGAAAACTTAGACCTGCATTGTGAATATATGGGCTACTACGATAAAAATGCAATTGACCATGCTTTACATTTAGTGAAACTACAAGGGGTAGATAATAAAAAAGTAAAAGATTTTTCATTAGGAATGAAACAACGACTCGGTATTGCAAGGGCAATCGTGACAAAGCCAGAATTGCTCATTTTAGATGAACCAATTAACGGTTTAGATCCAATTGGCATTAAAGAGTTACGAGACTTATTTAAAATGCTCTGCAAAGAATACGGTATTACATTATTAGTTTCTAGTCATATTTTAGGTGAGATGGAATTAATGGCCGATACAATTGGTGTGATTCAAAATGGAAAACTAATAAAAGAAGTTTCAATGAAGAGTATTAACGGAAAGCAAACAGAGTACATTGAAATCACTGTTCCTGATGTGAAACGTGCAGCTTATATTTTAGAAGATAAACTTGGTATAAAAAACTACAAAATAATGAGTGGAACCATGATTCGTGTGTATGATACGTCAGTGTCTCAGCAGGCCATTTCAAAAGCACTTATTATGAACGATGTGGAAATTGAAAGTATTAATAAGAAACATAGTTCCTTAGAAGAATATTTCTTAAATGTAATGGATGGAGAAGGTATTCATGCTTAATGGACTGTGGCTGAACCTGGTAAGTGGATTTATCGTAATGCTAATAAGTGGAATTTTATATTATAGAAAACCAGAGCGGAAATGGTTGTTAATTCTACTAGTGATAGGAATGTTAAGCTTCGTTACTGCTGGAATTAGAATGTTAGCAGCATAAAGACAGTTATATAAAGAATGGAGGAGTGGTTTGTATGCTTAGATTAATGAAGCTCGAATGGAAGAAACATAAATTATCTAGTTACTTTAAAGGGGTAGCAATTTGTATTATAGCAATTTTCGCTGCAGTAAGCCTTATGGCGTTGGGAATTAAAGCCGAGGGAGACGTGCTCTTCTTTGACTTCACGCAACAAATGGTTTTAATAAACACTTTTATTAGGATAACATTCATTATTTTTAGTTCGGTCATTTTATCACGGTTAGTAATAGATGAGTATAAGAACAAAACAATGCAACTATCGTTTATGTACCCGCTGCAAAGGAAAATGCTAATGAGGGCGAAATTAACAATTGTTTTTTGTTTTTGTTTTGTGAGCACGATTATCGCTACTTTCATTATTAGTTTGCTCGTTTATTTTGTGAGTCCAATGATGGGACTGATTGAAACACCTGCTACGATAGGCGAAATAATAGCTATCGTTCCAGCTACTATTATAAGTGCATTTATGATATCTGGTATAAGTTTAATTCCTTTATTTTTTGGAATGAGAAAGAAATCGACACCTACAACGATTACTTCCGCAGTAATAATTGGTATGCTGATTAGTGGTAACGTTGGGGCTGGAAACGGTCAAGTAAGTATGTTTGATTTTATAGCTATCCCAATTGTGCTCTGTTTATTAGGGATTTTCATTAGTTATCTATCTTATCGTAAAATCGACAAGGTTGATGTGGCATGAAGTAAGCTTAAAACAACAACGAACTGGGGTATGAATGGTGAAAAAGATAATAGTAATTGCAATTTTACTTATTACAATTGCTAGTGTGGTTTTGGGGGTTAAGGTGTTTCAGGGGAAAGGAGGACTATCATGTTACGTCTTATGAAGCTAGAATTGAAAAAATTTAAGCTTGGCTGGTACGTAAAAGGGGCAGTTATTGCAAATATTACTATACTGGCATTAATGATCTTTACGAGCATCGTTGCTCAAGTAGAAGGTGATCCGGAAATAAGAGATCCGCAGATGATGTTGTTAACGGCTAGTACATTAGTAAGAGCAACATTTATTGTTTTTGGTAGTGTGTTAATCGCAAGGTTAATAATTGGTGAATATAAAAATAAAACAATAATACTTATGTTTTCTTATCCTATTAATCGGAGAAAAATGATGATTAGTAAGTTGGTCATTACAGCGACATTAACATTTATAACAGTTATTGTATCTAACATTTTAATAGTAGGAGTTTTCTTTGGGATAGATAGCTATTTTTCAATTCTTCCTAATCCATTTACAGTAGATCAATTAGTGCAAGAAGGAATAAATCTTGTTCCTTTAGCCATTGCAACTGCGGGAATAAGTTTAATCCCGCTATATTTCGGAATGCGTAAACGTTCAGTGCCAACTACAATTGTTTCATCTATTATTGTTGTGTCAATCGCAATTAATAACCAGCCAATATTTCCGATAGCGACTTTTCTACCTCTTCAATTCACATTTGCAGCGATCGGTATGGTGATTGCTTATTTTGGGATTAAAAATATTGAGAGTGAAGATGCATTATAAAGTTTCACATGAAACAAGTTACAGAAAAAGACAAGATATGTAAACATCTTGTCTTTTTTGTCGTTACATTTTAGGAGCTTCCATTCCAGCCGCAGCCCATTCTTCTTTTGCGGGACCATATACGCCAGGAACTGTTAAGCCGGCTTGTCGCATTAAAACCGTCATTTGCCCGCGGTGGTGATTTTGATGATTAATGAGTGTCATTAAAAATATAGAATTCGGCATAGGGCGACCAAAGAAGTCATTAATAGTAGCTAAGTCTTTATCAGTCCATTTACTTTGAAGTGTTTCAACAAAAGCCGCGTTTACTTTACGGTATTCATCTGCAATTGTTTTTGCAGAAGTTGGAACAGGATAATCTGTCGTTTCTCCTTCAAACTTTAGCCCTGTGCCAGATAGTATCACAGGAATTGCCGTCACGATATGCCAAGCAACTCTTCCTAAAGTCCAATGTTCAGGTGCAATTTCCTGTGATAAAGATGCATCGGTTAATGAATCAAGCATTTTCTGAGTAGACTCTGCTTCGTATGTCCATGATTGTAAAAAGCCTTCAATTGTTTGGTACATTATTGTTATCCCCCTCTACTTATGTTCATAGATTAAGTTCGAGAAGAAATGACAAGTTCCCTTTATGTTTTAATGATGGTATTTAAAATTTTATATATAAATTTTATGATACTATTGAGTGTATATAGAATTATATTAATTTAGGGAGATATTATGAAAAGATTGATTTTAGGAATCATAATTTTATTTTTAATGGTAGGATGTAGCAATGAAACCTATAAAAAAGCAATGGATCAAGGGAAATTGGCGTTAGCGAGTAAAGAATATGACACGGCAGTAGCATCATTTGAGCTAGCATTAGAAGAGAAAAAGGATGATAAAGAAGCAAAGGTATTAAAAGACCAAACTACTAAGATGATAAGTTCGATAAAAGAGAAATCGAGTGGAAATATAGAACAAGCAATAGGTTTGTTTCAAGAAGTAGAAAAGATGAAAGATGGTTCCGCAATCCTTCAAAGTCAAGCGAAAGAACAAAAAGATTCGCTCATAGAGCATAAAGAGTTAAAAGGTCAATATATAGGTCAATTGGAAAAGGCAGAGAAGTTAAAGAGTGATAAAAAGTATGAAGAGGCTAAAGGGATAGTAAATAAAATTGTTAACGATACTGGCCAAAATCAACAATTTATTTCGGAAAATCAACGGGCCGAAGAGCTGAATAAGCAAATCGATGGCTTACTAACTCAACAAGCAGAAGTTAAGAAAAAAGAGGAAGAGTTAAAAAATGAAAAGAAAAAAGAGGCTGATATTGGAAAGTTAAAGGGGTCTTGGATGTCATCAGAAAGTACAGACAGGCCAGTTGGGTTGGAAATAGAATCTATTAATAGTGAGAAAACAGGCGGAGAATTTATGGAACATAATATTTTTGGGAAAGGGACTACTATAGGAGACTTTCGAATATTAAGTGTGGACCAAGGGATTATTTCTGTAGAGCTTGTATTTTTAGTGGGGGAAATAAAGCATAAGGCTGATTTGAAAATTGAGGAGAACACATTAACTGTACATCATGAGTTTATGGGGAGTACTAAATCTGTGAAATTAGTGAGATCAGAGTAATTTATCCGGCTATTCGTCGGACAGTAAAACTTCCACCTCAAGATTCGGCTGGAGCAAAGAAGTTAGGTGGGAGATCCACTGCTCATAAAAGTCCGATTGGTGTGGGCTAATAATCAGCGGGGATGAAGAAACCCCCCACTAATTAAAGTTTCACTTTATTTAGTATATAAAAAGGAGGCTTCTAAAACGAAGCCTCCTTTTTAATTAACCTTCTTCCCACTCTTCCTCATCAACCATAAGAAATAAGGTGCTCCAAGTACAGCAACGACAAGTCCAGAAGGAATTTCTTTCGGATATGCAATTGTTCGTCCGAGTAAATCAGCAATGGAAAGAAGGATTGCTCCAAATAGTGCGGAGCAAACGAATAATCTTTGATGATTCATACCAACGACGATTCGTGCTAAGTGTGGCGCAACAAGACCTAGAAAGGCAATTGTACCGACAGCTGCGATATTTACAGATGCAAGTAGTGTTGCTAACACAATGAGGGCAAGGCGCGTTTTATTTACTGGTTGCCCGAGTCCCGTTGCTAAATCGTCTCCAAGTACGAGAACATCAAGTTGTTTTATTAAGAAAAAGATAATGAATACAAGAATTAGCGATGGATATAGAATGATATTTTCTAAGTGATTCCATCCTCTTGCATACGTGCTACCTGATAGCCATGTTAAAGCAGCAGCAACGTTCAAATTTGCTCTAACGATAAAGATTTGAATAATCGCTGAACCGAGAGCTGAAATACCAATTCCTATTAAAGCAAGGGCTGTTGGGCTAAATCCTGATTTCCATGAGAAGAAGAGAACAATTCCAACTGCAAGTAGTCCGCCGATAAATGCACCAATTGGTAGGAAGAAACCAGGAAGTGCGGGAAAGACATACATAATAGTTAAAGCACCAACACCAGCTCCCGATGAAATACCAATAATAGAAGGATCGGCGAGTGGGTTTCGTAATATACCTTGGAAAACAAGCCCACTTATTGCAAGGCATGCGCCAGCAATAGCAGCAACGAGCATTCTTGGTAAACGAAGGTTCATCATCATATTTTTATCAAATTGTGTTAATTGTCCTGATATAACATTTGTAATACTTTCGATATAAGCGTTACTACCGATTGTAACACCAAGAGTAATTGTCACAATGCAAAGTGTGATAGAGATAATGATTACCTTTTTATAAGAGTAATAGCGAGAACTAGCTCCAGCTGCATTCGCTCCGTTATCATTCATATATTGTTTCGATTTCATCATTCGATAGACTAAGTAAATAAGCCAAGGTGATCCAATCATTGCCGTGACTGCTCCGACAGGAAGTTCAGCCCCAGTTGGATCTATTAGTCTACCAACGACATCAGCTCCAAGTAATAGTACAGCTCCCCATAAGAAAGAAGAGAGAAGGAGAGTAAAGTGTTGACGGTAGCCAATAAGACGCATTAAATGTGGTGCAACTAAGCCAACAAATCCAATTGGTCCAACAACAGTTACAATTACTGCTGTTAAAAAGATCGCAGCAATGAAGGCGATAAGACGTGTTACTGCTGTTTTTTCACCAAGAGAAACAGCGACATCATCACCAAGTAAGAGAATGTTGAGTTTACGAGACATAAATAGTAAAACTAGGAAAGAAATAATGATAAATGGAAAAGCAAATTGAACGCCATCCCAGTTATTTTGAATAAGAGATCCAGCTCCCCATAAAAATAAACCAGCTGTTTCATTTTCATAGAAAAGCTGCATCGTTCCAGTAAAGGCAGAAAGCATTAATGTAACGACCATACCAGCTAGTGCCATTCTAAGTGGGGTTCCCTTTTTTCCACCAGAAATACGGTATACAAATAAAGCGGTAATAGCACCGCCGATAAATGTGAAAAGAAGTGAATTAATTTGCAGACCTTTTGGTAAAAAAATTGTAGCCGCTACTAGAAAGAAATATGCGCCAGAGTGAATACCCATTGTACTGGATTCAGCAAGTGGATTTTTCGTTAATGTTTGTAAAATGACCCCAGATGCAGCAAGAGCACCTCCAGCTAAAATGGCAATTACGGCCCTAGGTAATCGAAGCATAATTAAAGTTTGATGCTCTAGTGATTGGTTCGGTGAGATAAGAGCATCAATAATCATACTATAGGAAATGTTTGCTTGACCTTGTCCGATATGAATAAAGAAAAGGAGGAGCAAGAGAGCTGCTCCTCCTCCGAATACAAGACTTGCTCGAAGTGTATGTTGTAGGCTATTCATTGTGTAATCACTTCTTCGCTGTCATTACATCTGCTACTTGTGTTGCTAAAGATGTTGCAGACTCAGGACCACCGAAAATCCAAGTGTCGCCTTTTAATTTATACATTTTGTTTTCTTTTTTGAACTTTAATTCTTCCCAAGCAGGGTTGCCTTTTAGTTGAGTGTCAAAAATGTTATCTTCATCCGCTACAATGTAAATGAAGTTTGAATCTTGTACACTTTGTAATGATTCTACAGTTGTTTGTTTGAAACCATCTGGCTCAGATTTTCCTGCTTCAAAAGTATTTGTTAAACCTAATTTTTTTGTAACTTGTAAAGCTAAAGAATTGTCAGTTAAGATACGGAATGTTGGTACGTTTTTAGCAGTAAATGCTTGTGCCATTGCGATGTTTTTATCTTTTAAGTCTGCTTTCTCAATTTTTGCTTTTGCATCAGCGAAGGCTTTATCCATATCAGCTAATACTTTTTTACCTTCTTCTTCTTTTCCAACTGCTTTTGCAATTTGTTTAAATGTTTCTGTCATTTCAGCAAAGTGATCGTTATTGCTTGTTGATGGATCAAACATAACTGTTGGTGCAATTTGCTCTAATTCATTTTTAATTGCTTTACTACGGAATGAAGCTGTGATAATTAAATCTGGTTTTAAACGGCTAATTTCTTCTAAGTTTGGTTGTTGACGTGTCCCTACATCTACAACATCTTTACTTGGTTTTGTTTTTGTATTTACCCATTTATTATAATTCTTAATGTCTGCCATCCCTACTGGCTGAACACCAAGTGCTAATAAGTCTTCTGAATATACCCACTCAAGTACAACTACTTTTTTCGCTGGTTTATCTAACTTTGTTTCCCCTTCAGCGTGTTTAATTGTTATAGCTTGATTTTTATTGTCCGCTTTTGTTTCCTTTTTCTCCTCTTTTTGCTGTCCGCATCCAACAGCGAATAGAAGAACTACTATGAAAATACTGAGAATTTTCTTCATCTTCTGCCCCCAAATTAAGTGTTTTTTGTAACTAGCACCATAAGTGAAAATGGTTATCAATTACAACACCCAAATCATACTATGAGGATAATTTAAGTGTCAATATTTTTTTAAAATTTTGAATAAAAATAACAAGTTATACGGATTTTTATATATTATAGTTGCTATTTATGAAGAATCAGCCTCTTTACTAAAAAGATTGGCGAATGTGGAAAGTTTAAATGGGAACTTGTCTGTGTACGAAAGCGTAATGTGTATGGTTAATAATCTGTGGAGATGGGGCGAAAGTACAAGCAAAAGGAGAGTGAATCGCATGTAATAATTACTAGAATGTATGGAGGAAATCTGTGTTTTATCCCCCACTAGGCTAAGTATTTCTTTGTTATTTAGATAGGTGTTTTTTGATTCGGTGATTGCGCTAAAAAGATCGAATGTAAAGGAAGTGATCAACATGTCTTCATGGAGCAATAACATAAATGGATATTGTGGGTGTAATAATCAAAATGGTGTACATGTTGATTCATGCTGTTTTAGTTGCGATGGGACAGTTCCTAAGGTTGGTCCAACCGGTCCGACGGGAGCGACAGGAATAACAGGAGCAACAGGCTCAACGGGAGCGACAGGAGTAACAGGCGACACAGGGGCAACGGGAGCGACAGGAATAACAGGAGCAACAGGCCCAACGGGAGTGACAGGAGTAACAGGAGCGACGGGAGTAACAGGCGATACAGGTCCAACGGGAGCGACAGGAATAACAGGAGCAACAGGCCCAACGGGGGCGACAGGAGTAACAGGCGACACAGGGGCAACGGGAGCGACAGGGATAACAGGAGCAACAGGCGATACAGGGGCAACGGGAGCGACAGGCCCAACAGGCACAAGTATAACGGCAACATACGCATTTGCAAATAATACGTCGGGAACAGCAATATCGGTACTACTAGGTGGAACAAATGTCCCGCTTCCAAACAATCAGAATATCGGTCCAGGTATTACAGTGTCTGGGGGGAACACAGTATTTACGGTTGCAAATGCAGGGAACTATTATATTTCATATACAATTAATATAACCGCTTCATTATTAGTTAGTTCACGAATTACAATTAATGGGGCACCGCTTGCTGGGACTATTAATTCTCCTGCATTAGCAACGACATCATTTAGTGCGACAATTATTACGACCCTTGCGGCGGGGAGTGCAATTAGTTTGCAATTATTTGGTTTGTTAGCTGTTGCGACATTATCAACAACTACCCCAGGAGCGGTATTAACGATTATAAGATTAAGTTAATGACAAACTCTCTTACTCTTTTAAGATTAGGAGAGTTTCTACATATAATAAGAAGTTAATGAAGTAAAGCATAGTTATAAAAAAGTCAGAATATTATGATTGTAACGCTATGGTGACTATAATATAATGAAAATAACCATCATGAATGAACATTCATTTATCCCGCATTAACGGGCAGTAAGATCCCGCCTCAAAATTCAGCGAAAGTAAAGAAGTTAGCTGGGTGATTAACTGCCCGTAAAATCCCGATTGGTGTGGGCTAATAATCAGTGGGGCTGAAAAATCCCCACTGATTAAAGTTTCACTTTATTTTTTATGTATTTGAAGGGGGAATGAAGGTGGAAAAAACATGGTTGAAAAGTTATCCAGAGGAAATTCCTAGTACGATTTCTTATGATATTCAGCCACTTCATGGATATGTAGAACAGATGGCTTCTCGCTACCCAGAAAAGAAAGCGCTTCACTTTTTAGGGAAGGATATTACGTTTTCGGACTTCCATGATAAGGTGAAGAGGTTTGCAAATTATCTTCAAAAGCTCGGTGTGGAAAAGGGTGATCGAGTTGCTATTATGTTGCCGAATTGTCCGCAAGCTGTAATTGGTTATTACGGTACATTACTTGCGGGAGGTATCGTAGTACAAACCAATCCACTGTATACAGAAAGGGAATTAGAATATCAGCTTCATGACTCGGGAGCAAAAGTAATTCTTTGTCTCGATTTAGTGTTTCCAAGAGTAACGAATGTTCAATCTGCTACAAAAATTGAGCATATTATCGTAACTCGTATTGCAGACTTTTTACCATTCCCTAAAAATCTATTGTATCCATTTGTGCAGAAAAAACAGTCGAATTTAGTTGTGAAAGTATCAGAGAGTGAAACGATTCATCTTTGGAATTCAGTAGAAAAAGAAGTGAATACGAATGTTGAGGTGCCTTGTGATCCTGAAAATGATCTAGCTCTTTTACAGTACACAGGAGGAACAACCGGATTTCCAAAAGGAGTTATGTTAACGCATAAAAACCTCGTTTCTAACACTTTGATGGGAGTGCATTGGTTATATAATTGTAACGAAGGTGAAGAAGTCGTCCTTGGGGTTCTTCCATTTTTCCATGTTTATGGTATGACAGCTGTTATGAATTTAAGTATTATGCAAGGATACAAAATGGTCCTTATTCCAAAGTTTGATATGAAAATGATTTTTGAAGCGATTAAGAAGCATAAAGTGACATTGTTTCCAGGGGCTCCAACTATTTATATCGCTCTTTTAAATAGCCCGCTTTTAAAAGAATACGATATTTCTTCTATTCGTGCTTGTATTAGTGGATCAGCACCACTGCCAGTAGAAGTACAGGAAAAGTTCGAAAAAGTTACAGGTGGTAAACTAGTAGAGGGATATGGTTTAACAGAATCATCTCCGGTTACACATAGTAATTTTTTATGGGAAAAGCGAGTGCCGGGTAGCATTGGAGTTCCGTGGCCAGATACAGAGGCAATCATTATGTCACTTGAAACTGGTGAGGCATTACCACCAGGAGAAATAGGGGAAATTGTAGTGAAAGGTCCTCAAATTATGAAAGGATACTGGAATAAGCCAGAGGAAACAGCGGCTGTATTGCAAGATGGCTGGCTCCATACAGGTGACGTTGGATACATGGATGAAGATGGATTCTTCTATGTAAAAGATCGCAAGAAAGATATGATTGTCGCGAGTGGATTTAATGTGTATCCTCGTGAAGTTGAAGAAGTATTATATGAGCATGAAAAAGTGCAAGAAGTAGTGACAATTGGAGTTCCAGATCCGTACAGAGGAGAGACAGTTAAAGCATTTGTTGTGTTAAAAGAAGGTACGGAGTGCTCTGAGGAAGAATTAAATCAGTTTGCACGTAAATATTTAGCGGCTTATAAAGTGCCGAAAGTATATGAGTTTAGAGATGAATTGCCGAAAACGACAGTAGGGAAAATTTTACGCCGTGTTTTAATGGATGAAGAGAAGAGAAAGAATGAGGATGAGCAAACGGGCTAAGGCCCTTTCTTTTTGAAAAAATAGGATTGACACTTTTCTAAATAGTCAGTATTATAAGAATATGAATGACTATTCATTCAGTCATCTTCTTGAAGGGGACAGTAAAGTGAAGAAAAATAGACCGAAATACAATCAAATTATTGATGCGGCAGTCATTGTGATTGCGGAGAATGGGTACCACCAAGCGCAAGTTTCTAAAATCGCAAAGCAAGCTGGGGTAGCTGATGGCACGATTTATTTATATTTTAAAAATAAAGAAGATATATTAATATCCTTATTCCAAGAGAAGATGGGAGATTTTGTCGAAACAATTCGTCAAAAAACAGCAGGAATTGAAAGCGCTGTATCGAAGTTATTCATGTTGGTAGAAACGCACTTCTTGCTGTTGTCACAAAATGATCCCCTTGCTATCGTTACGCAATTAGAGCTCAGGCAGTCCAATCAAGACTTGCGCCTTAAAATAAATGAAGTATTAAAAGGCTACTTACAAGTTATGGATGAGATTTTAGAGACTGGTATAAAACAAGGTGAATTTCAAGCAGATTTAAATGTTCGCGTGGCAAGACAAATGATCTTTGGAACAGTAGATGAAGTTGTGACCAATTGGGTAATGAGCGATCATAAGTATGATCTGGTCGCACTTTCAAAAACGGTACATGGGCTACTCATTGCAGCTTGTGGTTATCGTCAATAATGGGAGGGATCATGTTGAAATTCCTATCTGTAAGAGTTGAAGATCATATCGCGGTGGCGACGTTAAATCATGCACCAGCAAATGCGATGTCTTCACAAGTTATGCATGACGTTACTGAATTAATTGATCAAGTGGAAAAGGATGATAACATTCGTGTTGTTGTTATTCACGGTGAAGGACGTTTCTTCTCAGCAGGAGCAGATATTAAAGAATTTACATCTGTTACTGAAGCGAAGCAAGCAACAGAATTAGCACAGCTTGGACAAGTTACGTTTGAGCGTGTTGAAAAATGTTCAAAACCAGTTATTGCGGCAATTCATGGAGCGGCACTGGGCGGCGGCCTTGAGTTTGCTATGTCTTGCCACATGCGCTTTGCAACTGAAAGTGCAAAACTTGGTTTACCTGAATTAACACTTGGATTAATTCCTGGCTTTGCAGGTACACAGCGCTTACCACGTTATGTTGGGAAAGCAAAAGCTTGTGAAATGATGTTAACAAGTACACCAATTACTGGTGCAGAAGCATTGAAATGGGGACTTGTTAACGGATTGTTCTCTGAAGAATCACTTTTAGATGATACGCTTAAAGTCGCAAAACAAATTGCTGGAAAAAGTCCAGCAACAACTCGTGCTGTACTAGAGTTATTGCAAACGACCAAATCGTCTCATTACTATGAAGGTGTACAACGTGAATCACAAATTTTTGGTGAAGTATTTACGAGTGAAGATGGAAGAGAAGGTGTAGCTGCATTTTTAGAAAAGCGTAAACCTTCATTTAGTGGCAGGTAGTTCAATTGTTTTTTTAATATAAATTAACAGAAAATTAAAATTGATAGAATCTTTCTGAAAAACAAGGGGGTAAATGGAATGAACATCTACGTACTCATGAAACGAACATTTGATACAGAAGAAAAAATCGTAATTAAAAACGGTGCAATTTACGATGGCGAAGCGGAATTCATCATCAACCCTTACGATGAATATGCAATTGAAGAAGCAATTCAAGTAAGAGACGCACAAGGTGGAGAAGTTACAGTTGTAACAGTCGGTGGCGAAGATAGTGAGAAAGAACTTCGTACTGCATTAGCGATGGGCTGTGATAAAGCGGTATTAATTAATATTGAAGATGATGTAGAAAATGGTGACCAGTTCACGACAGCAAAAGTGCTTGCTGAATATTTAAAAGATAAAGATGCAGATCTAATTTTAGGTGGAAACGTTGCAATTGATGGTGCATCTGGACAAGTAGGTCCACGCGTAGCTGAAGCGTTAAATATTCCGTATGTAACGACAATTACAAAACTTGAAATTGACGGTACAAATGTGAAGATTGAGCGTGATGTTGAAGGTGATACAGAAGTGATTGCAACTTCATTACCAGTGTTAGTAACAGCACAGCAAGGTTTAAATGAACCTCGTTATCCATCGCTTCCAGGTATTATGAAAGCGAAGAAAAAGCCACTAGAAGAATTAGAATTAGATGATTTAGATTTAGAAGAAGATGAT
The DNA here is from genome assembly GCF_053345735.1 of Bacillus sp. D48C. NCBI lineage: Bacteria > Bacillati > Bacillota > Bacilli > Caryophanales > Bacillaceae > Bacillus > Bacillus sp. D48C. The sequence continues at coordinate 349,134 of NZ_JBKFAQ010000001.1, forward strand.
GTGGAAGCAAAGACAAAAACAATTGAAATCTATTTGCCTCCTAAGAAAGATGCAGGAAAAGTGTTACAAGGCGAGCTGCAAGATCAAGTAAAAGAACTTGTATCGTTGCTCCATACAGAAGCGAAAGTAATCTAATAAAATACGAAATTATATATGCAGGAGGGAAAATCTATGGCTCGTAAAGTATTAGTAATGGGTGAAGTTCGTGATGGATCGCTACGTAACGTTTCGTTTGAAGCGGTAGCAGCAGCAAAAACAATTGCAGAAGGCGGTGAAGTAGTAGGTCTTCTAGTTGGAGAAAGCGTTGCCTCTTTTGCAAATGAATTGATTCATTACGGTGCAGATCGCGTTGTGACAGTTGAAAATGATAAATTAAAATCATATACATCTGATGGTTATGCACAAGCGTTTTTAGCTGTACATGCTGAAGAAAATCCAGAAGGTATTGTCTTTGGACATACAGCACTTGGTAAAGATTTATCACCAAAATTAGCAGCGAAGCTTGAAGCTGGTTTAGTTTCTGACGTAACTGCTTTAGAGGTTGAAGGTGGAAATGTTATCTTCACTCGTCCGATTTACTCTGGTAAAGCATTCGAGAAGAAGATTGTAACAGACGGCATCTTATTTGCGACAGTGCGTCCAAATAACATTGCAACTCTGGAAAAAGATGAGTCTCGCAGCGGTGACGTATCTTCTATTACAGTTGATGTGAAAGATTTACGTACAATCATTCAGGATGTTGTCCGTAAAACAGCAGAAGGTGTTGATCTTTCTGAAGCGAAAGTTATTATCGCTGGCGGACGCGGTGTGAAGAGTGAAGAAGGATTTAAACCATTAAAAGAGTTAGCTGACGTACTAGGCGGCGCTGTTGGGGCATCTCGTGGTGCTTGTGACGCTGAATACTGTGAGTACTCATTACAAATTGGTCAAACTGGTAAAGTTGTTACGCCAGACTTATACATTGCATGTGGTATTTCTGGTGCGATTCAGCATTTAGCAGGTATGTCTAACTCAAAAATAATCGTTGCGATTAATAAAGATCCAGAAGCAAGTATCTTCAAAGTAGCTGACTACGGTATTGTCGGTGACTTGTTCGAAGTTGTACCTCTTTTAACAGAAGAGTTTAAAAAGTTAAAAGTACATTCATGATTTAAGTACCCTTGAGTTCCAAGTGAAGTACCCCTATATATAGAAAAAGGTGAGAGATCCCCTGTCTCTCATCTTTTTAGTATTTAATCCGTATTTTTATATAGTATAAAGGAACATTTTTTTGTTACAATACATAACGATACATATTATTCGCCACGTATATAAGTTAATGATATACTCTTGGTAGAATATACTTGAAGGAGGAAATAAAATGGCAATTGTAAACGCAAATGACCAAAGCTTCGCAGCTGAAACTAGCGAAGGTGTTGTATTATTAGATTTCTGGGCACCTTGGTGTGGACCTTGTAAAATGATCGCTCCTGTATTAGAGGAAATCGATGCAGAATTAGGCGAAAAAGTAAAAGTAGTAAAAGTAGATGTTGATGAAAACCAAGAAACTGCTCGTCAATTCGAAGTAATGAGTATTCCAGCTCTTTTCGTATTAAAAGACGGTAAAGTAGTTGATCAAGCGTTAGGTTACAAACCGAAAGAAGCGTTAGTAGAATTAGTTTCTAAACACTTCTAAAATAAAAAAAGCTACCAAATGGTAGCTTTTTTTATTTTCTTTTTTAGATCCTTTCCGTTACAATAAAGGAACGTATGTTGGGTGTTTTGGCATAGTATGTTTTCAAGTGAAAATAAAAATGCTAAGCATGTAGAAATGGAGGGAGACGAGTGCACGAACATTTGAAAGAAAAGTTGGCTATTTTACCAGATCAACCTGGTTGTTATTTAATGAAAGATAAGCAAGGAACGGTTATATATGTCGGAAAGGCAAAAGTGCTTAAAAATCGTGTGCGCTCGTACTTTACTGGTTCACATGATGGGAAAACACTGCGGCTTGTAGGAGAAATTGTTGATTTTGAATATATTGTAACCTCTTCGAATTTAGAAGCACTTATTTTAGAGTTAAATCTAATTAAAAAATATGATCCGAAATATAATATTCAATTAAAAGATGATAAAACATATCCTTTTATTAAAATTACAGCGGAGAAACAACCGCGCTTACTCATTACTCGAAATGTAAAAAAGGATAAAGGAAAGTATTTTGGTCCTTATCCAAATGCACAATCTGCTCATGAAACGAAAAAACTGCTAGATCGTATGTATCCACTTCGGAAATGCACGAATATGCCAGATAAAGTTTGTTTGTATTATCATATGGATCAATGTCTAGCGCCTTGTGTGAAAGAAGTGACGGAAGAACAAAATAAAGAAATTGTAGATGAAATTATTAAGTTTTTAAATGGTGGGCATAAAGAAGTTCGTTCAGAATTAGAAATAAAAATGTATGAGGCCTCAGAGAAACTAGAGTTTGAACGTGCAAAAGAGTTGCGTGATCAAATTGCTCATATTGATGCGATTATGGAAAAACAAAAGATGATTATGAGTGACTTAGTGGATCGCGATGTGTTTGGATATGCAGTGGATAAAGGATGGATGTGTGTTCAAGTTTTCTTCGTTCGAAAAGGCAAGCTAATTGAACGTGATGTTTCTATGTTTCCGATTTACGATGAACCAGAAGAGGGCTTTTTAACGTTTATCGGCCAATTTTATGAAAACAGTAGTCATTTTAAGCCGAAGGAAATTGTCGTTCCAGGAAGTATAGACTCGGAATTAGTAGAGCGCTTTTTAGAAGTGGAAGCGACACAGCCGAAACGTGGTAAGAAAAAAGACCTTGTAGAATTAGCAAATAAAAACGCAAAAATTGCTCTTGAAGAGAAGTTTTACTTAATCGAACGTGATGAAGAACGAACGATTAAAGCGGTAGATCATTTAGGGAAGCAGCTTGGAATTGAAACACCGTATCGTATTGAAGCGTTTGATAACTCAAATATTCAAGGAACAAATCCCGTTTCTGCAATGATTGCTTTTATCGATGGGAAACCAGCGAAGAAAGAATATAGGAAATATAAAATTAAAACGGTTCAAGGGCCAGATGATTATGAGTCTATGAGGGAAGTTGTGAGACGCCGTTATACAAGGGCGCTTAAAGAAAATTTACCTTTACCGGATTTGATTATTATTGATGGCGGAAAAGGCCACTTGGCGGCTGCAAGTGATATTTTAGAGGATGAGCTCGGATTATATATTCCGATGGCAGGTCTTGTAAAAGATGACAAACATAAAACCTCCCATTTAATTATTGGAGATCCCCCGGAACCTGTGGTGCTTGAGAGAAATAGCCAAGAATTTTATTTATTGCAGCGTATTCAAGACGAGGTGCATCGATTTGCGATTACATTCCATCGTCAATTACACGGGAAATCTGTCATTCAATCAGCATTGGATGACATTCCAGGAATCGGTGATAAACGGAAAAAGGTATTGTTAAAACATTTTGGTTCATTAAAGAAGATGAAAGAAGCTTCTGTAGCAGAATTTGTCGAAGCAGGTATGCCAAAAAATGTTGCAGAGACGATTTATACGTATTTAACAGATAAGAAGACGTTGTAGTTTACAATGTCTTCTATTTTTTGTTATAATTTCTGAAGATTTAAAATAAATTGACGTGAATGAAAATACAAAAAAGTCAACTAAACTGATATGTCTAGTTGACTGTAGGTAATGCTTACACTTCAATGAGATCTTTTATATCCCATTTCACAAGAAATGTAATAGAGTCAGAACGTTTTTTCTTTTCTTCATATGACTCTGCAACGACGTTCCGTTGCTTTTGAATTTGTTCAGCGATGAATCCAGCTTCTAGTTGATAAGAAGAATGCCTTTTTTGTTTTTGACGTTCTGCAATGAGTGTGCCTTTAAGTTGGAACTGCATTTCACGACGCTTATGTTCAATAATGCTTAAAGTGCCCCAGCCAGCCTTTTCAAAGAACTGAATGACTTCTTCAATTGTTTCTAGCGGATATTTTCTTGCAAGGTTTCTACCAGACCAGTATAAAATACCATCTAAATCGTTGCCGATTAAATCAGGTAGTAATTCTTCACGTAGCAATTCATAAGCGAAGGCGTTCAATGAAACATCTTCTAAAGATGTTATATCGATTGTATTTTTACTCACAATATTCCCCTCTTTCTATAGGGATTATTATATAACATTTTTCATTTATAAAAACAGATTTTTCTTTAGGGAAATCTCAATATCTGAGAAGAAAAAAAGAATTGGCAAATTATATGCAAATTATGTATACGTTTTCTTGACGCTTCGACAAAAATAGGGGTAAAATGAACTTGTTATCAAATTATGCTGAAATATTTCGAATAATTTTTTCAGTTTTTCTTATGCCAATAGTGAAAAAACATTATTGTTATAAATTAATCTGAAAACAGCAGTCAAACATTCAAGGGGGTAATGGGGACATGAAAGGCCGCGAGTATACGTTTCGTAAGTGGCACTCATTAATGGGGGTCATCCCGGTTGGTGTCTTTTTGACGCAACATCTAATTGTAAACAACTTTGCAACAAGAGGAGCAGAGGCTTTTAACAAAGCTGCAGGCTTTATGGAGCTCCTTCCATTCCGGTATGCGCTAGAAATTTTCATCATCTTTTTACCGATACTGTACCATGCTATATATGGCTTATATATTGCATTTACAGCTAAGAACAATGCGGTTTCTTACGGTTATTTCCGTAACTGGATGTTCGTCTTCCAAAGAATTTCAGGTATCGTTACGCTGATTTTCATTTCTTGGCACGTCTGGGAAACTCGTATTCAAGCAATGTTAGGTAAAGAGGTAAACTATGATATGATGGCAGATATTTTAAACAATCCAGCTATGTTTGCATTCTACTTAGTTGGTGTTGTTTCAACAATTTTCCACTTTGCAAATGGACTATGGACATTCTGCATCAGCTGGGGAATTACAGTATCTCCACGTTCACAAAGAATCTCTACTTATGTAACATTAGCTATTTTCTTAGGTCTATCTTATGTAGGTGTGAGTGCATTATTAGCGTTCATCGATCCACAGCTAGCAAATCAGTAAGGAGTGGGAGAGCATGAAAGGGAAACTTATAGTAGTCGGCGGTGGCTTGGCTGGCTTAATGGCAACGATTAAAGCGGCAGAAGCAGGAGTGAATGTTGAACTGTTTTCTTTAGTACCAGTAAAACGTTCACATTCTGTATGTGCTCAGGGCGGAATTAACGGTGCCGTAAATACGAAAGGTGAAGGGGATTCTCCATGGATCCACTTTGACGATACAATTTATGGTGGGGACTTCTTAGCGAACCAACCACCAGTTAAAGCAATGTGTGAAGCAGCACCTGGTATCATTCATTTAATGGACCGTATGGGTGTTATGTTCAACCGTACGGAAGAAGGACTTCTTGATTTCCGTCGATTTGGTGGAACACAACATCACCGTACAGCATTCGCTGGTGCAACAACTGGACAGCAATTACTTTACGCATTAGATGAGCAAGTACGTCGTCATGAAGTAGCAGGACTTGTAACGAAATATGAAGGTTGGGATTTCTTACGAGCTGTTGTTGATGATGAAGGTGTGTGCCGAGGAATCGTTGCACAAGACTTACAAACTATGGAGATTAAAAGTTTCGGAGCTGATGCCGTGATTATGGCAACAGGGGGCCCTGGTATCATTTTCGGAAAATCAACAAACTCCATTATTAATACAGGTACAGCAGCGTCTGCTGTATATCAGCAAGGCGCATATTATGCAAATGGTGAGTTCATTCAAATTCACCCAACGGCAATTCCAGGAGACGATAAATTACGTCTTATGAGTGAATCTGCACGTGGTGAAGGTGGACGTGTTTGGACATATAAAGATGGTAAGCCATGGTACTTCTTAGAAGAAAAATATCCGGCTTACGGAAACCTTGTACCTCGTGATATCGCAACGCGTGAAATCTTTGATGTTTGCGTAGAGCAAAAACTAGGTATTAACGGTGAAAACATGGTGTACTTAGATCTTTCTCATAAAGATCCGAAAGAACTAGATATTAAACTTGGTGGAATCATTGAAATCTATGAGAAATTTACAGGTGATGATCCTCGTAAACTACCAATGAAAATCTTCCCAGCTGTTCACTATTCAATGGGCGGACTATGGGTTGACTATAAGCAAATGACGAGTATTCCAGGTTTATTTGCAGCAGGTGAGTGTGATTATTCTATGCACGGTGGTAACCGCCTTGGTGCAAACTCACTATTATCAGCAATTTATGGTGGTATGGTAGCAGGACCAAACGCAATTGAATATATGAAAGGTCTTTCTAAATCATCAGATGCTGTTTCGTCTACTGTATATGAGCAAAATGAATTAATCGAAACAGAGAAATTTAACAATATTTTAACGATGGATGGTAATGAAAATGCATATGTTCTTCATAAAGAGCTTGGAGAATGGATGACAGATAACGTTACAGTAGTTCGTGAAAATAAAAAGTTATTAGAAACAGATGCGAAAATTGAAGAGTTAATGGCTCGTTACAAACGTATTAACATTAACGATACAGCGAGATGGAGTAACCAAGGTGCTTCATTTACACGTCAACTTGCAAATATGTTTGAGTTAGCACGTGTTATTACAATTGGCGCATATAACCGTAATGAGAGCCGCGGGGCGCATTACAAACCTGAATTCCCAAATCGTGATGATGCAAACTTCTTAAAAACTACGATGGCAAAATTTGAAGGAGAAGGAAATGCACCAGCATTCCATTACGAAGACGTTGATGTTTCATTAATTAAACCACGTAAACGTGATTATTCTTCAAAACATGATGTAGCTGCTAAGGGTGAAGAGAAGGGGGATAAACAACATGTCTGAGAAAACAATCCGCCTCATCATTACGAGACAAGATGGACCAGATGCACAAGCGTTTGACCAAGAGTTTGAAATTCCATATCGTCCGAATATGAATATTATTTCGGCGCTTATGGAAATTCGTCGTAATCCTGTTGATTCAAAAGGGAATCAAACAACTCCGATTGCATGGGATATGAACTGCTTAGAGGAAGTATGCGGAGCATGTTCAATGGTTATTAACGGAAAGCCACGTCAATCATGTACGGCTCTTATTGATCAATTAGAACAGCCAATTCGCTTAAAGCCGATGAAGACATTCCCAGTTGTACGTGATTTACAAGTTGACCGCAGTCGCATGTTTAATGCTCTAAAACGCGTTAAAGCTTGGATTCCAATTGATGGTACGTATGACCTAGGTCCAGGACCAAGAATGCCTGAGAAAAAGCGTCAATGGGCTTATGAGCTTTCAAAATGTATGACATGTGGTGTTTGCTTAGAATCATGTCCAAACGTAAACAGTAAGTCTGACTTTATTGGACCAGCGCCGTTATCACAAGCTCGCTTATTCAACTCACATCCAACGGGTGAAATGCATAAAGCAGATCGCTTACGTGCAATTATGGGAGATGGAGGACTAGCGAACTGTGGTAACTCTCAAAACTGTGTGCAATCATGTCCGAAGGGTATTCCTTTAACAACTTCAATTGCGGCATTAAACCGTGATACAACAATTCAATCGTTCAAAGATTTCTTTGGTAGCGATAATAACTATTAATAAATATTGCCTCTTCATCTTGAAGGGGCAATATTTATAACTGTATTTTTCAGTTTATTCTGTTTTTTTGAGAGGAAGAGGAGATAACGTTGAAGAGAATTTCTTATATTGAAGACTTCGAGAAATGGGAAAGTGGTTTTTTATTTTACAATCCTGTAAAGGTTCGTTTTGGTGAAGTAGATATGTTTGGACATGTAAATAATGTCGTTGCTTTTACTTATTTTGAAGAAGCTCGTATCGCGTTGTTTAAAGAACTTGGATTTATGCAAGAGTGGACACATACATCATCAGACACGATGATCGTTGTTGCGGATTTACAATGTAATTTTATTAAGCAAATATATTATGATGAACAGTTGAAGGTGTATGTAAAGGCAGGATCGGTTGGGAATTCTTCTTTGGATTTACATTATATGGTGAAGAATGCAGAAGGAGAGGTTTGTTTAGTAGGTCGTGGAATGATGGTTCAAGCGTCGAAAAAAACAGGAAGAGGCGAACCGTGGCCTGAAGAATGGAAGAAGAAATTACTACAATGATAGAGTGAAAGAAAAATAAGAGAGCAATTTGCTCTCTTATTTTTTGTCTTCCATTGCTTCTTCTAATGTTAAGTGATGTTTATATAGGTATGTAGCGTATGGATTACCAACGTAGCGTAAGTGCCATGGTTCATATGCATATTCTGTTGTATCTGTTTTATCTTCTAAGTAACGAATGACAAAGCCGAATTTATGAGCGTGTTCCGCGACCCAGTTTCCTTCTGCTGTCTCTCCGAAGATAGGCTCTAATTGAAATTTAGCTGTTTTTGAACTAATATCCATTGCTAAACCCGTTTGGTGTTCACTTGTACCAGGAATTGCGCTTACTGAATTAGCTTCAGCTTTTCCTTGACGTCTAACGTATGTATCATGCAACGATTTTTGACGTTTGTATGAACGATAACCAGACACAGCTGTAAGATCAATCCCTTCTTTTTTTGCAGCTTTGAACATGTTTTCAAGTGCTTCTGCAGCATCTTTGCGTAGTAGCGTTTTTTCTTTATCTTTTGGACTAGTGAATGGTACGTTTGGTCTTGTTAAGTCTTCAGGAGTGTATCCATCTGGTAGTTTTCGATGTTTATTAATTAAGACAAGATTAGATTTTGGATTTGTTACAACTGAAAAGTCATTGTCTATTTGCTTTGCATTATGATCAGCTTTTGGAAAAGCAGGAATCTCTTCTTTTGGGTGGTTATTATGTTTTTGACTTTCGACAGCTTTCGCTTCATTATGTAGTGGTGATTTAGAACCAAAGTAAGCGAAAGATGTGATACCGATTACAATAGTAGTGGCAGAAATAATTATTATCTTTTTCATAATGCCTTGTAATCACAGTCCCTTCTTAATAAAATATGTATCTTTTTTTATTATAAGTCTAGTTTGTTGGAAAAGAAATATAAGAGTCATAACGTAATAGAAATGCAAAGAAAATGTCAGAAAATGTGTGAATTTGTAGTATTTTTTTATATAATTCATTTCTTATCTTTCATGAATTGCATTTTTTATGTAATATATATACATAAGAAGATGTAGCGATTATCGAGAATAAAGAACTTCTTGTATAGACTAGGAGTGAATGGGAATGGATTTTGCAACAATTATTGGACTTATTTTAGGATTTTTAGCAGTGGTAGTAGGGATGGTCGTCAAGGGCGCTGACGTAACAGCCTTATTAAATCCTGCCGCAGCATTAATTATTTTTATCGGTACATTTGCTGCAGTATGTATTGCATTTCCGATGAATCAACTAAAAAGGGTTCCAAAACTATTTAAAGTTCTTTTTGGTTCAAATAAAAAGGATTTAAGTTATGAACAGTTGCTAGAATTATTTGTTCATTGGACATCTGAAAGTAGAAAATACGGTATTTTGTCTTTAGAGCAACAATTAGACAAAATTCAAGATGAATTTCTTTTGCGCGGTATGAAATTTGTGATTGATGGCGTATCCGCAGAAGATTTAGAGCAAATTTTGGAATCTGAATTAGAGGCAATTGAAGAAAGACATGCAAAGGGAGCTGCTATTTTTTCACAAGCTGGTACGTATGCACCGACATTAGGAGTTTTAGGTGCTGTTATCGGTCTTGTAGCTGCGCTTGGTAACTTAACTGATATTGAAAAGTTAGGTCATGCTATTTCGGGTGCATTTATTGCAACGATTTTTGGTATTTTTTCAGGGTATGTATTATGGCATCCATTTGCAAATAAGTTAAAGCAAAAATCTTCAGCTGAAATTGAGAAAAAACGTTTAATCATTGATTGTTTATTAATGTTACAAGAAGGTACATATCCGTTTATTATGAAGAACCGCATTTTAGGTGCACTTTCTGCAACTGAGCGTAAAAAGCTAGAAAAAGGAGCAGAAAAAAATGCGGAGTAAGAAAAATAGAAGAGGCAAAAAGAAAAAACATGATGAGCATATCGATGAAACGTGGTTAATCCCATATTCTGATATGTTAACGTTGTTATTTGCATTGTTTATCGTTTTATTCGCAATGAGTAGTATAGATGCTGCGAAGTTTAAACAGATGGCAGTTGCTTTTCGAAGTGAATTAGCCGGGGGAACAGGTAACAAAGAATTTTTAAGTGATCAAAAGCCAAATGATGAAAAAGAATTATCGGCAAGTAGCCTTGAGGCAGAACAAGCAAAAAAACAAGAAGAAGCTAGAGCTAAAGAAAAAAAAGAGATGGATGAATTGAAAGCATTACAAAAAAAGATTGATCAATATATTAATGAAAAACAATTATCCTCTTCTTTTCAAACTAAATTAACTGAAAAGGGATTAATGGTGACAATATTAGAAAATATACTGTTTGATTCGGGGAAAGCAGATGTGAAATTAGAATCTTTAGGGATTGCAAAAGAAATGTCTAGCTTACTTGTTTCAGCGTCACCTCGTGAAATTACAGTATCCGGTCATACGGATAATGTCCCTATTGCCAATGCACAGTTTGCGTCGAATTGGGAATTAAGTACGCAGCGGGCAGTTAATTTTATGCAAGTATTACTGCAAAATAAAGAATTACAACCAGAAAAATTTAGTGCGATTGGTTACGGAGAATACCGTTCGATTGCTCCAAACGATACACAAGAAGGAAAGGCAAAGAATAGACGTGTGGAAGTATTTATCTTGCCTTTAACAGAGAAAGCAAAATAAAGAGGATGGCGAATGCCATCCTCTTTATTTTACTTCAAATGATTTTAAGTTGTCGCGACGGATTTTATCTTTTTCTGCATCTGATTTTTTGAAATCATAATCATATAAAGCGCCTTCCCAATCGCCATACATTGGATTCGGGAAAATAATGAATTTCTCACCAAATTGTACTTTTGAATCTTCTACTGTTTGGTTACGATCTTTTACAGATTTTCCATCAAAACCTGTGAAATCAGATAAGTTATCACCGAAGAATAAGACAATATCATGAGTTTGAGAAACGAGTTCACGGCGTTTTTCTTTTCCTTTTTCTTTCGGATCTTGTAGTAATATATGTTCTTTCGTTGCTTGAGGAGCACCTACACGCTCAAGATTTTTAATTGTTGCATCTAGTTGGTTCGTTTTACGATTTGAGATATAGTAAATATCTACACCTTTAGACTCTGTATATTTTAAGAAATCAATTGCGCCTGGAAGGGCTTCAGCCTCAGCTTTGTTAATCCAATCATCCCATTTGTAAGGATAACCTTTGCCTGTTTTTACGCTCATTGCTTGATGAGGACTGTTATCTAAAACAGTTTCGTCTAAATCAAGTACGATAGCAGGTTTTTTCTCTGTCCCTTTTGCAAGAACTGCATCAAGTTTTAATTGACCAATGTTGTACCCTTGGTAGTAAAGTGCTTTCGTTTCACCGGCTGTTTGATACCATAAATCAGCCATTAATTGTTGTTCTGTTAATTTTACTTTCTCTTCTTTCGCCACTGTTTTCTCTGGTGTTCCTGAACATGCTACAAGTGATGTAGATAGAACCGCTACAGATAATAAAGTGGTAATGCCCCTCTTCATCTTCATATGTATCCTCCTTGATGTTAGAAAATCATTTTATATTATATATTAAAATATAATATTTTTATATGAACATTTGCATATTGTCTTTTATATATATATAGTAGTATGTCCTATATTAGAAAGATGAGCAAAATAATAACAGTTGTTTTGACAAGTTTAATTGTCGAAATGACAATTATAATTGACAAAGAGCGCTTTATTATTTACAATTTTAACTAAATAGAACAAATGATGGATTAATGACGGTGTTTACATATAAGAGGATGAAGTGTAGCGCTATATTTTGTCTTGAATAAACATAGTCTTTGAAAGAGAGTACGAATGATACTAAAAGGGAGGCTTTAAACTTTGAGTTTACAAATTCAAAACTTAACGAAACAATTTGGGGAATCAAAAGCTGTTAACGGTTTACAAATTTCGTTACCAAAAGGTGAAGTACTAGGGTTACTTGGACGAAATGGTGCAGGGAAAACAACAACAATCAAAATGCTTCTCGGATTATTAACGCCTAATGAAGGTTCGATTACGTGGGATGGAAAAGCATTTGGGAATAGTGGCGTAACAATTGGGTATTTACCAGAAGAAAGAGGTTTATATACAAAAAGTAGAGTAATAGACCAGCTGCGATATTTTGGTAGATTAGAAGGGATGTCGAAGAAAGAAGTAGATCACGCTATTGATCACTGGTTAGAGCGTTTAGCGATACCAGAATATAAATTTAAAACGGCTGGAGAGCTTTCAAAAGGGAATCAGCAAAAAATCCAATTAATTGCTGCTCTTCTTCATAATCCGGAACTTCTCATTTTAGATGAACCATTCAGTGGCCTTGATCCAGTTAATGCCGGGATGTTAGCTAGTATTATTGAAGAACAAGTACAGAGCGGAAAGACGATTATTTTATCAAGTCATCGTATGGAACAAGTAGAGGCTTTTTGCCAACATGTATGTATTTTGAAAAAAGGTGAAGCAGTCGTAAAAGGACAGCTAAGTGATATTAAGAAAGAATACGGTTTCCGTAATTTAACGATTGAAGATACAGTAGAGAATGAAAAGGGATTAGAAGCTATACATGTATCGTATGAAAAACAACAAGGCCTTCTTTATGTGAAAGTACAAGGCGATGCGGAAGCTCTCGAGATTTTGCAACAGTTGCAAGAGCAAGGTGTTAGCTTACGACAATTTAAAATGTTAGAGCCGACGTTAAACGAAATCTTTGTAGAGAGGGCGAAATAACGATGCGTAAATTTTCTCACGTATTTTCATTTTATTTTAGGGAAGCGTTTTTATCTAAAAAATCATTAATTACGAGTGCGATTTTATTTTTAGTTGTGTTTGGGATTTTTGCATTTAATCATTTTACTTCAGGCGATGATAAAAATAAGGATAAAGATAAAATTGCAGTTGTAGTAGAGAGTTCCACATATAAAGTACAAAAAGATGAGCTAAATAAGCTATTGCCATCAGCAAAAATAACACTGGGTTCAAAGGATGATTTTGATAAACTGCATAAGCAAGTAGAAGATGGCGATTTAGATGGTCTATTCCATGTGACGGAAAAGGGTGGGGCTCCATCGATTACATATATGTATAATGGATTTCCAAGCCAAGCAACTTCCGCAATTATGGCAGGATATTTAAAGCAACAATATACGATGGTGACGATTGCCAAAAATAATGTTTCACCAGAAATTGCACAGCAATTACAAACAGAAATTCAAGTAAAGCAAGAAGCGATAAAAGATCGTACATCTTCTTTCGGAATTGCCTATTTCTTTACATTTGCTTTATATATGTTTATTGTAGCGTTCGGAAATACAATCGCAATGAATATTGCATCTGAAAAGGCGTCACGTGTAATGGAAGTAATGCTTCCGAAAGTGAAGCCTCTTACAATGATGTATGCGAAAATTTTAGCGGTTGTTTCAACGGCGTTATTGCAACTTGTCATATTGGCGTGTGGTTATCTTATTCCATATTTGTTGGGTTGGGTTGATTTAGAAAGTGCCTCACTATTTGGTATTCCAATTGACTTTACGAAATTAGATGCAAAGGTTATCAGCATGTTTCTTGTTTATTTCATTACGGGATATTTACTATATGCGATGATGTATGCTGCTGCTGGAGCTGTCGTGTCTAAGACGGAGGATTTACAAGCTGTATCTTTCCCGGTAATGATTTTAATTATGGCTGCATTCTTCATTAGTATTAAATCATTAAGTGATCCGAATAGTACTATCGTTGTTGTAAGTTCTTACGTTCCATTTTTTACACCGATGGTTACCTTCTCACGTATTGTAGCTGGTGAAGCAGGTATGCTAGAAATTACGATAACATTAGCGGTCTTATTGGCGACAATTGCGGTATTAAATGCTGTTACAAGCCGCATTTACGTAAACGGCGTAATGAATTACTCAGATAAAGTTAAATTTAAAGATTTAGCGAAATTTATAAAGCGTCAATAATGAGAGAAAAGCATGATTTCCTATTGAAATCATGCTTTTTCTTTATGTATAAATTAAAAATAGTATATAATAATAAGAGTTGTCTTTTAATAGAATGAATAAAAAGGAGGGTGTGCAGATGGGGATTAGTAGTCGTTTTACAGTAGGTGTTCATATGCTGACATTACTTGCGATAGATCGAAACTCTCGCTGTACCTCTGAATGGATTGCCGGTAGTGTGAATACAAATCCAGTTGTGATTCGTCGCATTACAGGAATGTTGAAGAGAGCAGGACTTGTTGATGTACAAGCTGGTAAAGGTGGTACGACACTTGCTCGAGATTTAGAAGAAATTACATTACTTGATGTATATAAAGCAGTGGAAGTTGTAGAAGAAGGACAGCTATTTTCCTTCCATGAAAATCCCAACATTGAATGTCCAGTAGGAGCTAATATTCAATCAGTATTAGAAATTATTTTAATGCAAGCGCAAGAAGCGATGGAAAACGTACTTGCAAATGTAACGGTAGATCAATTAGTTACAAATTTAAAGTCTAAAATGAAAGAATAAAAAAGCGAGCTTCCTCATAATGAGGGCTCGCCTTTTTTTATTCAGAAATATTGAAAATTCTATTTTTCAGTATTTAAAATGAATTTACCTACGATAGCTGCGAAGATACCACCAAGAATTGGTGCTACGATGAATACCCATAGTTGAGAAAGTGCTTCTCCACCAACAAATAAAGCTGGTGCGATACTACGAGCTGGGTTAACAGATGTTCCAGTTAACGGAATTCCTAATAAGTGAATTAAAACTAATGTGAAACCAATTACTAGTCCCGCTAAAGAAGAACTGCCTTTTTTACCTGTTACAGCGACGATAACTAAAATGAATACGAAAGTTAAAATGAACTCAACTAAAAATGCTCCAGATAAACCAAGAGTTCCGAAACCATTTTGTCCTAAATTATCTAAAGGTGTTTTAGCAGATTTTAAAATTGTTACTAACGTTGCAGTTCCTAATAAACCACCTAAAATTTGAGCTAATACATAATAACAAAGTTCCATAGCGTTCATTCGTTTGTTGATGAACATAGCTATTGATACTGCTGGGTTAATGTGACATCCAGAAATTGTTCCGATGCTATATGCCATAGCTACAATAGATAGACCGAAAGCCATAGCGATTCCTAATGTTCCAATTCCTTCAATTCCGCCGCCAGTGACAGCTACTCCAGTTCCGAATAATACAAGTACAAATGTACCAATAAATTCAGCGATTGCTTTTTTTAACATAATTTACCTCCTATTAATGCGCATGAAACGTATTATAACATAAGTTTTAGTATAAACAGCCAATGAAGTACTATTCTGATAAGGCGAAATAGGGGGACAATAAAAAAGGGTATGGTTCATCTCTATAGAACCATACCCTTTTTTTATGCTGATTTTTTCTGTTTAACGACTGGAACAGAACGGTTTAAAATACTATTTGCAACCATTCCTAACATAATAATAATCATTCCAATGAGGGAAAGTCCTCCAGGGAATGAACCATTTAAGAAAATGATTTCGCCAAGCACGGTAAATACCATCGTTCCAGCTTGTGTTGCTTCAACTGCCCCGAGTAAGGCGAGGTTATCTTTTGCTAAGTCAGTAGCAAAGAAAAATGTCATCGTTGCAATAACGCCGGAACATAATGCTAATAAAAGCCCTTGAAGCATTTGGCTGGATGTTGGAATGCCAGTAGTAGAAAATCCATATACACCAAGCAAAATTGTTATAGGAAGACTTCCAATAGCCATTCCTAATACACGTTGGAACGTATCAAGGCGTCCGCCAACAAGTTCCATCATTTTTCGGTTACCGAACGGATATAAGAAAGCGGCTAATACGACAGGTAAAAAACCTGAAATGAACTGAGTCATTGTAATATGGCCTGCTGCAGTTGCTTGCATACAAATTACACCAAGTAAAATAAATAATGCAACATATAAGCTACGAAGTGGAATTTTTCCACGTACAAGTTTCGTACCTGATTTTGTTTCTATTTTCACGAAAAATAGTGGTGATAGTAGTAAACCAGCTAAAATCGTAACTTGCCAAGTTCCAGCAACGAGCCAAGCTGGAGAAAAGACAGCTGCGAAACTTAATAAAGAATAAAAACCAATACCTGCAACGGAACCCCATCCGATCCATGCTAATGGATGTTTTTTTAATTCTTCCCATAATCCCCTAAAGTTTTTGCGAAATAAAACGATAAGGAATAAAATAGGAAGAGCAAATAAAAAACGGAAGGAAGCTGTCCAAGCCCAGCTCGTTCCAGATACATTCATTGCTCTATTAATAATAAAGGTTGCAGAAAAAAAGGCAGATGATAAAAGACCTAATAAAATTGCGCGCATAAAGTATAGCACTCCTTTCGAAAATAAATAATTATGTATAGTATGATATACTTTAATTAAATAAAAGTAAACTATTTTATACTTTAAGGTGGTTTTATATATGAAAGAAAATGAAGATATACAAACGAAAGAAGTCATTCAACAAGTTGGACAGTTATTGAGACAAATTCGAAATGAACAGAAATTAAGTTTAGAAGAATTAGCTCATAAAACAGGAGTAAGTAAATTAACATTAGGAAAAATTGAAAGAGGGGAAACAAATCCGACGCTAGCTGTCATTTGGAAAATAACGAAAGGGTTATCAATTCCTTTATCCAGATTGATGGTTGTTGGAGAACCTGTAGCTGTTGCGCGCTGTGGAGAAGGATTTGCAGTAGATGAAGGACAAGCGTGGCATTTAGAAACGATGTTCCGTTATACGAAAGAAACAGGGATGGAAATGCACCGTGCTTGTTTACGATCAAATAGTATATATGAACCAGAAGCTCATCATGAAGGTGCGATTGAGCTTGTAACGATAATGAAAGGGAAAGTGTCTATTCAAGTGGAGAATGATGTATACGAATTAAATGAGTTTGATTCCATCCAATTTGAAGCGAATAAGAAGCATGTTTATAAAAATGAAGAAGAAGAAGTGGCGGTATTACATTTAACGATGAAATATTCTTCATGAAAAAATCACCTATAGAATTCTATAGGTGATTTGCTCTTCTTAAGTATATGAAATGATACCATTAGTACGAACGTGGCATAAGTAATAAACAAATGAAATAAACTAAAAATCCTGTCCCAAAACATAAAACAGCAATAACCCAAATGATACGAATAAGAGTAGAGCTAATATCAAAATATTCTCCTAAACCACCACATATACCAAATAGCATTTTATCAGTTTCGGATTTACATAACTTTTTTGACATATTCCAATCAACTCCTTTTTATATCAAACTGCATACTTTTATTCTATATGGAAATTTATGAGAAGACTATGGGGTTGTATTACATTTTTTTTTGAGAGACGATCATATTAATTGTCTTAATTTTCAGTGGATATTAAACTTGTAGTTATGAGGTGATTTTTAATAAAGGGTGGGGAAATAGGGATGACAGTATATTGGTTGACTAATGTAATGCTTGAATCAAGGTATACATATGAAGAAGAGAGAATTTCGCGAACAGAAACAGAATTATGTAGTTTACTCATTGAAGATGGACGAATTAAAAAAATTATAGAAGGGGTTGTTCAAGAAGAAGATATAGTAATGCTTGATGCTAAGCACTTATTGATGTTGCCAGCTTTCGAAGAGATGCACATTCACATTGATAAAACATATTATAGTGGCCCCTGGAAAGCTTGTAAGCCAGCAGAAAGTATTTTTACACGTTTTAATGAAGAAGAAAAAATTTTACTAAAGCAATTAGCAACTGCTCAAGATAGAGCGGAAAATATGCTAGAGTTACTACTGCGAAATGGTGCAACGAATATTAGAACGCATTGTAATGTTGATCCGATTATTGGACTTGGTAATTTGGAGGCGACGTTAGCGGCATTAGAAACATATAAAAATCGAGTGTCTAGTAGAATTGTTGCGTTTCCGCAACATGGATTATTGCGCAGTAATTCTGTGCAACTCGTGAAAGATGCGATGCGTATGGGTGCTCATCTAGTCGGAGGAGTAGATCCAGCTACAGTGGATAATGATATTGAAAAATCATTACATACAATTATGGATATCGCAGTAGAATTTAATGCGGATGTTGATATTCATTTACACGATGAGAATAATCTTGGAACGTTTACGATGAAGAGATTGGCAAGTTTAACAGAAGAAGCAGGGTGGCGAGGGCGTGTAACAATTAGTCATGCATTTGGACTTGGTGGTGTTACTGATAAAGAGGCTGAAGAAGTGGCAGAAAGACTCGCAGCTGTAAATATTGATATTACTTCAACAGTACCAATTGGTAAACAAGTAATTCCAATTCCGTTATTAGATAAAAAAGGTGTTAAAGTTTCATTAGGAAATGATAGTATTACAGATCATTGGTCACCGTTTGGAACAGGTGATATGCTTCAAAAGGCAAATCGATTAGCAGAGCGTTTTGGATGGAGTGACGAAAGGTCTTTAGGAAAAGCAATTCGCTTTATTACGGGAGGAAAAGAAACGTTAAATAATGAAGGGAAGCGGGTATGGCCGAATGTAGGGGATGAAGCGAGCTTTGTTTTGACAAATGCGACATGCACTGCTGAAGCGGTAGCACGCCAAACAGAAAAAAGTTTAGTCGTGTATAAAGGAAATATTGTTGTTGGAAGCTTAAATGAGCTGGAATTCAATAATCTTGTGTAGAAGAATCGTTTAAATACCTTGGGGAGGGTTCTAATTGTGAATATAGAACTCTTCTTTTTTATTCTTACAATATATTTTTTATAGGAAAGCTAGAAGGGATGGACATTTTGGACAATCAACATAACCAAAATTATATTATGGGAACTTTGCAATGGTTTATATTTCTATTAGCAAATTCAATCGCACTACCAATTGTCGTTGGTGGATTATTTCATCTTACGACGGAAGAAATATTTTATTTAATGCAGCGTACGTTTTTTGTAGTTGGTATATCTTCTTTCTTACAAGGATGGATTGGGCATAGACTTCCAATTGCGGATGGACCAGCTGGATCTTGGGTTGGTGTATTTACAGTACTTGCTTATGCAACTGCCGGACAAGATCAATTGCATAGTACACTGCAAATTTTAGAGTTAGGAATGATAATCTCCGGTGTTATTTTAATAGGATTAGGAGTAACTGGTTTTATAGGACGTATTTTATTTTTATTTACGCCAGTTGTGACAGGGACGTTTTTACTTTTATTATGTTTACAATTAAGTGGTGTATTTTTAAAAGGAATGCTAGGAATTACAGCTACTATTTCTCAAATCGATGGATTTACAGCGATAATTGCGTTTAGTATATTTTTGTTCGTTATTATACTGTCTAATTTTGGAAGAGGTTTTATCAAAAGTTATGCAGTTTTAATAGGATTAATTAGCGGGTGGATTATTTTTCTCATTGCAGGAAAAGTGACGGTTCCATCTCAAGTAACTCATTTTGTACAACTTCCACAAATGTTTGCTTGGGGACTTCCAAAATGGAATACTGGTATGGCAGTATCCAGTTTCGTTATGGTATGTATTTTAGTTTCAAATACAGTGGCAGCTATTATAGCGATTAATCAAGCTACCATTCATAAAGCAACTATTGAACAAAAACAGTTGAAGGATGGTACGTGGGTTGGAGGGATTTCGCATATCATTTCCTCCGTATTTTCAACTGTAGGTATCGTTCCGTTACCAGCAACGGCAGGATTTATACGCTTAACAAAACAAAAATATATACGATCGTTCTTAATGGCATGTGCGTTACTAGTCGTAATGTCTCTTTTTCCAAGTATTATTCGTTACTTAGCATCTTTACCATCGGCTGTCGCATCGGCTGTTTTAATGGCTTCGTTCGTACAATTAATTGGAATTGGATTTAATAATATAAAACAAGTGCCGATGAGTGAAAGGAATGTAACGATTTTAGGAGTGGCAGTATTATTTGGAAGTGGCGTTATGTTTTTACCGTCTGGAGCACTCCAATCCTTGCCGTCTGTTATGCAATATATATTCGGTAATGGTTTATTTGTAGGTACGGTTGTAAGTATATTGCTAGAACAAATATGGCGCGCTGGAAAGTAAGTGGATAAAAAGAGTGTACGCACTGTATAAAAGTCTAAAATAACATAGGAAATAAAGCCCATTTTCATTCACCACCTGCACATTTCGTTCATACAATATCTTGACTAAATAAACACCCAACTTACACATACACAGCTCTGGCTTAAGCAAGGAGGGTTATACCAGTTGAAGGAAAAAGCGTATCAATCTAAACCTTTACTCACAAAGAGAGAAAGAGAAGTATTTGAATTACTGGTTCAAGATAAAACAACGAAGGAAATTGCAGGTGAACTTTTTATAAGTGAAAAGACAGTTCGCAACCACATCTCAAACGCAATGCAAAAGCTAGGGGTTAAAGGACGTTCACAAGCAGTTGTGGAGCTTCTTCGTATGGGAGAGCTCGAACTATAAGAAAGCAGCCGACTTTTATACAAAGAGTCGGCTATTTTTTTGTTTGCTTCACTTGCTATATGAATGATAAGAACACTCCATACATAAATAGGTAATAAGGAGGGGATATGTTGAAAAGGATACTGTTAGTTTCAACAAGTGCTCATGATATGAATGGACACCCGACTGGTTTGTGGCTTGAAGAGCTTGCAGCTCCTTATCATTTATTTAAAAAGGCTAAGTTTGATGTTGATATTGTGTCGATAAAAGGCGGAAGAGTACCTATAGATAGAGTGTCTATTCCGAATGGTATACCTCGCGAATTCAAGCACGTTGCGTCTTTATTGCAAAATACGAGACCGATTTCAAATGTTCATTTTTCGGACTATGATGCGGTTTTATTTGGTGGTGGGCACGGGGCGATTGTAGATTTTCCAGGTAATCCATATGTAGCAAATTTGATTGAGAATATGTATAACAATAACCGGATTGTAGCGGCTGTTTGTCACGGAGTAAGCTCCTTAGTCGGTGTGAAAAATAAGGATGGCTCGTTTTTTGTTGCCGGTAAGCGTATAACGGGTTATACAAACGATGAAGAAAAAGCTGTACATTTAGAAAAGCGCGTTCCGTTTTTGTTAGAAAGTAAGTTGAAAGAAGAAGGAGCTTTGTTTTATATAGCTCCCAATTTTACGCCGCATGTGGTAGTAGATGGACATTTAATTACAGGACAAAACCCGCAGTCTAGTGTGGAAATGGGTAAGGCTATAAAAAGGGCTGTAAATAAATTATAGAAAAGGTGCTCGCTACTCATAAAGGTAGCGGGCATTTTTTCTATAGTGTAAATGAACCCTTAAACTAAAAAGATGTATTGAGTATAGTGACTTCATTTATAATTAATCGTGAATTTGCTATACTATTTTGTATGGACAAAAGGGGAGGCTCTTTTAAATGAGAAAAGTCGCATGTGCAAATACTTATATTAATAAAATCAAGCCCGTTATTAGAAAGGCGAGTTTTAGCCAATTGAAAATAGATGAAATTGCGAAATATATGGATATTAGTAAAGCTACTTTATATAAACGTTTTTCTTCGAAAGATGAAATTATTGAGGCGGTAGTAGAGGATTTCATGAACTATCTACTCGAAGGTGATGCGGATAATCAAGATGAAAGTATGTCATTTACAGAACGGTTCCAAAAGACATTTATCCATTCTTTAAAATGTGTGACATATATTTCGGATGTTTTTTTGCAAGATTTGAAAGAAGCATATCCGCATTTGTCGGATCAATTAGTCGCTGCACAACAAAATCGTAATCATAATTTGCAAATGTTTTTTGAAGCGGGTATGGAACAAGGCTACTTTAATAAGATGAACGCACAATTATTTATGGTGCAAGATGATGTGATGTTAAGACGTATTATAGATCATTCTTTTTGTATTCAGTACGATATTACGTTAAAGAAAGCGATACTTGATTTTTATCAATTGAAGAAGTATCAACTTTTTAAACCAGAGTATATAGATGCAATTGATGATTCGGAAATTGAAAAAGAAGTTATTGCTATTTTGCAAATGATTTCGTAAAAAAGCAGATCTCCCTTAATAGAGGGAAATCTGCTTTTTTAGTACATATTATTTTTGCAACTGTTTTAATACTAATTCGGCTACTGGACCACCTGAAGCTGGGTTTTGACCAGTGATAACACGATTATCTTCTAAAGCATAAGCTTCCCACGGTTGCGCGGCTTTTTCGTAAAGTCCTCCATTTTTAATGAGTTCATCTTCTGTTAAAAATGGAACGAATTGATCTAATTCAGCTAATTTTTCTTCTTCATTTGAAAAGCCTGTTACCTTCTTACCACTAATTAAACGATCCCCATTACTTAATGTAATATGAAATAAACCAGCAGCTCCATGACAAACGGAAGAAACAATTCCGCCGTTTTCATAAATGTTGCGGCAAATATTTTGAAGTTGTTTATTTTCTGGGAAGTCCCAAATAACCCCGTGACCACCTGCGTAATAAATAACAGCGTAGTCTTCTGGATTCACTTCACTCGGTTTCATTGTAGAACCGAGGCGATTCATAAACTCTTTCTTTTGATACCATTCCCAATCGACGCTCTCCGCCATTGCTAAACTATGTGGATCAATTGGTGTATAACCGCCTTGTGGGCTGACATAATCGACTTCGTAACCCGCTTCTTCTACTTTTTTTACGAAATGTACAGCTTCACCAAGCCAAAGTCCGGTAGCCCTATTTAAATTTGGATATTTTTCTACACTTGTTAATACAACTAACATTTTTTTCTTCATCATAATCCTCCTATAATGTCTCTTCTATATAAAAGTTCTGTATTCGTTTCGTTTTATTAAGTTAAAAAATGCAAATTTGAATAATCATGCCAGTCCTTTTCATATCGGATTCGAAATTAGTGTATAATAAATTTCGAACAAAGTAAACTAAAAAGACTAAAATAGTTTAGTTTGTATATTTTTCGTTGACAAACTGTAATGCTGAAACTATGATAGTTCCATGAATATCGAACAACATTCTTGTTTCGTGTCGAATTCAATTTACCCCGCTATTTTCCGGGCAGTAAGACCCCCACCTCAAAATTCAGCGGAAGCAAAGAAGTTAGGTGGGGGATCAACTCCCCGTAAAAGTCCGATTGATGAGGGCTGGTTAAAGTTTCACTTTATCGCGCGATAAGGTAATACCTTTTATACATTTAATGAAGTTGTTTAGTGGTGATACAACATTTAAATAACTTCATTTTTCATCTATAGTTTGACAATTTTAAAATTGCAATCAGGAGAGTGTTACACATGGGGAAAGATATAAGTAACCATTCGAAATGGTTTTTTTTTACATTATGTTTTATTGTTTTGTTAGGACCGATGAACGCTGTGTTATTTAATGTAGCGCTAGAGGATATTGCCAATGATTTATCAATTAGTCAATCGAAAGTAAGTTGGGTTGTAGTGGGGTATTCTTTAGTTGTCGGTATTGGTTCGATGATATATGGAAAACTGGCTGATCGTTACAGTGTAAAAAGGCTATTAATTATTTCTATTATCATATTTGTAGCTGGTTCTATTGTTGGGTTTGTGAATCAATCTTATGAGATTATCATTTTCGCAAGGTTAGTGCAGGCGAGCGGGGGAGCAGCGTTTATTTCGCTCAGTATGATTGCGGTGGCAAAATTAGTTGCTCCAGCTAAAAAACCGGGTGCGTTAGCAATGATTAGTTCTTCTATTGCATTAGCGGTTGGTATTGGACCTTTAGTTGGTGGGGCAATTACAAATACGTTAGGGTGGCCGTATTTATTTTTATTTATGGTTATTTCAATGATTGGTATTTTCTTGCTCGTAAAATTTATGCCAGAAGAGGCGCAACATACCGATGAAGTGTTTCGCTTTGATTTCATTGGAGCAGTTTTATTATTTGTATTGATTACGACCATTTTATTAGGAGTGAATATTAATAGTTGGCTTTTTGTGTTATCTGTTGCTTTCCTATTTTTATTCAGGGCTCATATGAAGAGAACAGAGTCGCCGTTTATTGATATTGAGTTGTTTACAAATAAACCATTACTTCGTTTAATAGCGGTCGGATTTATCATTAATGTGGCGTTATGTGCTAGTTTATTATTATTACCATTACTGTTAGGAAGAGGACACGGATTGTCTCCATTCGTTATTGGAATTGTATTGTTTGTTGCATCTCTCTTTGGTATTGTATCTAGTGTTATTACCGGAAAGATTATTCCTTCGTTTGGGAATGTGAGGATGATGTATGTAGCGTCTGTAGTTATGATCATGGGCTTTTTAATTTTAGGGATTATTCCGAATGGGAACTTACTCTTTATTTTATTTGCGGTTATTTTAACATTTATGAGTTATTCGGCAATTCAAGTATCATTAAACACATTTATACCCAAAACATTAAATCCAGCTAAAGTTGGAGTTGGTCTTGGTTTATATAATTTAATTAACTTTTTCGGTATGGCATTTGGACCAGCTGTAGCGAGCAAAATTATGGAATCTACAAATAGTTATCGATTGAATTTTATTTTGCTCGTCATTTTA
This sequence comes from Bacillus sp. D48C, assembly GCF_053345735.1. NCBI lineage: Bacteria > Bacillati > Bacillota > Bacilli > Caryophanales > Bacillaceae > Bacillus > Bacillus sp. D48C. The sequence continues at coordinate 373,883 of NZ_JBKFAQ010000001.1, forward strand.
ATTTCTGCTCATTTCTTCTTATTAATGGGAATGTCTTCTTTTCAAAAAAAGATGGAGCAATGAATATGCACCTTATATAGAAGAAACCGACTTTCTTATAGAAGGTCGGTTATTTTTCTGTCTTGCAAATTACGAAAAAAAGGAGCAAAATAAAAAAGGTCCTAGTCTATACATGGGCAAATGAAAATTTTCATACAGAAGCATTTGAAGTGAGCGAACTTAAAGTGTGTAAAATATAATGATAAACATAAAAGATGATGAATGAGAAAACGGGTGATGAAGTTGAATAGAGCAATCGGTGTTATCGATTCAGGAGTTGGCGGTTTAACAGTAGCGAAGGAATTAATTCGTCAGTTGCCGAAAGAGCGTATCATATATTTAGGAGATACAGCACGTTGTCCTTATGGTCCACGTTCTCGAGAAGAAGTGCGTCAATTTACGTGGGAAATGACGGAGCATTTACTAGATTTAAATATTAAAATGTTAGTTATTGCGTGTAATACAGCAACTGCAGTTGTATTAGAAGAGATGCAAAAACAATTACCAATTCCAGTAGTAGGAGTTATTCACCCAGGATCACGTACAGCTTTAAAAGTGACAAACACGTATCATGTTGGGATTATTGGAACGATTGGAACCGTGAAAAGTGGTGCATACGAAGAGGCGTTAAAGTCTATTAATAACCGTGTTATGGTAGAAAGTTTAGCTTGTCCACCTTTCGTTGAACTTGTAGAGAGTGGGAATTTCGAAAGTGAAATGGCGTACGAAGTTGTAAGAGAAACGCTGCAACCACTGAAAAGTACCGATATTGATACCCTTATATTAGGGTGTACACATTATCCGATTTTAGGACCTGTTATTAAAAAAGTAATGGGAGATAAAGTACAACTAATTAGTTCTGGTGATGAAACAGCACGTGAAGTAAGTACAATCTTATATCATAGTAAAATGTTGAATGAAGGAGAAGAACAAAGCGATCATCTCTTCTTAACAACAGGAAAAATAGGCTTGTTTAAAGAAATTGCATCAAAATGGTTCGGTCAACCGATTGAAAATGTGAAGCATATTCATTTAGAAAAAGAATAATAGTAGAATTCATATAAGTAAGCTCCTGAGAAATCAGGAGTTTTTGTTTATCCCGCTATTTTCCGGGCAGTAAGACCCCCACCTCAAAATTCAGCGGAAGAAAAGAAGTTATGTGGGGGATGAACAAAACTCCCACTGATTAAAGTTTCACTATATAAGAGGCACAGCTTGTTCTAAAATGTGAAACGGCTCGTATACATAATAGTACAAACTTAGATTTTAGGGGGGAATGGCATGCCTAAATCCACTTTTAAATGGGTTGTTGGTGCTACTGTGAGCGCTGTTTTACTAACAGGGTGTGGCTTTATAAATCAGGAGAAAGCAACTGAACAAATTGATCCGCCAAAACAAGTTACGTATACAGAGGGTGGGAAGAAAGAAGTAGCTAAAAAAGATAAGCAAGGGCAAATGGTAAATAGAGAACTATACCTTGTTGATAAAAATGGTTATGTTGTACCACAAACATTAGCTATACCTACTCCGAAAGCAAATGAGACTGTGAAGCAAACGTTAGAATACCTTGTGAAAGATGGACCAGTAACGAATTTATTACCGAATGGGTTTCGTGCAGTCATTCCGGCGAATACAACGATGACCTTAGATTTGAAAAAGGACGGGACGGCAGTTATTGATTTCTCTAAAGAAATGAAAAACTATGCGAAAGAAGAAGAGCGGCAAATCGTTGAATCTATAGCGTGGACGTTGACGCAATTTACAGAGATAAAACAAGTGCAGTTCCAAATAAATGGTGAGAAATTGGCAAAGATGCCTGTTGGTGGTACACCGCTTGGTGAAGGAGTGAGCCGTGCAAATGGTATTAACTTCGATGATGAACAAGTAGCAGATGTAACAAATACAAAACCAGTCACACTGTATTTTATGGCGCAAAATAATAATAAACAGCAATATTACGTACCAGTAACGCGCCGCGTTGCTGAAGGAAAAGAAAATGATTATGCAGCAATTATAGATGAGCTTGTAAAAGGTCCGATTCATCAATCGCTCCTGAATGATTTTAATCCAGGCGTTAAGCTTATTACGAATCCGAAATTACAAGACGGAAATCTTACATTAAACTTTAATGAAAATATATTTGTAAACCCAGATAAAAATATGATTTCAAATTACGTATTGAAGTCGTTAGTTTTATCTTTAACAGAAAAGAAAGGTGTGAAAAATGTTTCTATTGAAGTGAATGGAAAAGCAAATCTTATAGATGAAAAGGGCGGAAAGTTAATAAAACCTGTAGATCGTCCAGAAAACGTGAATACAGGTAGTTTTTAATCTTGAATAATTTGATATACTTAAGTAAGAAAGGAGAATTGCTTTTTGGGTTCTCCTTCTTTTATTGTATACATATCATACATTTAAAATTGGCTATACTAACGAGTAGTAATTAAGAGGAGGTTATTTTTATGCGAGTAGATGGTAGAGAGAAAACAGAATTACGCCATATACATATTCATACGAATTATTTAAAACATCCAGAGGGATCTGTATTAATTGAAGTTGGGGATACAAAGGTGATTTGCTCAGCGACAATTGAAGAGCGTGTACCACCGTTTATGCGTGGAGAAGGAAAGGGCTGGGTAACAGCTGAATACGCGATGATTCCGCGTGCAACAGAACAACGTACAATTAGAGAGTCAAGCAAAGGGAAAGTAACAGGACGTACAATGGAAATTCAGCGTCTAATTGGACGAGCATTACGTGCGGTAGTTGATTTAGAAGCGCTTGGCGAGAGAACAGTTTGGATTGACTGTGATGTTATCCAAGCAGATGGTGGAACGAGAACAGCGTCTATTACAGGTGCATATGTAGCGATGGTACTAGCTTTTGAGAAGTTATTACAAGCAGAAAAAGTATCTAAAATTCCAGTAAAAGACTATTTAGCAGCAACGTCAGTAGGGATTGTTGAAGAGCAAGGTGTTGTTTTAGATTTAAACTATGCAGAAGATTCTAAAGCAGACGTTGATATGAACGTGATTATGACTGGAAAAGGCCAATTTGTTGAAGTGCAAGGAACTGGAGAAGAAGCGACGTTTAGTAGAGCGCAGTTAAATGAACTACTTGATGCTGCGGAAAAAGGCATTTTCCAACTGATTGATATGCAAAAAGAAGCTTTAGGCGACATCGTATCTCATATAGAGTAGAGGTGGAAAGTATGAAACAAGTTGTTGTAGCGACAAAAAATATGGGTAAAGTACGTGAGTTTGCTGAGTTATTTGAGCGATTTGATTTAGAAGTAAAATCATTACACGATTTTCCTCATATTGAAGAAGTTGAAGAAACAGGTGAAACATTTGAAGAAAATGCGATCTTAAAAGCGGATAGTTTGAGTAGACAGCTGAATTCGATCGTAATTGCGGATGATTCGGGTCTTATTGTAGATGCTTTAAACGGAAAACCAGGAGTGTATTCAGCGCGTTTTGCTGGTGAACTGAAAAATGATCAAGCAAATATCGATAAAGTGTTACAAGAATTAAATGGCATTGACTTTGAAAAGCGTAAAGCACGTTTCTATTGTGCATTAGCAGTTGCTTTCCCTGAAGGTGATAAAAAGCCTGTCATTGTAAATGGGACATGTGAAGGATTTATTTTAGAACAACGCCGCGGAGAAAATGGTTTTGGATACGATCCGATCTTTTATGTGGAAGAATACAAAAAAGCAATGGCGGAATTAAGTTCAGATGAGAAAAATGCTATTAGCCACCGTGGTCGTGCTCTTCGTAAGTTAGAAGAAAAAATCCCGGAATGGTTTTTAGGAGAATAAGGGAGAGAGTATGATGAAAGCTTTAATCGTAAGCGATAGTCATAGCTCTGTGAAGGAATTACAGCAGTTGAAAGAGAAATATGAAGGGAAAGTAGATATCATGATTCATTGCGGTGATTCAGAGCTAACGCCTGCTCATGAAGAAATGCAAGGTTTCCGTGTTGTAAAAGGAAACTGTGATTATGCTAACTTTCAAGATGAAATTGTAACTGATGTAAATGGAATTCGCTTCTTAGTTGTGCATGGACATCGCCATAATGTGAAAATGACATTACAAACGCTAGCGTACCATGCGGAAGAAGTAGGAGCGCAAGTTGCATGCTTCGGACATTCTCACGTATTAGGTGCGGAATTAATCGACGGCGTTTTATTTATTAATCCAGGCAGTATTTTATTACCACGTCAGCGTGTAGAAAAGACATTTGCTGTATTAGAAATGGATGAAAATCAAATGGAAGTTCGTTTTGAAACATTAGACGGACAACTAGTTGAACAAGCAGTTTTTAAAAGAGGATAATAAAATTTATCCTCTTTTAAAAAAGGTGTTGACTTTATGTATGGTTATACATATAATAAATATTGTCGATAGGGCAACGGCGCTAACGAAGAAAAGAAAATAACATATGCGGGTGTAGTTTAGTGGTAAAACAAGAGCCTTCCAAGCTCTGGTCGAGAGTTCGATTCTCTTCACCCGCTCCATGTCCCAGTAGCTCAGCCGGATAGAGCATACGCCTTCTAAGCGTACGGTCGGGAGTTCGAATCTCTCCTGGGACGCTAACAAAAACCTTGTTATCTTTTGATAACAAGGTTTTTGTTTGTCTAAAAATTGATGTTTGGGTTATAAGTGTAGTTCATTCTTAATATCTGCGACCTTTCCTTCGATATTAAGCAGTTGCATATGTACTTCTTTTTCTTAAATAAAAAGAGCGCCGTTTATCCCGCTATTTGCCGGGCAGTAAGACCCCCAACTCAAAATTCAGCGGAAGCAAAGAAGTTAGGTGGGGTCGGGCTGTCCGTAAAAGTCCGATTGGTGAGGGTTGATTAAAGTTACACTTTATGCGCCCTGTTCCTCATATTTAATTTAAAGAATCAATAGGCTTATGGTAGAACTCAAATCCATATCCAGATTCTCCTAATTGTTCACTTGCAATGTTATAAAAGTTTTTACCATTCTAGTGTGATTGAGTAGCCGTTATCGGAACTTATCCCTGATAGTGTGTTACAATTAATAGAAGCGGAAAACGAGAATCTCCAATTGACTGGACGTGTGATTAGTTGGACAGTTTAAGAAGGTTGTATAAAAAGGGAGATGGCGCAAAGATGGCGAGAACAAAAGAGAATGATTTAACGGAGAAATTGGCAGAAGGTCAACGGAAATATGGTGACGGCAACTTTACAGTACAGAACATCGGTGATGAAACTAATCCGAATTGGACTGTCGTAAAAAATGTGAGGAAGGGATCGGCAGGCATTCGCGAAGGAGAAGATATATTAAGACTGCGATCAAAATATATAAAATAGTACGGAATGGGCGGAGCGGGAGTTCGAATCTCTCCTGGGACGCTAAAAAAACCTTGTTATCTTTTGATAACAAGGTTTTTTGTTTTAAATTAGTTATTAATAAACTTCTCAAATACAAAACCATAATCTTTCACATTGTATTGTTTCTTCGTATCAACAAGCCAGTTAAAGGCAATCTCGTTCATCTCTTTAAATTGCTCTGCTAAGTTTACTTGTGCGTTTGAAATACGGCTGAAAGCATTAGATGCCATATCTAAACTTTTATGTGCATATTGTAAAGTAATGTCGTTGTCGTATGAAATTTCTTCAATTTTAAGTAAAGCCTTATATAAATCTTTTAATTCTTCAATATGTTTTTTATGAACATCAATTGAGTAATGCTCATCTCCCATTTGAAACTTAATTTCTATATCTAAATCAATCGTTCCTGCAGTTTCAAGTGCTACGTTTTTAATTTGATATTTACTATAGCTATAGCGGCGCAGTGTGCGTTTTTTACTTGTTGCGCTTGTACCATCTAGGTGGAGTAATCCTTTGTTTGTGAAGCAATATTCATCTGATTTGGATTTAATTAGAAAATAAATTTTCTCTCCATCTTCGTGCATCACGTAATCATCAGCATCAACTTTATCGTAATCTTTCGGTGTAATGACAGAACCTACATCGCTTAACCCTAAAACATCAGCAGCTACTTTTTTGAACATATATAATCCCCCTTGTAAATTAAATTCTTAATTGTACAAAAATATATTAACATGATTTTCATTTTTTGTTTTCTTGTAATACGAAAATATCTGAAGGTAAGTTAAGAAAAGTAACGCATAATTATTTTGATCCTAAATTATTTAGTAAATCTATTAGTCTAAGAGTCGATTCGCCGAAAAGTAACCAAGAGAAAAAAGCTAATTTTGCAAGTGATTATAGAGAAATTTCGTGAAAACACCTCAAGCGATATGAGGTGTTTTTCAATCCCTTTTTGAAATCTTACAATTCTGTAAGGTAACTGTAAGGTAGTTCGATGGTAAGAAATTGCTAATCTTTTATAATGAAGATAACAACGATAAAACGAGGAGGAAGAAATGATGAAAGGGTTAGTTGTAACGGGCTTAACGGTTGCTTTTGGATTTGTAGCGTATGAGAAATTAACGTATGTAGTCGATGTTGTGAAACATTTGATTGCTTAGAGAAAACAGCTATGAGAGGGAAAGGGAATGAGTGAATGAATGGAATGGTTATTTGGAATTATAGGTACTTGTAGTGTAGTGTTATTGTTCTTTGTCCCAAGTGGTATACTTAGTTCGACAACAAGTTTGTTCTTCTTAAGTTTGTTTGCTTGTACGATGCTTATTATTATGTTTTTAATGAAGCGAAGTAAACCAATCTTCTATTTTAGCATGATTGTTATGGCAATTATTGTTCTCCAAATTATTACCCTTGTAATATACCCCACAATTATAAAAGCTTTCCATTAATGATGAATCCTCTGCGCTTGTTGCTGGGGATTTTTATTTGTACAATTTTAATTTTTAGTAGAGATTTACTCGTATCGGAATATAAAAATTAAATATTTTTATATTTCAAACAAATGATTTAGGGATGTTGTGTTCTCATTACGCATTTGATATATTTACTTTGAGCATAATTAAAATCAAGAAAAAGAGGCGGACGTATGGATAAAAAAGAAAATACGGTCGTATTGTTTCCACAACTATCAGAGCGCTATATTGATGAAGGTTTTTTAGCGCTGAAAGAGCGGAAATTCGAAGATGCATTGCGTTGCTTTGAAATATTACGTCAGTATAATGCGGAAACGGAACAAACGGAATTAGCTTCAGTTATTTGTTTACTCGAATTAAAACGTATGGAAGAAGCGAAAGATAAATGTGAACAGTTGCTTAAAACAGGAGTTGTCTTATTTGGTGATATTCTTGAAACGTACGTAACAATTTTAGTTCAAACAAATGATTATGAAGGTGTTATTGAAACTGTTGAAAAGGTTTTACAAACGAAAGATATAATGCCTGATCAAAAGGAAAAATTAGCGCAGCTTGCTTTATTTGCAGAAGGTATGCTAAATGAGGGAGACGCATCGCTAGTGGATTCAAACTTTGAATTGGATGAGTTTACTAATGAAATTTTTGGAGAAAACTTTGGACAGAAGCTAAGAGCGATTCAGCGACTTTCGTTAAAAGATTTAGATCTTGCATTACCTGTTTTAAAGAAATTTTTAATAGACGAAGAGCAGCACCCCTATTTGAAAACTTCTATTTTGTATAAAATGATAGAAAGTCAGGTAGAAGAAGAAATAGAGGTAGAAAAGTTTGGAAATACGATTAAGGTGATTCCAGCATTTACAGGTCATAATGAGGAGCAATCCAATAACATTATACATAAATTATCAAGCCGATTAGAGCAAAATTATCCCGATATATTTGAAGCGATGGTTACATATTGGAAAGAGTTGCAAATTAGCGTTTTCCCATTCGCTCTATTAATGGATAAAGAAGAGATTTGGTCAGCTGTTTTAGAGAGAATTGGAAGAAAGCGTTTCGGATTGGCTATTGATGAAGAAGAGCTTATGGCAGCATATAATATCGAATTGGAAGAGTTTCATATTGCCTATCAATGGTTATTACGTGTTGAAAGAGAAGGATATTTGCCCGTATAATTATGAAAAAGAATCGTTCAGTTCTTGAAACGAGCATATTCTATGTTATAATGTAAGGGTTGCAAAAGGCAGAAATCTGCCTGTTTGTAAGAGAAGAGAAGTGCAATTCTCTTACTTAATATGTTTCATATTATTCTCGAACAAAATATACCGTAGTTGTCTTCTGGGCAATTAGTAGATTGGAACATTATATCTGAAAGCTTTTGCTAGAGGGTTATTTGTGTATTTGTTATTTCAAAAAAGAGATAATGAAGATTTTAATCTATAGAGGTATGTGCATACATTATTATAGTTGGAGGGAAAGAATAAATGTCTACAAAATGGGAAAAATTAGAAGGTAACGTTGGCGTTTTAACAATCGAAGTTGATGCTAAAGAAGTAAACAACTCTATCGACGCTGCGTTCAAAAAAGTAGTAAAAACAATTAACGTACCAGGTTTCCGTAAAGGAAAAATGCCTCGTCCATTATTCGAACAACGCTTTGGTATTGAATCTTTATACCAAGATGCTTTAGATATCATTTTACCAAAAGCATACGGTGAAGCGATTGAAGAAGCTGGTATCTTCCCAGTTGATCATCCTGAAATCGACATCGAGAAGTTCGAAAAAAATGCTAACCTTATCTTCACTGCAAAAGTTACAGTGAAACCTGAAGTTAAATTAGGTGAGTACAAAGGTTTAGCAGTAGAAAAAGTTGAAACAACTGTAACTGACGAAGATGTAGAGAACGAATTAAAATCTTTACAAGAGCGTCAAGCTGAACTAGTTGTTAAAGAAGAAGGAACTGTTGAAAACGGTGATACAGCTGTAATCGACTTCGAAGGTTTCGTTGATGGCGAAGCATTTGAAGGCGGAAAAGGCGAAAACTACTCTCTAGCAATCGGTTCTGGTACATTCATCCCAGGTTTCGAAGAGCAAGTAATCGGTCTTAAATCTGGTGAGTCTAAAGACGTTGAAGTATCATTCCCAGAAGAGTACCATGCTGCTGAATTAGCTGGCAAACCAGCAACATTCAAAGTAACAATTCACGAAATCAAAACAAAAGAACTTCCTGAGTTAAACGACGAGTTCGCTAAAGAAGCAGACGAAGCGGTTGCAACTCTTGATGAATTAAAAGCAAAACTTCGCACAAACTTAGAAGAAGGCAAAAAGCACGAAGCTGAGCACAAAGTACGTGACGAAGTAGTAGAATTAGCTGCTGCTAACGCTGAAATCGAAATTCCAGAAGCTATGATCAACACTGAGTTAGATCGTATGGTTCGTGAATTCGAGCAACGTTTAAGCCAACAAGGTATGAACCTTGAGCTTTACTACCAATTCACAGGTACTGACGCTGACAAATTAAAAGAGCAAATGAAAGAAGATGCACAAAAACGTGTAAGAATCAATCTTGTTCTTGAAGCTATCATTGAAGCTGAAAACATCGAGGTTACTGAAGAAGAAGTAACTGCAGAAGTTGAAAAAATGGCTGAAATGTACGGTATGCCAGTAGACGCTATCAAGCAAGCTCTTGGAAGTGTAGACGCTTTAGCTGAAGATCTTAAAGTGCGTAAAGCTGTAGACTTCTTAGTAGAAAACGCTGCATAATAAAATAACAAGGCACGATTTTAATCGTGCCTTGTTTTATAAATATAGAAATATATTTATAAAACTTTTCGATGGAGAAGGAAATGTTCCTTTACAAGTCGAATATACATATTTCAAAAGTTTTAAAATTTTTTTATTTGTACATAACTAGTCATATTATTTGTATTTCTCGCCACGTAGTGACATAATATGTATTTACATACGATACATTTATCGTGTACATACGAAGGCAAGAGGTTAGCACTTTGTAAGGGGTGTGAAAATATGTTTAAATTTAATGATGAAAAAGGGCAATTAAAATGTTCTTTCTGTGGTAAAACACAAACGCAAGTTCGAAAGTTAGTGGCAGGTCCAGGTGTTTACATTTGTGACGAGTGTATCGAACTTTGTACTGAAATTGTACAAGAGGAGCTTGCGAAGGACGAAGAAGTAGAATTCAAAGATGTACCGAAACCGGTAGAAATTCGTGAAATCTTAGATGAGTATGTCATCGGGCAAGATAGCGCGAAAAAAGCACTAGCGGTAGCGGTATATAATCATTACAAACGCATTAATTCTAACAGCAAAATTGATGATGTAGAATTAGCGAAGAGTAATATCGCACTTATCGGGCCAACAGGTAGTGGTAAAACATTACTGGCACAAACGTTAGCGCGTATTTTAAATGTTCCATTTGCAATCGCGGACGCAACATCTTTAACAGAAGCTGGATATGTTGGGGAAGATGTAGAAAATATCTTACTAAAATTAATTCAAGCAGCTGATTATGATGTAGAGAAAGCGGAAAAAGGAATCATTTATATTGATGAGATTGATAAAGTGGCACGTAAGTCCGAAAATCCATCAATTACACGTGATGTATCTGGTGAAGGTGTGCAGCAGGCACTTCTGAAAATTTTAGAAGGTACTGTAGCAAGCGTTCCACCTCAAGGTGGTCGTAAGCATCCGCACCAAGAGTTCATTCAAATTGATACAACGAACATCTTATTCATTTGTGGTGGAGCGTTTGATGGCATTGAGCCGATTATTAAACGTCGCCTTGGTGAGAAAGTAATTGGATTTGGTTCTGAGAAGAAAAATGCTGATGTAAATGAGAAGCATGTTTTATCTCACGTATTACCAGAGGATCTTTTAAGATTTGGTTTAATTCCAGAGTTTATCGGTCGTCTTCCAGTTATTGCGAACCTAGAGCCACTTGATGAAGATGCTCTTGTTGATATTTTAACGAAACCGAAAAATGCACTTGTTAAGCAATTCCAAAAACTATTGGAGCTTGACGATGTTGAGTTAGAGTTTGAAGAAGGTGCACTAATCGAAATTGCGAAAAAAGCAATTGAACGTAAAACGGGTGCTCGTGGACTTCGTTCTATTATTGAAGGCTTAATGCTTGATGTAATGTTCGAACTTCCATCTCGTAAAGATATCGAGAAGTGTATTCTTACAAAAGAAACAGTAGCTGATAATGAACCGCCAAAATTGGTGTTACAAGACGGTACTGTACTTGATACAAAAACATCTGCATAATGCGAAAGGGAAACAGCAATTTTTATAATTGCTGTTTTTCTTTATGTTTAGCTACGTTCCTCCGCGGAAATACTAAGAGATAAAATATTGCGGGAGGAAATAAATAATGAGCTGGACAAATATATTTTTAGTTGTTCAACTTGTTTTTGGTGTAATTGTCGGATTATATTTCTGGCATTTACTTCGAAATCAACGAACACAAAAAGTTTCAATTGATCGAGAATCGAAAAAAGAATTAGAACAGCTTCGTAAAATGCGTGAGATTTCTTTAACAGAGCCGCTAGCAGAAAAGGTGCGTCCTACAACCTTTTTAGATATTGTAGGGCAAGAGGACGGGATTAAGTCGTTAAAAGCGGCTCTTTGTGGTCCGAATCCGCAACATGTAATCATATATGGCCCGCCAGGTGTTGGGAAAACAGCGGCAGCACGTCTTGTATTAGAAGAAGCGAAACGAAATCCTAAATCTCCATTTCGTACGAATGCAACATTTATTGAACTTGATGCGACGACAGCTCGGTTTGATGAACGTGGTATCGCAGACCCTTTAATTGGTTCGGTGCATGATCCGATTTATCAAGGTGCTGGGGCGATGGGACAAGCAGGTATTCCGCAACCGAAAAAAGGTGCTGTAACAGATGCGCATGGTGGTATTTTGTTTATTGATGAGATTGGCGAACTCCATCCGATTCAAATGAACAAAATGTTAAAGGTGTTAGAAGATCGAAAAGTATTTTTAGAAAGTGCGTACTATAGTGAAGAAAATACGATGATTCCAACATATATACATGATATTTTCCAAAAAGGCTTACCGGCAGATTTTCGCTTAGTTGGAGCAACGACACGTTCGCCAGAGGAAATTCCTCCTGCTATTCGGTCACGTTGCTTAGAAGTATTTTTCCGTGAATTAGATACGGAAGAAATTCAAAAAGTAGCGAAAAATGCCGCGGAAAAAGTAGAAATGCAAATAGGCGAAAATGGTATTGAAATGATTGGGATGTATGCAAGAAATGGACGAGAAGCGATTAATCTCGTGCAAATCTCTGCTGGTATGGCGATAAATGAAGAACGTTCTTTCATTAAAGATGAAGATATAGAGTGGGTTGTTCACTCAAGTCAGCTTACACCGAAATACGAAAAGCACATTTATCCGATTCCAAGGATTGGTCTTGTAAATGGTCTTGCTGTATACGGACCAAATACAGGTGCGTTATTAGAAATTGAAGTAACAGCAATTCCGGCGAAAGATAAAGGGTCGGTAAATGTTACCGGAATTGTAGAAGAAGAAAGTATTGGTAGTCAAACGAAATCGATTCGCCGTAAAAGTATGGCAAAAGGCTCTGTTGATAATGTATTAACAGTACTTCGTTCTTTAGATGTGTTGCCAGAAGGATACGATATACATATTAATTTTCCAGGTGGTATCCCAATTGATGGACCTTCTGCAGGAATCGCTATGGCAACAGGTGTATATTCTGCGGTGCATCGCACATATGTAAATAATGAAGTAGCGATGACAGGTGAAATAAGTATACACGGAGAAGTAAAGCCTATTGGTGGCGTGTACGCAAAAATAAAAGCTGCGAAAAAAGCGGGAGCTAAGAAAGTCATTATTCCTGCTGAAAATATGCAACCATTTTTGTATACTATAAAGGGAATCGAAATTATTCCTGTCCGTAAGTTAAAAGAAGTATTTGAGTTAACATTTATGCAAGAAAATGCGCATAGAGAGCTAGATGTACATACTAACGTAGACGAAACAGATGCACAATCTATGTAAAAATAAACAATAATAAAATTTGCCAGACTTCGTTTAAGTTTGTATGCTTAATCGGAGTCTTTTTTCTTTTCGTGAGGTAGAAAAATAAGCTATTTATAATTGCGAGGAATCTCAGCAATTGCATCTAGGTGTATTGTAATATAAAATAGTTGAACAGGAGTTTAATTTATTATGGAGGTGCTATGTCTAGTATGAATACGAACGAAAGAATCGTGCCCCTCCTACCATTAAGAGGCGTTCTCGTATATCCAACGATGGTTTTGCATCTTGATGTAGGACGTGATAAATCGATACAAGCACTAGAGCAGGCGGCAATGGATGAAAATATCATCTTTTTAGCAATGCAAAAAGAAATGAATATCGATGATCCGAAAGAAGATGACATATATAGTGTAGGTACAGTGGCGAAAGTCAAGCAAATGTTAAAATTGCCGAACGGTACGCTTCGTGTCCTTGTGGAAGGTTTACATAGAGCAGAAGTAATAGAGTTTATCGAAGAAGAAAATATAGTACAAGTGTCTATTAAAACGGTAACTGAAGAAGTAGAAGATGATTTAGAAGAGAAAGCTCTTATGCGTACGTTACTGGAGCATTTCGAACAATATATTAAAGTTTCGAAAAAAGTTTCAAATGAAACATTTGCAACGGTAGCTGATGTAGAAGAACCAGGGAGATTAGCTGATCTAATTGCTTCTCACTTGCCGATTAAAACGAAGCAGAAACAAGAGATTCTAGAGATTGTATCTGTAAAAGAACGATTACATACACTTATTTCAATTATTCAAGATGAACAAGAGTTACTTAGCCTAGAAAAGAAGATTGGACAAAAAGTGAAACGTTCAATGGAGCGCACGCAAAAAGAATATTTCTTACGTGAGCAAATGAAGGCGATTCAAACTGAACTTGGCGACAAAGAAGGTAAGGGCGGAGAAGTAGAAGAACTTCGTGAAAAAATTGAACAGTCAGGAATGCCTGAAGAAACAATGAAGGCTGCGCTGAAAGAATTAGATCGTTATGAAAAGTTACCAGCAAGTTCTGCGGAGAGTGGTGTTATTCGCAATTATATTGATTGGTTATTAGCGCTTCCGTGGACAGAGGCAACAGAAGATATAATTGATCTTGCTCATTCAGAAGAGATTTTAAATAACGATCATTACGGTCTTGAAAAAGTGAAAGAGCGTGTACTTGAATATTTAGCTGTACAGAAGTTAACGAATTCATTAAAAGGACCTATCCTTTGTTTAGTAGGCCCTCCTGGGGTCGGCAAAACTTCGTTAGCGCGTTCAATTGCAACATCATTGAATCGTAAATTTGTCCGTGCATCTCTTGGTGGTGTGCGTGATGAATCTGAAATTCGTGGTCACCGCCGTACATATGTTGGAGCAATGCCAGGACGCATTATTCAAGGTATGAAAAAGGCGAAAACAGTTAATCCAGTCTTCTTATTAGATGAGATTGATAAAATGTCTAACGATTTCCGTGGAGATCCATCAGCGGCATTACTTGAAGTATTAGATCCAGAACAAAACCATAACTTCAGTGATCATTACATTGAAGAACCATATGATCTATCGAAAGTTATGTTTGTAGCAACCGCTAATACACTTTCAAGTATTCCAGGTCCATTACTTGACCGTATGGAAATCATTTCGATTGCTGGCTATACAGAACTTGAAAAAGTACACATTGCTCGTGAGCATTTATTGCCGAAACAATTAAAAGAGCATGGCTTACGAAAAGGTAATTTACAAGTGCGTGATGAGGCGCTTCTTGAAATTATTCGTTATTATACACGTGAGGCTGGTGTTCGTACGCTAGAACGCCAAATTGCAAAAGTTTGCCGTAAAGTAGCGAAAATTATCGTTACAGCAGAACGTAAACGTATCGTTGTGACAGAGAAAAAGATTGTTGATTTACTTGGTAAACACATATTCCGTTATGGGCAAGCTGAAAAAACAGACCAAGTTGGTATGGCAACAGGTCTAGCTTACACAGCAGCAGGCGGCGATACACTTGCAATTGAAGTTTCTGTAGCGCCAGGAAAAGGGAAACTAATTTTAACGGGGAAACTTGGGGATGTTATGAAAGAATCAGCACAAGCTGCGTTTAGTTATATACGCTCTCGTGCAGAAGAGCTTCAGATTGACCCGAATTTCCATGAGAAAAATGATATTCATATTCATGTTCCAGAAGGAGCAGTTCCAAAAGATGGACCGTCAGCAGGTATTACGATGGCAACGGCACTTATTTCTGCACTAACAGGTATTCCTGTAAGTAAAGAAGTAGGTATGACAGGTGAAATTACACTTCGTGGTCGTGTATTACCAATTGGTGGCTTAAAAGAAAAAACATTAAGTGCTCACCGCGCAGGCTTAACAAAAATTATTTTGCCAGCAGAAAACGAGAAAGATTTAGATGATATTCCAGAGAGCGTAAAAGAAAACCTTACGTTTGTGCTTGCATCTCATTTAGATGAAGTATTGGAGCACGCATTAGTAGGAGTGAAACAATGAAAGTAACAAAAGCAGATATTGTAATTAGTGCTGTTAAACCAGAACAATATCCAGACAGTGATTTACCAGAAATTGCATTAGCAGGTCGTTCAAATGTCGGGAAGTCTTCCTTTATTAATAAAATTTTAAATCGTAAAAAGTTAGTGCGTATTTCTTCTAAACCAGGAAAAACGCAAACACTGAACTTTTTCTTAATCAATGAGATGATGCATTTTGTTGACGTTCCAGGTTATGGATATGCGAAAGTGTCTAAATCGGAGCGCGCGGCATGGGGGAAAATGATTGAAACGTACTTTACAACGCGTAAGCAATTAGACGCAGCTGTATTAGTAGTTGATTTACGTCACCAACCAACAAGTGATGACGTGATGATGTATGATTTCTTAAAGCATTATGAAATCCCAACAATTATTATTGCGACGAAAGCCGATAAAATCCCGAAAGGGAAATGGCAAAAGCATTTAAAAGTTGTAAAAGAAACGCTTGCTGTTGAAATTGGCGATGAAATCGTTCTATTCTCTTCTGAAACAGGACTTGGAAAAGAAGAAGCGTGGAAGGCAATTCATAAAATGACAAAAACAAAAAACGCGTGACGAATGTCGCGCGTTTTTTTCTTTATATAAGCTGTTAACGTACGTTTAATGTAACTTCAATATTACCTCGTGTTGCTTTAGAGTAAGGACATACACCGTGAGCCGCTTCTACAAGTTCTTTTGCTTCGCTATGTGAAACGCCAGCGACATGTACATCAAGCACGGCAGATAGGCCAAAACCACCATCTGTATCTTTTCCGATAGAAACGTGAGCGGTTACTTCTGTACTTTCTACTTTCATACGTTTTGTACGAATGACAAGTTGTAATGCACTATCAAAACAAGCTGCATAACCAGCTGCAAATAGTTGTTCTGGATTTGTTGCTTCTCCGCCTGCACCACCTAGTGCTTTCGGCATTTTTACATCAAGATTTAATATGCCATCATCTGAAACTACTTTCCCATTTCTTCCACCTGTTGCTGTTACTGAAGCAGTATATAATTTATCCATATTTATTCCCCTTTTCCATCATTAATTGTTTTCATTGTTTCAATTAGTTTATTTAGCTCAATTAATAAAGAGCGATATTCTTGCTCTGTAATTCCTAAATTTGTAGCCATCGTTGTCGGTAATGAACAAGCCTTTTCCTTTAAATCTTTGCCTTGTTCTGTTAATTCAATACAAACTTTTCGCTCGTCTTCTTTGGAACGAACACGTTTTACAAGTTTTAATGATTCCATTCGTTTTAACATAGGTGTTAACGTACCGGAATCTAAAAATAGACGTTCTCCAATTTCTTTTACTGTTAGTCCATCTTGCTCCCATAGTACGAGTAAAGTAATGTACTGGGGATACGTAATACCCATCTCTTCTAAATAAGGTCGATAAAAACGAGTAACCTCTCTAGAACAGGCATAAATAGAAAAACAAAGTTGGTTATCTAGATGCAAAGAGTCCTCTGTCATACATAACTCCCTTCTAATTAAGTTGTGCACAATTTAATTTTGTAAAATCAATATAACGAAAAAGAAATAAAATGTCAAATACATTGTATTGAGAAAGTGTTTGCTACATTTTGGAACAATCATACATATTTTCCTTCATGATGAAAGAAGATAGGAAAGATGATGTTATAATTTATATGGAATAGTTTCCATCACTTGATTATGAGGACTTTTTTTGGTAACGTACAAATAGAGTTATTAATTTATAATCATTATAAAGTAGAAGATTTTTTTATTAGTTTACTGAATCTCCTTTATTACATACGGAGAATAATTAAAAAATAATCGGTTGTTCACACGATTGTCAGATTCATAAGAGGAAAGTTGTATTATGATAGTAGATAAAGTGATAAAACGGGTGAAGGGGGACATGCTGCGTGCATATTCTTGTTGTTAGTGTAAATTATCGAACAGCCCCTGTAGAATTTCGTGAGAAACTCACATTTCAGGCAGCAGAGCTAGAGCGAGCGATGACTACATTACAAAATCAAAAGAGCGTGTTAGAGAATGTCATTGTATCAACTTGTAATCGCACTGAGATTTATGCTGTTGTCGATCAATTACACACGGGACGGTATTATATTAAGAAGTTTTTAGCTGATTGGTTTCAGCTTGAAATAGAAGAAGTCGCGCCATATTTAACTATTTTTGAACAAGATGGTGCAATAGATCATTTATTCCGCGTAACGTGCGGTTTAGATTCGATGGTAGTCGGAGAAACACAGATTTTAGGTCAAATAAAAGATAGCTTTTTAGAAGCGCAACAAGTTAAAGCAACAGGCACAATTTTTAATGAATTGTTTAAGCAAGTCATTACATTAGCAAAACGTGCCCACTCAGAAACAACAATCGGGGAAAGTGCAATGTCTGTTAGTTATGCTGCTGTTGAGCTTGGAAAGAAAATATTTGGCGAGTTAACAGATTGTCATGTGCTTATTCTTGGTGCTGGTAAAATGGGCGAACTTGCACTGCAAAACTTATATGGAAGTGGTGCTCGTAAAGTAACAGTTATGAATAGGACACTTTCGAAAGCAGAAGTAATGGCTGAGAAATATATGGGACATGCAAAATCGTTAAGCGAATTGCAATGTGCATTATTAGAAGCAGATATTTTAATTAGTTCAACTGGTGCATCTGAGTATGTCATTACGAAAGAGATGATGACAAAGGTGGAGAAAATGCGCTCTGGTCGCCCTTTATTTATGGTTGATATTGCAGTACCACGTGATATTGATCCAGCGATTGATGAGTTAGAAGGTTCTTTTTTATATGATATTGATGATCTGCAAGGAGTAGTGGAAGCAAATCGTGCTGAGCGTTTGAAAGAAGCGGAGAAAATTCAATTTATGATTGAAGAGGAAATTGTTCTATTTAAAACGTGGTTAAGTACACTTGGTGTTGTTCCATTAATATCAGCTCTTCGTGATAAGGCACTTGCAATCCAAAGTGAAACGATGGTAAGCCTAGAGCGAAAAATACCAAACCTTAGTGATCGTGAGAAAAAAGTCATTAGTAAGCATACGAAAAGTATTATTAATCAATTATTAAAAGACCCAATTTTAGTAGCGAAAGAAATAGCTGCTGAAGAGGGAGCGAGCGAAAAATTAGCTTTATTTGCGAAGATTTTCGATTTAGAAACGGAAGAAGTAGAGAGTCGTGCGGAAGAAGTAGAACATAAAAGAGTGTGGACACCATCCGTTCCATCTTTATAATTTGGAAGGATGATCGGATGAGTTTTTTAAATAACAGTATTATTTATCATATTGCAATTATTTTATATGCTTGTAGCATTAGTTTATATTTTATAGATTATTTCCAAAGTAACCGAAAGGCGAACCGATTTGCTTTTTGGTTACTTTCGATTGTATGGGTATTGCAGTCTATTTTTATGTTGCTTAGGGCGACAGATTCAGAAACGAACCCCATTTTAACTTTATTATCAGGGATTTATTTTTATGTTTGGTTATTGATTACGATGTCGTTAGTCATAAATCGATTTATGCGCGTTGACTTTTTAGTCTTCTTTACAAATGTTGTTGCATTTGGCGTAAGCGCTTTTTCTATTTTTACACCGCTCGGAAAGATGTCGCCAGTACTTGCAGAGCAATTAGTTTCAGAACTTGTATACGTGCATGTTGGAATGGCGATTATTTCTTATGCAACGTTTACGGTATCATTTATTTTTTCTATTATGTATTTACTGCAATATCGCCTATTAAAAAAGAAAAAGTGGAATGCGAGATTAAGAAGGTTAGGGAATTTACCGAAGCTTGAATCTACGTCTTACGGATTAAATTTATTTTCTGTTCCATTTTTCTTACTAGCAATTTTATTAGGATGTATATGGGGATATACAAAATTAGATAATTTTCATTGGTATGATACGAAAGTAATTGGTTCGTTTGTCGTTCTATTTGTATACTGTGCGGGCTTGTATTTAAGAGCGGCAGATGTATTGCAAGGGAAGAAAATTGTACTGTGGAATGTAGGGGCCTTTCTCGTAATGCTAGTTAACATTTTTTTATTAAGTAGTTTATCTAATTTCCACTTTTGGTATTTATAATGAGGAGAGAGAATTATGCGCAAAATTATTGTAGGGTCACGAAAGAGTAAGCTAGCATTAACACAAACAAACTGGTTTATTGATCAGTTAAAAGCACTTGGTTTACCATATGAATTTGAAGTGAAAGAAATTGTCACCAAAGGTGATGTGATTTTAGATGTTACTCTTTCAAAAGTAGGCGGAAAAGGTTTGTTCGTTAAAGAAATTGAGCATGCGTTACTTACGAAAGAAATCGATATGGCTGTACATAGTATGAAAGATATGCCAGCCGTACTTCCAGAAGGGTTAATGATTGGCTGTACACCAAAGCGTGTTGACCCTCGTGATGCTTTTATCTCAAAAAATGGAGCATCGTTTAAAGAGTTAGCGGAAGGTGCTATTTTAGGTACGAGTAGTTTAAGACGTAGTGCACAGCTACTCGCTGCGAGACCAGATTTACAAGTGAAGTGGATTCGCGGAAATATCGATACACGTTTACGTAAATTAAAAGAAGAGGATTACGATGCGATTATTTTAGCGACAGCTGGATTACAAAGAATGGGCTGGGATGATGAAGTTATTACAGAACATTTAGATGAAACGTTATGTGTACCTGCTGTAGGACAAGGTGCATTAGCGATTGAATGTCGTGAGGATGATAAGGATTTATTGCAGTTGTTAGCGCATATGAATGATGCGATAACAGAAAGAACAGTGGCAGCGGAGCGAGTATTTCTTCATAAACTTGAAGGTGGATGTCAAGTTCCAATCGCTGGATATGCAACCCTTAAAGAAAACGATACAATCGAATTAACAGCTCTTGTTGGCTCTATGGATGGCTCTGTTTTATTAAAAGAGACAGTAGTAGGTACTAATCCTGAGGAAGTAGGATTAGAAGCCGCAGGCCGTTTAATTAAACAAGGCGCCAAAGAACTCATTCTTGCTGCAAATAAGGAGCAACAATAAATATGAACGCTCTCGCTGGAAAAACGGTATTGATTACACGTGCCCAGCATCAAGCGAAACAAATGAGTGTAGCAGTGAAAGAAAAGAGCGGAATTCCATTGGAAATTCCGCTTTTGCATATGGAAGGTATGTCTCATAGGCAAATTCAACATATTGAAGGGCAGCTACATTCGTATGACTGGGTTATTTTTACGAGCAGAAATGGTGTAGCTTTTTTTCTAGATAGTTTGAACAAGAAACTACCGCTAACCATTAAAATTGCTGCGGTAGGTGTGAAAACAAAATTAGAGTTAGAAAAAAGGGGCTATCAAGTTCATTTTGTTCCAACTTCATTTGTTGCAGAAGCATTTGCAGAAGAGTTTCTAAAAGAATTAAGTGGAAACGAACGTATTTTATTTCCGAAAGGGAATATAGCAAGAGAGGTAATTCCGGTTGCACTTCGGGAAATTGGTGTTTCTCTAGATGAGCTAATCGTATACGGTACGAAAGTGAATATAGAAAAAAAGCAAGAGCTTATAGCGGCATTGAAGTTAGGGAAAGTAGACATTATTACATTTACGAGCCCTTCAACTGTTACTAGTTTTGTTCGTTTACTTGAGGGTGCAAACTGGAGAGAATGGACAAAAAAATGTACAATTGCTTGTATAGGACCTATTACGGAAAAAGAGGCAAGCCGTTATTTTCCGTCTGTTATTGTGCCGAAAGAGTACACTGTAGAAGCATTACTACAATGTGTTTGTGAATCTATAAAATGAAAGAATGGGGATAGAAATCTATGAACTCTTTACAATTTAATCGTCATCGTCGTTTAAGACAAAGCGGTAGTATGCGTGCACTTGTGCGTGAAACGTTTTTACATACGGAAGATTTTATTTACCCTATTTTTGTATTAGAAGGTGAAAATGTTCGTAATGAAGTTCCTTCTATGCCAGGCGTATATCAAATGTCTTTAGATTTATTGCAAGCTGAAATGCAAGAAGTTGTTGATTTAGGTATTCGTTCTGTTATTGTATTTGGTTTACCTGCTGAAAAAGATGAAGTTGGATCATCAGCATATTGTGATCATGGAATTGTACAACGTGCTATTCAACAAATTAAAGGCGATTTCCCTGAGCTAGTAGTAGTTGCAGATACATGTTTATGTCAATTTACAAGTCATGGTCATTGCGGTGTAATTGAAGATGGTATTATTTTAAATGACGAGTCTCTTGCAGTTCTTGCGAAAACAGCTGTAAGTCAAGCGAAGGCAGGAGCGGACATTATTGCGCCATCAAACATGATGGACGGCTTCGTAACAGCAATTCGCCATGCATTAGATGAAAATGGTTTTGGACACGTGCCAGTTATGTCGTACGCTGTGAAATATTCATCAGCGTTTTATGGGCCATTCCGTGATGCTGCGCACGGTGCGCCGCAATTTGGTGACCGTAAAACATATCAAATGGACCCAGCGAACCGTATGGAAGCATTCCGTGAAGCAGAATCAGATGTAATGGAAGGGGCTGATTTCTTAATTGTAAAGCCAGCTCTTTCTTACTTAGATATCATTCGTGATGTGAAAAATAACTTTAATTTACCAATCGTTGCTTACAACGTAAGTGGTGAATATTCAATGATTAAAGCGGCAGCGCAAAATGGTTGGATTAATGAAAAAGAAGTTGTGCTTGAAAAATTAATTAGCATGAAACGTGCAGGAGCAGACTTAATTATTACGTATCATGCGAAAGATGCAGCAAAATGGTTGCAAGAAGGAGGCGTTAAATAATGAAAAAGTTTGATAAGTCAATTGCAGCGTTTGAAGAGGCGCGAGATTTAATGCCTGGTGGCGTAAATAGCCCAGTTCGTGCCTTTAAGTCTGTTGGGATGAATCCGTTGTTTATGGAGCGTGGTAAAGGCTCTAAAGTATATGATATTGATGGAAATGAATACATCGACTACGTATTATCATGGGGGCCTTTAATTCATGGGCATGCAAATGATCGTGTTGTTGAAGCGTTAAAATCTGTTGCTGAAAGAGGTACAAGCTTCGGTGCACCGACAGAAATCGAAAATAAATTAGCGAAACTTGTTATTGAGCGTGTACCATCGATTGAAATTGTCCGCATGGTTAACTCTGGAACAGAAGCGACAATGAGTGCACTACGTTTAGCTCGTGGTTATACAGGCCGTAATAAAATCTTGAAATTCATCGGTTGTTACCACGGTCATGGTGATTCGTTATTAATTAAAGCTGGTTCTGGTGTGGCGACTCTAGGTTTACCAGATAGCCCTGGCGTACCAGAAGGTGTAGCGAAAAATACGATTACAGTAGCTTATAATGATTTAGAAAGTGTGAAATACGCTTTTGAACAATTCGGTGATGATATTGCTTGTGTAATTGTAGAACCAGTGGCAGGGAATATGGGTGTTGTTCCTCCGCAACCAGGATTTTTAGAGGGACTTCGTGAAGTAACAGAACAAAACGGTGCACTGCTTATTTTTGATGAAGTAATGACAGGATTCCGTGTTGCTTATAACTGTGGACAAGGTTACTACGGTGTAACACCTGATTTAACTTGTTTAGGTAAAGTAATCGGTGGTGGCTTACCAGTAGGAGCGTACGGTGGTAAAGCAGAAATTATGCGCCAAATTGCGCCAAGCGGACCGATTTATCAAGCTGGTACTTTATCAGGTAACCCACTTGCAATGGCAGCAGGTTATGAAACGTTAGTACAGTTAACGCCAGAATCGTATGTAGAATTTGAGCGTAAAGCTGAAATGTTAGAAGCTGGATTACGTAAAGCAGCTGAAAAACATGGCATTCCACATCATATTAATCGTGCAGGTTCTATGATTGGTATTTTCTTTACAGATGAGCCCGTTATTAATTACGATGCAGCAAAATCTTCAAACTTAGAGTTCTTTGCGGCTTACTATCGTGAAATGGTAGAACAAGGTGTATTCTTGCCACCATCTCAATTCGAAGGTTTATTCTTATCGACAGCACATAGTGACGCAGATATTGAGGCGACAATTGCAGCGGCTGAAATTGCAATGTCAAAATTAAAATAATGTATTAGAGAAAAATCGCTCTCCATAAGGGGAGCGATTTTTTTTATTCATAAAGTAAGCTTTCCCTACATAAATCTGTAATGACATATAGTTTGGGAGGGGGAAAAGAAGTGGCTGCAGATCATTCGTTACGATTTTCATTAAAAGAATCTGTTTGGTTCCAAAAGGGACAGGAAGTCGATGAACTTTTGTCAATTTCGTTAGATCCAGACGTTGAGATAGAAGAGCTTGATCATGAAGTAATCGTGAGAGGGCAATTAGATTTAACGGGAGAGTATGTTGCAAGGCAAGATGATTCGGCGTATTCACTAAGAGAACTATCGCCAGCAAAGTCAATTGATTATGTAGAAACAAGGGAAGATGGGGTTAATGAACTTGTTCATTCCTTTCCGCTTGAAATATCAATTCCGAGAAATCGCGTGAAAGTAATTGAAGAACTATATGTATCAATTGAGGAATTTGATTATGAATTAAAGGAAAATGGTTGCTTACAATTATTAGCGGATATATCTATTACTGGTTTATGTGATGAAGAGAGAAGCGAGGATGAAGAAGAAACGGTGTATGCTGATTTAGAAGAAGATTCAGCGCAAGAGGATGAGAATAGACCGGCGCCCCATGTAGAAGAACCAACATACAAGGAATCAGATGAGTGGGAAGATTACGCATTTGAACCGTTCCAATTAGAGGAAAGAAAAGAGCAGGAATTAGAAGAAGAGAAAATAGAAGAACATGAATTTGTGGAACGTGAAGAGGAGCAAGAAACAACGCCGCAATTTGAATTGTTCGGACGAAAAGATTTCAAGAAAGAAAAAGCGAAAAAGCAGGAAGAACAAGAAGAAGAGTACTCACAGCGAGATGAAAATGCGCTTTATTTAACAAAACTATTTACGAAAGAACCGGAAGAGGAATTTACAAAGTTAAGAATGTATTTCGTACAAGAAGGGGATACAATTGAATCTATTGCAGACCGTTATGAAACATCGGTACAAAATTTGTACCGTGTCAATCAAACAGAAGATATATTTTTAAATACGGGGCAAATTATTTATATTCCCGTTTCAAGAGTAAAGGCGAAATAAAGAAGTTATGTTTTGAATAGAAAGGGTTATTCGTATGGATATTGAATTGCGAAATCACTATGAACCTATCGTGAGGCAATATAGATTGGATACGCAGCATATGGAAGAGCACGGAAATGTAATGAAAATTTATACGAATCAAGGTCCATATGCACTTAAGAAAATAGAAGGCAGAAAGTTAGAGCGGAATAACTTTCTGCATCATATTCAATATTTGAAGGAGAAAGGTTTTTCAAATTATGTACCTATATACCATGCGACGGATGGAAATTATATTTTAAGTGACGGGACGTATAATTATTATTTAATGCCTTGGTTAGAACGTGCAGAAGGAAATGGTGAGGACAATGATCAATACCATAAAATGTTTCAGACACTCGGAACGTTGCATCAAAAAACTGTGAAGGAAGAAACGTATACGGAAGAAGATTTAGAAAAACATTATACAACTATATCCAATCGCTGGGAAAATGATGGTGAGATGTTAGAAGAGTTTCTCGTAGAATCTGAATCAAAATGGTATATGTCCCCGCTTGAATTGCAATATTGTACGTACTATCATCATGTAATGAGAGCGCGTGAATTTGCAACGAAGCAATTAAATGAGTGGAACGATGCGATGAAAGAAAAAGATAAAACGCGTATTACTTTTGTACATGGTAACGTGTCACTTAATCATTTTTTATTTGACTATGAGCGGAATGGCTATTTTATTAGTTTGGAAAAATCGAAGTTTGCAACGCCTGTGCAAGATATAGTAGGTTTTTATTCACGGTCTTTAAACACATATCCGATCGCAAGAAGTGATCGGTTTGAATGGTTTCAAATGTATCAAAAAAATTTTCCGTTTACGAAAGAAGAGCAACTTCTCATGTTTGCTTATATGACGTACCCATCACAATTTATTCGACAAATCGGTTCGTATAGAAAAAGAAAAGATAATCGCAACGAGGAAAATGAATTGCTGGAAGTAAAGAGTTTGCAACAATCGCATTGGCTCGTTAGCAATATAGAATATTTCCTATCACAATTACAAGCTGCCCAGCAAGGGAACGGGTAAAGTAAAACTTTAATCAGCGGGGCTCCCGCCTAACTTCTTTGCTTCAGCTGAATTTTGATGTAGGGATCTTACTGCCCGCAAATAGCGAGATAAAGAAGATAAGTAGAGAATGCTACTTATCTTTTTTGTGCGCCTGAAAATTCATAGACTTAAATTTATCTTGACGAATAAGGTTTCGTTTTTTACACTATTGTATATAATAATTAACAATCATATAAATGCCTTGAAGGGGAAGAGTATAACATGAAACGTCTTCAGAGAGGAGAATCATTAGCTGGGAGATTCTCTAGATAGTTATGTTAGAAGGTAGCCCTGGAGCATCTTTTCTGAACGGAATAGTTCTTATTAGGAAAAGACGGATTTGTCCGTTATCAAATTAAGAGTATAAGCAAATTATGAATTTGTTTGTAAATAAAGGTGGTACCGCGATGTCCCTCGTCCTTTTTGGATGAGGGACATTTTTTATTTTAAGGAGGGAAAATAATGTCAAACACGGAAAAGAATTTACCAACTAAATATGATCATATGTCCGTTGAAGAAGGCCTTTATCAATGGTGGCTTGAAGGCAAATATTTTGAAGCAACAGGAGACGAGAAGAAACAACCGTATACAATTGTAATTCCACCTCCGAACGTAACTGGTAAGTTACACTTAGGTCATGCTTGGGATACAACTCTTCAAGATATTTTAACTCGTACGAAGCGTATGCAAGGATACGATGTACTATGGCTTCCAGGAATGGACCATGCTGGTATCGCAACACAAGCGAAAGTAGAAGGAAAACTTCGTGAAGAAGGTATTTCACGTTACGATCTTGGCCGTGAAAAATTCCTTGAAAAAGCTTGGGAGTGGAAAGAAGAGTACGCTTCTCACATTCGTCAACAATGGGGGAAAGTTGGTTTAGGACTAGACTATTCTCGTGAACGCTTCACATTAGACAAAGGTTTATCAGATGCGGTTAATAAAGTATTCGTTCAATTATACGAAAAAGGCTTAATTTACCGTGGTGAATATATCATCAACTGGGATCCAGCAACACGCACAGCTCTTTCTGATATTGAAGTAATTCATAAAGAAGTTCAAGGTGCATTCTACCATATGAACTATCCGTTAACAGATGGTTCTGGCCACATTCGTCTTGCGACAACTCGTCCAGAAACGATGCTTGGTGATACAGCAGTAGCAGTTCATCCAGAAGACGATCGTTACAAACATTTAATCGGAAAAACAGTTACACTTCCAATTGTAGGCCGTGAGATTCCGATTATTGCTGATGAGTACGTAGAAAAAGACTTCGGAACAGGTGTTGTAAAAATTACACCAGCTCATGACCCGAATGATTTTGAAGTAGGTAACCGTCATGACTTACCACGCATCTTAGTAATGAATGAAGATGGATCGATGAACGAAAAAGCTGGTAAGTATAACGGTATGGATCGTTTCGAATGCCGTAAAGCATTAGTGAAAGACTTACAAGAGGCTGGCGTATTAGTAGAAATCGAGCCTCATATGCATTCAGTAGGTCATAGTGAGCGTAGCGGTGCAGTAGTTGAGCCTTACTTATCAACACAATGGTTCGTAAAAATGGCTCCACTTGCAGAAAAAGCAGTAGCACTTCAACAAAAAGAAGAAGAAAAAGTAACGTTCGTACCAGAGCGTTTTGAAAACACATACTTACGCTGGATGGAAAACATTCATGACTGGTGTATTTCTCGTCAATTATGGTGGGGACACCGTATTCCAGCTTGGTATCATAAAGAAACTGGTGAGGTATACGTAGGTACAGAAGCACCAGCAGATATTGAAAACTGGAATCAAGATAATGACGTACTGGATACATGGTTCAGTTCAGCGCTATGGCCGTTCTCAACACTTGGTTGGCCGGATGAAGATTCAGCAGACTTTAAGCGCTACTATTCAACAGATGCATTAGTAACTGGTTATGACATCATCTTCTTCTGGGTATCTCGTATGATTTTCCAAGGTTTAGAGTTTACAGGCGAGCGTCCATTTAAAGATGTATTAATTCACGGTTTAGTTCGTGATGAGCAAGGTCGTAAGATGAGTAAATCTCTTGGTAACGGTATTGACCCAATGGATGTTATCGAGAAGTACGGTGCAGATGCAATGCGCTATTTCTTATCAACAGGAAGTGCACCAGGTCAAGATTTACGCTTCAGCATGGAGAAAGTAGAATCTACTTGGAACTTCATTAATAAAATTTGGAATGCATCACGCTTCGTATTAATGAACATGGATGATATGAAGTATGAAGAAATCGATTTAACTGGTGAAAAATCAGTTGCAGATAAGTGGATCTTAACTCGCTTAAACGAAACAATCGAAAGTGTGACACGTAACATGGATAAATATGAGTTCGGTGAAGCTGGACGTTCATTATACAACTTCATTTGGGACGATTTCTGTGACTGGTACATTGAAATGGCGAAGCTTCCACTATACGGTGAAGATGAAGCAGCTAAGAAAACAACTCGTTCTATTTTAGCTTACGTATTAGACCAAACAATGCGTCTATTACATCCATTCATGCCATTCGTAACAGAAAAAATTTGGCAACATTTACCACATGAAGGCGAATCTATTACAGTAGCTGCGTGGCCAACAGTTCGCGAGGATTTACAAGATACGGAAGCTGCGGCAGAAATGCACCTTCTAGTTGATATCATTCGCTCTGTTCGTAACATCCGTGCAGAAGTAAATACGCCAATGAGCAAAAAAGTTCAAATGCAAATTAAAGCAAAAGATGAGGCTGTACTTGCTCAACTTACGAAAAACAGCTCTTACATTGAGCGTTTCTGTAATCCAAGCGAATTAACAATTCAAACGGATTTACAAGCGCCAGAAAAAGCAATGACTGCAATCGTATCAGGTGCAGAGTTATTCTTACCATTAGCTGATCTTATCAATCTTGATGAAGAGAGAGCTCGTCTTGAGAAAGAACTTGAGAAGTTCGATAAAGAAGTAGAACGTGTACAGAAGAAACTTTCTAACCAAGGTTTCGTAGCGAAAGCTCCTGCGGCAGTTATTGAAGGAGAGCGTGCGAAAGAGCAAGATTACCTAGAAAAACGCGAAGCAGTTCGTCAACGTCTAGTAGATCTTGAAAAGTAAAAATGTTTTTAGAGACTCACTATATTGGTGAGTCTCTTTTCTTTGCGTATAATAGAACTATGAAAGTTGTCTTTTGAAAGGGGAAAAGCATACGTGATACATACATACGAAGAAGCGATAGGATGGATTCATAGCCGATTGAAATTTGGAATTAAGCCAGGATTAGAAAGAATGAGATGGATGCTAGAAGAACTCGGAAATCCAGAGCGTCATATAAAATGTGTTCATCTTGCTGGTACAAATGGAAAAGGTTCAACGTTAACATATATGCGCTACATGTTAGAAGGCGCGAAATATAAGGTAGGAACGTTCACCTCTCCTTATATCGAAACATTTAATGAACGCATTAGTGTGAATGGGACACCAATTGCAGATGAAGAGATTACTGAACTTGTAAAGATGGTAAAACAAGTCGTGGAAAAACTAGATGAGACGGATTTAGGGGAAGCGACGGAGTTTGAAATTATTACTGTTATGGCAATTTGTTATTTCGGTAAAGTCAATTTCTGTGATGTTGTTTTATTTGAAACAGGGCTTGGTGGACGTTTTGATTCTACTAATGTTATACACCCTGTTCTCACGATTATTACGAATATCGGTCACGATCATATGCATATTTTAGGGAATACACTAGGAGAAATTGCATATGAAAAGGCGGGGATTATTAAATCTGGTGTGCCGGTAATTACTGGTGTGCAGGACGAAGAAGCTTTGGAAGTCATTCAAAATGTTGCAAAGGAAAACCATGCAAACCTATACGAACTTGACAAGCATTTTACAGCGTTACATAAGCAGTCTAAAGAAGATGGGGAAGAGTTTGATTTTACTTGTCCTTTTGCCGCATTTGAAGATTTGCAAATCTCAATGAAAGGCATTCATCAAGTAGGAAATGCAGCGCTAGCACTTATGGCAGTCATGTATGTAAAAACATATCTATCATTTTTAATTGAGGAAGAGGAAATAAGAACGGGATTACGGGAAGCGTATTGGATTGGGCGCTTTGAAAAGCTGCAAAGTAACCCGGATATTATTATAGATGGTGCCCATAATCCAGAAGGTATTGAAAGCCTTGTGAAAACAGTAGAAGCGCATTACAAAGATAAAAATGTAATAGTTTTATTTACTGCCCTTGGTGATAAACAATTGCATAACATGGTAGGCCAATTAGAAACCATTGCAGATGAAATTATTTTTACAACATTCGCCTTTGATCGTGCTATCTCTGCTGATAAACTTGCATCATATTCACAAAAAGAATCAAAATTAGTTTTTGAAAATTGGAAAGAGGCAATTGATACAAAAGTTGAAATGATAGGAGAAAATGATGTTTTCATCATAACAGGTTCTCTTTATTTCATTTCTGAAGTTCGAAAATATATTCGCGAGAAAAACTAGATAGTCTTTGCTATCTAGTTTTTTGTTCTACAAATGAAGTCAAAAGCATACATATAAGATAAATATATAGGGTTATTTGGCGAATTTCTCTGACAAATATCTCGTTTTTTTGTGAAAGGAATATGATATGATGCGGACAACGATAAGAGGTGAGGTGTGAGTGTATGGACAAGCAATCACGAACGATCTCAGTGAAAGTGAATGGAACAGAAGCGAAGTATGAGGAAAAGAAGAAAGATGAATTTGAATGGATGGTAGTAGAAGGTGAACGACCGAGAAATGTTGTTCCGTTTCAAAAAGCGAAATCGATGTCTGTGGAAAAATACCGAAAGAAGTGGAGTAATACATTAATTGCAATCGTTGCAACCGCAATTATTATCGGTACGGCGTTTGGAATGGGGATGCTTCATTTACTCACCGGACAAGGAACGACAGGAGGAAGTGAAGTAACAGCTTCCAAGCCGACTGGGAATGGAGAATCAAAGGTGGGTGGAACGGCAGGACAAACATCAGAACCAAAAGAAGAAAAACAAAAAGCACAGGCAGGAGCGTCATTGGATCCGATGAAATTATTTTTTGTTCAAGGGGGGCTTTATTCTTCTGAAGAAAAGGGACGAGCAGCTCTTGAAGAATGGAAAGGCAATGGGGGCATTGGAGCTTTGAGACCGAGCGGGGATAAGTATGCAATAGTTGTTGGTATTGCTAGCGATGAACAGGCTATAAATCAATTAATGACTCAGTATAAAAATGATGGTGTCTCCGTTTTAAAAAAGAACTGGGATATAACAGATAAAGCGTTGCTGAAAGATGATAAAGAAGTAGGAACATTTTTAGCAAAAGTGCAGCCATTATACACTCATTTAGCAAAATATGCTTCTAGTGTACAAGTTGGTGGAAAAAGCAGCGCAAAAGATATAGAAGCGATTGAAAAAGAATGGAAAGCGATTGAAAAAGAGGGGAAAAGTATGAAGCAAGAAGAAGCAAAGAAACTGTATATGTATACGTCGGTAGCTGTACAAACAGTAAAAGATGGGAAAATGGATAAGGAATCTTTGGTGAAATTAAATCAAGTTATTATTGATGGCCTACTTTCGTATGAAAAAATTGTTTCGTAGAAAGTGAAATGATAGGATAATAAAATGAGTAAGAAAGAAGTACATGTACTTCTTTCTTTTCTTTTGAATTTAGAGCAAAGTGCTTTCTCTATGACAGGAATATAATCGTATGCAATAAAGAATTGTTATTTTAGTTAGAGAAATTAATATTTCTTTCATTTGTGGACAAACTATTCCTTTGATACGATTGATATAAATTGTTCTGCTTCATGTGAGAAAGGAAGGAGAAAATATGAAAAAAATAATTTTAGCTTCAGGATCACCTCGGAGGAAGGAATTGCTTGAGTTAGCTAGCATACCATTTGAAATCGTTGTAAGTGAAGTAGAGGAAACAATTGGTGCATATTCATCGCCTTCTGATATTGTAATGTCGCTTGCCTTGCAAAAAGCATCAGCGGTGGCAGAAAATAATAGTGATCACATTGTGTTAGGTGCAGATACAATTGTTACATATGAGTCGCGTATTCTTGGTAAGCCTTCTAATGAGGATGAGGCGAAAGAGATGTTACAATTACTATCAGGGAAAACACATGAAGTGTATACAGGTGTTGCGATTATATCAAAAGAAAAAACGGTTACTTTTTATGAGCGTACAGAAGTTACGTTTTGGGAGCTAACAGAAGAGGAAATTGATACATACGTCACGTCGAAAGAACCTCTTGATAAAGCCGGTAGTTATGGGATTCAAGGTAAAGGATCTATTTTCGTTCAAAATATTCAAGGGGACTACTATAGTGTAGTTGGCTTACCAATTGCACGTCTCGTTAGGGAATTAAAACAATTTGATATTGATGTAACCCATGCGTAAAATTGCATGGGGTTTTCTTTGAGAGAACAAATAAAGGAGTGGAGAGATGAACGGTATTCGTGATGTTGTAAGAGAAGAACAGCCACGGGAGCGTTTATTGTTAGAAGGTGCCGGAAGTTTATCAAATCGAGAGCTTCTCGCAGTATTACTCAGAACAGGTTCTAAAGAAGAAACAGTGTTAAAGTTATCAGATAAAATTTTACACCAATTTGATGGCTTACGTATGTTGAAAGATGCAACATTAGAAGAGCTAATTAGTATACATGGTATTGGGATTTCAAAGGCATCGCAACTTATGGCAGCCTTTGAACTAGGCAGAAGAATGGTGCGTTTAGAATATCAAAATAGATATAGTATTCGAAGTCCAGAAGATTGTGCGAAATACATGATGGAAGAAATGCGTTTTTTACAACAAGAGCATTTTGTTTGTTTATATTTAAATACAAAAAATCAAGTTCTACATAGGCAAACGATTTTTATTGGAAGTTTAAACACGTCAATTGTACACCCCAGGGAAGTTTTTAAAGAAGCCTTCCGTCGTGCAGCAGCCTCTATTATATGTCTTCATAACCATCCCTCAGGAGATCCCACGCCGAGCCGTGAAGATATTGAAGTAACAAAACGTTTAGTAGAATGCGGCCAGATTATCGGAATTGAAGTGCTAGATCATATTATAATAGGTGACCATAAATTCGTGAGTTTAAAGGAAAAAGGTCATATTTAAGACTATGCTTTTTACTTATTTTGTTTTATAATGTGATTTATGAGTTTTTTGTAGAAATTTATCTACAAAAAGGATAAAGATATAAAAAACGTACTGTTTTTATAATATAAAGTAAGAAAAAATGAGTCCGTGAAAACAAGAAAGGAAGATAAATAATATGTTTGGATTTGGTGGATTTACTCGCGATCTTGGAATAGACTTAGGAACTGCGAACACGCTTGTATATGTAAAAGGAAAAGGTGTAGTTTTACGTGAACCTTCAGTAGTTGCGTTACAAACTGATACGAAACAAATCGTTGCTGTAGGTAGCGACGCAAAACAAATGATTGGTCGTACACCAGGGAACGTTGTGGCACTTCGCCCGATGAAAGACGGTGTAATTGCTGATTATGAAACAACTGCAACAATGATGAAATATTACATTCAACAAGCTCAAAAATCAAACGGTTTCTTCTCACGTAAGCCGTATGTAATGGTATGTGTACCATCTGGTATTACAGCTGTAGAAAGACGTGCAGTAATCGATGCGACTCGTCAAGCGGGTGCTCGTGATGCTTATCCTATCGAAGAGCCATTTGCAGCAGCAATTGGTGCAAACTTACCTGTTTGGGAACCAACTGGTAGTATGGTAGTTGATATCGGTGGTGGTACAACAGAAGTTGCAATTATTTCTTTAGGAGGTATTGTAACAAGTCAGTCAGTTCGTGTTGCTGGTGATGATATGGACGATTCAATCATTCAGTACATTAAGAAAAGCTATAACTTAATGATCGGTGAAAGAACAGCTGAAGCATTAAAATTAGAAATCGGTTCTGCAGGCGAGCCAGAAGGTATCGAGCCTATGGAAATTCGCGGTCGTGATTTAGTAAGTGGTTTACCAAAAACAGTACTAATTCAGCCAGAAGAAATTGCAGATGCATTAAAAGATACAGTAGATGCGATTGTAGAATCAGTTAAAAATACACTAGAAAAAACTCCACCTGAATTAGCAGCTGATATTATGGACCGCGGTATTGTATTAACAGGTGGCGGGGCATTACTACGTAATTTAGATAAAGTAATTAGTGAAGAAACAAAAATGCCAGTTCTTGTTGCAGAAGACCCATTAGATTGCGTAGCAATTGGAACAGGTAAAGCATTAGACAATATCGATCTTTTCAAAACTGCTGCTCGATAATATTGCAAAATAAAAATCAGTGAAATTAAGAGGGTGTGAACGTGCCACAGTTTTTCTTAAACAAAAGATTAATTGTTTTGTTAGTTAGTATTATTCTTCTCGTGGCATTGATTGGAATCTCATTGAAAGAACGGAACAGTTTAACATGGCCAGAGCAGTTTGTTAAAGACACTGTCGGTGTTGTAGAACGTGTATTCCAAAAGCCAGCGAAATACGTAGCTGGATTCTTCGAAAATGTAGAGGATGTAAAGCGCACGTATGAAGAGAATAAAGAATTAAAAGCAAAATTAGATAATTATGCAGGTCTATCAGGGAAAGTAAAACAATTAGAAGATGATAACAAGAAGTTACAAGAGTTAACTGGAAAAAAGGAGTTGCTGAGCGATTATACTGAGATTCCAGCTACTGTTGTTTCTCGTAGTTCAGATAAATGGTACGATTTAATTGGAATTGATAAAGGGGCACAGCAAGGAATTAAAAAAGATATGGCTGTTATGACTTCACAAGGTTTAGTTGGACGTGTGAAAAGTGTATCTCAGTTTACATCATCAGTAGAGTTATTAAGCTCTATGAGCCGAACAAATCGTGTATCTGCTATTGTACAAGGGCAAGAAAATATCTTTGGTTTAATTGAAGGTTACGACAAAGAAAAACACTTACTTCTTTTCACAAAGATTGGTTCTGATGCAAAAGTAGAAAAAGATCAAATGGTTGTAACATCTGGACTAGGTGATATTTTCCCGAAAGGTCTTGTAATTGGGAAAATCGTTGATGTACAACCAGATGCATACGGCTTAACAAAAACAGCTTATGTAAAACCTGCCGCTGATTTAAATGACGTAGAGCATATTATGGTTGCTAAACGTAAAAAGCCTTCAGCGCCATTAGAATAGGAGGGAG
This sequence comes from Bacillus sp. D48C, assembly GCF_053345735.1. NCBI lineage: Bacteria > Bacillati > Bacillota > Bacilli > Caryophanales > Bacillaceae > Bacillus > Bacillus sp. D48C. The sequence continues at coordinate 408,819 of NZ_JBKFAQ010000001.1, forward strand.
AGAAGAGATGATGAAGATTTTAAAAAGAGCAGCTCTTCCTCTTTTGCTCCTTTTTGTGTTTCTATTTGAAAATATGTTTGCTACCATTGTTCCAACAAATGTGTTTTGGAAAGAGAGTATAGCAGCACCGCATTTCTTTATAATCGTCTTATGTTTTATTACAGTGTATTATAGTCCGGTCCAAGGGATTTATTACGGACTATTATTTGGTTTCTTATTTGATACCGTATACACAGAACTTGTCGGTATATATATTTTTGCTTATCCGATTTTAGCTTATTTAGTTTATAGTGTGATGAAAGTACTGCAATTGAATTTATTTATTGTTGTTTCCATCATATTAGCTAGCGTTGTAGCACTAGAGTATTATGTGTATGGATTTTTAACTTTGTTGGGACGTACTCATATGCCAGCGTATGTCTTTTTCACAGATCGTCTCCTTGCTACTTTATTGTTAAATGCTATTTTCTTGTTGATAGTTTGTTTCCCACTGAGACGATATATATTGCGTCTTTCAAAAGCGATGGAAGAAAAAGAAAAAAGGATTTTCTAATTTTATGTCGAATTGAATCGGTGGGGTGAACTTTAGTGGAAGAAAAAAAGCAACAAAATGTAACGATAAAAGGGACAAAAGATGGGATAACGCTTCATTTAGATGATTGTTGTTCATTCTCTGAATTGTTGATAGAATTAGACGAAAAACTTTCTACACATTACTACGATGGTGATGGACGCTCTTTAATTGAAGTGCATGTGAAAGTAGGAAATCGTTATTTAACAGAAGTCCAACAAGAAGAGATTCGTACGTTAATTCGTAATAAAAAGAATCTTGTTGTGGATTCAATTAAAAGTGATGTTATCACTAAAGCAGAAGCAATAGCTTGGAAAGAAGAAACAGAAATTGTCCCTATTTCCAAAATTGTTCGCTCTGGACAAGTTTTACATGTAAAAGGAAATTTGTTGTTAATTGGAGATGTTAATCCAGGCGGAACGGTTATCGCTGGGGGGAATATTTTTGTTGTAGGATCATTAAGAGGAATTGCACATGCTGGGTATTATGGGGATTCGGATGCTGTAATCGCTGCATCTGTTATGAACCCGATGCAACTTCGAATTAGTGATGTGGCAATGCGGGCTCCGGAAGAGAAAGAAGACGGAGCGGAGGCGGCAGAATGTGCGTATATTAATGAGAACAATCACATTGTTGTCGATCGCCTGCAACTTCTCACTCATCTTAGACCTAATTTAACAAAGTTAGAAAGGGGAATTGTATAGCTGTGGGAGAGGCAATAGTAATTACATCTGGAAAAGGCGGAGTAGGTAAAACTACAACGTCTGCGAACATTGGTACGGCCCTAGCGTTATCTGGAAAGAAAGTGTGCTTAATTGACACAGATATCGGTCTTCGAAATTTAGACGTAGTAATGGGGCTGGAAAATCGTATTGTATTTGATCTTGTTGATGTCGTTGAAGGGCGTTGCCGTTTACCTCAGGCTCTTATTAAAGATAAACGTTTTGATGATCTTTATTTATTACCTGCAGCACAAACGAGTGATAAATCAGCGGTAACACCTGAACAAATGGATGAATTAATACAAGTATTACGTCAAGATTATGATTACATATTAATTGATTGTCCTGCGGGGATTGAGCAGGGATTTAAAAATGCGGTAGCTGGTGCGGATAAAGCAATCGTTGTTACGACGCCAGAAGTATCCTCAATGCGCGATGCGGATCGTATTATTGGGCTTTTAGAAAAAGAGGATATTGAACCACCAAAACTTGTTATTAACCGTGTACGTAGTCATATGCTTCATGAACAGGATATGTTAGATGTTGATGAAATTGTACGTACATTGTCAATCGAGCTTCTTGGTGTTGTCGAAGATGACGATGAAGTTATTCGAGCTACAAATACAGGTGAACCTGTGGCGTTGCAACCAAGCGGAAAAGCAGCGTTGGCTTATCGTAATATCGCAAGACGCTTGTTGGGTGAGAATGTACCATTACAAGCATTTGAACAAGAAAAGGTATCGGTATTTGCAAAGGTAAAAAACTTCTTTGGAATCCGTTAAAAGCACTTCGCACATATGCGAAGTGCTTTCTTTTTTCTTCACACGAATATCTTTCTTTCTTAGCTCATACACATGTACAAACTGTATACAACTGTTTCTATTGAAATTAGCTTACGGAAAGAAAGGAGACAGTATGAAGAATAGACGCGTAGAAGAAATTAAAAAGCGGATTGCGAAAAGGAAGGCCGAGCAAGAAAGGATGGAGGAAGAGCAGTATTTTACCGGAGGGAATTTTGGTAGCGAAACAGTATTTATTGAAGAAGGAGAAAAGGAAATTCACCCTTTATTTCGAAAGGAAGTCTTTTTCTTCAAAGTTTTATTATCAGCAATATTAGTTCTTTCGGTTGCTATTTTATATAAGAATGCCCCGTCTTCGTTCGATGGTGCTAAAGCTGTTACAGAAAAAGTGATGAAAGAGGAATTTCAGTTTGCTACTGTAGCGAAATGGTATGAAAAGCAATTTGGAAAACCGCTTGTATTTTATTCACCGAATGAGAAAAAAGAAGGAAGTATTCAGCAAAAAAATTATGCAATTCCTGCTTCTGGAAAAGTAATGCAAGGGTTTCAAAAAAATGGCCAAGGTGTATTTGTCCAAACAGCTACAAATGCAACAGTTGAGTCAGTGAATGAAGGATTAGTTGTTTTTGCGGGTAAGAAAGAGGAACTTGGAAATACAGTTCAAATTCAACATGCAGATGGTACGGAGTCATGGTATGCAAATTTAAACGATATGTCAGTGAAATTATATGATTACGTTTCAAAGAAACAAAAAATTGGAACGGTGAGTAATGATACAAATGATAAAAATGGAAAGTTTTATTTCGCGATAAAAAAGAATGAAAAATTTATTGATCCGATCCAGGTGATATCATTTGATTAAATATAGGGACGTCTTAACGAAAATTTCCGTGCATCCATTATTTTGGGTTATCATTGTCATTGGTATTTTTACTGCACGTTTTAAAGAATTAATACTGTTATTTTGTATTGTTCTTATTCATGAACTTGGGCATGCTCTTGCAGCAGCGCACTATAATTGGCGTATAAAAAAAATTCAGCTTTTGCCGTTTGGTGGCGTGGCTGAGCTTGAGGAACATGGTAATAAGTCGTTGAAAGAGGAACTTGTTGTCGTAATTGCAGGACCGATTCAACATGTTTGGATGATGCTAGTAGGTTATATATTATTTGAAGCCGGTTGGCTGAACGCGGATTTATATTATTTCTTTATGTGGAATAATATAATTATTTTAGCGTTTAATTTACTCCCTATTTGGCCGTTAGATGGCGGGAAAGTATTGTTTAATATACTATCATATCGTTTTCCTTATTTACAAGCACATGGAAAGATGATGAAATTGTCATGTGTTTTTTTTGGTGTAATATTAGGATGGCAGTTACTCTGGAATAGCAATAATATTATGATGTGGGTACTACTCATGTTTTTGGCAGTGTCGTTATATCAAGAGTGGAAACAAAGACGGTATGCCTTTATGCGTTTTTTATTAGAACGTTATTATGGGAACAAAAGAGGAATTGAAAAGATTGCACCTATTGAAGTGCAATCAGAAGATCATTTATATAAGATATTCACAAAATTTCGTAGAGGATATAAGCACTCTATTATCGTCCATGGAAAATATAAAGAACATTACACATTAGATGAAAATGAACTGCTCTATGCATATTTTACTGAAAAACGAACAACTTCATCAGTTGAAGAATTAATCGGTTAGTGTTGACGATAGCACTAACCTTTTATTATTGTAAAAGCAAAGAAGATTATAAAGTGAGGAAATAATTTTGAAAACGTTATATGTGAATTACGCTGGATCGGAAAAGCGCGTTGCAATTGAAGAGAAGAAAAAAATTGTTGAGTTTTTATGGAAACGTAATGAAGAGCAAGAGATTGTTGGGCATATTTATGCCGGACGTATCGTAAGAACAATCGCTGGAATGAACGCAGCATTTGTAAACATCGGTTTAGAAAAACATGCGTATCTTTCATACGATGATGTACCATCTTGTTATCGTATACATGAAGGGCAAGCGATTCTCGTACAAGTTGTAAAAGAGGCAATTGATACGAAAGGGCCTAAATTGACAGCGAATATAGAATTTACCGGGAAATATGTCGTTTATATGCCGTTTGATGAGATGCGCGCTGTTTCTCGGAAAATAAAAAATAATAAAAAAAGACAACAGTTACTCCAAATTGAGGTAGAAGGAACAGGGGGTTACATTTTCCGCTCTGCTTCTGAAAAAGGAGCGATTGAAGAAATACAAGCTGAAATGCAAATGTTACAGCAGTTATATGAAGAGCTAAAAAGAAAAGAGGGCCAAGGAAAGGCGCCGTTATTACTTCATCGACCGGCCACCTTTTTAGATCGTGTATTCCAAGAGAATCCGATTGAAACAATTGAAAAAGTAGTTGTAGATACAAGAAGTATAGTAAAAGAATTAGAGGGAAAGATTGGAAAAGAAAAAGTGTCTTTTTATAATGAAAAATCTTCAATGTTTAACCATTTTGGAATAGAGCGTGAAATCGAGAAAGCACTTCAAAAAATTGTATGGCTCCCGAATGGTGCTTATTTAATTGTGGAACAAATGGAGACGATGACTGTAATTGATGTGAATACGGGCAAGTTTACTGGAAAACAGAATTTACAAGATACAGTCCTTCGTACAAATGAAGTGGCAGCTGAAGAGATTGCACGTCAATTAAGACTGCGTGATATCGGTGGTATGATATTAATTGATTTTATTAATATGAAAAGAAGAGAAGATAAAGAAATGGTAAGAGAATGTCTCATGGCTGCTATGCAAAATGATCGCACATATACAAGAGTGCTTGGGTTTACAGAGTTAGGGATTTTAGAGATGACACGTAAACGTAAGAAACATTCTTTACGCGACGTATTACTAGAAGAATGTGTACCGTGCAAAGCGACGGGGTATATGATGTCATATGAGACAATTGCGTATGAGTTAGAGAGAGAGCTAATTACATATGGCAATATAGAGGATGAGGCAGTATTAATCGCTGCACCTAAAGACTTGCAAAAACAATTTTTGCAAAAAGAATTACAAAAAAATATTCCATTTGAAATTTATTTCAAAGATGATATGATCGAAAAGTATGCAATTGTCCGTTTTGGAAGTAAAACAGAAATTGTAGAGCGGAAAAAATAGTTAGCAGAACATTTATTGACAACCGTCTATGATTCATGATAACATCTTTATGTTATAGTTTATAGCACCTAAACGGCTATATGCTACAACCGCACAAGACAGGTTCCCTAAAGGCATATATGTCTACCTCGTTTTTGGCGAGTCTTAGTAATTAAGAGGAGGTGCAAGTATGTACGCAATTATCGAAACAGGTGGAAAACAAATTAAAGTTGAAGCTGGTCAAGCAATCTACATTGAAAAATTAGATGTTGAAGCTGGTGAAACTGTTACTTTTGACAAAGTTCTTTTCGTTGGTGGCGAAAACGTTAAAGTTGGTAGCCCAGTTGTAGAAGGTGCAACAGTTACTGCGAAAGTTGAAAAACAAGGTCGCGCTAAGAAAATTATCGTTTTCAAATACAAAGCGAAAAAGAACAATCGTAAGAAACAAGGTCATCGTCAACCTTACACTAAGCTAGTTGTTGAAGCTATCAACGCTTAATCCAGGTTAACATGATTAAAATTACGATAAGTCGCACGAAATTAGGAAGTATCCAATCATTTAAAATGACTGGACATGCCGATTATGCGCCACATGGACAAGACCTTGTCTGTGCTGGAACTACAGCGGTTGTGTTTGGTTCTATAAATGCAGTGGAAGAACTTTGTAATGTGCAGGCAACTATTGAACTCGGAAGTGATGGCGGATTCTTAACGTATGAATTGCCTAATGATTTAGACGTTCATACAGTAGAAAAAGCACAGATACTTTTGGAAGGATTGGTTGTTTCGCTTAAGACGATCGAACTTGATTACGGAAAGTATATCCGTTTAATAGAAAAAGTGCAGGAGGTGTAACGTATGTTAAGATTAGATCTTCAGTTTTTCGCATCTAAGAAAGGTGTAGGTAGTACAAAGAACGGTCGTGACTCTCAGTCAAAACGTCTTGGTGCTAAACGCGCAGATGGTCAAACGGTTTCAGGTGGTTCAATTCTTTACCGTCAACGCGGTACAAAAATTTATCCAGGTGTTAACGTTGGTCGTGGTGGCGATGACACTTTATACGCGAAAGTTGACGGCGTAGTACGCTTTGAGCGTCTTGGCCGTGACCGCAAACAAGTGAGCGTATATCCTGTTGCTCAAGAAGCATAAGAACTCACGGAAAACTCTAACCTGAGTGCAGGTTAGAGTTTTTCTATATTAAGGGGTATCTAAATGAATGAAAAATGGACAATTATAGATGCATTGCGCCATTCAAGACATGATTGGCTCAATCGTATGCAGATGGTGAAAGGAAACCTTTCCCTTGGAAAAGTGGAAGAAATTCATAGTCTCATCGATCGTTTTGTCCAAGAAGCGAGACAAGAATCCAATCTGATGGGGCTATCAATGCCTTTATTTTCAGAGTGGATTTTAACATATAATTGGAAACAGCAGCCGTGCTTATTGGAGTACGAAGTATTAGGGAAATTACATAACTTATCTCACTTAGATGAGACTGTATGTACATGGACGAATCAATTTTTCTCGATGCTTCAGCATAGTTTAGACGTATATGTTGAAAATTATGTTTGTATCACAATTGAATGTGACGCGGATAATGCTCGTTTCTTTTTTGATTTTCGTGGTAAGCTAACGAGTGTAGAAGAACTACAGAATTGGCTTGCGACCCAAAACAATAAATGGTATTCCATTTCTTATACAGTGCGAGACGAAGAAGTCTCAGTTATATTACAACCAATTGAAAAAGTGTGGTGAAATAATGTTTGTAGATCAGGTCAAGATATATGTAAAAGGCGGCGACGGTGGTAACGGTATGGTTGCGTATCGTCGTGAGAAGTATGTTCCTAAAGGTGGCCCAGCAGGTGGCGACGGCGGTAAAGGTGCAGATGTTGTTTTCGTAGTTGAGGAAGGCTTACGTACATTAATGGACTTCCGCTACCAACGTCATTTCAAAGCTGATCGCGGTCAGCACGGAATGAGTAAAGGTCAGCACGGACGTAAATCTGAAGATTTAATCGTAAAGGTTCCACCAGGAACAATAGTAAAAGATGAAAAAACTGGTCAAATTCTTGCCGATTTAGTAACGCATGAACAAACTGCTGTAATCGCAAGAGGTGGCCGTGGTGGCCGTGGTAACTCACGTTTCGCAACAGCTACGAACCCAGCACCAGAAATCGCTGAAAACGGAGAACCAGGTCAAGAACGTGATGTCATTCTAGAACTTAAAGTACTAGCAGATGTTGGACTTGTTGGATTCCCAAGTGTAGGTAAATCTACATTATTATCTGTTGTATCATCAGCACGTCCGAAAATTGCAGAGTATCACTTTACAACAATCGTTCCGAATCTTGGTGTTGTTGAAACTGGTGATAACCGCAGCTTCGTGATGGCTGACCTTCCTGGACTAATTGAAGGCGCACATGCTGGCGTTGGACTTGGACACCAATTCTTACGTCATATCGAGCGTACACGTGTAATTGTACATGTTATTGATATGTCTGGTTTAGAAGGCCGTGAGCCATATGAAGATTATGTTACAATTAATAATGAATTAAAAGAATACAATATGCGTTTAACAGAGCGTCCGCAAGTTGTTGTAGCAAACAAAATGGATATGCCAGATGCAGAAGAGAACTTACAAGCATTTAAAGAGAAAGTGGGAGACGAAGTAAAAATCTTCCCAATTTCAGCTGTAACGAAACAAGGTGTTCGTGATTTACTATTTGAAGTAGCGAACTTATTAGAAACAACACCAGAATTCCCAATGTACGATGTTGTCGAAGAGTCTGAAGCAAGTGTAATGTATAAATTTGATGCTGAAAGTCTTAAATTTGAAATTACACGTGAAAGTGACGGCACATTTGTTATTTCTGGTTACGATATCGAGAAGACATTCAAAATGACAGACTTCTCACGTGATGAATCTATACGTCGTTTCGCTCGCCAAATGCGCGGAATGGGTATTGATGAAGCGCTTCGTGCACGTGGTGCAAAAGACGGAGATATTGTAAAAATTCTTGAATATGAATTTGAATTTATCGATTAAGACTGCCGAAATATGGCAGTCTTTTTTTTATCCCACTATTTGCCCGTAGAACCTCCACTGATTAAAGTATCACTTTATATTGCAATAGTTAGATTATTATAGGGAAAAATCCCCACTAATTAAATTTTCAATTTATAATGGAAAAAGGAGTAAATGTAGAAGAATTCTTTTATGGGGAGAAAAAGAACATGTATAAAATATTAATTGTAGAAGATGATGAGAAAATTGCGGGAATATTAGAGGAGCATTTAGAAAGGTATGGCTATCAATCATTTAGAGCAAGTGATTTACGTCATATAAAAGATGAGTTTGTAAAAATAAATCCTCATCTTGTGTTACTTGATATTAACTTACCGTACTTTGACGGTTTTTATTGGTGTCGTCAAATTCGTACTGTATCGAATGCGCCGATTATTTTTGTTTCTGCAAGAACAGGGGAAATGGATCAAGTGATGGCGATTGAAAATGGCGGCGATGATTATATTACGAAGCCATTCCATTTAGATATCGTAATGGCAAAGGTGAAGAGTGCGCTTCGCCGTGGCTATGGAGAGTATGCCTCTGCTGCTGAGAGTGATTGTTTAGGTGTAAATGGACTGTTGTTATTCCCGTCCCAGCATATCGTTGAGTGGCAGGGACAACAAACTGAACTGACAAAAAATGAGTTTTACTTATTAGAGTGTTTAATGAAACAGGTGAATCAATATGTAACGCGTGAAGAACTGTTAGAAGCTCTATGGGATGAAGTAGCATTTGTGGATGATAATACATTAACCGTAAATGTAAAACGTGTAAGGAAGAAACTAGAAGAGCTAGGCATTAAAAATGCAATTGTAACGAAACGTGGATATGGTTATGCGCTTCTTACGGAGTGGGGCGAAGGGCATGAAGGTTAAAAATTACCTCGTGGATCGCTTTCCTTTAATTCTTTCTTATATTGTTAGCCTTTGTTTATTTGGGCTCGTTTTGCAGTTGCAAAGTCTTTTAGAAAAGAAATCCATTGATTGGAGTACGTGGTTATATGGACTTTTATTAGGAACAGTTGTGTTTACTGTATACCTCATTTACGATTATCGAAAACGGAGTGTGTTTTTAAAGAGGATCGAAAAGTACGTTACTGGCGGAAATACATTACATGACTCTTTACTTATTGATGAATCTTATACATCAGAGCAAGAAATGGTCGTTGAATCTTTTACGTTATTAAGACAGCAATATATGAATGAAATTCATAAACAGCATGCGAAAGAGCAACAGCAAATGATATTTATGAACCAATGGATTCACCAAATGAAAACACCAGTATCTGTTATTGAATTATTGTTGCAGAAGTTTGGCAAAGAGCATCGTGAGGCAAGAGTAACAGTTGAAAGTATCCGTGAAGAAAATAACCGTATACTAAATGGGTTAGATTTAGCGTTACATATGGCAAGACTAGAGCAGTTTGCGAAAGATTATAAGGTAGAAGTAGTAAATGTTATAGATATCGTGCGAGGTATTATTAATGAAAACCGAAAATCCTTCATTCAATCGTCTGTATTCCCGAAAGTGATGTTTGAAGAAGATACTTGTATGGTTGCATCTGATAGAAAATGGCTGAGCATTGCTATAGGTCAAATTGTTGTAAACGCAATCAAGTATACCAAAATTTCAGCGGTAGAGAAAAAAGAAATTCAATTTCAAATTGAAGAGAAAAATCAAAAGGTGTTATTACATATTAAGGACAATGGAATTGGTATTCCAGAGCAAGACGTAAAGCGCATATTTGACCCATTCTTTACGGGAATAAATGGACGTAAAACGAGAGAAGCGACTGGGATGGGCTTATATATTACGAAGGAAATTTGCGATAATTTACATCATGGAATGTATGTTCAATCGGCTGAAGGAGAAGGGACAACATTCACGTTCCAATTTGCAAAAGATGAAGAATATCATACATTGATGAGAAAAATGACAAAACTGTAAGATAACAAAACGTTTTGTAAGGGAAATCACTCGTTTCTTTTTCTTATTTTTCTTATAGTAAATGTAAGAAGAAAACACATAGGGGGATTAGAAATGAGTGTTCTTGAAGTAAAAGGATTAACGAAGGTGTACCAATCAAAAGGTTCAGTAGCGACGACTGCTTTAAACGATATAAATTTTAAAATAGAAGAAGGCGAATTTGTAGGGATTATGGGTCCTTCGGGAAGCGGGAAAACAACGCTTTTAAATTTATTGGCGACAATTGATAAGCAAACTTCAGGTCATGTGCTTGTAAATGGGGAAGAAATTAATCAAATGCGTGCTGCAAAATTAGCGGAGTTTCGCCGTACACATTTAGGGTTCATCTTCCAAGATTTTAACTTACTTGATACGTTATCTATTAAAGAAAACATTATTTTACCACTTGTAATGGCGAAGAAATCTGTAAATGAAATCGATGCGAAAGTACTGGAAATTGCGAAGTTTTTAAACATCGAAGAAATTTTAAATAAAAAAGTATACGAAGTATCAGGCGGACAACAGCAACGTGCAGCAGCTGCGAGAGCGATTATTCATGAGCCTACGTTAATTTTAGCAGATGAGCCGACTGGAAACTTAGATTCGAAGTCAGCAAAATCATTAATGAGCGCGTTGCAAGACTTACATGAACAAAAGAAAGTGACAATTGCAATGGTAACGCATGATCCAGTAGCAGCGAGTTATTGCGAACGTATTCTATTCATTCGCGACGGAGAAATTTTCTCAGAAATACATAAAGGAAGAACGAAACAAGCCTTTTTCCAAGAAATTCTGGACGTACTTGCGATGCTAGGAGGAGAATATCATGAACTTTCGCCAGCTCGCGCTTAATAACGTAAAAGGGAATTGGCGTAACTATAAAGCGTTTCTTATAAGTAGTTGTTTATCGATTGTCGTATTTTTCATGTATGCTTCTTTTATTTATCATCCAGATGTCGTAAGCGGTAATATTAGTATGAGAAAGATGATTACAAAAGGATTAGAATCGATGAATTATATTGTGGTCATCTTCTCGGCACTCTTTATTTTATATGCAAATTCAACGTTTTTACGAGCAAGAAAAAAAGAGTTTGGTCTACTAACATTAATAGGCGGAACGAAATCGCAGCTCGGCCGAATGATTATATTAGAACAACTGATGTTAGGTGGTATTGCAATTGTAGTTGGTATTGGGGTTGGAATGCTTTGTTCAAAATTATTTTTCCAAGCGTTAAGCGTATTATTGAAAATAGATAAGACACTTCCACTCGTTTGGAATAGTAAAGCAGTTCTTATTACAGCTGGTGTATACTTTATTCTATTTTTAATCCTATCATTATTTAGTGTTTGGACAGTAGGACGCTTGCAAATTATTGATTTATTAAGAGAAGCAAGAAAGCAAAAAGTAGAGCCGTTTGCATTTACATGGTTAAGTGTAGTTGGTATAGGATGTATTATTGCTGCATATGTACTTAGCTTCCAAGTAACGTTTCTGAATTTCATCATCCTCTTTTTACCGGTGGTAGGACTGACAATTGGCGGAACGTATTTACTATTTACACAAGGTAGTACAGTTGTATTAAAAGCATTACAAAAAAGAAAGCAATCTTTCTATACGTATCCAAATATGTTTGTTCTTAGCAACCTTATTTATAAAATGAAAGATAATGCTCGTTTTCTATTTGTAATTTCTATTATTACGGCGATTGTATCCTCGGCAGTTGGCACGCTTTACGTATATTTTGAAAATTTGAGTGCGAAAACGGTAGAACTTACACCACATGCTATCTCATATGAGGAAAAGGGGTTAAATACATATAGCCTTATTAATGAAGAAAAGGTACAGGAGCTTGTGAAGAGACACGGGTTTGAAGATGCGCGAAAAGTAACATACATAAAACTACCAGCAACACAGAAAATAACGTTGTTTAATAGTGAACATGAAGTACCGATGACGATTATTTCAGAAAAAGAATATAATGCGGAAGTGCGTAAACAAAAGAGAGAGCAACCTTCAGAAATTCATAATGCAATGGGTAGTGCAACGATGGTTATGGTTGATATGTCAAATGAACTGATGAAGATAGATCGTACGAAACCGTATGAATTTACAATTAACGGACAAAAGCAGTCTGTTCAATTAAATGCCCCAACGCAGTATTCTGTTTTTAATGATAGTGAATATCTCGTTGTAAATGATCAAGATTTTGAGAAATATGCAAAACTCGTACCAGATGAAGAAAAGAGGAAATATTACGGTTATTATATTGAGGATTGGAAAAGTACAGAAGATCTTGTATTAGATTTGAAAAATGAAATTGCACCAGAAAAGCAAGGAGAATTGAGAAATTCAGTGTTTGCGTATAAGGATATAAGAGAAGGTGGAGCAATTACAATGTTCATCGGTTTCTTCGTAGCAGTACTGTTCTTCTTCTTCGCTTGTAGTATGACATACTTTAAATGGTTTAACGATAAAGAACAAGATCGTATTCAATTTAAATCGTTAAAGAGAATCGGTATGACAGATAAAGAAATTCGCAAAATTGCGATTCGACAAATGGGAGTTATCTTCTTTATCCCAATTTTAATCGGTTCCATTCATAGTGGAGTTGCTCTTCATACGTTAGGGAAAATGCTTTATATTGATTTGTGGAAATCAGGTGCGCTTGTAATTGGAGCATACATTTTAGCTTCTGCCATTTACTTTATGATCGCGCAAAGAGGATATTTAAAACACGTAAAAAGCTAGGGGAATCTCTAGCTTTTTGCCTATGTAGTAAGTTACAGGAGGACGATAGATGAACATTCGGCAACTAGCGCTGCAAAATATAAAAGGAAATTGGCGTAATTATAAAGTGTTTTTCTTAAGTAGTTGTTTTGCAATATTTGCTTCTTACGCATATATGTCTGTCATTGTGCATCCATATATGCAAGAGACGATGTGGTATCAAAACGTACGCTGGGGACTTATCATATGTAATGTTATAATCATTTCTTTTTTCGTCATATTTATTTTGTACTCTACTTCTATTTTCATAGAAGCACGTAAGAAAGAATTAGGGTTATATATGTTAATGGGAGCAACGAAGTCTAACGTAATAGGAGTGATTATGACCGAGCAAATTTTAATTGGGGTCTTCGCGAATATTTTCGGTATTGGGCTTGGTATGATATTTTTAAAACTCTTTTTTATGGTATTTAGTATGTTACTGGGGCTTCCGAAAGAACTGCCTGTCATATTTGACGTAAGGGCGATTGGTGTAACATTTATTACATATATAGTCGTTTTTATTCTATTATCTTTTATAAGTGCTTTACGTATATGGAATATAAAAATCATTCGGTTATTGAAAGAATTTCGAACAGATAAAAAAGAGAAGAAAACATCAAAGTGGCTCTGTTTATTCGGTTTTGCTTGTTTAGTGGGCGGGTATGCGTTGGCGCTACAAGTGACGATGGCTACGATAGCGATATACTTTTTCCCTGTGTCTATACTTGTCTTTTTTGGAACGTACTTTTCTTTCGCGCATGGTGCTACCCAAGTGTTAGAAATGATAAAGCGAAATAAAAAGATTATGTATACATATCCGTATTTATTTATAGTGAATCAATTGTCACATCGAATGAAGGAAAATGGTCGCTTTTTCTTTCTGATGTCTATGGCAACGACGTTTGTAGTTACAGCAACAGGTACGGTGTTCTTATATTTTTCTAGCATGCAAGATATGTGGCGAACTGGAGGGATACACTCGTTTTCGTACATAGAAAAAGGTATTTCTACTCATGAAGTCTTTGAAGAAGGTGCGGTTGAAAAATTACTGCATCAATATGAGTATGATGATTTTCAATATATGAGTTTTATTGGAGTGTATGCATCCTTTCAGTCTAATAAGGGAGAAACAACAATAGCACCGCTTATAAAAGAAAGTGAATATAACCAAGAAGCGAGGAAACAAAAACAGAAAACGTATCGTCCTAAAAAAGGTACAGTGACACTCGTTTATTATAATAAATACAATAATTCGAATGTATATAATCAAAAAGAGATTCAATTGCGAGTAATGAATCAACCATATCAATTCGTATTTAACGGTCAGAAAGAAGGTGTTCAATTTAACCATCATCCCTCGTACATTAATGGTCTGTTCTTCGTTATGAATGATGAAGATTTTGACAGTATAGCAAATCAGGTTCCTGATTCTGAAAAAATGATATATAGAGGCTACACATTACCAAATATCGAAAAGACGAAGAAATTAAATGAAGATTTACGGAAACATATGAAACAAGATAATAATGCATTTCGAAGCAATATGGAGTTATATGTAAATATGAAAGAAGGCGGCGATATTACTCTATTTGTAGGCTCATTTATTAGTATATTATTTTTTCTTACTTCATGTAGTATCGTGTATTTTAAATGGTTCCATAATATTGCATCGGACCGAAAGCAGTATGGTGCACTCTCTAAACTTGGAATGACGAAGGAAGAAGTATGGAAAATTTCTCGTTGGCAATTATGTATGCTATTTTTTGCGCCAATTATAGTAGGGAGTATGCATAGTGCAGTTGCGTTATATACGTTTCATAATACGCTTTTTATGGATGGATCATTAAGAAAAGTAGGTTTGTTCATTCTGTTTTATATCGCAGCATGTATCATTTATTTCTTCTTCGCTCAAAGAGAATATAAGAAACATTTAGACTAGCGAAAGCTAGTCTTTTTTTAATATTCGAAATTTGCATAGAAGAATATAAAAAAGTATGGTATAACAGTAAGAAAACGAAAAAGAGGGGAAAAGACGATGATTCGAGTAGGATATTTAGGACCAGAAGCAACATTTACAAATATGGCGGTGAGTCGTTTTTTTCCGGAAGCAGAGCATGTACCGTATCGAACGATTCCAGATTGTATAGATGCAGCTGCAAATGAAAATGTAGACTTCGCAGTTGTACCGTTAGAAAATGCAATAGAAGGTTCAGTGAATATAACGGTTGATTACCTTGTACATGAGCAGCCGCTTTCCATTGTAGGAGAAATTACAGTACCAATTCAGCAGCATTTACTTGTACATCCGCAGTATGCAGAAGTGTGGGATGAAGTATATGCGGTGCATTCTCATCCGCATGCCATTGCACAGTGCCATAAATTTTTAAATGAAGAATTAAAAGGAGTAACTGTTCGAGATATGACATCCACAAGTGCCGCTGCGCAATATGTGAAAGAACATCCTGAAGAGAAAATTGCCGCTATTGCAAATGAAGCAGCTGCAGAAAAATATGGATTAACAATTGTGAGGCGTAGCATTCATACGCATAAAAATAATCACACACGTTTCCTAGTACTCCATAAGAAAAAGAAAGCAGTACTCCCGAATAACGGAGAGAACCGCGGAGAGAAAACGACGCTTATGATAACGTTACCTGCAGATTATGCAGGTGCCCTATATCAAGTGTTATCAGCTTTCGCATGGAGAAAATTAAACTTATCAAAAATCGAATCGCGTCCGATGAAAACAGGTCTTGGAAATTACTTTTTCTTAATCGATGTCGATAAAGCGTATGATGACGTATTATTGCCAGGCGTAACTATGGAACTTGAAGCACTCGGTTTTTCTGTTACTGTGCTGGGGAGTTATTCTTCTTATTGGTTGTAAAGGGAGCTGTTGTTAAACTTGTTTGAAATGAAAAGTTGTTTATCGGTTTGAGGCAGAGTAAGCTATCGATTCTATTGGAGTAAGTGATGTAATTAAGCTAGCAAAATAAAGAAGCCGTCCTAAAAGATATTTTAGGACGGCTTTCTGTTAGGAATAGGTCACTCTTTTGTCGTGTTTTTAGTACGCATCATTACAACTATTATAATAATAGGATTCATCATTGTTCGAATTACCGCAGCAAATACAATTCGTTTGTTGTATTAATAGATTAAGTGTAGATGGAGCTACAGTATCTGAGAAAGTAATACTCAAAACATCTTCTACTAAAAATGTTTTAATATCTCCTGGTGTTAAGGTAAATGTAAGTGGAGAGCGATGGTTTAATCTTGCAATTGTTAATCTAATCGTTGTTGCAAATGCAGGACTGAAACTAAATTTAATAAGTGTCTTATTATGATTTTTAGTGAAGTTTTCAAATACAGTTCGAGGAATTCCAGTTGTTATATCAAGATCTTGAGGGGTATCTTCCGTACCGAAAATAGTATAGTTCTGTATAAAACAGTTAGTTGAATCTGAATTTGAAGAATTACATGGATGATCATTTTTCTTATAATATTTTTTTCCATTTTTTAAGAAGTAATCTGCCATAACTAATCACTCCCTTCATATATAAGGGTTAAAGGTTGTCCATATATAATATGAAATATATTTTTATATGTTTGGACGTGAAGGAAGAGAAAATAAAAATACTCCCATTAGATAAACAGATTTTTATTTTTTATCTGTCTACCTAATGGGGAGCATATCAGAACTTAATACTGTTTTACCTGGTGGGATTCTTTATTTTAACTTCACAAGACGCTCTTCTAACTGACCACGCCAAATATCAGCTAGTTCTGGAACAGCAAGAATTTTTTCTATGCCATCTTTATCTTTTCTATTATGAAAATAGATTTCGTTAGAGAACAACACAGAAATATTGCTCGGTTGACGTTCTAGTAATGTAATTTTAGAATCTTTACGTACAGTACCTTCTTGAAGAACACGGCATAGGTAGCCAGTAAATCCAGTTGCTACAATGCGCGGCAAAATGCCAGGAATACCGAGGCGTTTTGAAATAGTGCTACAAGGTACTCTTGCTTGTGTCACTTGAATGATTGCTTCACCTAGTTGATATGTATCTCCGATGCAAACATCACGCTCTAACATATTTGTTACGGTAATGTTTTCGCCAAATGTGGAAGCTGGAAGCGTAGTTTGAAATTCCTCTTCCCATAGTGCGTAATGCTCGTGTGGGTATACACAAACAGCTCGATCAGGACCGCCATGATGTTTTAAATCTGCTACGTCATCGCCGAGGAATCCATCTTTTGAGAGGAAAGCTTCTTCTGTAAGTTCCTTACATATACCAGTAATCATTTCTTTATCTTCGCTATATTTCATTTGTTTCGGTTTGCCAATGCTAAAGTGAACGAGTTTAATTCCCATAAGTGATCTCCTTTACGATTGATTACAATATTATAGCATTAAAAAAGCACAGAGAATTATAAAAACTCTGTGCTTTACATTAATAAACGAGAAATCCTGCTTTATCCAGTGCCTTGCAAGCAGCATCTAACTTTTCTTTAGAATCGGCCTCAATTGTATGTAAGTGAATACCATCTGTTAGTTGCGAAAGGTAAGAAGCATTTGTGTTTTCTATTTTTTGTAAATATTGTTCTACATCAAAGCGATTACTTACCATAATAGATGCTGTTAAATCGCCGTATACAGGATGCTCAACTTTTACGTCTTTAATCGTAACACCGTGATCAACAAGCATTGTAAGTTCTTGACGTACTTCTGCTGGTTTGTGCTGGCATACGATTACGCGTTCAAAAGCTTGTTGTTTCTCTTGTGGCTTTAAATATAAATAGCCTTGAGCAGTCGCAATAATTGGTTCGTTTCGTGCTTTAAGTAAGGAAATATCTTGCACGATAACTTGCCTACTTACGTTTGTCTTCTTCGATAGTTCATTTCCAGATAACGGCTCATTTGCAGCGAGAAGCCACTGGAGGATAAGCTGTCGTCTTTCTTCACCTAAAATCTTTTTTTGTTCATTTTGTTTCATTATGATTTAACACCTCTATAAAATTGATTTCCAATTGTGTGTAGTGCATGAATAGTAGTATCAATTTGATCTTTCGTTGTTTGTTGTCCGAAAGAGAAGCGGACATATTGTTTGGCCTCTTCATACGTTTTTCCAATTGCAAGCATGGTTTTCGAAGGTTCTTGTTTACCGACTTGGCAAGCACTTCCGGTGGAAATGGCAATACCATGACGATTACATTCTAGCATAGTATATTGACCTTCTATTCCTTTTATTGTAACCCCAACAATATGTGGTAAACAAGAAGTAGAATGACCTTCTACTTCAATTTCTAGCGGAAGTGTTTGTATTTGCTCTAAAAAGTAGGATCGTAACTCTTTAAAACGTAAACTTTCTTCCCATTGAGTTTTTAATATATTTTCAGCAGCTGTTAAAAAAGATGCGATGCCGGGAACGTTAACTGTACCTGGGCGAAATCCTTTTTCGTGAGAAGTTCCTGGAAATACTTGTTCCCAGCGAGATTGCGGATTTATGTAGCAAGCGCCGACACCTTTTGGTCCGTATATTTTATGTGCTGAAACAGAAAGACTATCAATCCCCATCTCAAAAACATGGATAGGCAGTTTACCAAACGTTTGCACACAATCCGTATGAAATAAAACATTATATTTTTTCAAAATTGCCCCGATTTCTGTAATGTTTTGAACGGTTCCGATTTCAGAGTTTCCATGCTGTATACTTGCTAGCACAGTATCTTCTGTAATAGATGCCTCTAAATCTACTAAACAAATGAGTCCGCTTTTATCAACAGGAATTTCAGTGATCGTATAGCCTTTTGATTTTAGAGATTGAAAATAACTTCGAATGGATGCATGTTCCATAGGTGTCGTAATAATATGCTTCTTATTTCGGGCATTTAGAAGTGATTGGATTGCAAGATAGTTTGATTCTGAGCCACCGCTTGTGAAGAATACTCCTTGTTCTTTTCCACCAATCATTTCCGCGAATGTTTTTCGGCAAACTTGTAATAAAGAAGAAGCCGTTCCTCCAATGTCATGTAAACTTTGTTCATTTCCGAAGTATTGAGAAGCTGCTTTCATATATGTTTGTAACGCTTCCTCGCTCATAGGTGTAGTAGCTGCATAGTCAAGATATATCATCATGTAAGTTCCTCTCTCTAGTAAGAGTTACATTTCTTTTACTTTTTAAATGGTAGTGAAAATAAGAATTATAAAAAAACTCTTGTCATTATTTTAAAACTATGTAAATATAGGTGTCAAGACAGTTGAAAAGTGTAAAGTAGGAGGCAACAATTATGCCAAGTGCAGATGTCTTAATTATTGGAAGTGGCGTTGCGGCACTTCGTGTTGCAAAAGAGATTTGTCACGAAAAGAATGTGATTATTATCACAAAGGAGACGAAACGTAATAATAATACACATTTAGCTCAAGGTGGAATTGCCGCAGCGGTAGCTACATATGACAATCCTAATGATCATTTTGAAGATACGTTAGTAGCAGGGTGTCATTATAATAATGAAGAAGTGGTCCGTTATTTAGTCGAGGAAGGGCCGAAAGAAATTAATAACCTTATTGAAAGAGGAATGAAATTTGATGGAGATGAAACAGGTCCTCATCTTGGAAAAGAAGGAGCGCATCGAAAACGTCGTATTTTACATGCAGGTGGCGATGCAACAGGAAAGAATTTATTAGAGCATCTTATTCAAGAAGTAGCTCCATACGTTACGGTAGTGGAACAGGAAATGGTGCTCGATTTTATTATAGAAAAAGATAAATGTGTTGGGGCTTTAACTCGTAACAATAAAGGAGAACTGAAACGTTACAATGCAGATTATACGGTGTTAGCTTCAGGCGGTATTGGCGGTTTATACGCCTTTACTTCTAATGATGAGACAATTACAGGCGATGGACTTGCAATGGTGTACCGTGCAGGCGGAGAGCTTGTAGATTTAGAGTTTATACAATTTCATCCGACGATGTTATACGCGGGTGGGCGTTGTTCCGGCCTCGTGTCCGAAGCTGTTCGCGGAGAAGGAGCTGTTCTTATAAATGGAAAAGGGCAGCGTTTTATGATGGATATACATTCCGAACAGGATCTAGCGCCTCGTGATGTAGTCGCAAGGGCTATTCATGAACAGCTACTTGTGGGTGAAAAAGTGTACTTAAACATCGAAATGATTCAAAACTTTGAACAACGCTTTCCGACCGTGTCATCGATATGTAAAACAAATGGAGTCGATATAAATAAAAAACTTATTCCAGTCGTGCCCGGTACTCATTTTCACATGGGCGGCGTGAAAACGAACTGTGATGGAGAGACGTCTATTCCGAACCTATACGCAGTCGGTGAAGTAGCTTGTAATGGGGTTCATGGTGCAAATAGATTAGCGAGTAATTCATTATTAGAAGGTCTTGTGTTTGGAAAAAGAATCGGACGACACATTTTATCTAGAGAGACAAAAGAAAAGGTGAGCATGCTAGCCGAAAAGGAAGCGAAGTTTATCGTTCTGAATCATTTACCGACGAAAGAAGAAATACAAAAATGCATGATGAAATATGTTGGGATTGTGCGAACAGAGCAAAGTTTATCTTATGCGAAGAGATGGCTTAGTAAGTACGGTGTTCGAAATATGATATTACAACATGATGTTCTTACGAATGAAGAGATAACACTTATTAATATGTTAACGGTTTGTGAGCTTATAGTTGTGTCAGCTCTGCAAAGAGAAGAAAGTATTGGTGGGCATTACCGGAGTGATTATCCAGATAGAAATGTAGGAAAGAAAGAGATTGTTCGAGTAAAGAGAAAACTACAACTTGTGTGATGAGGGGAAGAGGGGCTTTATGAACACGATAAAAGTGAAAGAAGCATTAAATCGATTTTTTTTAGAAGATATAGGAGAAAGAGATGTAACATCTCAGCTTATTTTTCCAGATAACTTGCTTTCAAAAGGAACGTTTCTTTCGAAGGATACAGGGGTCTTTGCAGGACGTTTAGTAATTGAATCGGGATTTAAATTAATAGATGAGAGAATTGAAGTAGAGCTTCATAAAAAAGATGGGGATCTTGTAGAAAAAGGCGAAATCATTGCAACTGTGCAAGGTCCAATTGCATCGTTATTAACAGCAGAGCGCGTTATATTAAATGTTATCCAGCGTATGAGCGGAATAGCGACGATGACGCGTAAAGCGGTTCTTGCTTTAGATAGCAGCCATACACGTATTTGTGATACGCGAAAAACAATGCCGGGGCTACGTATGTTTGATAAGTATGCAGTCGTGTGCGGAGGAGGATTTAATCACCGTTTCGGTTTATATGATGGTGTCATGATCAAAGACAATCATATTGCCTTTGCGGGTTCTATTACGAAAGCTGTTACATCGCTGAAAGAAAAATTAGGACATATGGTGAAAGTAGAAGTGGAAACAGAAACGGAGGAGCAAGTGAGAGAGGCTGTAGCGGCTGGTGCGGATATTATTATGTTTGATAACCGTACGCCAGATGAGATTAGAGAGTTTTCAAAGATTGTACCAAGTGCCATCGTTACGGAAGCATCAGGAGGCATTACAATTGAAGATTTATCGAAATACGGAAAAACAGGGGTAGATTATATTTCACTTGGAGCGTTAACACATTCAGTGAAAGCACTTGATATTAGTTTCAATATTGAAGGATAAGGAAAGTGGCTTAGAGGGGGGAGAAAGGAATATGAGTATTTTAGAAAAAGTGCAACCAATTGAAACGATGTTACCGGAGCGTTATCACAAGATGTCAAAAGAAGATATGGAAAAGCGTGTTCATGAAATTAAAGAAAAAATGGGAAAAATGTTATTCATTCCAGGACATCATTACCAAAAAGATGAAGTGGTACAATTTTCAGATGCAGCAGGGGATTCACTTCAGCTTGCGCAAGTTGCAGCGAGCAATAAAGACGCAAAGTATATTGTGTTTTGCGGGGTGCACTTTATGGCGGAAACAGCAGATATGTTAACGACAGATGATCAAATCGTTATTTTGCCAGATATGCGTGCAGGATGTTCGATGGCAGATATGGCAGATATTGAACAAACAGAAAGAGCGTGGAAAGAGCTCACGAAATTATTTGGAGATACGATGATTCCGTTAACGTATGTGAACTCTACAGCTGCAATTAAAGCGTTTTGTGGTCGTAACGGAGGAGCAACAGTAACTTCTTCTAATGCAAAGCAAATGGTATCTTGGGCGTTTACTCAAAAAGAACGTCTCGTCTTTTTACCGGATCAACATTTAGGAAGAAATACAGCGTACGACTTAGGTATCCCGTTAGATAAAATGGCAGTATGGGATCCGCATACTGATTCTTTAGAGTACGATGGAGATATAGAAGAAATTCAAGTGATTTTATGGAAAGGTCATTGTTCAGTTCATCAAAACTTTACAGTGAAAAACATAGAGAATGTACGAAAAAATCATCCGGATATGAATATTATTGTACATCCAGAATGTTGCTATGAAGTTGTAGCTGCTTCAGATTATGCAGGGTCAACGAAATATATTATTGATATGATTGAATCAGCGCCATCTGGTAGCAAATGGGCGATTGGTACAGAAATGAATTTAGTGAATCGAATTATTCAGCAACATCCAGATAAAGAAATTGTTTCGCTTAATCCATTTATGTGTCCATGTTTAACGATGAACCGAATTGATCTGCCTCACTTATTATGGGCACTTGAAACGATAGAAAGAGGAGAAGAAATTAATGTTATTAGTGTAGATAAACAAGTAACGGCAGAAGCGGTTCTTGCATTAAATCGTATGTTAGAGCGTGTGTAAAGCAACGGTATTCCCGTTGCTTTTTTTCATGCACATAATCATAACGAGAACGAAATGGGCATACATTGTTGTGAAGAAATCATTGCGATTTTTTTATGCTTATTCCACTTCAAATGATATTGAAAATCGAAGAAGTGATGAAAGTGAAAAGAAGTTAACGTTATTTAGAAAGAGTTACTTCATGAGATTTGTTACTTATAGATAAGTTATACAGGAGGGGGAAAATTTGAAAATTCATATCGTGCAAAAAGGGGATACCCTTTGGAAAATTGCGAAAAAGTACGGAGTGGATTTTGATACGCTGAAACAAACAAATACACAACTTAGTAATCCTGATCTAATCATGCCAGGTATGAAAATTAAAGTGCCATCAAAGAGTGTTCATATGAAACAACAGGCTGGAGCAGGCTCAGCGCCTCCAAAGCAATACGTAAAAGAAGTGCAGCAAAAAGAATTTGCAGCAACACCAACTCCGCTTGGAATAGAAGATGAAGAAGAAGTTACGTATCAATCAGCACCAATTACACAGCAGCCAGCTATGCAACAAACACAAAAAGAAGTGCAAGTAAAACCGCAGAAGGAGATGCAAGTAAAGCCGCAAAAAGAAGTACAGGTGAAACCACAGAAGGAGATGCAGGTAAAGCCGCAAAAAGAGATGCAAAAAGAACAGCCAATTCAAAAAGAAAAACCAGTTGAAAAACCGTCTGTTATTCAAAAACCACCTGTGATAGAAAAACAAAAACCGGCGGAAAAAGAAAACACGAAGTTTTCGGTAAATGTATTACCGCAGCCGCCACAACCACCAATAAAACCAAAAAAGGAATATAAAATTTCAGATGTAATAAAAAAAGGAAGCGAGTTAATTGCTCCTCAAATTAGTAAAATGAAACCTAACAATATCATTTCTCCGCAAACGAAAAAAAACAATATAGTATCGCCGCAAGTGAAGAAAGAGAATGTAGGGAATATAATATCGCCGCAAGTGAAAAAAGAAAATGTAGGGAATATAATATCACCGCAAGTGAAGAAAGAAAATGTAGGGAATATAGTGTCACCGCAAGTGAAAAAAGAAAATGTAGGGAATATAGTGTCACCACAAGTGAAGAAAGAGAATGTAGGGAATATAATATCGCCGCAAGTGAAGAAAGAGAATGTAGGGAATATAGTGTCACCACAAGTGAAGAAAGAAAACGTAGGGAATATAGTATCACCAAATGTATCGAAAGAAAATGTAGTTATTCCACAAGTCATACCGCCAAATATTCAAATGCCAAATATAATGCCAATTATGGATAACAACCAACCACCAAATATGATGCCGATTATGGATAACAACCAACCACCGAATATGATGCCAATTATGGATAATAATCAAATGCCGAATATGATGCCAATTATGGATAATAATCAAATGCCGAATATGATGCCAATTATGGATAATAATCAAATGCCGAATATAATGCCAATTATGGATAACAACCAACCACCGAATATGATGCCAATTATGGATAATAATCAAATGCCGAATATGATGCCAATCATGGATAACAATCAACCACCAAATATGATGCCAATTATGGATAATAATCAAATGCCGAATATGATGCCAATTATGGATAATAATCAAATGCCGAATATGATGCCAATCATGGATAACAATCAAATGCCGAATATGATGCCAATTATGGATAACAATCAACCACCGAATATGATGCCATATCAAATGCCGTATCAACAGCCTATGATGCCGCCGAATCCATATTATCAACAACCAAATCCATATCAAATGCCATATCAGCAAGGGGCGCCGTTTGGACCGCAATATACGTCTATGCCAAACACGAATATGATGCCAATGGATAATAATATGCCGCCGCTTGTGCAGGGTGAGGAAGATTGTGGATGCGGAGGAGAAAGTAGACTATATAGTCCACAACCAGGCGGTCCGCAATATGCGAATCCTTTATATTATCAACCAACTCAATCTGCATATGCACCACAGCCAGGAACGATGTATTATCAACCAGATCCACCAAATGTATTTGGAGAGCCCATTTCAGAAGAAGAGGCCGAAGAAGAAGTTTAAAAAGGCGGGAGTATTTCCGCCTTTTTTGCATGCGTGTTAATTAAGGAAATGAAGGGTTTTTATGAAGTGCTAGAAAATTCCCAGTGAAATATTAACAGTGTAAAAACCCTCTCTGTTACTCATCATAAGAGGGAGCTTTTCAGAAGAGAAGCTCATTCTAACAGAGGGGGTTTTTGTATTGAATACGAAAGTAAAAGTGATTGCTGCTTCTTTGTTAGTTACCAGTGCATTAGCTGCATGTGGTACACCAAAAGATAACAATGCAATGGATGGACGTAACTACAATTACGAGCGTACATCTTATAATGATACACACCAGTATCGTGATAATGTAACGCGTAATGATCGCTATACAGATTATGTAACATATAGAAATGGTCGTAACGATACAGGATATAACAATTATTACCGAGATGTAAATTACAACGGTCAAATTGCTAATCCACATCCAACACGTAATATTACAATGAATAATTCATACATTAACAATGATGGTAAAACAGCAGAAAAAATTACAAATCGTGTGAAACGTATGAATAACGTGGACCGTGTGTCTACAGTTGTATATGGAAACGATGTGGCGATTGCGGTAAAACCGCGTAATACAGTGACAAATGAAACGGCGATGGCGAACGAAATTCGTCAAGCTGTTGTAAATGAAGTTGGAAACAGAAATGTCTATGTTTCTGTAAGAAATGATATGTTTACTCGTGTCGATGCAATGAGCACACGCCTACGTAACGGTACAGTTACAAACGATTTTAATCGTGATATAGGAAATATGTTCCGAGACATTCGTTACGGTTTAACTGGTACTATGCGATAGCAAAACAAAAGAGGAAGGGATAGCCCTTCCTCTTCATTCATCGTTGTCTTGTAAACGACGTTTTTTAATAAAATAACTAACGGAGTAAGAAACTAAAAAGCATATGAGGAAAACACTACCTGTTAGAATAGCTTTAAATAGAGGTCTTTCAGGAATGAAAATGAGATAAATAATAGTAATAATAATTCCAATAAGAAGAGAGCGTAAAACAAGCTTGTAATAAGGGGTTAATTTTATTTCCTTTTCGCCTTCTTCTACATCGATTGAAACACTTAACTGTAAATAAGCAAGTAAAATACTCGTAAGCATAAATAATAGCCATAATGGAGATTTCGTAATTTGATCAATTCCTTCAGTGAATCCGATATAGCCTAAAATCTCAACTACCCCAATGTATTGAAAAAGAAAGGCCATACGTATGTTTTTTAACGTTTGAAGAATGAGACGTTCATCCTTTATTTTTTCACAATATTCATCCCCTACTTATTATGATTTCGCTTTTATATCTATTGTAATATATATTACAATTATCAATTTATAATTTACATAAAATAATTTGGATGAAAGAGGAAATAAGATATTTTTATAAACATGTTGCACTTATACTTTATTAATGTTATATTAACAAAGCGATGAGCTAATTTACGTAAGACGAGAGATATGCTTAAGTGCTAAACACGCGAATGTGGTCGCCTGGTCTCTCGCCGTAAACGCATCAAGACGCCTGCTTTGCAGGCGTCTTTCATTTTATATAAAAGTAAATGATACATGCAGATGAGGTAAATGCCTATCTGCATTTTTTATTTTTTCGAAAGAAATGTAATATGGATAAAACCCCCATTTCCGGAAAAACTACTAATGAAAGTTTGATTTTGCCTAGAAGAGGTGAACGGAAATGAAATGGATACTGATTGCGGTGCAAGCTTTCGTTATGATGTTTTGTTTCGTTTATGAAACGAATGTGAAGGCGGAAGGGCCAGTACCAGAAGTAACGAAAAAAGAACCCGAAGTTACAATTTTATTAGAGCGTATGTATGTTGATGGAGAAGTAAGTGAGGAAATACTTACAGAAAAAGTGGTGGATTTAGAAAAGTTTTTACAGCAGTATAAAGAATGGCAGCTCGTTGATCGTGATGATGTACAAATTGTATTGCAAAAGAAAGTTGATGATATTTCTCCGTTATTAAAAACGAGCGGTTATTTTGGCGTGTCAGAGGAAGGGATATTACAAATTTTCAAAGGTGTACCGAAAAGTGATAATGCGATTCACTCCTTCTTCCAAATTGATATGAAAAAGCTTGAGAGTTATGAGCGTGCGAAATTGAAGCGTGGTATTCGGATTAAATCAAAAGAAGGTTTTGTGAGAACGATTGAAAAAATGAAGCAATACGCAGTGCAAAATAAGAAAAAAAGCAGCTCATGGTGAGCTGCTTTTTCTTACTTATTCTTAGCTAAAATTTCTTTTGCGATTTCATCGATTAGCATATCTTTTCCGATTGGATTGAATGCTTTCGTATTGAAGATTTCGTTTGATACTTCATATACATGATTGTTTTTCACAGCTTTATTGTCTTTCCAAACGGCACTGTTTTTGTAGTCTTCGTAAACTTTATCAGCTTCGCCGCCAAAGTTTACAATAAACATTTGATCAGGTTGGAATGCAACAAGACCTTCTAGCGATACTTGCGCCATTGTTTGTTTTAAATCTGTACCTTTTGTTGCTGGAAGTTTTAAGTCATTAAAGATGATGTCACCGTATCCGAAGCTGCCGTATACGCGGAAGTTTTGTGGTGTAACTGCAACGAACATAAAGTTCTCATCTTTTGTTTTCTCTTTAATTTTTTTAGATAAAGAGTCTGCTTTCTTATCGTAGTCTGCAATCCATTTGTCTGCTTTCTTCTCTTCGCCAAATAGCTTACCTACTTCTTTAAATTTACCACGCCAGTCTTCTAAGTTTGTTTCTAGAACAACTGTAGGTGCAACCTTTTCTAGTTGATCATAAATTTTTAATTGACGGTTGTTTAAAATAATTAAGTCTGGTTTTAAAGCAGTAACAGCTTCTAAATCAACTTTAGGTGCCCAGTACCAACCTACTGCTTTTACTCCATCTAACTTATCTGTTAAGTGATTTTGGATTTTATCTTTATATGTATTTGCTGTACCAACAGGTTTGTGTCCAAGAAGTAATAGTTCTTCTGTTGATCCAGATAAGTCAACAATTCTCTTTGGATTTACTGGAATTGTTGCTTCACCTTTAGCATGTTTTACAACTTTTGTTTTCGGTTGTTCTTTTGCTTTCGATTCTTCTTTTTGAGAAGAGCAGCCAACGATAGAAAGAACAACAAGCATAATAGTAAATAAAATAAATAGCTTACGTTTCATCCTGATGTAACCCCTTTAATTAGTATTGATAATCATTATCGACCTCTGTATATTAAGGTGCTTTAACCTTTCTGTCAATGGAAAATAACAGAAGTTTCAAGTGGAGAACATTTGTTGGGGCAGTCTCGCTTTTCTATCATTAAATATGTTAAAATGGAATACATGATTTAAGAGGGAGAGATCGTATTTTGTTTGAATATGTTACAGGTTACGTGGAGTATGTAGGGCCGGAATATGTCGTAATTGATCATAATGGAATTGGTTATCAAATTTTCACACCGAATCCGTATGTATTTCAAAGAAGTAAGCAAGAAATCCGTGTCTATACATATCATTATGTGAGAGAAGATATTATGGCACTTTACGGGTTTAAAACACGTGAAGAGCGTTTATTATTTACAAAGTTGTTAGGCGTGTCTGGCATTGGGCCAAAAGGCGCTCTTGCAATTTTAGCTTCTGGTCAAACAGGACAGGTCGTTCAAGCGATTGAGCATGAAGATGAGAAGTTTTTAGTGAAATTCCCAGGCGTCGGAAAGAAAACAGCACGCCAAATGATTTTAGATTTAAAAGGAAAACTAGCAGATGTCGTACCAGATGCATTTGTTGATTTATTCTCAGACACAGAACGTTTTGATGAGAAGAAAGGTACATCAGCTGAGCTTGATGAGGCACTGGAAGCTCTGCGCGCACTTGGATACGCAGAACGCGAAGTTTCTCGCGTTGTACCAGAGTTATTAAAAGAATCATTAACGACGGATCAGTATATTAAAAAGGCACTTAGTCTTTTACTAAATGGTAAGAGGTGAGTATAATGGACGAACGTCTCCTTTCAGGGGAATCTGCATATGAAGATTCGGATTTAGAATATTCATTACGGCCACAGACGCTCCGTCAGTATATTGGCCAAGATAAAGCGAAACATAATTTAGAAGTATTTATTGAAGCGGCGAAAATGCGTGAAGAAACGTTAGATCATGTGCTTTTATATGGACCACCAGGTCTTGGTAAAACGACGCTTGCGAATATTATTGCTAATGAAATGGGCGTTAATGTTAGAACAACTTCAGGTCCGGCAATTGAAAGACCAGGAGATTTAGCTGCTGTATTAACAGCGCTTCAGCCAGGAGATGTATTATTTATTGATGAAATTCATCGTTTGCATAGATCAATTGAAGAAGTATTGTATCCTGCAATGGAAGACTTTTGCCTTGATATCGTAATTGGAAAAGGGCCTTCAGCACGTTCTGTACGCCTAGATTTACCGCCATTTACATTAGTTGGAGCAACGACACGCGCCGGAGCATTATCAGCGCCGCTTCGTGACCGATTCGGTGTACTTTCAAGGTTAGAGTATTACACAGTAGATCAGCTTTCTGCGATTGTTGAACGTACAGCAGAAGTATTCGAAGTTGAAATTGATTCGTTAGCTGCACTAGAAATTGCAAGGCGTGCTCGTGGTACACCTCGTATTGCAAATCGTCTTTTAAGACGTGTACGTGATTTCGCGCAAGTTCGTGGTAACGGAACGGTTACGATGGAAATTACACAAATGGCATTAGAGCTACTGCAAGTAGATAAATTAGGTTTAGATCATATTGATCATAAATTACTGCTTGGTATTATTGAGAAATTCCGTGGTGGTCCAGTTGGATTAGAAACGGTTTCAGCAACAATTGGAGAAGAATCTCATACGATTGAAGATGTGTATGAGCCGTATTTATTACAAATTGGCTTTTTACAACGAACGCCAAGGGGCCGAATTGTAACGCCGCTTGCGTATGAACATTTCGGAATGGAGATACCAAAAGTATGACGGAGATGCCAAAGCTGCTTATTACAGCGGGGATCTTACTCATTGTTGTTGGATTAGCTTGGAAGTTCATTGGAAGGCTTCCAGGCGATATTTTTGTTAAAAAAGGAAACGTTACCTTTTATTTTCCTATCATTACATGTATTGTGTTAAGTATTGTATTATCTTTTATTATGTATATAATAAATCGATTCAAATAAGAAATAGGTGGATATAGCTATGGATATAAATCTGTTTGATTTTCATTTACCAGAAGAACTTATTGCACAAGTCCCGTTAGAAGATCGTGAAACATCAAGATTAATGGTGTTAGACCGTGAAACAGGTGATATTGAGCATAAACATTTTACGGACATTCTTTCCTACTTACATGAGGGGGATTGTTTAGTTTTAAATGAAACGAAAGTTATGCCTGCTCGTTTGCATGGTGTGAAAGAAGATACAGGCGCACACATTGAAGTACTTCTTTTAAAACAAGAAGAGGGCGATAAGTGGGAAACGCTTGTAAAGCCAGCGAAACGTGTAAAAGAAGGAACTGTTATCTCTTTTGGCGAAGGGAAATTAAAAGCAACTTGCACAGGAACTGCAGATCAAGGTGGACGTCAGCTTGAATTTTCATATGACGGCATCTTCTATGAAATTTTAGATGAACTTGGGGAAATGCCACTTCCTCCATATATTAAAGAGACGCTAGAAGATCGCGATCGCTATCAAACAGTATATGCGAAAGAAATTGGTTCAGCAGCAGCGCCGACTGCGGGACTTCACTTTACAGAAGAGTTACTTGAGAAGTTAAAGCAAAAAGGCGTTCAGTTAGCATTCATTACACTTCACGTAGGACTTGGAACATTTAGACCAGTTTCTGCAGATACGATTGAAGAACACCATATGCACGCAGAATATTACCATATGTCTGAAGAGACAGCGGCATTATTAAATCGTGTAAAAGAGAATGGTGGACGTATTATTACTGTAGGTACGACATCAACTCGTACGTTAGAAACAATTGCAACAGATCATAACGGTAAGCTTTGCGCCGCTTCTGGATGGACAGATATTTTCATGTATCCGGGATATGAATTTAAAGCAATTGATGGTTTAATTACAAACTTCCACTTGCCGAAATCAACATTAATCATGCTTGTAAGTGCATTTGCAAATAGAGATAATGTACTTCATGCTTACAATGAAGCAGTAAAAGAAAAATATCGTTTCTTTAGCTTCGGTGATGCAATGTTCGTTGCATCTCACGCTAAAATGAGAAACAAATAAAAGGAGTAAGTTATGACAGCAATTCGTTATGAATTTATTAAGACATGTAAACAAACGGGTGCCCGTTTAGGTCGTGTGCATACACCGCACGGTTCATTTGATACACCAACATTTATGCCAGTTGGTACACTTGCGACAGTTAAGACAATGTCACCAGAAGAATTAAAAGCAATGGATTCTGGCATTATTTTAAGTAATACGTATCATTTATGGCTACGTCCAGGTCATGAAATTATTCGTGAAGCAGGCGGCTTGCATAAATTTATGAACTGGGATCGTGCAATCTTAACAGACTCTGGTGGTTTCCAAGTATTCAGTTTAAGTGACTTCCGTCGTATTGAAGAGGAAGGCGTTCACTTCCGTAACCACTTAAATGGAGATAAATTATTCTTATCACCAGAAAAAGCGATGGAAATTCAAAATGCATTAGGTTCAGATATTATGATGGCATTTGATGAGTGTCCACCATTCCCAGCTACTTTTGAATATATGAAGAAGTCTGTAGAACGTACAAGCCGTTGGGCAGAACGTTGCTTAAAAGCGCATGAACGTCCACAAGATCAAGGTTTATTCGGTATTGTACAGGGCGGGGAGTACGAAGAGCTTCGTCGTCAAAGTGCAAAAGACCTTGTTTCAATGGACTTCCCTGGTTACGCTGTAGGTGGTTTATCTGTAGGTGAGCCGAAAGATATTATGAACCGTGTACTTGAGTTTACAACACCACTTCTTCCAGATAATAAGCCACGTTACTTAATGGGAGTAGGTTCTCCTGACTCATTAATCGATGGTGCAATTCGTGGTATTGATATGTTTGACTGCGTACTTCCAACTCGTATCGCTCGAAATGGTACATGTATGACAAGTGAAGGTCGTCTAGTTGTAAAAAATGCGAAATTTGCAAGAGACTTCGGTCCGCTTGATCCAAATTGTGATTGCTATACATGTAAAAATTACTCTCGTGCGTACATTCGTCACTTAATGAAATGTGATGAAACGTTCGGAATTCGTTTAACGTCTTATCACAACCTTCATTTTCTGTTAAACTTAATGGAGCAGGTGAGACAAGCTATTCGTGAAGACCGTCTTGGCGATTTCCGCGAAGAATTCTTTGAACAGTATGGCTTTAATAAACCGAATGCTAAAAACTTCTAATACATAATTTAAAAGGAGGAACAAAAGATGAATGCAGGTATGATGAATATCGTTATGATTGTTGCGATGTTTGCGATTTTCTATTTCTTATTAATTCGCCCGCAACAAAAGCGTCAAAAAGCAGTTGCTCAAATGCAAAACGAATTAGCAAAAGGTGATGCTATCATAACAATTGGTGGCTTACACGGTACAATCGAATCAGTAGATGACACGAAAATTGTTATTAAATCTGGTGGTTCACACTTAACTTTCGATCGCAATGCGATTCGTGAAGTTGTGAAAAACTAATGTGGAAGGCCCTGCATGAAATGTGCAGGGCCTTTTTTAGTTACTTTGCTTTGACATATTTACACCGAAAATACCACCGAGTGTACTCGCCCCCATTAATGCTAATTGATAAAGTAATTGTGAGTTCGATAAAGTTTGAGAAAAGCCTAAATAGTTAACTAGAAAAACGAGTATAGTGAACGTGAGACCTGTTGTGAGACCTACCAGCCACCCTTTCCCCTGTGCTTTGTTGCCAGCAATAAAACCAGACATAAGCATAGATAAAAGAGCGAGTATAAAAATAGTAACGGCTAATGTCCCTTCGTTTATATTCGTAAACTTTAATAAAAGAGCCATAATCATGCTAGTAAGAGATGCGAGAATTAATAGTGTAGTAATACCGAATCCGATTGCAGTGGATAATTTTTTCGTTCCATCCATTTATACATTCCCCCTTTTTAATACAAGCATATTTTCCTTTTGTCTAAGTTAGACTAGTTTCTTTTTTATAGGGGAGTCTATACGTAAAAAAGGAGATGTAGAAATGGAATGGATATCAATAATTGGACGGACAATGCTTTTGTATACCATCATCTTAATTATTTTTCGTCTTATGGGTAAACGTGAGATAGGAGAGCTAAGTGTATTAGATTTAGTCGTATTTATTATGCTTGGAGAAATGGCTGTAGTAGCAATTGAAAATACCGATAAATCACTTTGGCATCAATTAATTCCGATGACTTTTCTTATGTGCATCCAAATTATTTTGTCAGTCATTTCCCTAAAGTATCAACGCTTTCGGCATTTAATAGAAGGTGAGCCGGCTATTCTTGTAAACGCGGGGAAGATTGATGAAAAGAAGATGAGAAAGCAACGTTATAATATAGATGATTTAATGATGCAATTAAGGGAGCAAGGAGTTGGAGATATTCGGGATGTAGAATATGCTATTTTGGAACCGTCTGGGAAGTTATCTGTCTTTCAAAAACAAAAAAATAAACAGGATGTATTGCAGTTTACTCTTCCTCTTATTATTGATGGAGAAATTCAATCTAGTCATTTACAAATGATTGAACATACAGATGAATGGCTTATTGAGAAATTAAAAAACTTAGGTTATAACGATGTGACACAAATTTTATACTGTAGTTTTCAAAACGGAAAATTTTTTGTTGATGTAAAAGAAAATTAGAGATTTATTCTTTGAAAGAGTAAGAATGATTAGTTTAACTAATAATCAGTGGAGATTACCCCACTGATTAAAGTTTCAACTTATTTCAAAAATGAAAGTTTACGAATGATAGGGAGACGACTTAACTCTTCTTTTCGAATGAGTTTGAAGGTGAAGAGAAGTACGATATAAACAATTGTTGTTAAAGTGATTTCCCATAATGTTTGTATGCCGAGGGAATGAGAGAAAATAATATATTTATGAATATAAAAACCGAAGGCGCCTGCGATACCGATGGCAAGTCCGCCGAAAATATAGTCTTTTGCGTAAATGGTAAATGTAATCTTTTTTAAAACAGTAGCGTAGTGAAGAAATGTTACTGTTACAATATTTGCAGCGATAGCGAGAGCAACTCCCATCATTTGAAATTCTGGCCTTGAGGCTAGTACAAAAATAACAATTAATTTCACGGTGGCGCCAATAAATGTATTCATCATTGCAGCTCTTGCTAAGTTTAAAGCTTGCAAAACAGAGGTCAGTGGACTTTGGAAATAATGAAATAAAAAGCAAGGTGCAAGAAGTTGAATGAATGCTGTTGCGCTGTCTGATCCGTACATAAGAGTTAAAACAGGAGAAGCGAATACATATAATATAACGACAGACCATCCCCCGGTAATTAATGAAATTCGAAGTGCTTGTTGTAAGCGGTGCTCCACTAATTTATGTTGTCTTTTTGCCATCGCTTCACTAATAGAAGGGACGAGCGCTGTAGAAAGAGCGTATGTAATAAAGGCGGGTAGTGATAGGAGCGGGAATGCATAACCGTTTAACATGCCGTATTGCTGGGTTGCAACAGAAGCAGCGACACCAGCGATTGCTAAGCTTTGCATAACGACAATAGGTTCAAAAAAATATGAAACGGAGCCGATTAAACGACTTCCTGTAGTGGGAAGAGCTATATCCATAAGGGAATAAAATGTTCCTTTGCTCTCCTTTACAGTAGTGAAAAATCCAGAGCGTATTGATAAATGTTTTTCGCGCTGAAATAACGTGAGTAAAAATAATAAGGATGCAACTTCACCGAGAACAGCTGATAACATAGCACCGGCTGCAGCATATTCTACGCCGTAAGGTAAAAATAATTGAATGCATATAGCGATAATGGTAATGCGGACAACTTGTTCTAGAACTTGTGCATAAGCGCTAGGTTTCATATTTTGTTTCCCTTGAAAGTAACCGCGCAAAACAGAAGAAATGGCAATAACAGGAACGACGGGCAAAATGGCTATTAATGGATAGTACGTTCTTTCGTCGGTTAATAATGTTTTTGCTAAAATAGGTGTGAGGAACATAATTCCGATTGTTAATATGATACTAATAACGGATGTAACAGCTAGTGATACAGTTAATATTTTTTTAACTCTTTGTTTATCGTTCACAGCTTCCGCTTCTGCTACAAATTTTGCGATTGCGACAGGAAGACCGATTTGTGTTAATGTAATTGCTAAAATGAATGTAGGAACGGCCATCATATAAAGACCAACGCCTTCTTCACCTAAAATACGTGCCATTACTATACGATTGATGAAACCGAGTATTTTTGTAATAAATCCGGCTATCATTAAAATAAATGCGCCTTTTAAAAAGCTTTGTCTCGTCATGTTCTTCTCCTACCTTCTCAAAATCAATGGAATGATTTACAATAATTTATATGCACGTACGAGACAAGAATGACAAGCATTTAAGAGAGTGAACTATGATAGCGCTCTTGAAAGTAGTTATTGCTGTCCATTAGAGCGGGATTAAAGCGACTTTTTCGTGCTGAAATAAGAAGGAGATGTTATAGATGTTAGATAAAGAGGCTTTGGTAGAATCATACCGCGGACAGTTACAAGTCGTTTTAGAAAGTAAAGTAGAAGAGTTTCACATGTTCGGTTACGACCGAGTGACAGATGATGATATTTGGAAGTTTCTCAAAGTGAAAAAGTGGAAAAAGATAGACAGTGATGTTAGATTATATGAATTGGTAAATGATGTATTAAGAGTAAGTGCTAATGAGTATATGACATATTTAACTGTTGAAGCGTACCAAGCGCCACTTTGGTCATTTGATGAGTACGAAAATAAATAACCGACTGCAATTGGTTTGTTCTTCCTTTTGCAGTATAATGATATGTATTGATAAAGAGGAAATAATTATGTCTAAGATTATATATAAAGGAGGTAGTGAAGAGGAAAATAAATGATGAAAGTCTAGGTAGTGTAAAAGCTTACCTATACAGCTAGTGATGAACTAGCAAAAATTATAGAAAGGAAGTCTACTAACTAGGCGTATGCACACGTATAAAAGTGAATCGTAAGAGATTTATTTAAAGTGTTAGTAGCAGAAAGAGGGTACATATGGCAAAGCGTGGTACGAGAATTGCCGCCTTTTTCCTCATCGTCTTATTAATCGGTGGAGTAATTGGTGCGGCGGGAAAAGACATAGCAAAAGGAATTAGTCTAGGACTAGACCTTCGCGGTGGTTTTGAAATTCTGTATGAAGTAAAACCAGCCAAAAAAGGTGATAAAATCGATCGAGACGTACTTGTAAGTACAGTAGGTGCTCTTGAAAATCGTGTCAATGTTCTCGGTGTAAGTGAGCCGAACATTCAAATCGAAGGGCAAGATCGAATTCGTGTACAGCTTGCTGGTGTACAAGATCAGCAAAAAGCACGTGAAATGTTATCAACACAAGCGAAATTAACATTCCGTGATGTGGATGATAACCTTCTTATGGATGGAACGGATTTAAAAGGCGGCGGAGCGAAGCAAACATTTGATGAGCAAGGCCGTGCGAGCGTAGGTCTTACACTGAAAAGCGCTGAAAAATTCCGTGCAGTAACTGAAAAAATTTCTAAAATGCCACCACCAACGAATTTAATGGTAATTTGGCTTGACTTTGAAGAAGGAAAAGATTCGTATAAAGCAGAATCTGCAAAACCGAATCCGAAGTTCTTATCAGCGGCAACAGTAAGCCAAGTATTTAACCAAGCTGAAGTATCTATCGTAGGTGGAAACTTCACAGTTGAAAGTGCGAAACAACTTTCATCTTTATTAAATGCAGGTGCACTTCCTGTTGATTTAAAAGAAATGTATTCAACATCTGTTGGAGCGAAATTTGGTCAACAAGCATTAGATCAAACAATTTTCGCTAGTGCGATTGGTATCGCTCTTATTTTCTTATTTATGCTTGTGTATTACCGTTTACCAGGGCTTGTAGCTGTAATTATGTTAGGTCTATACATTTTCGTTACATTACTTGTCTTTAACTGGATGCATGCAGTTCTTACGTTGCCAGGTATTGCGGCGTTAGTGCTCGGGGTAGGTATCGCAGTTGATGCGAATATTATTACTTACGAGAGATTGAAAGAAGAGCTGAAAATTGGTAAGTCCATGATGTCAGCATTCCGAGCTGGTAACCATCGTTCATTAGCAACAATTCTAGATGCGAACGTTACGACTCTTGCAGCTGCAGGTGTGTTATTTGTATATGGTACAAGCTCAGTCCAAGGGTTTGCAACAAGTTTAATTGTAAGTATTTTAGTCGGTTTCATTACGAACGTATTCGGTACTCGTTTCTTACTAGGTTTACTTGTAAAGAGCCGTTACTTTGATAAAAAACCAGGATATTTTGGTGTGAAACAAAAGGATATTATTCCTTTAACAAAAGGTGTAGTACATCCACCAACGAAATTTGATCGTATTAACTTCGTAAATATCGGTCATAAATTCCTTATCTTCTCAATTGTAGTTGTAATTGCAGGTGCAATTATCCTGCCAATTTTCAAGTTGAATCTTGGTATTGACTTTGCAAGTGGTACACGTATGGACTTGCAATCAAAACAAGCAGTTACTGTGGCTGATGTTCATAAAGATTTTAAAGAGTTGAACATTGATGTGAAGGAAGAAAATATTGTACCGACTGGAGATGACAATAAAGGTTTCGCAGTTCGTACATTAGGTGTTTTATCAAAAGATGAAATTGCGAAAACAAAAACATTCTTCCATGATAAATATGGTACGGATCCAAACATAAGTACAGTTTCACCGACAATCGGTAAAGAGATTGCACGAAATGCATTTATCGCTGTACTAATTGCTTCTGCAGTTATCATTTTATACGTAAGTATTCGATTCCGATTTACGTATGCGTTATCTGCAGTGCTTGCGTTACTACATGACGCATTCGTTATGGTTGTTATGTTTAGTATTTTCCAATTGGAGGTAGACTTAACGTTTATCGCTGCAGTACTAACAATCATCGGTTATTCTATTAATGACTCGATTGTTACATTTGATAGAAACCGTGAATTATACAAACAGAAAAAACGAGTGCGCGATATAAAAGACCTAGAAGAAATCGTAAATGCAAGTATTCGCCAAACGCTTGGTCGTTCGATTAACACCGTATTAACAGTGTTACTCCCAGTAATTGCACTGCTTATCTTCGGTAGTGAGTCACTACGTAACTTCTCGTTTGCGTTGCTTGTTGGATTAATTGTAGGTACGTACTCTTCTGTTTTCGTTGCCTCTCAAATTTGGTTAATGCTTGAAAACCGTCGTTTGAAAAGAGGTAAAAACAAGAAGAAGGTTGAGAAAGTAGAATCTGAACCGCAAGTATAGAAAAGATGATGTCTCTTTATGAGGCATCTCTTTTTTCGTTTGTGGATACAATAAGATAGCAACTTTTTGATGGGAAGAAGATGGAAGAAAGTGGTGGTGTTATCGCTGTTTTTGTTAAAATAAAAAGATAGGTTAAGAAAAGAAGGGATTTTAATTATGGAAAAAGATGAACGTTTTAAACAGGCCGAGTTTGGTGCTATTGTCGGGATCGTTGGTAATATTATATTAGCAATTGTAAAGGCGGTAATTGGTTATATTGGGAACAGTAAAGCACTGTTAGCAGATGCGGTGCATTCTGCATCAGATGTAATTGGTTCGCTAGCTGTACTTTTTGGATTGCGAGCGGCAAAGCAGCCACCTGATGAAGATCATCCGTATGGTCATGGTAAAGCGGAATCGATTTCAGCGATTATTGTTGCGGTATTATTATTTATTGTGGGACTCGAGATAGCGATTTCGTCTATAAAAGCTTTTTCGCAGGAACTAGAACCACCGAAAGGAATTACGATTTTTGCTGTTGTTCTTTCGATTATCGTGAAAGAAGGAATGTTCCAATATAAATTCCGATTAGGGAAGAGGGTAAATAGTGATGCAATTATTGCAAATGCATATGAGCACCGTTCGGATGTATTTTCTTCAATTGCAGCTTTAATCGGTATTTGTGCAGCTATAATCGGTGGTAAGCTTGGTATAGACTGGCTTGTATACGCTGATCCGATTGCAGGATTAGCTGTTTCACTTCTTGTTGTAAAAATGGCATGGAGCATTGGAGCGGAAGCAATTCATGCAACGCTTGACCATGTTCTTCATGAGGAGGATGTTATTCCGCTTAGAGAAGCAGTTCTTCAAGTAGATGGTGTGAAAAAAATTGGTTCTTTATATGCACGGGAGCATGGTCATTATGTTATTGTCGATATTAAAGTGTCTGTAGATCCATACATTACTGTAGAAGAAGGACACCGCATTGGAAAACATGTGAAAGAAATACTTATGAAACAAGAGAATGTACAAAATGTATTCGTGCATATAAATCCGTATTCTCCAAATTAAACATCATTAACATTTTTGTATATAGATATTGCATCGTAGTTTGCATTATATTGTCACCCCTTAATCTGTCTTGTATAATAAACAGGTTAAGGGGTGATTTCGTGTTACAACCGAAGACGCGTTGGAAAGAAAAAGAATATAATGACGAGCGAGTGAGTGAATTAGCAAGTAAATTACAGTTATCGCCACTTGTCGTTTCATTATTCCTCGGTAGAGGACTAGATACAGAAGATAAGATTTTAGATTTTTTAAATACAGAAAATCAAGAATTTCATGATCCATTTTTATTAGAAGGAATGGATAGAACGGTAGAACGTGTAAATAAGGCGATTCAAAATGGAGAGCAAATATTAATATTTGGTGATTACGATGCGGACGGAGTAAGTAGTACGACGGTTTTATATCTTGCTCTTCAAGAATTAGGTGCAGAAGTAGAATTTTACATTCCAAATCGTTTTACAGAAGGGTATGGACCGAACGAAGAAGCGTTTCGTTGGGCGCATAGCGCAGGGTTCTCACTGATTATTACTGTTGACACTGGCATCGCAGCAGTACATGAAGCGAATGTAGCAAAGGAGCTTGGAATAGATCTAATTATTACAGATCACCATGAGCCACCGCCAGAATTGCCAGAAGCACTTGCGATTATACATCCGAAATTAGAAGGTGGCCTATATCCGTTTCACTATTTAGCTGGTGTAGGTGTTGCGTTTAAAGTTGCGCATGCACTATTAGGCCGTGTACCAGAACATTTATTAGAGATTGCAGTAATCGGTACAGTAGCCGATTTAGTTTCACTTCATGGTGAAAATAGGTTGCTAGTGAAACGCGGTTTAAAACATATGCGTATGACGAAAAATATTGGTTTGAAGGCATTGTTTAAAGTTGCTAACGTTTCGCAAAGTGAAATTACAGAAGAGAGTATTGGCTTCTCAATTGCACCGCGTATTAATGCGGTCGGGCGTTTAGAAGATGCAACGCCGGCTGTACACCTTTTATTATCAGATGATCCTGAGGAAGCGAAAGAGTTGGCCGAAGAAATTGATGAGCTGAACAAACTGCGAAAAGATATTGTAAAGCAAATTACCGAAGAGGCTATCGCTGAAGTTGAAAATAACTTTCCGCCAGAAGAAAACAAAGTATTAGTACTTGCAAAAGAAGGTTGGAATCCAGGTGTAATTGGGATTGTCGCTTCTAAATTAGTTGAACGTTTTTATCGTCCGACTATTGTATTATGCATTGATCCTATAAAAGAAACAGCAAAAGGCTCAGCGCGTAGTATTGCAGGATTTGATTTGTTTGCAAATTTATCAGATTGTAGAGAGTTATTGCCACACTTCGGAGGGCATCCGATGGCAGCTGGGATGACGCTACATATGAATGATGTAGATGAATTACGCCGTCGCTTAAATGAACAGGCAGATGCAATTTTAACAGAAGAAGATTTTATTCCAATTACAGCAGTTGATGTTTTTTGTAAAGTGGAGGATGTAACGCTAGCGGCAATTGAAGATATGCAGAAGTTAGCACCATTTGGTGTTGGAAATCCGAAACCACGTATTGCAGTGAAAGATGCAGAGTTAGAAAGTATTCGCGCAATCGGATCAGATGGCTCTCATTTAAAAATGGCTCTTCGTGATGGACAAGCAACACTGGATACAATTGGATTCGGTTTCGGTGCATATGCGAAAGAAATCTCTCCAGTTGCAAAGGTATCTGTAATAGGGGAAGCATCCATCAATGAATGGAATAATTTTAAGAAGCCACAACTAATGGTACAAGATATTGCTGTAGAGGCGTGGCAATTATTTGATTGGCGTAGTATGCGTAATGCAGAAGCAAATTTAGCAGAACTTCCGAAAGAAAAAATAACAATGGTGTATTTTTCTGAAGAGGTATTGAATAAATTTTCTTTAGAGGACTATAAAGAAAAGCTTATGCATGCGTCAGAAGTAACGCATTTAGATGATCAATACATCGTGTTACTCGATTTGCCAAAAGGAACAGATGAATTACGTGAGTTATTTAAAGTAGGATTCCCAGCGCGAATTTATACGCTGTTTTATCAAGAGAATAACCATTTATTTAGTACAGTTCCTACGAGAGAACATTTTAAATGGTACTATTCTTTCTTAAACCAAAAAACACCATTTTCTTTAAGACAATATGGAGAACAACTATGTCGTCATAAAGGTTGGTCAAAAGATACAGTAAATTTCATGACACAGGTGTTTTTTGAGTTAGAATTTGTTACAATAAAAGATGGCGTCATTTTTATGGCAGACAAAAAACAAAAGCGTGATTTAATTGAATCGAACACATATCGTGAGAAAATGAACCACTTACAATTAGAAAAAGAATTGGTTTATAGCACATATCAGCAACTATATACATGGTTTGAAACGATTCGTAATCATAAAGAAGTAGAACAGTTAGGGTAAAGGATTTGTATTTACAAACCTTTTAGATCTGAGGAGGATTCAGAAATATGGATTTCAAGCAACATATCGCAATTGTACCGGATTATCCGAAAGAAGGTATTGTGTTCAAAGACATTACACCTTTAATGAATGACGGTAAAGCATACAAAGCAGCAACAGATGCAATCGTTGAGTACGCAAAAGAAAGAGATATCGATGTTGTAGTAGGACCAGAAGCTCGTGGTTTCATTATCGGTTGCCCAGTTTCTTATGCGTTAGAAGTAGGATTTGCACCAGTTCGTAAATTAGGGAAATTACCACGTGAAGTAATTACAGTTGACTACGGTAAAGAATATGGTAAAGATGTTTTAACAATCCATAAAGATGCAATTAAGCCAGGTCAACGCGTATTAATTACAGATGATCTATTAGCTACAGGTGGAACAATCGAAGCGACAATTAAGTTAGTTGAAGAGCTAGGCGGAGTTGTAGCAGGAATTGCATTCTTAGTAGAGCTTACTTACTTAGATGGTCGTAAAATGTTAGATGGTTACGATGTATTAGTATTAGAAAAATACTAATCACTATATAGGTAAAACTACGGTGATAAAAAGTACCCGTGAATCTCTTGGAGAGGAGCGGGTACTTTTGTATAATTGAACAAAAAATCATGGTGAAATGTCAGTAAAATCTTTTCCTTTTCACAATTCACAATCATTGGGTTATAATGATAGAATATAATTTATTCTATTAAATAAAGATAAAGTCAATTTTCAATAAAAGGTGATTCGATGGCAAATGAGCAGGTACTAACAGCTGAACAGGTACTCGAGAAAGCAAGTCAATATTTAGCGGATGAAGATATTGAGCTAGTGGCACGTGCCTATGAATATGCACGTGATGCGCATAGCGAACAATATAGAAAATCGGGTGAACCGTATATTATTCATCCGATTCAAGTTGCAGGTATTTTAGTTGATTTACACATGGATCCAGCTACGGTATCAGCAGGTTTCTTACATGATGTAGTGGAAGATACAGAGATTACGTTAGAAGATATTGAACGGGAATTTAACAAAGAAATTGCTATGCTTGTTGATGGTGTTACAAAGCTTGGGAAAATCAAATATAAATCTCACGAACAACAACAAGCAGAAAACCATCGCAAAATGTTTATTGCAATGGCTCAAGATATTAGAGTTATTTTAATTAAACTAGCTGATCGTCTTCATAACATGCGTACATTGAAACATTTGCCTCAAGAGAAGCAGCGTCGCATAGCGAATGAAACGTTAGAAATCTTTGCACCTTTAGCACATAGACTCGGAATTAGTACTATTAAATGGGAGCTAGAGGATACGTCACTTCGCTATTTAAATCCACAGCAATATTATCGTATTGTAAATTTAATGAAGCGTAAACGTGCAGAACGTGAAGAATATTTAGACGAAGTAATGACTGGTATTCGTGAGAAATTAAAAGAAGTTGCAATTCAACCTGAGATTTCTGGAAGACCGAAACATATTTACAGTATTTATCGTAAAATGGCACTGCAAAATAAGCAGTTCAATGAAATTTACGATTTATTAGCTGTACGTGTTGTTGTAAATAGTATTAAAGATTGTTATGCGGTGCTTGGAATTATTCATACGTGCTGGAAGCCGATGCCAGGTCGTTTTAAAGATTATATTGCAATGCCAAAAGCAAATCTATATCAATCTCTTCATACGACCGTAATTGGACCGAAAGGTGACCCACTTGAAGTGCAAATTCGTACGAAAGAAATGCACGAAATTGCAGAATTCGGGATCGCGGCACACTGGGCGTATAAAGAAGGAAAAACAGCAGAAACAACAGGTACACTAGAGAAGAAACTCACATGGTTCCGTCAAATATTAGAATGGCAAAATGAAGCTTCTAATGCAGAAGAATTTATGGAGTCATTAAAAATTGATTTATTCTCTGACATGGTATTCGTCTTTACACCGAAAGGCGATGTAATGGAATTACCACTTGGATCGGTTCCGATTGATTTCGCGTATCGTGTCCATTCGGAAATTGGGAATAAAACAATTGGTGCAAAAGTAAACGGTAAAATGGTGACGCTGGATTATAAATTAAAAACAGGCGACATCATTGAAATTTTAACGTCGAAACATTCCTATGGCCCAAGTCAAGATTGGGTAAAACTTGCTCAAACATCTCATGCAAAAAATAAAATTCGTCAATTCTTTAAGAAACAACGTAGAGACGAAAATATTGAAAAAGGCCGTGAACTTGTTGAAAAGGAAGTACGTGGTCTAGAGTATGAGATGAAAGAAGTATTAGCGCCTGATAACTTAAAACGCGTCGCTGAGAAATTTAACTTTGCAAATGAAGAAGATATGTTTGCAGCAGTTGGATATAGCGGAATTACAGCTTCGCAAATTGTTACGCGACTAACGGACAAGTTCCGCAAACAACGCGAAGAAGAAGAGATTGTTGAAGTTAAAGAAGTTCGTAAACCGATGAAAATTCGAAAATGGGATTCTGGTGTAAAAGTAAGCGGTGCTGATAATTTATTAATCCGTTTATCGAAATGCTGTAACCCAGTTCCGGGCGATGATATCGTTGGATATATTACAAAAGGCCGAGGCGTATCGATTCACCGCCG
Organism: Bacillus sp. D48C; assembly: GCF_053345735.1. Taxonomy (NCBI): domain Bacteria; kingdom Bacillati; phylum Bacillota; class Bacilli; order Caryophanales; family Bacillaceae; genus Bacillus; species Bacillus sp. D48C. Next base: position 453,430 of record NZ_JBKFAQ010000001.1, read on the forward strand.
TGATTGTGTAAATGTTCATACAGAAGAAGCTGTAGAAAGATTATTAGAAGTAGAGTGGGAAGGTAGCCCTGAAAAAGAAATTGAGTATAACGTTGATATTGAAATTTCAGGTTACGATCGCCGTGGTTTATTAAATGAAGTACTGCAAGCTGTTACAGAGACGAAAACGTACATTTCAGCTGTTTCTGGTAGAAGTGACCGTAATAAGATGGCGACAATTAATATGTCAATCTCAATTCGTAACTTACAACATTTGAAAAAAGTAGTAGAACGCATTAAACGTGTTCCGGAAATTTATGCAGTACGACGCATGATGCATTAATAGGGAGTGTAGAAAGATGAGAGTTGTTTTACAACGATCAAAGAAAGCGTCTGTCACGGTAGACGGTGAGATCGTAGGACAAATTCCGTTCGGTTTAACATTACTAGTTGGCATTACGCACGAAGATACAGAAAAAGATGCAACTTACATTGCGGAAAAAATTTCAAACTTACGTATTTTTGAAGATGAGAGCGGAAAGATGAATCATTCTATACTTGATGTAGAAGGACAAGTTCTATCTATTTCGCAATTCACATTATACGGAGATTGTCGCAAGGGGAGACGTCCAAACTTTATGGATGCTGCGAAACCTGACTATGCAGAGCGTTTATACGATTTCTTTAATGAAGAAGTTCGCAAACAAGGATTGCATGTAGAAACAGGGAAATTCGGAGCAATGATGGACGTTTCTTTAATCAATGATGGTCCGGTGACCTTAATTGTAGAAAGTAAATAGTGTTGATAAAAAAGAGAGGGTTATATAATCCTCTCTTTTTTATACATTGTTGTATGTTTTGTTCATTTATCATACGATTAATTTGAAGGGGAATAAAAGGAAAAGAAGGTGTAGTATGCTTCAAGAATTTAATATAGCTTTACGTTTTATGCTAGAGTTATGTATTCTTGGGATTGTTGGATACTGGGGGTTTCGAGTAGGAACAACAACAGCTATAAAAATTACACTTGCTATTATTATTCCGATTGTTGTTGCTGCCATTTGGGGGTTATTTGGAGCTCCACATGCAGAATGGGAAGTAAAAGGTATATTACATGTATTATTAGAAATTATCGTATTTGGAGTAGGTGTTGCAGCATTATATCATTTGAAGCATCATATGCTAGCAAGCGGACTGGCTATTGTTATTGTTATAAATCGAATACTAATGTTTATTTGGTATCAATAGCAGTTTCGGTTATGTATAACTCTCTCATCAATATGGAACAATAAAAAGTAAAACATCCATATTGAATGTGAGGGATATACGTATGCGCATGAATGAAAAAGGGCATTCTGTTACAAATGGTGCAAATCAACTATTTAACGTGAATTTTCATGATTTTATTTCAAAAGAGCAAAACAATACTTCAATGGAGCTTGCTTCCGAGTTTGGGATTTCTCTTCAAGATGTAAAGCGTCTAAAGAAGCAGATTGAACGTTCTTAGAGCACTTGACAATCCTACTTAACAAACGTATAGTAATTTTATATTTACATATGAATATAACCGTTGATAGAGAAGAGTAAATGAGACACACATGGAAAGAGAAGGAATGTCTTAGGCTGAAAACATTTCTGCATGATGACTGATTGAATGACACTCTAGAGGTTTCAACTTGAACGGCATATATGCTTAGTAGGGATGAACGCATATTTAAGCGTTATTAAAAAAGTGGAAGCATACGTGCTTCAATTAGGGTGGCACCACGGGTATAATACTCTCGTCCCTACTGTTTAAACAGTAGAGGCGGGAGTTTTTTTATTTTTATTAAGATTAAAACAATTTGAGGAGGAACTGAATATGTCTATTCAAATCCCACGCGGAACGCAAGATATTCTTCCAGGCACTGTTGAGTTATGGCAGTATATCGAAGGGCAAGCACGCGAAATTTGCCGTCGTTACAATTATAAAGAAATTCGTACACCAATTTTTGAGCACACGGAGCTATTTTTACGTGGTGTTGGTGATACGACAGATATCGTACAAAAAGAAATGTACTCATTCCAAGATCGTGGAGAGCGCAGCTTAACATTACGTCCAGAAGGTACTGCACCTGTTGTACGTTCTTACGTTGAAAATAAAATGTTTGGTGATGCAACACAACCAACGAAATTATACTATATCGGTCAAATGTTCCGTTATGAAAGACCACAAGCAGGTCGCTATCGTCAATTCGTACAATTCGGTATCGAAGCAATCGGCAGTAATGATCCTGCAATTGATGCAGAAGTAATTGCACTTGCTGTTGAATTTTACCGCGGCATGGGCTTAAAAAATATTAAAGTTGTATTAAACAGTTTAGGTGATGCAGCGAGCCGTCAAGCACACCGTGATGCATTAATCGCACACTTTGAGCCACGTATCGGCGAATTCTGCTCTGACTGTCAATCTCGCTTAGAAAAGAACCCACTTCGAATTTTAGACTGTAAGAAAGACCGTAACCATGAATTAATGGGAACAGCACCATCTATTACAGAATACTTAAACGAAGATTCAGCAGTATACTACGACAAAGTTCAAGAACTATTAACGATGATGGATGTTCCATTTGAAAAAGATCCGAACTTAGTACGTGGTTTAGACTACTATCAACACACTGTTTTTGAAATTATGAGTGAGGCAGAAGGTTTCGGTGCGATCACTACATTAAGCGGTGGTGGCCGTTATAACGGACTTGTACAAGAAATCGGTGGACCAGAAATGCCAGGTATCGGTTTTGCAATGAGTATTGAACGTTTAATTATGGCGCTAAAAGCTGAAAATATTGAATTACCACTTGAACATAGCATTGATTGTTACGTTGTAGCGCTCGGTGAAAAAGCGAAAGACCATGCTGCAAAAGTTGCGTTCAATCTTCGTAAAGCTGGATTGTCAGTTGAAAAAGATTATTTAGATCGCAAAATGAAAGCACAATTTAAATCAGCAGATCGTCTAAAGGCGAAATTTGTAGCTGTATTAGGAGAAGATGAGCTGGATAAAGGTATCATTAACTTAAAAGATATGGCAACAGGTGAACAAGAAGAAGTAGCGTTAGATGTATTTGCTTCATACGTAGCAGAGAAATTAATATAGGGGGAACTTACAGTGGCTGAAAGAACACATGCATGTGGAAAAGTAACAGTAGAAGCTGTTGGACAAACAGTTCAATTAAAAGGTTGGGTACAAAAACGCCGTGACTTAGGTGGATTAATCTTTATCGATTTACGTGACCGCACAGGTATCGTACAAGTTGTATTTAACCCAGAAACATCAAAAGAAGCGTTAGAAGTAGCAGAAACAATTCGTAGTGAATACGTATTACACGTAGAAGGTACAGTTGTTGAACGTGGTGAAGGCGCAATTAATGACAATATGGCAACTGGTCGTATTGAAGTACAAGCAACAAAAGTAAATGTACTAAATGCAGCGAAAACAACGCCAATTATCATTGCTGATGATACAGATGCATCAGAAGATGTGCGTTTAAAATATCGTTATTTAGACTTACGTCGTCCTGTAATGTTCAACACATTCAAAATGCGTCACGACGTAACAAAAACAATTCGTAATTTCTTAGATACAGAAGAGTTTTTAGAAGTCGAAACACCAATTTTAACGAAAAGCACGCCAGAAGGAGCTCGTGACTATTTAGTACCAAGTCGTGTACATGATGGTGAATTCTATGCATTACCACAGTCACCACAGTTATTTAAACAGCTTCTTATGGTCGGCGGATTTGAGCGTTACTATCAAGTAGCACGTTGTTTCCGTGACGAAGATTTACGTGCGGATCGTCAACCAGAATTCACGCAAATCGATATCGAAGCTTCATTCTTAACACAAGATGAAATTTTAGATATGATGGAGCGTATGATGACGAAAGTTATGAAGGATGCAAAAGGTGTAGAAGTTAGTGCACCATTCCCTCGTATGAAATATGCTGATGCAATGGCTCGCTACGGTTCTGATAAGCCAGATACACGCTTTGAAATGGAACTAACAGACTTATCTGAGTTTGCAGCAGGTTGTGGATTTAAAGTGTTTACAAGTGCTGTAGAAAGCGGCGGACAAGTAAAAGCAATTAATGCAAAAGGTGCTGCAAGTAAATACTCTCGTAAAGACATCGATGCATTAACTGAATTTGTGAAAGTATACGGTGCAAAAGGTCTAGCTTGGCTTAAAGTTGAAGAAGACGGCCTAAAAGGACCGATTGCGAAATTCTTCGGTGAAGAAGATGCAAACGTGTTAATGACTACATTAGAAGCTACTGCTGGCGACTTATTACTATTTGTAGCAGATAAGAAGAGCGTTGTTGCAGATAGCTTAGGCGCACTTCGTTTACGTCTAGGTAAAGAGCTTGAGTTAATTGACGAAAGTAAATTTAACTTCCTATGGGTAACTGATTGGCCACTTCTTGAGTACGATGAAGATGCAGATCGTTACTTCGCAGCTCACCACCCATTCACAATGCCATTCCGTGAAGATGTTGAGCTACTAGAAACAGCACCAGAAAAAGCACGTGCACAAGCATATGACCTTGTATTAAACGGTTATGAGCTTGGTGGCGGATCACTTCGTATTTACGAGCGTGACGTACAAGAAAAAATGTTCAAAGCACTTGGATTCTCACAAGAAGAAGCGCAAGAGCAATTCGGATTCTTATTAGAAGCATTCGAATACGGTACACCACCACACGGCGGAATCGCATTAGGTTTAGATCGTCTTGTTATGTTACTTGCAGGCCGTACGAACCTTCGTGATACAATTGCATTCCCAAAAACAGCAAGCGCAAGCTGCTTATTAACAGAAGCTCCAAGCCCAGTTGCAGAAGCACAGCTTGAAGAGTTAAACTTAAAATTAAGCTTAAAAGAAGAGAAGTAAGAATAGGGTCTAGATGGTTATACTATAACCATCTAGACTTTTTTAATGGATAATTAAAAGAAGAAACAAAATCCCGGTTTACACTATGTTTTTATTATCGAAATATGTATTTTTAGGAATTCTATAACTTTTTCTATACAAATAGTCGGAAAAACGCTAGAATACATGGTAGACCATTTTTGTAATAGGAGTGTAGAGCTGAATGTTACATCAATTTTCACGTAATGAATTAGCCTTCGGTAAAGAAGGACTTGAAATATTAAAAAATAGTACAGTTGGTATTTTAGGAATTGGCGGCGTAGGTTCATTTTCAGCTGAAGCGTTAGCGCGTTCTGGAGTAGGACGTCTCGTATTAGTTGATAAAGACGTTGTAGATATTACAAACGTAAACCGTCAAATTCACGCTTTAGTATCTACTGTAGGACGTTCAAAAGTAGAATTAATGAAAGAGCGTATTGCAGACATTAATCCGGAATGTGAAGTAATTGGATTAGAAATGTTTTATACAGATGAAACATATGAAGAGTTCTTTAAACACGGTTTAGATTTCGTAGTGGATGCATCTGATACGATTACGTTCAAAATCCATTTAATTAAACAATGTTTACGTCGTAAAATTAAAATTATCTCATGTATGGGTGCAGCAAATAAAATGGACCCAACTCGTTTCCGTATTGCGGATATCTCTAAAACACATACAGATCCAATTGCGAAAGTAATTCGTACGAAGCTTCGTAAAGAGGGTATTAAAAAAGGTGTAAAAGTTGTCTTCTCTGACGAGAATCCAATCGTAATTCGTGAAGAAGTACGTAAAGAGATCGTACCAGACGAAAATGCAAAAATTCGTAAAGCGAAATTACCACCTTCATCAAATGCATTCGTACCATCTGTGGCAGGCTTAATTATGGCAAGTCACGTTGTACGTGAACGTATTAAAAACGTAGAAGTGAAACGTGTGGGGCAAGAATAAAGTGAAAGCATATATCCATTTTGGATATATGCTTTTTTATATGTATTAAAGAAATAAAAATATTTGCATTACTACTAGTTCAAATGTGAGCAAGGCTAGTAAGTAATGATTATATTTACCCAATCTATTTTGGGCGTTTCTTTGTATGACAGGGAGGAATGTTATTGTCAATCTTTGTCGTTAAATCGATATCCTTTGTCGAATCGTTGATATATTGCAAGTTGTGATAGATATATTTGAAAAATCGTTGATATATTGCAAGTTACGATAGATATATTTGAAAAATCGTTGATATAATTTCAATTACCGATATATATGGTTCACCGAAAACAAACAAGGATGTCACTTTTTTAACTAAGTGACATCCTTGTTTTTAATTCTCTGCAGAATAAATAATATCTAAATTCCCGTTTTGATCGGTTTTGAAAATCGGGGCAATTTGATCTTCTTGCTCTTCGACTGAAACAAGTTTTCGAGCACGATCCATAATTCTAACAAGCATCGCGTAATCTTCTTCGATTGCTTGTTGTTTTTTTGTGAGTACCGCTAATTTTGCTTCAAGTTCATTATTCGTTTTTTGTAGGGAAGTGAGCTGATTTTGTAATACATCATTTTCAGTTTGCAACTTTGCGATTGAAGGGTTATTATGTTCCATGTTTTGCAAAAATGAGATGACATTTTGCATTGTAAGTTCCTGTTTACTTGGCGTAATATCTTCTGAAAACTCAGCATCGATTACGAGTTGTTTCGTTTTCGTGAACTGATCTTTTTCTATTTTAGCTTCAGAACGTTTTAATTCTTTACGTTGTTTTTTTGCAATCTGCACTGCATCTTCGTAATTCGCTCGTACTTCAGCATTCCATCTAAAGCCACAAGCTGCTGAAGTGCGGTTCAACGCATCGCCGACTTCATCAAATGCTTTTATTTGTGTACTTCCGCTGCGAATATGTCGTAAAACAGTTTCTGCTAAAAGGAGATCATCTTCTTTTGTCCATGCATCTTGACGTGTTTTCATAAGCGAAGCCTCCATAATGGTGACGTTTTCGTTTATGTTACCCTTTATTTTTCGTTTTATTCGAAGTTTGTAATCTTTCATAAACAGTAGAAAGTGCTTGCTCAAATTTTCCTGTCGTTTTCGGTTTATAATATTGCTTGTTTTTTATTTTATCAGGTAAGTATTGTTGCCTTACCCAGCCGTTTGGATGGTCGTGTGGATATAAATATCCAATGCCTCTTCCAAGTGATTCTGCGCCTTTGTAATGACTATCTTTTAAATGGCTTGGAATATCACCTGTTTGATCGTTACGTAAATCATGTAGTGCTGCATCGAGTGCTTTATAAGCTGAATTTGATTTTGGTGATAAGCATAGCTCGATAACGGCATTTGCAAGTGGGATGCGTGCTTCTGGGAATCCGACTCGTTCAGCTGATTCAATTGCAGCTAGTGTACGCGGTCCAGCTTGTGGGCTAGCAAGTCCAATATCTTCATAAGCCATAATAAGAAGGCGTCTGCCAATACTTTGTAAATCACCTGCTTCAATAAGGCGTGCTAAATAATGGAGCGCTGCATTTACATCACTTCCGCGCACTGATTTTTGAAATGCTGATAATACGTCATAATGAGCATCGCCGCCTTTGTCGTGAACGAAGCTCTTCTTTTGTAAGCATTCTTCTGCAATCTCGAGTGTGATTTCAGCCGCTTGATCGTCTGTAGTAAAGCTGGATAATACAGCAAGCTCAAGTGCGTTATAAGCGGAACGCATATCACCACCAGAGGCGTTTGTAAAGTGATGTAGTGCTTCATCTGTTATCGTTACAGCATATTCTCCAAGGCCTTTTTCTTTATCTTCTAAAGCTCTTTTTAACCCAATTAAAATATCATCTTCTGTTAGTGCGTGTAATTCGAAAATTTGACATCTGCTTCGAATAGCGGAGTTTATTGCATGGAATGGATTACTTGTCGTTGCACCAATTAAAGTAAGAAGTCCGCTTTCTAAATGAGGTAATAGAAAGTCTTGCTTTGCTTTATCTAGACGGTGAACTTCATCTAAAATTAAAACGAGGTGTCGATGCATCTTCGCTTCTTGTACGACAACTTCCATATCTTTTTTATTGTGAGTAACAGCGTTTAATAGACGAAACGGGGTACCGGTACTTCCTGCAATTGCACTGGCAATGGATGTTTTTCCTGTACCTGGAGGACCGTATAAAATCATAGATTGAAAATGATTTGCTTGGACCATTCGCCATAAAATCTTTCCTTCACCAACTAAATGCTGTTGCCCAATAATTTCTTGAATATTTGTAGGGCGCATTCGATGTGCGAGTGGTTGTTTCATTTAGACCGTCTCCCTTAACATATAATCTCGTTCTATCGTATCATTTTTTTCTATGGAATTTGAAATAGTATGCTGTTTTATGGGAAAAATGAAGATGAATATTTTCATTTTTCTTTCAATTGTAATAATTCCCGAGTTTTTCAATGTGATTTTATGTTATCATTTTGATACACAAGTTGAAATTTCTTATAATACTATATTATGCTATAATTTCATAGGATTTTAAATTGTGTTCTTTTTATAAATAAGATATAACCAATAGAAGTGAAAATTTGAAAAGAGGTGCAAAATAGATGAAGATTTCAACAAAGGGCCGCTATGGCTTAACAATTATGATCGATCTTGCAAAAAAGTTTGGTGAAGGTCCGATTTCATTAAAATCAATTGCGCAGGCGCATGACTTATCGGAGCATTACTTAGAGCAATTAATTTCACCACTTCGTAACGCTCGTCTTGTGAAGAGTACGCGAGGTGCATATGGCGGATATGTATTATCTGATCAACCAGCTAACATTACAGCTGGGGATGTGATCCGTGTATTAGAGGGACCGATTAGTGTTGTAGAAATGATAGAAGAAGAAGAGCCAGCACAGCGCCAGTTATGGATGCGTGTTCGTGATGCGGTGCAAGAAGTGTTAGATAGTACAACGTTAGAAGATTTAGTACGTTATGAGGAAGAAAATCACGGGGGCTATATGTTTTACATTTAATTCCTTGTGAAACGATTTGGAAAGAAGGAGATTTAATGGAACGCATTTACTTAGATCATGCTGCGACATCTCCGACTCACCCAGAAGTGGTCGAAAAGATGATTCCATATATGACAGAAATATTCGGGAACCCGTCTAGTATTCACTTTTATGGACGTCAAACTCGTCACACAGTAGATGAGGCGAGACGAGTGTGTGCACGCAGTATTCATGCGAATCCGAATGAAATTATATTTACGAGCGGTGGTACAGAAGCTGATAATTTAGCGCTTATAGGTGTAGCACGTGCGAACCGTCATAAAGGTAATCACATTATAACGACGCAAATTGAACATCATGCGATTTTGCATACGTGCGAATTGTTAGAGCGTGAAGGGTTTGAAGTGACATATTTACCTGTCGATGAAACAGGGCGCATTCAAGTTTCTGACATACAAAAGGCATTAACCGAAGAGACGATTCTTGTATCTGTTATGTTTGGGAATAATGAAGTAGGGACAATGCAACCAATTGTAGAAATAGGAAAGCTACTAAAGGAGCATCAAGCTTATTTCCATACAGATGCGGTACAAGCTTATGGTTTGGTAGAAATTGATGTGAAAGAGTTTGGTATTGATTTATTATCCATTTCAGCCCATAAAATTAACGGACCAAAAGGTGTAGGGTTCTTATACGCTGGTGCAAATGTGAAATTTGAGCCGTTATTAATAGGCGGAGAGCAAGAAAGAAAACGCCGTGCTGGTACGGAAAATGTGCCTAGTATTGCTGGGCTTCAGCATGCAATTCTTATTGCTGAAAAAACTCGTGAGCAAAAAAATGCCCAATATGAAGAGTTTAAAGATATAATGGTATCTGTCTTCAAAAATGAAGGCATTACTTTCGAGGTAAACGGAAACTTAGAACATCGCTTACCGCATGTGCTTAATGTAAGTTTTACAGGAATGAACATTGAACCGTTTCTTGTGAACTTAGACCTAGCTGGCATTGCAGTATCAAGTGGTTCTGCTTGTACAGCTGGTTCGATTGATCCATCACATGTATTAGTAGCGATGTTTGGAAAAGACTCCGATCAAATACGTTCATCCGTACGCTTTAGTTTTGGGCTTGGAAATACGAAAGAGCAAATTGAAAAAGCGGCGTACGAAACAGTGAAAATCGTGAAGCGATTAACACAAAATTAGCATGGGAGGTGACATGATGAACAAACTACCTCACGAAACACGCGTTGTCATCGGAATGTCCGGTGGCGTCGATTCATCTGTAGCAGCACTTTTATTAAAAGAGCAAGGTTATGATGTAATCGGAATTTTTATGAAAAACTGGGATGATACAGATGAGAATGGTGTCTGCACAGCAACTGAAGATTACAATGATGTAATTGAAGTGTGTAACCAAATCGGTATTCCGTATTATGCAGTAAACTTTGAAAAACAATACTGGGATAAAGTATTTACGTACTTCTTAGATGAGTACCGAGCTGGTCGTACACCAAATCCAGATGTAATGTGTAATAAAGAAATTAAATTTAAAGCATTTTTAGAGCATGCAATTGCGCTTGGTGCTGATTATGTAGCAACAGGCCATTATGCACGCGTTGCTTATATGGACGGCGAATATAAAATGCTTCGCGGCGTTGATGACAATAAAGATCAAACATACTTCTTAAATCAATTAAGCCAAGAGCAATTATCAAAAACAATGTTCCCGTTAGGTGAATTAAAGAAACCGCAAATTCGTGAAATGGCGAAAGAAGCTGGCTTAGCGACAGCGGCGAAAAAAGATAGTACAGGTATTTGCTTCATTGGTGAGCGTAACTTTAAAGATTTCTTAAGTAACTACTTACCAGCGCAACCAGGTGTAATGCAAACATTATCTGGTGAAGTGAAAGGAAAGCATGACGGTTTAATGTACTATACAATTGGACAACGTCATGGACTTGGAATTGGTGGTAACGGTGATCCGTGGTTTGCTGTTGGGAAAAACTTGAAAGAAAACATTTTATATGTTGATCAAGGATTCCATAACGAACTTCTATATGGTGATGAAGTTATTGCTACGAATGTAGGATGGGTAAGTAACAAAGTAAAAGAAACAGAATTTAAGTGCACGGCGAAATTCCGTTATCGTCAAGAAGACAATAAAGTAACGGTTCAAATCGTTGATGAAAATACAGTTCGTATTCTTTGTGATGAGCCAATTCGTGCAATTACACCAGGACAAGCAGTTGTGTTCTATGATGGAGATGAGTGCTTAGGCGGTGCTACAATTGATGAAGTATACCGTAGTGGTAAGAAATTGGATTATTTAGGATAAATGAGAAGCCTCTGCCGATTAGCGGTTAGAGGTTTCTTTTACATAAAGCGAATTTTCGTTCGCTTGGAAAATACATTCTTTGTTATAATTTGTTGTAGAGGTGAAGGACATGTCAAACAAACTTGAAACAGGTATTCAATATATGCAAGAAGGAAATTGGGAAGAAGCAGCTAAAAATTTTACAGAAGCAATCGAAGAAAATCCAAAAGATGCGCTTGGATACATTAATTTTGCAAATTTATTAGACGTATTAGGTGATAGCGAACGAGCGATTTTATTTTATAAACGTGCACTAGAGTTAGATGATAAATCTGCAGCTGCCTATTATGGTTTAGGAAATGTATATTATGGCCAAGAGCAATTTACTGAGGCGAAAGCTGTATTTGAACAAGCAATGCAAGCTGGATTACAATCAGCTGATGTAACATTTATGTTAGGTATCACACATGTACAGCTTGGAAATGATCGTCTTGCACTACCATTCTTACAAAGAGCAACAGAATTAGATGAAAACGATGTGGAAGCTGTATTCCAGTGCGGACTTTGCTTCGCTCGACTAGAACACATTCAAGAGGCGAAACCTTATTTTGAAAAGGTATTAGAAATGGATGAAGAGCATGCAGATGCGTATTACAATTTAGGTGTTGCGTACGTATTTGAGGAAAATAATGAGAAGGCTCTCGCTTTATTTAAGAAAGCAACTGAAATTCAGCCAGATCACTTTTTAGCGGGTAATGGCGTTCGTTTATTAGAGCAAGAAGCTGAATAAGATAAAAATATAGTTTAATGGGTAGTTATCCCTCATCTAAAGAGGTGGGGGATGTACTGCTCATTAAAGTGAAAATATCGGAAAGGAGAGGAAAGATGGGAAATCAACATGCAATGGATTTGTTTGAGGAAGAGAAAAAGTTTATAAAAGCGCAAGTTCTTCATACCATTTTCCACAACGAAGAAAACCTCTATTCCGTTGTCAGTATGAAAGTCATTGAAACGAATGAAACATATGACGAAAAGAAAGTAATGATAAACGGTCATTTTCCCCGCATGCATGAAGATGAAGTGTTTACATTGACAGGTCACTTTAAGGACCATCCAAAGTATGGAAAACAATATATGGTTGAAACATTTAAAAAAGAATTGCCGCAAACAAAAGCAGGTATGGTGCAATATTTAGCGAGTGATTTATTTAAAGGGATAGGAAAGCGTACAGCGGAAAAAATTGTGGATCATCTCGGGGAACATGCTATTTCTAAAATTATGGATGACCCTGAGGCGTTAAATGGTGTTGTTAACAAACAAAAGGCTCAGGAAATATATGAGACAATTGTTGAACATCAAGGATTAGAGAAAGTAATGAGCTTTTTAAATGGTTACGGTTTTGGAACGAAACTTTCTATTAAGATTTACCAGCAATATAAAGAGATGACATTAGAAGTGATTCGTAATAATCCGTATCAACTTATTGAAGAAGTGGACGGGATTGGTTTTGGACGAGCGGATGATATAGGGCGTGCGTTAGGAATATCGGGTAATCACGACGACCGTGTACGAGCGGGATGTTTTTACACATTAGAGAATGTCTCATTGCAACTTGGTCACGTTTATATGAGGAAAGATCAACTTGTAAGAGAAACGATGTCACTTTTAAACAATCAAGAAGGAAGAGTGACTGAGGAAGATATTATAGGTTGTATTGAAACGATGCAAAGTGAAGGGAAAGTCATCATAGAAGAAGAACGAGTGTATTTAGCAACTTTATTCTACTCTGAAAAAGGTGTTGTAAAGTCTATTCGTCGATTGATGAATCAAGAGGAAACACCTTCATTTCCTGAAGCAGAAGTGTTAAAAACATTAGGTGAAATTGAAGAACAGTTAAACGTGCAGTATGCACCGTTTCAGCAAGAAGCGATTCAAACGGCACTTCATAAGCCAATGATGTTATTAACAGGTGGACCAGGAACGGGGAAAACAACTGTTATTAAAGGGATTGTTGAAATGTATGCGTCACTTCACGGATTATCGTTAAATCCGAATGAATACAGTGATGATAATCCATTTCCAATACTATTAACAGCTCCAACAGGAAGAGCAGCGAAGCGGATGAGTGAATCGACAGGACTTCCAGCTTGCACAATTCACCGTTTGCTTGGCTGGACGCCAGAAGGATCTTTCCAGCGTAATGAAACGGATCCTGTCCAAGGTAAGCTCCTTATTATTGATGAATTTTCAATGGTTGATATTTGGCTTGCGAATCAGCTATTTAAGTCGCTACCGACGAACATTCAAGTTATCGTTGTAGGTGATGAAGATCAGTTGCCATCTGTAGGACCTGGACAAGTATTAAAAGATTTATTAAATGCAGGCGCAGTTCCGACAGTGAAGCTTACTGAAATTTATCGTCAAGCAGAAGGCTCATCTGTTATTCAACTTGCCCATGCAATCAAAGACGGCACGCTCCCGCCAGATTTAGCACAAAATAAAAAAGATCGTTCATTTATCAGCTGTACAGGGGCTCAAATTGTTGAGGTTGTGAAAAAAGTTTGCGAAAATGCTAAAACAAAAGGATTTAGTGCAAGGGATGTCCAAGTATTAGCGCCGATGTACCGCGGGCCTGCTGGTATTAATGTATTAAACGAAGCATTGCAACAAGTATTTAATCCGAAGAGGGAAAAGAGTAAAGAAATTGCTTACGGTGATGTTGTATACCGAAGAGGCGATAAAGTACTGCAACTCGTTAATCAGCCAGAGAGCCAGGTGTTTAATGGTGATATTGGAGAAATTGTTTCGGTGTTTTATGCGAAAGAAAACGTTGAGCAACAAGATATGATTATCGTTTCATTTGATGGAATTGAGGTAACGTATACAAAGCCCGATTTAAATCAAATTACGCATGCATATTGTTGTTCCATTCATAAATCACAAGGTAGTGAATTTCCGATTGTTATTATGCCGATCGTGAAAAGTTACAATCGTATGTTACGTCGTAATTTAATTTACACGGGCATTACAAGAAGTAAGAAGTTCCTTATTATTTGCGGGGAGGAAGCAGCTTTCAAATCCGGTGTAAATCGCCTTGATGATGCAATGCGTCAAACAACTTTGGCTAGTCGCTTGCAGGAATCACAAGGAGAAGTACAGATGGTCACAGTTAATGGCGAAGAAATGGACGTGGAAAACATTTCACCGTATGATTTCATGTAACAAGGTGAAATTATATAGTGAAACTTTCAAACGCATAGCGTTGAAAGGCTCCAGCGATGTATAAACGAATGCAGTTTGGACATAATGGCGAATAGAATCTGGGAGTCTGTAAGGAGATGAAAGCCATATGTTCATTTGTCCAAATTGCAAAGGGAAAGACATTGGAAAAATAGGTGTCAACCAATTTTATTGCTGGAATTGTTATATCGAATTATCGGTTTCAAAGGGGAAAATCCATACGCATCAAGTTGAGGAAGATGGTTCATTAAGCTCTCTTGATGATTTATTTGATGAGAATGAAAGAACGATCGGATAACGAAAAGGGGGATTTACTTTGAATCTACGCAATTCATTAATCGCATTAGGTGTTGGAGCTGCAGCATATCAATATGCTCGTAAGCAAGATGTATTTTCAAAACGCAATATGAAAAAAGCACGTAAGATGATTAAGTCTTACTTATAATCATTTCGATAAAGTGAAAAACTCCCTTATTGACGAGGGAGTTTTTTTATGCGCTCATATGCAAATAAAAAAGTCCGATTTCTGAGAAAAGATAAGATAGACCGTAGCAGCCAACGCCGAGTATTCCATACTGCCATAATTGCTTCGCTTTTTCTTTACGTGAGGAACGAATAAAGAACCCCTTCCAAATACCAAACCCGATACAAATCCATTCAAGAATCATAAAAAGTGCTGATAATCCAAGCATAAACAAAACCATAATTAGCCCTCCTGATTATATTAATTCATGCTGTATTCTCAGGGGTGGTTGTCCTTGTTATGTTATTTATATGTACGTCTTTAAAAAACAGTATGGTCCGTATGAAAAGATTTTAAAAGTTTCGCACATAACCTACCCCATTTATTTTCAAAATAAAGGTGGAGGAGGTTTTTCATGTGAAGAATCTTAAAATCATTTGGATATATCGTTTAGGATTATTATTACTTGTTTTTCTTTGTTTGCTCGTCTTTTTAAAAATTAAGCCACTATGGGCACCGATTATTTTTGTATTTAAAGTAGCAATCACGCCATTTTTTATCGCTTGTTTTATTGCGTATTTATTGCATCCTTTAATTGAAAAAATCCATAAGGAAGGGATGCCCCGTACACTTGCCATTTTGCTTATTTATATCCTTTTCTTTGGCGGAATTGGTTATGGGATTTATAAAGGAACGCCAGTCGTTATTAAACAGTTACAAGAGATTAATGAACAATTTCCGCAGTTTACAAAGATGTACGATTCGTGGATGGATGGCGTTACAGAACAAACAGCGAATTTCCCTTCGTTCATTCATGAAAAGGTGAAACAACTTTTTGTGGGTGTGGAAACGAAGATTCAAGCGCTTTTAAATAAAGTGATGAGTACAGCTCGTGGTGTACTCGATTCATTGCTCATTATTTTCTTAATACCGTTCATTGTATTTTACATATTAAAAGATTATGGTGAGTTTTATCATATCTTTTGGAAACTAGTCCCAAGTAAATGGCGAGGTACGGGGCAAATGCTTGCGAAAGAAATTGATAAGTCACTTGGAAGTTATATTCGAGGACAGTTATTTGTTTGTTTGGTATTAGGGGGAGTATCAGCTCTTTCTTTTTGGTTTATCGGTATGAAATATCCATTATTGCTTGGTATTATTATTGGGGTAACGGATATAATCCCGTACTTCGGCCCTATTTTAGGAGCGATCCCGACGTTAATGATTGCAGCAACAGTATCAACGAGCCTACTTATTAAGGCGGGTATTACGATTGCTATTTTGCAATTTGTGGAAAGTAACATTTTATCGCCTTACATTGTTGGTAAGTCACTTCGTATGCATCCCGTTATTATTATGCTTGCATTACTAGTTGGAGGGGAAGTAGCTGGTATTGTAGGGTTACTAATATCGGTTCCCATCTTAGCAGTTATTCGCACCGTCATTGTTCATGTGAAGCCTCTCTTGAAAAAAGAAGATGTGTAAGTATAGAAGCCCTCTATGTAAGAAATAGAGGGCTAATCGTATATTTATTTAGAAATCTGCTCGTGTATCTTTTGAGCGAGGGAGCTCACATCATTTGTTTGAATATGTTTTATTTTTTTCCATTCGTTATCATACATAAATACAATTTGATTGTTGAAAAGACGCTTTTGTTCTTTTAGATTAGAAATTTTTGCGAAAGAGTACTCTTCAAATATTGGATTGTTACTTACATCTGGTCCATAAAAGAATAGCCTTTTGTTCGTTAAAATCAATAGGCCTGGTCTCGCGACGGAACGATAAATAAATATGTCTAATGAACATGCTGCGTAAAGTAATATTGTTTCGTTAGTCGCTAATATGTTTTTAGCTTTGCTAAGTAAGGTTGTCATTGTGATCGCTCCTTTATTTTATTAACAATAATTTAATTATAGCAAAAAAGGTAATATTTATAATTTTTTATAAATTATTCTTGTAAGGAGATTCCGATTTGTTAATAAACGCATAATATATGAAAAGGCTGTTAAGAATGAATAGTAGAATACCTATGATAAATAAGCAATTAATACAATATAAATGATTATCTACATTGACAAACTTAAGAGAATTCTATTATATTTAGTCATATAATACATTAAATCAATGACGGAACAAGTACGTTACAGTCCATTTATAGAGAGAAGCTTCCATATGGCTGAAAGAAGCTTTAAATGAAGGGTAACAGAAAGCTAATCCTGAGAGCAGCTAATCACTGCCGTCTTGCCACGTTACGGCACCATGAGGTGATGAATTGATTGTTATTGTAATCAATTCATAATTAGGGTGGTATCGCGAGTTAACTCTCGTCCCTTTTATAGGGACGGGAGTTTTTTATATTTAAGGAGGAAAATACAATGAAACAACTAACAGGCGCACAAATTCGTCAAATGTTTTTAGACTTTTTCCAAGAAAAAGGACATGCAGTAGAACCTAGTGCATCACTAGTTCCACATGAAGATCCATCTCTTCTATGGATTAATAGTGGTGTAGCTACATTAAAAAAATATTTTGATGGACGTGTAATCCCACAAAATCCACGTATTACAAATGCTCAAAAATCAATTCGTACAAACGATATTGAAAACGTAGGGAAAACAGCTCGTCACCATACATTCTTTGAAATGTTAGGAAACTTCTCAATCGGTGATTACTTCAAAGAAGAAGCAATTACATGGGCTTGGGAATTCTTAACGAGCGACAAATGGATCGGATTCGATAAAGAATTACTATCAGTTACAATCCATCCAGAAGATGAAGAAGCATTCACAATTTGGAATGAAAAAATGGGCGTTCCAAAAGAGCGTATTATCCGCTTAGAAGAAAACTTCTGGGATATTGGTGAAGGACCAAGTGGACCGAATACAGAGATTTTCTATGACCGCGGGGAAGCTTACGGTAATGACTTTAGTGACCCAGAATTATATCCAGGCGGAGAAAACGAGCGTTACTTAGAAGTATGGAACCTTGTATTCTCTCAATTTAACCATAATCCAGACGGTTCATATACACCACTTCCTAAGAAAAACATTGATACAGGGATGGGTCTAGAACGTATGACATCTATCGTTCAAGATGTGCCTACAAACTTTGATACAGACCTATTCATGCCGATGATTGGTGCAACAGAATCAATTTCTGGTGAGAAATATCGTAATGGCGATTTAGAAAAAGATATGGCATTCAAAGTAATTGCTGACCATATCCGTACAGTAACATTCGCTGTTGGTGACGGTGCTCTTCCATCTAACGAAGGTCGTGGTTATGTATTACGTCGCTTATTACGCCGCGCTGTTCGTTATTCGAAGAAATTAAACATTAACCGTCCATTCATGTTTGAATTGGTACCGGTTGTTGGAGAAGTAATGAAAGACTTCTATCCAGAAGTACTTGAAAAGAAAGATTTCATTGCGAAAGTTGTGAAAAATGAAGAAGAGCGTTTCCATGAAACACTTCATGATGGTGAAGCAATTTTAGCTGAAGTTATTGCAAAAGCAAAAGAAGAAAAAACAACTGTTATTTCTGGAGTAGATGCGTTCCGTCTATATGACACATACGGTTTCCCAATCGAATTAACAGAAGAATATGCAGAAGAAGCTGGTATGACAGTTGACCAAGAAGGCTTCGAAAATGAAATGGAAAAACAACGTGAGCGTGCACGTGCTGCTCGTCAAGACGTTGACTCAATGCAAGTTCAAGGCGGTGTACTTGGAGAAGTTAAAGTAGCGAGTGAGTTCGTTGGTTACGGTACAGTTGCAACGGAAAGTAACGTTGTTGCACTTGTGAAAAACGGTGAGTACACAGATAGCTTACAAGCAGGGGAAGAAGGACAGTTAATTCTTGACGTAACACCATTCTACGCTGAGAGCGGTGGACAAATTGCTGACCGTGGTTACCTTCTTGCTGACGGCGTGAAAGTTCTTGTAAAAGACGTACAAAAAGCACCAAATGGTCAAAACTTACACAAAGTAGCTGTGGAAGAAGGCACGTTAACGAAAGATGCAGCTGTGAAAGCTGTTATCGATACGAAAAACCGTAGTAGCGTTGTGAAAAATCATACAGCAACTCACTTACTACACCAAGCATTAAAAGACGTACTTGGAACGCATGTTAATCAAGCAGGTTCTCTTGTAACTTCTGAACGTCTACGCTTTGACTTCTCTCACTTCGGTCAAGTGCAAGCTGACGAATTAGAAAAAATTGAGCGTATGGTAAACGAGAAAATTTGGGAAAGTATTAACGTTGAGATTTCTCAAAAATCAATCGGAGAAGCAAAAGAAATGGGCGCAATGGCATTATTCGGTGAAAAATACGGTGATGTTGTACGCGTTGTACAAGTTGGCGATTACAGCTTAGAGCTTTGCGGTGGTTGTCACGTTGATAATACAGCTTCTATCGGTATTTTCAAAATCGTTGCTGAGTCTGGTATCGGTGCAGGAACTCGTCGTATTGAGGCGGTAACTGGTAAGTCTGCATACGAATTAATGAACGATCAAGTAGGTTTATTAAAAGAAGCAGCAGGAAAAATGAAAACAAATCCGAAAGATATTTTAACAAGAGTTGATGGTCTATTTGCTGAAGTGAAACAACTTCAAAAAGAAAACGAATCTCTTGCTGCGAAATTAAGCAATATTGAAGCTGGAAACTTAACTGATTCTGTAATGACAGTTGATGGTGTGAATGTATTAGCAGCGAAAGTAAATGTTGCAGATATGAACAACTTACGTACGATGATGGATGATCTAAAAAATAAATTAGAGTCAGCAGTTGTTGTATTAGCGTCTGTTAATGACGATAAAGTAAACATCCTAGCAGGTGTAACGAAAGACTTAATTAGCCAAGGTTACCATGCTGGTAAACTTGTGAAAGAAGTAGCTTCTCGTTGCGGCGGTGGCGGTGGTGGCCGTCCTGATATGGCACAAGCAGGTGGTAAAAACCCAGCTCAAGTCGAAGAAGCTTTAGCATTTGTACAAGAGTACGTTAAATCTGTTTCAAAATAAAGAGATAGTAGTGTACAATGGTAGGGAGAGGAGAAGTTCTTCTCCCTATACTTACTATATAAGTGAGGTGCTTGAAATGGACGGTTTTGATAAAACAATGAAGTTTAGCATTCAAGATGAAAAACAGAGTGTCCATGTAAATGATGTACTTTTAACTGTGTATGATGCACTTCAAGAAAAAGGCTATAATCCGATTAACCAAATCGTCGGTTATTTATTAAGTGGAGACCCAGCATACATACCTCGCCATAAAGATGCACGAAGCATCGTTCGTAAGCTTGAACGTGATGAGATCATTGAAGAGCTTGTGAAGTCTTACTTGAAACATCATCGTGAGGAGTAGTTTATGCGGATATTAGGTTTAGATGTAGGTACAAAAACAGTCGGAGTTGCAATGAGCGACGAAATGGGCTGGACAGCACAAGGATTAGAAACAATTAAGATTAACGAAGAACGAGGTCACTTTGGTTTTGATCGTATTTCTGAGTTAGTAAAGCAGTACAATGTGGACAAAATAGTAGTAGGTTTACCTAAAAATATGAATGGTACAATTGGCCCACGTGGTGAAGCGTGCCAACAATTTGCAGAAAACCTACGAGAGCTGTTACAATTAGACGTTGTAATGTGGGACGAGCGTTTGTCGACGATGGCAGCGGAACGTCTACTCATTTCAGCGGATGTAAGCCGTAAGAAGCGAAAACAAGTAATCGATAAGATGGCTGCAGTCGTAATCTTACAAGGATTTTTAGATAGTAAATAAGAGGTGACCAAAATGGAAGAAAATCAAATTACAATTGTAGACGAAAAAGGTAACGAACATTTATGTGAAATTATTTTCACTTTTGATGCTGAAAAATTTGGTAAAAAATCATACGTAGTCTTCTCTCCAATCGGTGAAGTAGACGAAGATGGAGACCAAATTTATGATGCAATGGCTTATGAGCAAAATGAAGAAGAGGGCGGAAGTTTACTTCCAATCGAATCTGAAGAAGAGTGGGAAATGGTACAAGAAATGTTCAACACTCTTGCTGATGAGCAAGAAGCTGAATAATAAGTACTGAAAAGATGGACGACATACAGTCCATCTTTTTTTTGTATTTATATGTAAAATGAAAGATTTTTTGTCGAAACTGTGTAATCCTTTGTAGTATAATGAGACGGATTGTAGAAAAATAAAATGGATACTAAAAAAGATAGGCGAATTTGTTGTGGCTTTCCATCATGCTGTATAGAAACATATACATATGGTCTACAATTGAATAAGGAGGAAGAGTTTTGATAGAGAATCAAGTGAAAAAGAAGCGTAGACGCATCTTTTTATTTTCGATTATTGCACTGCTTTTAGTTTGTGGTTCAGTCTATGCGTATATTTCATCCGCATTAGGACCAGTTGATAGCGGGAATAAAAAAGAGATTGAAGTAGAAATTCCGAAAGGATCATCTACAAGTAAAATTGGAGAAATTTTAGAAGAAAAAGGCGCTGTGAAAAACGGTACAGTTTTTAGTTTTTATACAAAGGCTAAATCGAAAAGTTTACAAGCAGGTACATATTTATTAAATCCTTCGATGAATGCTAAAGATGTTATCGAACAAATGTCATCTGGCAACGTGCATCGTCCAGCTCTTTATAAAGTGACGATCAAAGAAGGAGCTCAAGTAACTGAAATTGCAGAAACGATTGCGGCAGAACTAAAGTGGAATAAAGATGATGTTACGCGTCAATTAAACGATAAAGCATTTATTCAAAAAATGCAGCAAAAGTATCCGAAGTTATTAACGGATAAAATCTTTGATAGTAATATTAAATACCCATTAGAAGGTTATTTATATCCTGCGACGTATTCATTTTATAAGAAAGATACGACGTTAGAAGAAATCGTAATTCCGATGCTTGAGAAAACAAATGCAATCATTGTTCAAAATGAGGCAAAAATGAAAGCAAAGAACTGGGATGTTCATCAGCTTTTAACATTATCTTCACTTATTGAAGAAGAGGCAACTGGTTTTACAGATCGTCAAAAGATCTCTAGTGTCTTTTATAATCGTTTAGAGAAAGGTATGCCGCTTCAAACGGATCCAACGGTATTATATGCACTTGGAAAGCATAAACAACGTGTATTATACGAAGATTTAAAGGTCAACTCACCGTACAATACGTATGTTGTAAAAGGATTGCCGGTAGGGCCGATCGCAAACTCTGGTAAACATTCAGTGGAAGCTGCGTTAGAACCTGCGCAAACAGATTATTATTATTTCTTAGCTGCACCAAGTGGTGAAGTGTACTATGCGAAAACATTAGAAGAGCATAATGCATTAAAGCAAAAATACATTACGAAAAAACAGTGAAATGGGGAGGGATAGCGAAAAAAGTCGCACATCCCTCTTTTTTGTGGTAAAATATATCGGGTTAAAAACTGGCAGAAGAATCGTTTTTAATATCAAAACGGGACGTACAAGCTAAGGGTAAAACTGGCTTGTATTTTTATTGCATTCTATGTGGGAAAAGACGTCATAGAGGCACTTCTCCATGTAAATAAGGAGGACCATTTATGGAGGATGCAGTTAACGAGTACCTATTATCATTTATTGATCCGAAAGATAAATTAATTCTTGAAATGGAAGAATATGCAACAGAAAATCATGTGCCGATTATGGATCGACTTGGAATGGAATTTATGCTGCAATTTTTACGTTTAATTGGACCGAAAAGCATTTTAGAACTTGGAACAGCAATCGGTTATTCTAGTATTCGTATGATGCAAGCTATTTCAAATTCACGTATTGTGACAGTTGAGCGCAATCGTGAGCGATATGAAAAAGCACTTGAATATATAGAACGTTCCCCAGTAACAGATCGTATTTCAGTTATTTACGGTGATGCGTTAGAGACAGGTGAACAAGTAAAAGAACACGGGACATTTGACGTTATTTTTATTGATGCAGCAAAAGGACAGTATCGTCGCTTTTTTGACTTATATGAACCGTTATTAAATCCTGGTGGCGTAATTATTTCAGATAATGTTATGTACCATGGTCTTGTAACGACAAAAGAGAAAATTGAAAACAGACGTACACGTGGTTTAATCCGTCGTATTAAGACGTACAATGAGTGGCTTATGAACCATGAAGGATACGATACAACGATTTTCCCAATTGGTGATGGAGTAGCTGTTAGTAAAAAGAGAGGGTGACCAAGGTATGAAGAAACCTGAATTGTTAGTAACGCCAAGAGCGGTGGCGGATATCGAACTTCTTGCGAAAGCAGGAGCAGATGCGGTAATGATCGGTGAGCAAAAGTTTGGTTTACGTTTAGCAGGGGAGTTTTCACGTGAAGATGTAAAACAAACTGTGAAGATTGCACATGAAAATGGTGTGAAAGTATACGTAGCCATGAACGCTATGTTCCACAACGATAAAGTAGAAGAATTAACAGATTACGTTTCATTTTTAAATGAAGTAAATGTAGATGCAATTGTTTTCGGAGATCCAGCAGTATTAATGGCTGTTCGCGAAGTAGCGCCAAATATGCAGTTGCACTGGAATACAGAAACGACAGCAACAAACTGGTTCACTTGTAATTACTGGGGACAAAGAGGAGCGAAGCGCGCTGTATTAGCTCGTGAGCTGAGCTTAGATGAAATTGTTGATTTAAAAGAAAATGCTGAAGTGGAACTAGAAGTACAAATTCACGGTATGACTTGTATGTTCCAATCGAAGCGTTCATTAGTAGGAAATTACTTTGAGTATCAAGGACGTAATCTTGACATTGAAAAGAAAAAATATGAAGAGAATATGTTCTTATATGACCCAGAGCGTAACAATAAATATCCAATTTATGAAGATGAAAATGGTACTCATATTATGAGTCCGAACGATATTTGTTTCATCGATGAATTAGAGGAACTAATCGAAGCTGAAGTTGACAGCTTAAAAATCGATGGTGTACTAAAAAGCTCTGAATACATTATTGAAGTAACGAAGAAATATCGTCAAGCGATTGATTTATGTGTGGAAGATCGTGATGCATATTATGACTTGAAAGATGCTCTATATAAAGAAATAGAAGAAATGCAACCAGTAAATCGTCCGTTAGACACAGGATTCTTCTTTAAAGAAACGGTTTACTAAACGAGGAGGGTGTAGGAAATGACTGTACAAGAAATTTCACGAGTGATCGATGGCAAACGTGTTATTGTGAAGAAACCTGAACTGTTAATCCCTGCGGGTAACTTAGAAAAATTAAAAGTAGCTATCCATTACGGGGCAGATGCTGTATATTTAGGTGGACAAGAATTTGGTCTTCGTTCGAATGCAGGTAATTTTACGCTAGAAGAAATGGCAGAAGGCGTTGAGTTTGCAAAGAAGTATGGAGCAAAAATATACGTAACAACAAATATCTTTGCACATAATGAAAATATGGACGGGCTAGAGGAATATTTAAAAGGGATTGAAAAAGCTGGCGTAACGGGGATTATCGTTGCTGATCCGCTTATCATTGAGACTTGTAAACGTGTAGCGCCTTCTGTTGAGGTGCATTTAAGCACACAGCAATCACTATCCAACTGGAAAGCAGCACAGTATTGGAAAGAAGAGGGTTTACATCGTCTTGTATTAGCTCGTGAAGCAAGCTATGAAGAAATGAAAGAAATCAAAGAAAAAGTGGATATTGAAATTGAAGCATTCGTCCATGGTGCAATGTGTATCGCATATTCAGGAAGATGTACATTAAGTAACCATATGACAGCGCGTGACTCTAATCGTGGCGGTTGTTGCCAATCTTGCCGCTGGGATTATGATTTAGTTCAAACAGTATCACAACATAAAGATGCAAAAGAGCTTCCTCTATTCCAAGAAGAAGATGCTCACTTTGCGATGAGTCCAAAAGATCTAAATTTAATTTTATCAATTCCGAAAATGATTGAAATTGGAATCGATAGCTTAAAGGTAGAAGGACGTATGAAATCAATCCATTACGTAGCGACTGTAGCAACTGTATATCGTAAAGTAATTGATGCTTATTGTGCGGATCCAGATAACTTTGAGTTTAAACAAGAATGGTTAGATGAGCTTGATAAATGTGCAAATCGTGATACAGCTCCTGCATTCTTTGAAGGGGTTCCAGGACATCAAGAGCAAATGTTTGGAAATCATAGTAAGAAAACAACGTATGATTTTGCTGGTTTAGTGTTAGATTATAATGAAGAAACGGGCATCGTAACGATTGAGCAACGTAATCATTTCAAACCAGGACATGAAGTGGAGTTCTTTGGACCAGAAATAGAAAACTTTACGCAAACGGTGGAGAAAATTTGGGATGAGGATGGAAACGAATTAGATGCAGCGAGACATCCGTTGCAAATCGTGAAATTCAAAGTGGATCAACGAGTGTATGTGAATAATATGATGCGCAAAAGCATACTTCAATAAGAAAGAGTGATAGTCGAATGGGGACGAATAAGCCTGTTGTAATTGGAATTGCTGGTGGTTCGGGATCAGGTAAAACGAGTGTAACGAAAGCGATTTTTGACCATTTTAAAGGTCATTCTATTTTAATCTTAGAGCAAGATTATTATTACAAAGATCAAAGCCATTTACCAATGGAAGAGCGTTTAAAAACAAATTATGATCATCCGCTTGCGTTTGATAATGATCTGTTAATTGAACATTTGCAGCAGTTGCTTGCATATGAGCAAATTGATAAGCCTGTATATGACTATACATTGCATACACGTTCAGAAGAAATTATTCCAGTTGAGCCGAAAGATGTAATTATTTTAGAAGGAATTCTTATTTTAGAAGACCCACGTCTTTGCGAGTTAATGGACATTAAATTATTCGTTGATACGGATGCTGACCTTCGTATTCTGCGCCGCATGCAGCGTGATATTAAAGAGCGCGGTCGTACGATGGATTCAGTTATTGATCAGTACGTAACTGTTGTACGTCCAATGCACAATCAATTTATTGAGCCTTCTAAGAAATTTGCGGATATTATTATCCCTGAAGGTGGACAAAACCATGTTGCAATTGATATTATGGTGACAAAAATTGCAACAATTCTTGAACAAAAAGTAAATTTGTAATAGCATAGTAAAAGATATACGGTAGGAAGGGATTTTTTCCCTTCCCATCGAATACAATGAAACATGCAACCTCATCTATATATAGGTGAGGGCATATTTATATCAACTTTCCATACATATCTTCTTTATATAAAGAAGAATTGGAAATACGGGGTTGTATGTGACAACTCCGCTAGTGCAAGGGTACTAGAAACCTCCGCTAACAATGGAAGCGGAGGAGTTTTCATATGGAACTCCTCTTTTTTTCGGGGGATTGGTATATAAAAGGAGTGGAAAATATGTCAACAGAAAAAACATACCCTATGACACAAGAGGGTAAGCAAAAACTAGAGAACGAACTTGAGCAATTAAAAACAGTAAGACGTAAAGAAGTAGTAGAACGTATTAAAATCGCACGTAGCTTCGGGGACCTTTCTGAGAACTCTGAGTACGATGCAGCAAAAGATGAGCAAGCGTTCGTAGAAGGACGTATTACACAATTAGAAAATATGATTCGTAACGCAGTTATCATTAAAGATAATGGCGAAGTATCTACTGTTGTTACATTAGGTAAAACAGTAACATTTAAAGAATTACCAAACGGAGATGAAGAAGCGTACACAATCGTAGGTAGCGCGGAAGCTGACCCATTTGAAGGAAGAATTTCTAACGATTCTCCAATCGCAAAAAGCTTATTAGGTAAGCAAATTGGTGAGAAAGTAACAATCCAAACACCAGGCGGAGAAATGCAAGTAGAGATTGTCTCTGTAAAATAAAAAAAAGATTCTCCTATCGGGAGAATCTTTTTTTTTTGTAGAATGAAAAAAATTGTGTAAACCTTAGAGTAATTCGACAAAAAATGTCAAAAAAACACTTTAAGCTTTGATATCATAATTGGAGAATATAGGTTTTAAAAGGGAAAAGGGGCTAATTATGAAACATAAAATCTTTACAGGATTGGTGTGTAGTATATCCATATTAGGACTTGCTGCATGCGGAACGAATGAAGAAACTACATCATCAAAGGGAGAAAAAGTAAAGCAAGAAGAAAAAAAGGATATTAAAGCAACTGAGAGTTCAAAAGCCTTAGAAAATCCAAAAGATAAAAAGGAATTTAATGATTTTGATGTAGCGTATCAATTAGCTATTGTTATGAAAATATTTCAAGATGTAACGATTAAGTATGATTACGCAATTGGAAATCCAGATTATTTATTGCGAGATTCGATGGATCAAAAAACAATAGATGATATGAAGAATATGTTACAAGAACAGGCGAAGAATAATGATAAAATTTTAAAAGATGAAGTGAATCAAGCGTATACATATTTAAAACAATCGAAAGTAAGTAATAAAGATGATATTCAAAAAATAATAGATGCACAAAATAATTATTTACATATTGTAGATAAGATGATTACTTGTATTGATTCTGTAACAGTTGAGAATGCAAAAGAAAAAAGAAATGAAATGGATAATCTTAGTAAGGATTATTTAAAAATAGCGGCTAATGTAACAACCACTGTAATTGAAGTTGCTAAAAACACTGGAGTGAATGAAACTGAATTTAGATCGCTTCTTATGAAATTTTTAGAGAAGCCAAAGAAACAATAATAACCTTATATAATATCTGTTTTTGTTTTGGGGATTGTATAAATAAAATAGTACCTCGTCTAAACTATAATAGACGAGGTGTTTTTTTATGAAAATAAAACGGAGAATTGCAATTGTTTTAATTTGTTTTATGGGCATTATGTTTTTATTGCTTTGTCGTTTAATTCAAATCCAAATTATAGATACAGAATCATTTACTAATCGCAAAATAAATTTAATTGAAAAAAGTGTTACGCAACGTACGCAATCCATTGCAGTAGACGATGGACGTGGGCAGTTTATAGATCGTAATGGTAAAGAAATAGGGGAGGAAAAGTATCCTGTTTTAATTGTTTTTCCATTTTTACAAATAAAAAATGACATGTTAGAGAAAATCGCGCATATCATTGGTGTGTCGAGACAAGAGATCAGAAGACAAATGAAAAATAAAAAAAATGCATTTATACTGCAAGGGGAAACTGCTCCATTTCGAGTGACACGAGAGCAGATGGAGAAGGTGAATCAATTACATGTATTAGGTATTGTAGCAGCTGAAGTGCGATTAAAACAAACTGGGGAGATAAATCATTTAATTGGTGATGTAGGGGAGAACGAAAGAGAATTTCAAAAGCGATATGGAGAAGTGAAAAAAATTTCAAAACAAACGCCGATAGGTATTTCAGGATTACAGCAATCATTTGATGAATTTTTATTGACTGATGGAGAGGCAAAAGTATTGTATCAAGTAGATCGGCAAGGAGAACCAATTTTCGGAAAGCAAGCGAAATATACTTCACCAGGAAATCCATTTTACCCAGTTAGGATTCAAACTACTTTACATAAAGGGTTGCAGCAAAAAGCAGAAGAAGTGATTGAAGCAAATGAAATAAAGAAGGGGGGATTAGTATTACTTGATGTAAAGACAAATGAAATATTAGCGATGGTCAGTAAGCCGTCTTTACAAGTAAGAGATAAGAATTTATATGAGACTACACTTGAAAATCAAATGTTAACGCCGCATTTTCCAGGCTCTGTTTTTAAAACAGTAGTTGCAGCTGCAGTCATTGATCAAAAAGTAAATTTGTTTAATCGGACATTTAATTGTAATAAAGATTTATATGGTGAAAACGACCCACAAGTTATGATGGGTACACTTAACTTCAAAGAGAGCTTTGCTAGGAGCTGTAACAGGACATTTTCCGAGTTAGGTAACGAGCTATTACAAAAGGATAGGACGGTGCTAGAAACATACGTAGCAGCTTTAGGAGCAAATGAAAAGGTCGGATGGAAAGGTTCTGTATTTCATACACCTCATTTCGAGCAAATGCCAGAAGAAAAAGGCTCTACTATTTGGGGGAATGAAGAAAACAAAAATAGTAAAAAAGCGGTAGAGCAAACAGCGATTGGACAGAAAGATGTACGTATATCACCTCTAGCAATTGCTAATATGATGGCGACGATTGCGAGGAATGGAAAAAAGATGGAAGTGAAAGCTGTTGAAAAAATAGTATATAAAAATGGAGCGGATTTTTTTACATTTGAGAACCATACGTTACATGGAAAACAGCTTTCGTATGAAACAGTGAAAACATTACAAGAGTTATTAAGAGGCGTTGTAACAAGGGAGAAAGGAACAGGAACGGCATTCCACTCGTTGCCGCTCAGTGTCGCTGGAAAATCCGGGACAGCGCAAACAGGGAAAGGGACGAGGGTGAATCGCTGGTTTGCAGGTTATTTTCCGTATGAGAATCCAAGATATGCTTTAGTTGTTGTTGATCTAGAGACTGATAACAAAGTGAATAAAGTCACACCTATTTTTAAAGATATGGTAGGAGCAATCTATCAATTGGAGAATAAAAAGTAATCTTGCAATTTATAGTGAATTGTTTTCATTTCATGAAAATATCATTGTAAATGTTCAACCTTTCTAGATTTAATGTTACAATAGCAATTAGGAAAAACTGCATGGAGGTTTGGAGAATGGCAGGAGGATCAAGATTCCAACAGAAACAACAAAAACGTCGTCAAAACGGTGTTTTAAATATTGCAATCGCTATTGTATTACTATTAGTAGCTATTGTAGCATATCAATTGTTCGTTCCTAGTACGAAAGAGCAAGCATCTTCTACTGATAAGAAAGTCTCTCAACAAACAACAAAGAATGAGAAAGCTGGAAAATCAGAAGATAAAGAATCTGCTAAGAAAAAAGAAAAAGAAAAAGAGCAAGCAGAAGCTAAGCAAAAAGCTGAAGAAGAGAAGTTAAAGGCTGAGGAAGAAAAGAAAAAAGCTGAAGAAGAAGCGAAAGCTAACGAGAAAGTATCAGCTGAAAAAACTGTATCCAAGGCAAAAGAGGCTTATACAAAACCTTCTTGGAAAGCTGTAGGAACAGAACAAGGTTCATCACCAGCGATGACGTTTAAACAGGGGTCATCAGATTGGAATGAGATGCAAAGTGCAATTGCTGCAGGTATTGAAGTACCGAAGGAGCAATTAGTATTCCATTTTGTTGGAAGAGACAAAACTGGAAAGAGTAAAGCTTATGGTGACGTTCAAGATAAGCAAAGTGGAAAAAGATATTACGTAAATATTGATTGGGTAGATAATGAGGGCTGGAAACCAGTACTTGTTCAAACTCTAAACTAAAAAAGAGAAGCTCCTTAGGAGCTTCTCTTTTTTAGTTAACGCAATTTCTTTAATTTAAAATGAACAACCGCGCTATAATACGGTCTTTTGCTTTCAGGATCCATAACCATTTGATGTGAGATGTGATGAACTTCAAGCATAAGTGCTTTATTATTATCGATTTGTTCACTAATTTTTCGTTCTAAAGAAGCTAAGTCTCCCGCTTCAAAAAATTCTACTTTATCTTCTAACATTTCAAAGGTAAATGACATGAAGACGGCCCCTCTCCTATGTAATCAACTATAGTGTAACAAAGAAAAGAAGGAAATACCATGTACATTTCAATTGACATTTTTAGAAAGAGGGAATATCATACTGATAAAACCGATAAGAAAAAGGGGAATTTTTATGGGCACAGAATTTAATGGTTTATTTGATGAGTGGGCTCATACGTACGACTCATTCGTACAAGGCGAAGATATACAATATAAAGAAGTTTTCGCCCATTATGAGGATATTCTAGAGGATGTAGTTAACAAGTCATTTGGTAATGTATTAGAATTTGGTGTCGGTACAGGTAATTTAACAAATAAATTATTACTTGCTGGCCGCACAGTTTACGGTATAGAACCGTCGCGTGAAATGCGTATGATTGCAAAAGAGAAATTGCCAAAAGAATTTTCGATTACAGAAGGTGATTTTCTTTCGTTTGAAGTCCCAAATTCAATTGATACCATTGTAAGCACCTATGCATTTCATCATTTAACAGATGATGAAAAAAATGTAGCGGTTGCGAAGTATAGTCAATTGCTAAACAAAGGTGGTAAAATAGTGTTTGCTGATACGATATTTGCAGATCAAGATGCATATGATAAAACTGTTGAAACAGCAAAACAAAGAGGTTTTCACCAGTTAGCAAACGATTTGCAAACGGAATACTATACACGTATTCCAGTTATGCAGACTATTTTTGAAAACAATGGCTTCCATGTAACGTTTACGAGATTAAATCATTTCGTTTGGGTAATGGAGGCAACTAAGCAATAGAAAGAGGGATTAGATTGAGAATTGCTGTAATTGGAGCAATGGAAGAAGAAGTACGTATTTTACGTGACAAATTAGAACAAGCAGAGACAGAAACGGTTGCAGGTTGTGAATTTACGAAAGGACTATTAGCAGGACATGAAGTAATCTTGTTAAAGTCTGGTATTGGTAAAGTAAACGCAGCGATGTCAACGACAATTTTATTAGAAAAATATAAGCCTGAAAAAGTAATTAATACTGGTTCAGCTGGTGGATTCCATCATTCTCTAAACGTTGGTGATGTAGTTATTTCCACTGAAGTTCGTCACCATGACGTAGATGTAACAGCATTTAACTATGAATATGGTCAAGTACCAGGAATGCCGCCTGGATTTAAAGCTGATGAGGCGTTAGTTGCATTAGCTGAGAAATGTATGCAAACTGAAGAAAATATTCAAGTTGTAAAAGGCATGATTGCAACAGGCGATTCATTTATGAGTGATCCGAACCGCGTTGCAGCCATCCGTGATAAATTTGAAAATCTTTATGCGGTAGAAATGGAAGCAGCAGCTGTCGCACAAGTATGCCACCAATATGAAGTTCCGTTTGTTATCATTCGCGCACTTTCTGATATTGCTGGTAAAGAATCAAATGTTTCATTTGATCAGTTTTTAGATCAAGCAGCTCTTCATTCTACAAACTTTATCGTAAAAGTGTTAGAAGAGTTAAAGTAATGTAACAAAAAGGCAACTGTCTCATATAAAGAAAATACATACAGTTGCCTTTTCTTTATTGGCAAACAAGGGGGAGAACACGATGAATGTATATCGTGGAGTTCATGAGTTAATTGGTCATACACCAATTGTAGAAATTACTCGTTTTTCACTTCCGAAAGGGGTCCGCTTATTTGCAAAGCTTGAATTTTATAACCCAGGCGGAAGCGTTAAGGATCGTTTAGGAAGAGAATTAATCGAAGATGCGCTAGAAAAAGGGCTTGTTACCCAAGGTGGAACAATTATTGAACCGACTGCTGGGAATACTGGTATTGGACTGGCACTTGCAGCATTAGAACATGATTTACGTGTTATCGTTTGTGTACCAGAGAAATTTAGTATTGAAAAACAAGAATTAATGAAAGCACTAGGTGCAACGGTCGTGCATACACCGACTGAGCAAGGAATGACCGGTGCAATTGCAAAAGCAAAAGAATTAGTAAATGAAATACCGAATTCATACTCTCCAAGTCAGTTTGCGAATGAAGCAAACCCGCGTGCTTATTTCAAAACACTAGGTCCTGAACTTTGGGATGCACTGAATGGAGAGATTAACATATTTGTTGCTGGAGCAGGAACTGGCGGTACGTTTATGGGGACTGCATCTTATTTGAAAGAAAAAAATATAGATATTAAAACAGTTATCGTAGAGCCAGAAGGATCTATTTTAAATGGTGGTAAGGCTGGTTCACATGAGACCGAAGGAATTGGACTGGAATTTATCCCGCCATTTTTGAAGACATCTTATTTTGATGAAATTCATACGATTTCTGATCGAAATGCATTTTTACGAGTGAAAGAATTAGCGCAAAAAGAAGGACTTCTCGTTGGGAGCTCTTCAGGAGCAGCATTTCATGCGAGCTTACTTGAGGCAGAGAAGGCAGCACCAGGTACAAATATTGTAACCATTTTTCCTGATAGTAGTGAGCGCTATTTAAGTAAAGACATATACAAAGGATGGGAATAAAAAATGAGAGCAAAGACAAAGTTAATTCATGGTATTCGCATAGGAGAACCTTCAACTGGATCTGTAAACGTACCGATCTATCAAACAAGTACGTACAAACAAGAAGCGGTTGGTAAGCATCAAGGATATGAATATTCACGTACAGGTAACCCAACACGTGCAGCTTTAGAAGAAATGATTGCCGTATTAGAAAATGGTCATGCTGGATTTGCATTCGGTTCTGGAATGGCTGCTATTACAGCGACAATTATGTTGTTCTCAAAAGGTGACCACGTTATTTTAACAGATGATGTTTATGGTGGAACGTATCGTGTTATTACGAAAGTATTAAACCGCTTCGGTATTGAACATACATTTGTAGACACAACAAACTTAGAGGAAGTTGTAGAAGCAATTCGTCCAAATACGAAAGCGATCTATGTGGAAACACCAACGAACCCATTACTAAAAATTACTGATATTAAGAAAATATCTACTCTTGCTAAAGAGAAAGATTTATTAACAATTATTGATAATACATTCATGACGCCATATTGGCAGTCGCCGATTTCTTTAGGAGCAGACATTGTACTTCATAGTGCAACGAAATATTTAGGAGGTCATAGTGACGTAGTTGCAGGTCTAGTAGTGGTAAATAGCCCACAACTAGCAGAAGACCTTCACTTTGTACAAAACTCAACAGGAGGTATTCTTGGACCACAAGATAGCTTCTTACTACTTCGCGGTTTAAAAACATTAGGAATTCGTATGGAAGAACATGAAACGAATTCACGCGCTATTGCTGAATTTTTAAATAATCATCCAAAAGTAAATAAAGTATATTACCCAGGTCTTGAATCACATCAAAACCACGAATTAGCAACAGAACAAGCAAATGGATTTGGTGCTATTATTTCGTTTGATGTAGATAGTGAGGAAACATTAAATAAAGTACTTGAGAAACTGCAATACTTTACACTTGCTGAAAGCTTAGGAGCAGTAGAAAGTTTAATTTCTATCCCATCTCAAATGACACATGCATCAATCCCAGCAGATCGCCGTAAAGAATTAGGAATTACAGATACATTAATTCGTATTTCTGTCGGTATTGAAGATGGTGAAGATTTAATTGAAGATTTAGCGCAAGCGCTAGCGTAATAAAAAATGCACTGCTAATGTGGAGCAGTGCATTTTTTATTATGTTAATTTGTGAAATATTTCACAAATTATACATACACAAATGAAATGATTTCATGTATATTGAATTCATGAAATGTTATTCACGAGTAAACTTGTGAAGTGTTTCACAAACAATAGGATTCATGTAGGACGGTAACTCTATTTTTTTTCGCTAATCGGGACTTATTATGACCTATAGGGACTTATAAAGACCGTGATAACAGAATAGGAGGAAATTTACATGGTAGTCAAAGAGAAAGTTGTAAATGAAATGCAAGAGGTAAAAGAGATGATTGATACGTTAGTAAATAACGGTCAACAAGCTTTACAAGCATTAGAAAGTTTTACACAAGAGCAGATTGACAACATTGTTCATGAAATGGCATTAGCAGGTGTTGATCAACATATGCCACTTGCAAAATTGGCTGTTGAAGAAACAGGCCGTGGTGTCTATGAAGACAAATGCATTAAAAATATTTTTGCCACTGAATATATTTGGCATAGTATAAAGCAAGATAAAACGGTAGGAATTATTCACGAAGATCCTCATGAAGAAATAATAGAAATTGCAGAACCTGTCGGTGTAGTAGCTGGGGTAACACCAGTAACGAATCCAACGTCGACAACAATGTTTAAAGCGTTGATTGCGATAAAAACGAGAAATCCAATTATTTTCGCATTTCATCCTTCTGCACAAAATTGTTCGGTGGCAGCAGCGAAAACCGTATATGATGCAGCAATGAAAGCTGGTGCACCAAAACATTGTATTCAATGGATTGAAAGACCGTCTGTCGAAGCGACGAAACAATTAATGAACCATGATGGTGTGGCACTCGTTCTAGCAACTGGAGGCGCTGGTATGGTGAAATCAGCTTACTCTACTGGAAAACCAGCGCTAGGTGTAGGTCCTGGTAATGTACCGTGTTATATAGAAAAATCAGCACATGTAAAACGAGCTGTTAATGATTTAATTTTATCGAAAACATTTGATAACGGTATGATTTGTGCATCGGAACAAGCAATCATTGTCGATAAAGAAATCTATGATGATGTTAAAACAGAAATGATCGAAAACAATTGTTACTTTGTAACAGAAGAAGAAAGAAAAAAATTAGAAAAGCTCGTTATAAATGAAAATACATGTGCAGTAAATAGTGATATTGTAGGAAAATCAGCACAGTATATTGCCGAATTAGTTGGGATTACTGTTCCTGAACATACAAAAATGCTTGTAGCTGAAATTCAAGGTATCGGAGCAGCATACCCGTTATCTCGTGAGAAACTGAGCCCAGTATTAGCCTGTGTGAAGGCGAATTCATTAGAAAAAGGATTTACATATTGCGAAGAAATGTTGAACCTCGGTGGGTTAGGACATTCAGCAGTTATTCATTCTACAAATAAAGAAGTGCAAAAGCAATTTGGATTACGTATGAAAGCTTGCCGTCTCATTGTAAATGCACCTTCATCACAAGGTGGAATAGGGGATATATATAACGGATTTATTCCATCACTTACACTTGGTTGTGGTTCTTACGGAAAAAATTCAGTTTCCCAAAATGTAACAGCGACTCATTTATTAAATATAAAAAGGCTGGCAAATAGAAAAAAGAATATGCAGTGGTTCAAATTGCCACCAAAAATTTATTTTGAAAAACATGCTACAGCGTATTTAGCAAATATGCCTAACATTTCACGTGCATTTATTGTAACGGATCCTGGAATGGTTGAACATGGCTATGTGGATACAGTCACGCACTATTTAAACAAGCATGCAAATGATGTGAAAATTGAAGTTTTCTTTGAGGTCGAACCAGATCCATCAGATGAAACTGTCTTTAAAGGTGCGGAAATGATGAGAAGCTTTAAGCCAGATGTAATTATCGCACTTGGTGGTGGTTCAGCTATGGATGCAGCAAAAGGAATGTGGTTATTCTATGAGCATCCAGAAACGACATTCTATGGCATTAAACAGAAGTTTTTAGATATAAGAAAACGTACATGTAAATATCCGGAATTAGGAAATAAGGCACAGTTTGTTGCGATTCCAACAACATCAGGAACAGGATCAGAAGTGACACCATTTGCGGTTATTACAGATAAGAAAAATAATATAAAGTATCCGCTCGCAGATTATGAATTAACACCAGATGTAGCAATTGTTGATCCACAATTTGTAATGACAGTACCACCACATGTAACAGCAGATACTGGTATGGATGTTTTAACACATGCAATTGAGGCGTATGTTTCTGTTATGGCAAATGACTATACAGATGGATTAGCATTAAAAGCTATTGATCTCGTATTCAAATATTTACCAAGAGCATATAAAGATGGAAATGATGAAGAAGCACGAGAAAAAATGCATAACGCTTCTGCAATTGCAGGGATGGCATTTGCAAATGCTTTCCTCGGTATTAATCACAGCTTAGCACATAAGATTGGACCAGAATTCCATATTCCGCACGGACGTGCAAATGCCATTCTAATGCCGCACGTAGTCCGCTATAATGCTATTAAGCCAAGAAAACACGCATTGTTCCCAAAATATGAGCACTTTGTAGCAGATGAACGCTATGCACATATTGCGAGAATGCTCGGGCTTCCAGCAAGCTCAATAGCAGAAGGTGTGGAATCACTCGTCAAAGCAATTACTGAGCTTGGAAAAAGCTTAAATATTAATATGAGTATTGCAGGACAAGGGGTAGATAAAGAGCAATTTGAAGAGGTTGTTGGAGTATTAGCAGAAAGAGCTTTTGAAGATCAATGTACAACTGCTAATCCAAAGTTACCGCTTATTTCAGAGCTGAAAGAAATTTATATGGAAGCATATAAAGGTGAATAATGATTAAAAAAGAGCCGCAGTAAAGCGGCTCTTTTTTTGTTGGAAAACATCTCCCAGAATGGCTGTATTTACTGGTCTTTCAGTTTCATAGAATATGATAAAGTGAAATGGAGGAGTGAGAATATAATGAAAGAATTACAAGGGAAAATAGAAGATTATACTAGGTTCGGACAAATTCTTCTCGCTGTAAGTACATTGTTAATGGTTGGCTTGTTGATTCCGGATGGAGCAAAAGAGACAATCCAATTTTTTGTTATGATGGGGAGTATCGTTATATTTTTAAGTTTATCGTTCTTTTTCTTTCAGCGTGTGAAAGTGATGCGTGACCAGTTAGAGGAAAATGAATGTGAATAATATTGTTAACTAGAGCGCGGCGAAAAGAAAGAATCTTTTTGTCGCGCTTTTTGTTTTTTGTAGAAAAATGTATGCGTTTCATGTTGACAATGATAATCCTTATCAATTAAAGTAGAATAGTAGTTAATGATTATCATTATCAATTAGAGGTGAAGGAATGAAAAAATCTATTACGCTATTTACAGCGATTTTATCTATTTTTTTCTTGTTAATAGGTTGCAGTGCCAAAGGGGACGAAAAAGCGTCTGCAACCAAAACAGAAAAAGGAAAAGAAAAAATCGAAATTACCGACCTGTCAGGGAGAAAGGTAACATTCGATAAAGTACCAGAAAGTTTTGCAACATTAAGTATGGGAGACATGGATATTATTCATGCTTTAGGTGGAAAAGTAGTAGGTCGTCCGGATACGAAATTAACTCTTCCAGAGGAGTTAAAGAAAGCAAAAGTAATCGGGAATGCACATCAACCGAACTTTGAGCAAATTGCTAGTTTAAAGCCCGATGTACTTGTTGCTAACAATGGATTCCAAAAGAATGTGCCAACGGTTGAAGGACAGGGAACGAAAGTAATCATTTCTTCTGCGAATTCTGTACAAGATATTCAAAAGAATATTGAATTATATGGAACGGCAATGAAGAAAGAAGATAAAGCAAAAGAACTTAATCAAAAAATCAATAATCAAATGAAGAAATATGAGAAAAAGAGCGATGTGAAAGCATTGCTAGTGTATGGCGCACCAGGTACTTATTTAGCGGCATTACCAACATCTTTATCAGGTGATATTTTAGAAAAAACAGGCGGAAAAAATATTGCTTCTGATTTTCCAGAAATGAAAGAATATCCGCAATATGCACAGCTAAGTGTAGAACGTATTATTGAGGCGAATCCAGATGTGATTTATTTAATTACACACGGAGATCCAACAAGTGTGAAAAAAGCATTCGAAGGCGAAATGATGAAAAATGAAGCGTGGAAAAATTTAGATGCAGTAAAACAAAACCGCGTAGTTATTTTGCCACCTGATTTATTTGGATCTAATCCTGGGACAAAAGTTACAGAAGCAATGGACTTTATGTATAAAAGTATACAAGATGTAAGGAAATGATACGTATGGAAAGTAGTGAAGTAGTAAGAGAAAAGGAACATCCTTTTGCGAAAAAAAGATGGATAATAGCAGTTACTTTAGTTGTATTAACAATTCTAGGCCTCTTTTACGGACTTTTCGCAGGAAGTTTATCTTTTTCTGTAAGAGACATTCTAACAGGTATACAAGATGAGGGTTCGACAGTTCATCGAATTGTATGGGATCTTCGCATACCGAGAGTTCTCGTTGGGTTTATAGTAGGAACATGTTTAGCTGCATCTGGTACACTGCTGCAAGGGGTTATGAGAAACCCTCTTGCAGATCCTGGTATTATCGGAGTTTCATCTGGGGCAGGCCTTGTAGCAATTGTCATCATGATTTTATTCCCACAGCATCTAGCTTTTTTACCACTAGGGGCGTTTTTAGGAGCTTTCATAACAGCGATGGTTATTTATGCTTTATCATGGCAAAAAGGGGCACCACCTTCAAGAATCGTCTTAGTAGGGGTGTCGATCAATGCATTAATTGGTGCAGCAACGTCAGCATTAATGTTATTACATAGTGACAAAGTACAATCCGTGTTACCGTGGCTAGCGGGTGGTATTGGTGGTGTAAGTTGGGCACATTTAAACATGATTATTTATTATGCAATATTCGCCATTATATTAGCTTTCTTTGGCATTAAGCATATTCGAGTGTTAATGCTTGGAGATGAAATGGCAAAGTTATTAGGACATAACGTGGAAAAAAGTCGGTTTTATTTAATCGTAGTAAGTACATTATTAGCTGGAATTGCAGTAAGTGTATCTGGTCTTATTGGATTTGTCGGTCTTGTCGTACCACATATGCTACGTTTATTAGTTGGAAATGATTATAGATATTTGCTACCTTTATCATGCCTTGG
Organism: Bacillus sp. D48C; assembly: GCF_053345735.1. Taxonomy (NCBI): domain Bacteria; kingdom Bacillati; phylum Bacillota; class Bacilli; order Caryophanales; family Bacillaceae; genus Bacillus; species Bacillus sp. D48C. Next base: position 492,747 of record NZ_JBKFAQ010000001.1, read on the forward strand.
CGGCGGTGTATTACTTGTTTTTGCGGATGCAATAGCTCGAAGTTGGTTCGATCCAATCGAATTGCCTGTTGGTATTTTACTGTCCTTCTTAGGTGGTCCGTTCTTCTTATATTTAATTCATAGAGGAGGAAAACAACGTGATTTCCGTTAACAAAGTGTTTTATGCACACTCTGAAAGATTTCAAATGCAAAATATGAATGTACATATTAAGGCTGGAGAAATCGTTAGTTTAATTGGTCCGAATGGATCGGGAAAATCTACTTTGCTTCGTTTAATAGCAAGGCTACTGAAACAAAGCGAAGGGGACATCATTTTAGATGGGAAAAACATTCATATGATGAAGAGTGCTGATGTAGCGAAGCAATTAGCAATGTTACCACAAATGCATGATCATCAATTAGATTTAACAGTGAAAGAACTAATTGAGTTCGGAAGAGGTCCACATAAATCATGGAGTAGCCGCTTAAATAAAGAAGATGAAGAAATTGTTGATTGGGCATTGTCTGTTACAAATCTTGAAGGGTATGAATATCGTCTTTTACATTCTTTATCAGGAGGGGAACGGCAACGTGCTTGGATTGCCATGACGCTAGCGCAACGTACAAATGTCTTACTATTGGATGAACCAACAACCTTTTTAGATATCGTTCACCAGTTGGAAGTAATGGAACTTGTGAAACGATTAAATGAGGAGTATGGAATGACAATTATAATGGTTTTACATGACATTAACCAAGCTGCTCAATATAGCGATCGTTTACTCGTATTAAAGCGAGGAAAGATTCAGTATGATGGTATACCAGAAGAAGTGCTATGCCATGAAATGTTTCAACATGTATTTGGCATAGATGTAGATATCTTTCAAGGAAGTGACAAGCCGTTTTTTACACCGAAACGAATTTCTAAAAGGGGAGAAGAGCGATGCAAACAGAAGAGCGTATTACCACTGAATTAGTAAGAGAATTTGTTATGGCAGCTCACGGGGATTTAGAGAAAGTACAAGAGCTATTGGTTGAATCGCCAAGCTTACTTCACGCCTCTTATAATTGGGGTGGATCAGATTGGGAAAGTGCGTTAGGGGCATCGGCACATGTAGGTCGTAAAGATATTGCTCTTTATTTACTAGAAAAGGGTGCTCGGATGGATATTTTTGCAGCAGCTATGCTTGGTGAATTAGAAGTTGTACAAGCTATTTTAGTAGCTCAACCAGAAGCATTGCGTGCATCTGGTCCTCATGGCATTTCTCTTCTTCAGCATGCACGAATGGGTGGAGAGAAATCTAAGCGTGTATATGATTATTTAGCAATACTATCTTAATGAACGAAGGAAGTTCTTATGTGCGGTAAACTTTTCACTTGAAACAATTGGAAAGTTTACCGCCCGTTAGAACGGGATAAGTATCTAGTATATTTGAAAATCCTACACCCCCTCAACTGTAGTTTTCTTAATACTAGTTATGATATGGATGCAGTAGACGAAATTTGTCTACTGCTTTTTTTAGTCGTTAAGAATGAATATTCTGTATTTTATTGTAGGTTCATTTATCCCGCTATTTGCGGGCAGTAAGTCTCCCGCCTCAAAATTCAGCTAGAGCAAAGAAGTTAGATGGGAGATCCACTGCCCGTAAACGCTCGATTGGTGAGGGCTGATAATCAGTGGGGGTGAACAAAATTCCCCACTGATTAAAGTTTCACTTTATAATTAATAGTAACATTTCGTATGCATACAAAACATGATCGTGAAATTAAGAATAAATTAGTGGAAAGGAGTGCAGGCATGTTTCATACAGATTGTTTACAAATTCGCAAATATACAATGGATGATTTACAGTTCTATGCTTCACTATGGGGGAACGAGAAGGTAATGCGCTATATTGGAAATGGGACGTTAAAAACATATATACAGTGTAAAAAAAGTTTGGAGGAGTGGGTCATTCCTAGCTATAAAAACGGTCTCGGTTTATTTGTATTGATTGAAAAGGAAACGGGAACAAGAATTGGTCATGCAGGGCTGGTAAAGCAGCAGATTGATGGAAAAGAGGAAATTGAAATTGGTTATTGGTTACTTCCTCAGTATTGGGGAAAAGGGTATGCAAAAGAAGCGGCGGCAGCATTTCGAGACTACGGTTTCCAAGCATTACGAATGAATAAATTAATTTCTCTCATTAACCCGAATCATCCCGCCTCAATATTTGTTGCTAGAAAGACAGGGCTCAGCTATGAGAAAACAACTTTATTTCATGGGATGGATGTTCTTGTTTATTCCATTAAACGTGTTGGATGAAAAATTACTTTTTTAAAGGTAAATTGCATTTTTTGAAGAATGGTATATGAAAATAAAGGGGGGATTACATGTACATTTATCATAATGGACTTATTATTCGTGAGGGAACGAGTAGCGTACCAGCATATGCAATTAAAGCATTGTTTGAAGATGCCGGTTGGAGTAATGATAATATCCCTTCTTGGCAAATTGAAAAATTTACGATAGCATTTGAAAATTCAACATGGGCTTTCACAATTTGGGATGAAGAAGAGATGATTGCGATGGTTAGGGTCATTTCGGATGGAATTATGATCGCGAATATAGTAAATTTAGTTGTGAAGTGTGAATATAGAGGGAAGGGATTAGGTAAGAAGCTTGTAGCTCTTTGTTTGCAAAAACTTCCCCACGGTGATTGGTTTGCGCATACATCTGCGAACAATTTTGATTTTTATAGAAGTTGTGGATTTGAAGTTAGAGAGCTATCGAGAAATGGAACATGTGCGTACTATGGATATCAAGTCGCGAAAAGAGATGGTCACCGATAAATGAACGGAAAGTAAAAAAGTATAGCGAGGTAATTTTGAGACTTTTGATAATAGAGAATGGATTGAGGCTCTTTTTATGATAAAATAAAAGAAAATTCCGTTTATTATTAGGGGGATAAAAATGAGTATAAAAGTTGGGGATGTATTTAAATATGAAAGAAGATTTACTGAGGAGGAAGTTTTTGAATTTGCAAATATTACAGGTGATAAAGGTAGACACCATATGGAATACGATGAAAACGGAAGACTAATGGTTCATGGTTTATTGACTGCTAGTATCGGAACAAAGGTGGGCGAAGAGTTACATTACATAGCAAGAGAATTAGTAAGTGAGTTTATTAGACCAGTTTTTACAGGAGATACGATCACTTGTGAATTAACTTTAACAAATATTGAGCAAATGGAAGGTTATAAAAAAGTTTCAATCGAGTCAGTTTATCGCAATCAGCATGAAAAGACGGTACTAGTTGGGACAAGTTATGGAATTATAAGGGGATAAAAAAGAAGCCTGTTAATCAGGCTTCTTTTTTATTATTTAGTAAACACGTTTTCGATTTTCCGCATAACTCGAGATGAGTAATAATGCAGTTTCTTCTCCTATATTACGAACAATATGAGGAACGCATGCATTCCATGAGAAAGAATCACCTTCTTCTACAATTGCAATATCTTCACCGTGCTGAACTTCTAGTTTTCCGCGTAATACAAGGTGACATTCTTCCCCTTCATGGGCATTTGGTGAGTTTTCTTTCGGGAATCCAGTAGGGATTTCTACTAAAGATAGGCGAAGGCCCCCTTGCTCCGCAACATGTTCAATTCTTTGCTCATCTTTGCCGTATACACTGTATTTCCGTTCTTCTTTTTTGACAATTTTTAATCGATCTTTTTGCTCTAACAATAAATAGGGAAGGGGAACGTTTAAAAAATTGGAGATCGTTTCTAAAGTTGAGATAGATGGTGATGTTTTATTATTTTCAACCTGACTCATAAATCCTTTAGAAAGACCTGTTCCCTCGCAAATTTGTGCAATTGTTATGCCTCTACGTTGACGAATTTCACGTATTGCAGAACCGATATTCATAAAATCAAGCTCCTTTTTGTAAACAACTATTTGTATCATAGCAAAAAAAATATATTTTTTCCCAGTGAAAATGAATTGACGAATAAAAAAAATTAGTGTATGTTTTGTAATGTAAATAAAAGTTTTGTATAAGAAAACTATAAAGGAGAGAATGAAATGAATCAACATATTGGTAACTTAATTATTCGTATCGTGTTAGGGGTAACATTCTTCATGCACGGTTTAACAAAATTCCAATCAGGAATTGACAATATTGCAGGATGGTTTACAAGTATTGGTTTACCAGGAGGACTTGCATACGGTGTAGCAACGTTTGAATTAGTTGGAGGTCTATTATTAATTCTAGGTTTAGGTGTAAGATATATTGGATTATTATTTGCACTTGTTATGGTTGGAGCAATCGTAAAAGTGAAATGGTCAGCTGGTTTATTGGGAGATGGAAAAAATCCTGGTTTCGAATTAGAACTTGCATTATTAGCAATGGGTGCATACTTATTTGTTGCAAAAGCTGATGGTTTTGTAGATAATTTCTTAAAAGAAAAAATGTCAAAGAAGAACTAATTTAAATGGGGGGGCTAACAAGATGAGTTTTCAACTTCATCCCGATACAACACTTGATGTTGTTCATTTATACGTATCTAATGTAAAGAAATCACTAGAGTTTTATACGGAAGTACTAAGTATGAAGGTGCTAAAAGAAGAAGAAGCAGTCGTTACATTTGGGAATGAAAATGATGAACCACTTCTTATCATTGAAGAAAAGAAAGAAGCTTTTCCGAAGCAAAGAGGAAGAACAGGGTTATATCATTACGCAATTTTATTACCAAGTAGACAGGATTTAGCGAATGTTCTTCGTCATCTTGTAGAGATGGTATATCCACTACATGGCGGAGCCGATCATTACTTTAGTGAAGCTCTTTATTTAGCTGATCCAGATGGAAACGGGATTGAAATTTATCATGATCGACAAAAAGAAGTTTGGCGTGATGAGAATGGAGAACTCCCATTTGTTAGTAACCCGTTAGCTGGTGAAGAATTATTACAGCAAGGAAGTACATGGAATGGCTTTCCAGCTGGTACTGTGATGGGGCATATTCATTTCCATGTAGCTGATTTAGAGGAAGCGAAACGTTTCTATGTTGATGGTCTTGGTTTTGAAGTAACGATCCCAGCTCGTAATGGAGCATTGTTCGTATCTGCAGGTGGTTATCATCACCATATCGGTTTAAATACATGGCAAGGTGAAGGGGTACCACCGCAAATGCCAGGTTCTGTTGGTTTAAAATATTTCACAGTTGTACTAGCGAATGAAAAACAAAAAGAGCAAGTATGTGAAAGCTTAAAAAATATTGGCAAGATTGCTACGTACAAAGATGGAATATTACAAGTCGAGGATCCATTTGGACATTGTATCCATTTCAAAATAAAAGGAGAAGCCTAAAAAGGCTTCTCCTTTTATTTTCTTATAATTGCTTTTTCGTTTTGTAAAAATAGTTCATCAAATTGTTTTGCAAGCTCAAAATCTAGTTTCGTTAAACCTTTTGCATTCCAAGATGACAAAGTAATAATAACTGCTTTATACTGGATAAGGATAAATGGATGGTGATTATGTTCTTCTGATAGTTTGGCGGCTTCAGAGACAAATTCGACTCCTTTTAAGTAGTCGGAAAACATATATTTTCGTTCAATCCATTTCTCATCTTTTACCATCCATTTATCTACCTTCAATAATTCTTCGTGAACTTCTTCTTCAGTTAATCTTAGCATCATTTTTCACATCCTTTACTGGAAGTAACGCAAGACCATTGTTAATAAGGCGTGTTACAGCTTCGTCAGTTGTGAAAGTAGAAAGTTGATGTAGTAATGCTGCCGATGTTTCATGCCCTTTGTTATGCTCTAAAAGTAACTCTAATACTTCAAGGCGCAGCAACCATTCTTTCGCATAAAATTTATTTAATACTTCTTGAATTGCTACTAATTGATCGATATGCGCGTCGTGTAAAATCCCCTCACTTCGAATATCTCGCACTGTTTGATACATACGTTCAAGTTCATTCAGTACAAGTGGAGCAGGAATTTCGTGAACTTCTTCATCCATTGGGAAAAATGCTGCGGCATCTGCGGCACCTGGGAATACTGAAGTGATTTGTGAGCCAACAGCCATATCAAATGCGCCCCATGAAGCATCAAATAAAACGCGGGCGTTATAAGTAACTGTGCAATCGATAAAGGAAATAAGAGCAATTTTCTTATCGTTTTTTACAATATCTGTTACTGTTCCTTTTACATGAATACCACTTGCAAAAGTAAACTCAGCGATAGTTCCAATTGTAATTCCTAATGATTGTAGTTGTTCGTCTGTACAATTTTCTAATGCAATATTTTCAGTGAGTAATCCAATCGGTGTTCCAAATCCGTCACTGTGTACAGAAGTAGAATGATTTGCTAACTGTTTATTATGAAGCGCTAATGCCGTTGGCGAATTTGTTCGCATGTAAATTAATTCACCTGCATCGTTTTCAATTGTCTCGCTAAATGTACCTGTAATTTGTAATCCACTATTTAGCTCAGCTGTTGCATAGTTCTCAGAGCGAATTGCTTTTTCTAAACCTTCTTTTCCACCTGTTTTAAAGGCCATTGTTTTAGAAAATGTTTCAAGCGCATCTGTTAATTCTTCAAAGGATTCACAAACAAATAGTTGTGGTTGCATTTTTGTTACGTCATAAGTTGTCCCTGTACATGCTTCGATAGAAAATGGAACCTTTTCTACAGCGTCTGTTAAGCAATGTTTGCTTTCGCCAACAGAAGAAAGGAGACCAGCACCATATATCTTTGGATCATCTATATTTCCGATCAATCCATATTCTACTGTCCACCAGAAAAGACGTGAAATTTGTTCAGCTTCCGATAAACCAGAAACTAAGTTTTGTTTTTCAATTACAGCATTTTCAGCAGCCTTAACTTCATCAGGAGTAGAAGTAGGGCTTTCTTTTACTATCGTTAATGTACGAACAGCTTCAAATGCATCATGTTCTTCTTTTGTAGAGAAAGCTTTTGCACCAATTTGCCCAAAACGTTTCACATATTTTGCATATGTAGAATCAAGTAAAATCGGTGCGTGTCCTGCGGCTTCGTGTACGATATCTGGAGCTGGTGTGTACTCGATATTTTCTACTTTCCGGATATCTGTTGCAATCGGTAGTAATCCGTGTCCTTGAAAATCGAAGAATGCTACGCCAGGAATAAGTCCGTCAATTGTTACAGCGCCCCAGCCGCTTGGTGCCAAACACTCATTCATTTCTTCTACTTTTGGAATTGCATCTATATTAATACCAGATGATTGTAGTCCGTTCACATAGGCTGGATGAGCAACGTCTTTTAAGAAGCTATGATTTTGTCTCATAATATAACGCCACACAGCGTGATTCACCGGTGTGTATTGATCATAATGTTGTGTGGATACAAATGGTTTTAAATGCGATGGAATTTCTGTTTTCTTTGTCATTTAGACATCCTCCTTTTTTTCAATAAAATTGAATATCGATTTCGAATAGCTTGTATCACCCCCTTTCATTATTTGTAAGCGCTTATAAAATTTTATCATAAGATTCGGAATTATTTAACATATGTTTCTGTGATAAATAGAAAAAGCCCCTATCGGAAAATCCGATAGGGGCGAAAGAATCGCGGTACCACCCTATTTGTAAGTGAAAATATACTTACATCTCAATTAATGATAACGGAAAAATTCCGTCTTTTCCTTCATGCATAAAAGCACTACGAAAAAGAAGCTCCAGAATTGTAATTCATACTTATATATGTGCTAATTTCCACCGACCATTAGCTCTCTGTAACAGGGATATAAGGTACTACTGCGATTCTTTCAACGCGTATATATGAAATTGTGTAAGAGGATGGATGCAAAAAAGTCCCTATCGGAAAATCCGATAGGGACGATAAAAATCGCGGTACCACCCTATTTGTAAACAACTAATTGTTTACCACTCACTTTACGATAACGGAAAGATCCGTCTTTCTCTTCATGCATAAAAAGCATTACGGGAAAGAAGCTCCAGAATTGTAATTCACGCTTGTATATGTACTGATTCGCACCAACCATCAGTTCTCTGGGACAGTGATATAAGTCGCTACTAGCATTCCTTCAAAGCCGATATATAATTCGTTTAACTAAACTATGTTTTGTATTATAAAACTATATTAAAAAAATTGTCAACAAAAATTTTTTATCCCGTGTTAATGAGCAGTAAAATTCCTACCTCAAAATTCGGTTGGAGCAAAGAAGTGAGATGGGAGATTAACTGCCCGTAACTCCCGATTGGTGAAGGGTAATAATCAGTGGGGATGAACGAAATCTCTACTGATTAAAGTTTCACTTTATTTCACTTCTAAATTAACAGTTAAATTAGAGGTATTGCCAGCTGCATCAGTTGCTACAATGTGAATAGTATTTTTTCCTTCTTGTAATTGAGTACGGTCGAAATAAATGTCATAGCTTTTCTCCCAAGGGTTCAGGAATGCCTGGTCCCATACACCATTTCCGTTAATTTCATATTGCATTCTCACTGGAATACCAGGTGCTATCCAACCAGATTCTGACATCCAATCTAGTAGAATATCATCAACTTTTCCTCTAATTACGAGATTTTCTTGGTCAACTTCGTATGTTAACTTAGGTGCAGTTCGATCAAGAAATACAGCAGCTGTTTGCTTTGTTTCTCCGCCAGAATTTGAAGCAACTGCTTCAATTTGATATAGCCCGTCAGCTAAAGGAGTGCCATCTGCTTTTGTACCATTCCATTTGAAAGGTTTATACCCAGGAGTTGCATTTTTAGCTTGATGGATAATCCCTTGATAAGTTACACGTTCTTTCGTAACTAAATTTGCATGCAATGTGACATCATCCACAGGTGCAACTAAATAGTAGTTGATGAGATTATCATCTAGTACGTGGTCGCTATTTGGGCTAAAAGTAGAATTAATAATTTCAAGTCCATCAATACGTTTATAATCTTTAGGATCTATACTAAATGTGAATGGAATTCGAATTTCTTCTTTCGCCCCGTGTTCTTTTACATATACATTTCCAGTATACACACCTTGTGGTAGTGAGCTATCTACAGTGATAGTAAATGGTTTTTCGGTACTACTATTCGGTTGTATGCTAATCGATGAAGGGACAGAAGTTTTTACTTTTGTTTTTGTGTTTGCATCTAATAATTCCACCCGAGTTGAAAAACTTTTCTTTTTACTAGAAAGGTTTTGTAATGTAACATTTTGTGTTAGTTTTACTTTTCCGCTATTGGGCTTAATAAGACCAAAACTGACATTGTTAGGTTTTACTAATATATTTGTTTGAGCTGCTTTCGGAATGTTAATTAAACCAGATCCTTGTGCCATAACAGGGTATGTATTTTCATTGACATCATGTAATGTTTTTGCATTGTTAGCAAGTGCCGCTTTCAATTGTTCTGTCGTCCAATCAGGATGCATTTGACGCAAGAGGGCAACCGCTCCAGCTACTTGCGGAGCAGCCATACTTGTTCCGTTATGCGATTCATATCCGCCTCGCGGTACTGTACTAGTAATTTGTACTCCAGGTGCAACAACATCAGGCTTTATTAGCCAACTTCCTTGTGATGGTCCTCTTGAACTAAAGTTACCGATAAGTTCTGTGTGCTTTGGTTGTCCAATTTTTATATTTTTCTTTCGTTTTGTAATTAAAGTTTTTAATTCTTCCCCATTTGTATTTGATAATTGCATTACTGGGACAGCTAGATGTTCACGTGAAAAATATTCCGGCATCATATTAATTTCTTTTTCGCTAGAGATTAATAACACACCAAGTGCACCAGCTTGCTTCGCTTGTTCTGCTTTTACTAATGTACTAGAAGTACCTTGTAAAATAAGTGCGAATTTCCCTTTCACATCTTGTTTTGCATAATCACTTGGATTGCCATAACCAACATATACAAGAGGAGAATCATTGCCTATTGGAAAATCGGATTTTGATAATGGTAACCCTTGATATGTTTTGCTGGAACCAGTTACTTGGAATGTTGGAAACGGGATAGAAACCGTAGATGCTCCAACAGAAATGACACTACTTGCGTTACCGGGAGCATCAACAGACCAAGGTTTTGGTCCGTCATTTCCATTTGAAACGACAGCAGTAACACCAAGTTTCGCTGCTCGTTCTAACGTTAATGTTACAGGCTGATCAGGTACATTTAAATCCTGCCCAAGGGAGAGGTTTAACACATCCGCACCATCTTGAATTGCTCGCTCAATTCCTTGGATAATATCATCTGTTGTACCAGTTCCACCGTCATTCATTACACGATAGGCTAGAATAGAAACGTTTGGAGCAACGCCTTTAATTTTTCCATTACCTGCAATAATTCCAGCTACATGAGTACCATGTACGTTACCATCCATTGGATCGTTATCTTCATCAACCGTGTCATATCCACCGATATAATTTGCCTTTAAGTCAGGGTGTGTATAGTCTACGCCAGAATCGATAATGGCTACTTTCATGCCTTTTCCATCAAGCGGTTTGCCAGATGGATCTTTTAAATTCCACGCTTCAGGTGCACCAATTGTCAGTCCACCGATATTTGGTGCTTCTTCGTTAGTAGCAATTTTTGATGTTTCATGCAATTTATATGTTAAGTTCGGATAGACTGCTTTTACTTCATGTAAAGAGGCAAGAGAGGTAATTTGATCTCCAGGAACTGAAATAGAGAATCCAGAAAATAACGTATTATACACTTCTTTAATTTTTGCACCAGGTGCTTTTTCTTTTATTTTCTTAGTCGTATCTTCTTGTGCTTTTTTTAGCTCAGCATGATAAGACTGCGCATTACTATTTTGTAAATCTGGAGCATGCTGAATATTAGTTTGAGCAGCGAGAGGTGCATGTTGTAATTCTACAATTACTGATATTTCTTTTGTTGTTTTCGTTTCAACATTTTGAGCGATTTTATGTTCTCCCCACTGTTCAATCGTTGTTTTTAATTGTGGACTAAATTGCTTCTCCTTTTGTAGTGATTCAGCATGAGCGCTTAAAGCTCCAAAACTAGAAAAGACAAGCGCCATGCTTAATAGTGTAGATGTAGTTTTTTTCATTGATACTCCCCTTAATAAAAGTGCTAATATTCAGAAATAAAATCTTACATTTAATTTGGAAATTATAAATATAAATGTTGGCTAAACTATACTTTCGACATAATTCATACCAATCCTCTATGGATTGAAAATTTCTTGGGAAATTTTTTCTGATTATGTCGAATCGATATTTTTCACATATTGTAGGGAGAAAGTGAGGAATGCTATGAGGGAAATGGAGTGATGGTATGAAAAGGCTAATGGTAAGTGGTAGTGTAGTGTTGTTTATGTTTTTATGTTCTATCACTATTACTAGTGCAGAAAATAATAGTGTGAAAGTTGCTTTTATTCGTCATCATAACCTTTGGATTAAAGTTGATGGGAAAGAAATACAGATTACAAAAGGAGAGTACATAACAGGGCCGAAGTGGTCATATGACGGGGAGTGGCTAGCATATGTAAAAGGGAAGAAACAAAGTATTCTTGAGTTATATCGGCTGAAAGATGGAAAAAAAGTTACGCCGTTTCACTCAGAAGCATCGAATTATCAATGGTCACCAACAGAAAATATAATTGCATTTATATTTACAGGTACATTAAATACATTTGATGTAGAAAAAAAGAATGCAGATTTTGAAAATGTATCGGCTGGTGTAGGGGATTATGCATGGTACCCCGATGGAAAGAACTTTCTTGTATCCTCTGAAGCGAACTTACTTCCAACAGGATGGACAGGGGCTCAGCTATATGAAGTGCAAAAAGATGCACATATGAATCCTCACAAAATGAAGCATTTGTATGCATTGCCAAATGAACATGATGATTTTCTAGCGCTAGTAGCAAGTGGCTTTAAGTGGTCACCAGATCAAAAGTGGATTTCATTTTTAGCAGTACCGACAGCTTCATGGTCAGCTGATAGTAATACGCTTTGCTTAGTTCGAGCAGATGGAAGTCGGTTTGAAAAAGTAGATCAAATGTTATTAAACGAACAATGGTTTCAATGGTCACCATCAAAAAATATATTAGCTTATATTGAAGGGAGCGGAAGAGTGGCATTAGAAAATAAACATTTAAAAGTAAAGGAATTGCCAGCACTTCAGCAGAACATATTTACGCCGAAAGGATATGTTGATTGGGATTTTGTATGGAAGAACGATAGAGTAATTATCGTTTCACGAGCAAAAGAGGCAGGAATAGAAACTCCACCAGAAAAAAGGCCACTACCATCTTTATATGAGGTCGATAGTACAAGTAATGCACAGCATCAAATCACAAAGAAAACGAACAAGCAAGGGGATTACCACCCGATCTTCATGAAGAAGAGTAATCAATTAATTTGGATACGTTCAGACCGTAAGAAAGCGGATGTATGGCTTGCTCATAAAGATGGGAAACAGGAAAAGAAGTGGATTGAAAATATAGATGTACCAGCGTGGTATTATGAGAAATGGAATTGGGGAAATGTTATCTCGGTGAAATAACAATAAAAAAACTGCCTAAAAAATCATTTTAGGCAGTTTTTTATTGTTATTTATGTGTTTTATTTGGCTTTTTTTTCGCTGGGTTTCCGTTCCCTTGTCGCTTTCTATTTTGTTCATCTTTTGCTTGTTTTTCATGTAGTGTATCTAAAAATTCATTCGAGTTACTCATGTTTATATCTCTCCTTTCATTTTGTCATGATTACTATAACCATTTAGGAGGATAATCATGAGTTAGAAATTAGGCACTTAATTTTCTTCGATAATGTAAGTAAAATATTCCATACATAACAAATAGCATGAGTAAAACTTGTATCTCTACATTTTCTTTTAAAAAAGCTGCGATAGGGTCTGGTAAGTACGGTGATTTATCGTTTGTGCTTAAACCTAACCATTTATTTAAGAGGCTAATGGTACAAAACATAAAAACACCGGACCAGCTTGCCGTAATTGCTTTTTGTTTAATTTTTGTTTCACGTTCATCATCTGCAATCCAAGGATTAGCAGTTTTATCACTACTAAAGAAGCCGTTTATATATCCCCATACAATCATTCCAATAAAGACAATTATCCATTTCATATATGTAATTCTCCTTTCAGTGTAAAAAGTGTTTTACATATTGGTTTTCATACAGCAGGAATAAAGAATGCAATAGGGAAGAAATATGTGTGAGGATTTTATAGTAAGAGGAGGCTGAATATGAAACTTGTTTTTGTTCGGCATGGTGAAGGTGAACATACAACGGATTTACCAGAAAGTTTACAAGTGTTTGACCCACCATTGACGAGAGTAGGAAAGGCTCAAGCTAAGTTACTTCAACGTGATGTATCATTACAAGAAGCGGATATATTAATTGTTAGTCCTACACTTAGAACTTTACAAACGGCGACAATATGGAGTGCGAAAGTAGCTTGTCAAAAAATAGTCCATCCATATGTATCTCCACGTATTTTTCCTTATCGAGAAGGAGCGAAAACATTACCGTGCGATTATATAGTAGATCAGGGAATGATAACAAAGTTATTTCCGCATTTTTCGATAGAGAAAAGCTCAAATAATCAGTTATGGAAGGAAGGTATAAACACTATTTCAGAGAATAGTTTTCAGCAAATAGTAGATGAATTTCTTCTTTGGTGTTATGGACTGGGTGCTGAAAGAATTTGCATTGTATCTCACGATGGAACAATTACAGCATATAGACAATATTTACAGAAAGTCGTTTTAACTAGATCAGATTTTTTGAAAGAAACAGGTATATATGAAATGGATTTATCCCATAAAAGTCTGATTGATAAGGGCTGATTATAGGATGGGGTTGTATGTTGAATATTGCATTAGTAATTGGTTTTAATTCGGATTTAGAGGCGCAATTAATCCGAGCATCTCTTGAATATTTTGGTGCAAGGGTTGTGACATATTGGATTGGTAGACCGAAAGATTTTGTGGAAGTTCTTTCTGTAAAGAACTTATTTAACAATATTAATTATATTATTTTTTGCTTTCATGGTGAAGAAGGGAAGTTTGTCATGGAAGAGTTAGGCGAAGAAGTATATGAACAAGATGAACCGAGAGGGTATTTTGGTGCAGCAGAAATTTATAAATATGCAAAATTGCATAATACACATATTGTAAATAGCGGGTGCACGTTAGGGTACCAAAATCTTTTTTACATAGTGGTGCGAAATCATATATTGGATCGATTAATTATGTAGATGGAAATGCAGCACTTATGTTTACTATACGCTTATTTTATGGGGTTATTAACCATGGGAAAACGTTAGAAGAAGCGTTTCAAGAATCGAGTTTAATTGATGAGGAGACACATACATTTCGATTCTATAATTAGTGTGAAACACGTTTATTCTATATTCGAATAAACGTGTTTCACATTTAACTCACAATTTTTTTACATTTTTTTCAATGAAAATGATTATCACCTGTGGTATGATATGTTCAAGTTTTTACAGGTAATAAAAGTTACTATATAAACGTTAGTTTTTAATGTTTCATACATATGTCATGAATTATTCATAATTAACGTTTGAAAAATAAGTAACTAATGTTATTATATTAAATGTAACTAACTTAATTACAACTTTAGGAGGAAGATATGGTTATTCAATTTTTAAGAGAAAACAAAGCAGTTTCTTTTGCATTAGCAGTAATTCGAGTATATCTTGGTTACACATGGTTAATGGCTGGAATCGGTAAACTACAAGGAAAAGGATTCGATGCAACAGGTTATTTGCAAGGCGCAATTGAAAAATCTAAAGGCGCACAACCGGCTGTTCAATCTTGGTGGGCATCATTCTTACAAGAGTTTGCAATTCCAAATGTAGATTTGTTTAATACGCTTGTAACATGGGGAGAAATTTTAGTCGGAATTGGTTTAATTGTAGGCTGTTTAACAAAAACAGCGGTCTTTTTTGGTCTTGTAATGAACTTTTCCTATATGTTTAGTGGGTCAATTGGTGTGAATCCTGAGATGGTTATCTTATCTATGTTTGTTCTTGTTGCCGGTATGAACGCTGGGAAATTTGGAATGGATGGCTTCGTTATCCCGAAAGTATTAGGATCAAAAACTCAAAAACGCCAAAAGCAAGCTGCTTAATATATGAAAATGGGTATCTCACAATGAGATACCCGTTTATGTTATTTTTCAATTTTGATCGGATTGTTCTTAAAGAAGTCTTGTACATACCCGACAAATTCTTGTGGTTCTTGGCGAAATGGTGCATGATAACCTTTTTCAATAATATGTAAAGTGCTATTTTTTAAGAATTGATGATACGTTTCTCCTTCTTTCCAAGAAACGCTACTATCATTTCTGCCCCATATAATTAAAGTTGGCTGTTTCATTTCATTCGCATTAATTTTAAGACGTCTAGGCCATAGTTTCATTTTGTTATAATGTTCTTCATCATTACGTTTGAATTTCACTTTGCTCTCAACATAATCTGTAATAGAAAAAACGGCATTTAAATCAGTCGACAATTGTGGTTTTGGTGAGCCTTGTTTATTAACGAATGTATGAGGGCCACCTGTAGCATCAGTTAAAATAAGGTGAGTAACTGCTTCAGGATATAAATATGTTAAATTTAGAGAAATTTCTCCCCCCATGGAATGCCCCAGTATTGCGAATGAATCATATCCTAGTTTTTTCATTAATTTATAATACAAATTTGCATGAGTTGGAAAAGAATAATAAAAATCCATTGGCTTAGATGAGCGCCCGAATCCCAAAGCATCTACAGAAATAATTGTATGATCTTTTGCTAAATCGGAGTAGATCTTTTGAAAACCATCTGATGACCCTCCAAAGCCATGAATCATAAGTAAAGGTGGTTTTTCATTACCAATCTTTTTAAAGTAAATGGTTTGACCATCTATTTCTACCATTTTTTCCTCGGTAGCTAGTTTCGCTGTAATTGTATTTTTAACTTGCTTTACTTGTTCTACTGGCTTTTCTGCTGCACTACATCCTACTAATAGTGTAAGAGTAAGACAACCTACCATAAAATAGCTAAATCGCTTCAATTAGGTGTCTCCTTTCTAACATAACGCTGTATCTATCATAGCAAATAGCATATTACGATTTCCAGGAAGTTGGCTACCATTTTTTATCATAAGAGGTGAAAGGAGCGTTTCTTGGAAATTTTCTGTTTGAAGAAATTGACGAAATGTAAATTGTGAGTGTGGGACATCAATTCGTACTATACCATTCCAACATTCACATATCTTTTTTAATAATTGAATAGAATCTTCTTCTTGCTTGGCGATAAGTGGATTGATACATAATATATTGCCCTTTCGTATGCATAATGAAAAAGCTTCTATACAGTTATTTCTTTCAATTTTAAAAGAGTGTACGGCCCTTGGTAATAGCAAAGAGTAAAGTAGAGAACGATTCATACCAGTTGCAATTTGATCGAGAGAAGTAAGAGATATAAGGTCTTCTTCTTGTACTTGTTGTAAGTGAGAAGGGTACGTCTTAATAGTTTGCTTTTCAAAACGATGAATCGTTGTTGATGTTTGAAATCCGCATGATGTGTATAGAGGTTCGCCAGCTTTTGTCGCAATAAGTGCAATGGGTTGTTTTGGATGAATTTGTTCCAAGCAATGATTTAGCAACATGCGCCCGATTCCGCGTCCTTGAAAATTAGGGTGAACGATTAACATACCAATGGAAGTGAAGTTACTTGTAAAGGGAAATACTCCTCCAGTCGCAATGAGTTTGTTTTCATGAATGTAACCTACAAGTGTGCCGATAGAAAGATACATTTCGAATTGTTTTTTCATAAAAATTTCATCGTGTAACCATCCAACAGATTTGCAAAGATTAAGTAATTCAAAAATAAAAGATTCATTTAGCTTTACTATTTTCATAAAGGCTCACCGCATTTCTATTTATTTTCATAAACATAGAGTCAAAATGTAAAAAAAGAGATTTACGTTAAATGAAATCCAACTTGTTTATATTTAAATTGTAAAGGGCAGGATAGTTGATACGAAAAGACAAAGTTATACAAATTATAACTGATATTTACATAAGTTAACAAAAAATTTACATACAGCTAATTTTCTCTTAATAGTCTTCCATTAAATTTGATAGTGGGAAATGAATAACCTAATTAGGGGGACAAGACAGTGAAAAAGTTTGTGAAAAAAGCATGGCCATTTGCAGTTGTGGCATCATTAGCAGTTACTTCGGTAGCAACATGGAATTTTACTCGTTCTAGTGAGGTTAATGCAGATGAGAACGGAAGCAATGCAAAGATTAAAAATGTTATCGTATTAATTGGGGATGGTATGGGCCCTTCATATATGACGGCTCACCGGTATATGAAAGATAATCCAAAAACTTTTGAAATGGAATCTACAGAATTTGATAAGCATCTTGTAGGAACACAAAAAACATACCCAGAAGATGAACATGAAAATATTACAGACTCTGCATCAGCAGCAACAGCTATGTCAGCAGGGATTAAAACATATAATGCTGCAATTGCAGTTGATAATGATAAAGCGGAAGTGAAAACGGTTCTTGAGCAAGCGAAAGAAAAAGGGAAATCAACGGGACTTGTTGCAACTTCTGAAATTACACATGCAACACCAGCTGCTTTCGGTGCGCATGACATTAGCCGTAAAAATATGGACGCAATTGCAAATGATTATTTTGATGAGAAAATTAAAGGGAAGCATAAAGTAGATGTTATGCTTGGCGGCGGCGTAAAGAACTTTGTTAGAAAAGATCGTAATCTTACAGAAGAGTTTAAGAAATCTGGTTATAGCTATGTAACGGATCGAGATCAATTGTTAAATGATAAAAATGATCAAATTCTTGGTTTATTTGCACCAGGTGGATTAGATAAAATGATTGACCGTAATGATAAAACACCTTCATTAGAAGAAATGACTAATGCAGCAATTGAGCGTTTGAACAAAAATAAAAATGGTTTCTTCTTAATGGTGGAAGGAAGTCAAATCGACTGGGCTGGACATGATAATGATATCGTTGGTGCAATGAGTGAAATGGAAGACTTCGAAAAAGCTTTCAAAGCAGCGATTGAGTTTGCGAAAAAAGATAAAAATACGTTAGTTGTTGCAACGGCAGACCACGCTACAGGTGGATTATCTTTAGGTGCCAATGGCGAGTATAACTTTAAAGTAGATCCAATTAAAGCTGCAAAACGCACACCAGACTTTATGGCAAATGAGATTGCAAAAGGTGCAAATGTAGAAGAAACATTAAAAAAATATATTGATTTACAATTAACTCCAGAAGAAATTCAAGCTGTAAATGATATAGCTCCGTCAAAAGATGTAACAAAGATTGATAATGCAATTGAAGATATTTTCAATAAACGCTCGGTTACAGGCTGGACAACAGGCGGGCATACAGGGGAAGATGTAAACGTGTATGCATTTGGTCCAGGTAAATACTTATTCTCTGGCGTTCAAGAGAATACAAATATAGCGAAACGTGTCTTTGATATTGTTGGCGGCGGCGATCCGAATAAAGGAAGACGATAATTAAGAGCGAAAGTGAGGCGAACTGCCTCACTTTTCTTTTTAGGAGTTGGGAATATGAAAAAATTATTTAGGGAATTAAGATTCCTTCTAGTATTTGTAGTATTACTAGTTGGATGTCAACAAGAAGAGAATAACGTAGAACAAAAATCTATTATTAAAAAAACTGAGGAAAAGGTACAAATAACAAAAGAAGAAGAGAGATCTATTCAAGATGTTATGAATACATTTGTGCGAACGACGAATGAAAAAAATCTTGCAGAACATATGGAGTTATTTTCAAAGAAGATGCCTAGTGCTGAAGACTTAAAAACACAAAAAGAAGCCGCATTTCAAAAGGGAAATAAGAAAATTGAATTGGAACATATAGATATGAAAGCTAGTAAAGTAGGGTATGTTATTGTTGAAACGAAAGAAAAGGAAGTAGATGACAGTATCACTCTTCAAAAGAAAGTACAGTATGCTCTTGGAAAAGAAGATGATAAATGGAAGATTGAAGAGGTTCGAACAATAGAGAAAAAATAACGTGAAACTTTCATAAGTGTGGGGGTCGTACTTCCCAAACTGGTAGAAAAAAGGTTCTCATTGGCGAGAACCTTTTTTTATAGTGGTAGCATAATTTGATTTGAGCATGCCTCAATATCATCAATATCTTGACGAATTGTGGCCATTTTATTATCAAGATCTTCAGCTTTCATTGCTGCATCATGTAGTTCATCTTTTAAATACTCCGGTATTTTCCCTTCATATTTATAATAAAGTTTGTGTTCTAAACTTGCCCAAAAGTCCATTGCCAGTGTACGTAACTGAATTTCTGCAAATACATCTTTTGTACCAGAATTTAGTGATAAAGGATATTTAATAATCATGTGTAAACTTTTATATCCGTTTCGTTTTGGGTTAGCGATATAATCTTTTACTTCAATGACTTCCATATCTTCGCGTTTTTGAATGACTTCTTTCAAATGATAAATATCTTCTACGAAGCAACATGTAATACGAATACCAATAATATCTTGTAAATGTGTTTGAGCGTTTTCAACTGTTGGTAATAAGCTTTTGCGTTCTAGCTTTTTAATAATACTTTCAGGTTGTTTTAGTCTTGTTTTTATATGTTCAAACGGGTTGTAATCCTCTAGGAATTGAGCTTCCCGGTTCATAATTTCAAATTTAGTTTTTAACTCTTCTAAAGCAAATGTATATGGTAATACAAAAGCTTTCCAGTAGTTAACTGTTGATTGATTATATTCCATTTATATACACACCTTTTCCTATTTACAAGTGAGGTTGTTATTATACTAAATACCAAATCATATAAGCACAAGCAGCAAATGATGAGATCATAAAGCGATATTTAGTTTTCATACTTTCAACTCCTTTCGAGTAAGATTCTATATAAATAAACGTGATTGTTAATAAGTTCACTATGTACAATTTCTATAGTAATAGATTCGTGTGAATTTCGTATGAACTAATTGTTTCAGCTTTTTGTCTTTTTTGCTGTTAATCATAATTATTATTCGGATTTAAAGTGTTTTCATTTGATTTATCCATTTGTATAAATTAATGTATATTTAAATTTATAGTTATTAAGGAGGATATATGGTGAACTTTGAAGAATTAGCAATTGCTAGACGTTCTGCAATGAAATTTATACAAGGTATAGAAATCCCTGATGAGGATTTTAAAAAAATATTTGAGTTAACTAAGCTTTCTCCATCTTGCTATAATTTGCAGCACACACATTATGTTGTAATTCGTGATCAAGAGCGAAAAGAAAGATTAAAAGAATTAGCGTTCGGTCAATATAAAGTATCGAGTGCATCAGCGGTAGTGCTCGTTTGTGGTGATAAAAGAGCATACCAAAATGTTGAAAATATTTACTTCGGTATGAAAGTTTTAAAAATGATTGATGAATGCGAATATGAAGATACCATTAGGCAAACGAAAGGTTTATATGAAGGAAAAGGAGAGCGTTTCATGGAGGATGAAGCGATTAGAAATGCTTCGTTAAGTGCGATGACTTTTATGTACGCAGCTAAATATTATGGCTATGATACATGTCCAATGATTGGTTTCGATGAAAAAGCAGTACAAAGTGAATTAAATATGCCAGAGCATGTAATACCTGTTTTAATGATTACGATAGGGAAAAGTGATACGACTAAAGTTCGTCCAAGAGGATATCGAAAGCCAATTAGTGAGTTTGTTACATACGAATCGTTTTAATAAAATTTATTTAACTATAAAAACAAGGGGATTCTAAATAGAATCTTCTTGTTTTTGCAATTGACAAATAGAATGAAGTTTTATAATATATAAATCGTAATCATTACGTTTTAGTTTGCAATCTTTGAAAGAAAGGAGAATTACCTATGCGTGTAAATATTACATTAGCTTGTACGGAGTGCGGTGATCGTAATTATATTTCTAAAAAAAATAAACGAAACAATCCAGAACGTATCGAATTAAAAAAATATTGTCCACGATTAAAGCGAGTAACGTTACATCGTGAGACGAAGTAGAAGACTAGAGATATCTCTAGTCTTTTTTTGTTAATAAGTTTTGGTTTTCTTTGTTATAATTACCTTAAATTGTAACGAAGGAGAGGGTATGGTGAATCAAAAAGATAAAGAAAGAAAAGAGCACGTAGCTCATATTATTGAAATTCCAGATGAATATAGGCTTGTTGTAGATGATCAAGAAGGGGTTGATGACCCGTATCATCTATTATGGTGGGGACATAAAGATGATGAGGAGAAACAGATACAAATTACATTAAATAGACATAATGGTAATTTAATTGAATTTAGGATAGATGATGGAAATTCTTTTTCGAGTGATAAGGGAGCGATAGAGGAGAATAAAGCAAGAGAGGTTGCAAATACATTCTTAAAAAAATATACAAAAGAAGGATATGAATTCTATACATATGTAACGGTTAAGGACGACAGGCGCGGTTGGAAAGAAGTAAATTATATGCAAGAAGTGAATAGCTATCCATTGCCGAATACTGGGTGTGTTGTGCAAGTGCACCCTTCAGGTAATGTTGTGCATTTTCATTACAATGGACAAAAAGCCATAGAGAAAAAGCCGTTATGGCCAAGTGAAATTGTTGGGGAGAATATCGTTTTAGAAAATTTGAAAGCTAGACAAGATATGAGACTTGTATTTGTAGATTTAACATACTCTTCATGTGAGTATGAAAACGGGGAAGAAGTAAAAGGGTACCATCTTGTATATGAACCAGAGCCTAGTCATGCGTTTATTGATGCAAGTACAGGTAAAGATTTATATGGGCCAGAACACTATAAATTACCTTCTACAGTACTTGTTGATAAACCGCTAAAGAGTAATCAAAAAAAAGATGTGTTTGATTTATTTGATTGGGACAAGGGGAAGTTTGTCAAAATAGATGAAAAAGTAGATGAGGATGAAGTCCGGATAAAATTTGTATTAAAAGAAGAATTACAAAAAGAAATAGAAGAGAAGGATTCATATTCAATGGATGAGTTTTATAAAAAACATTTTCCAATGTTGAAACATGATGAATTCGTAGTAATTACTCTAGATAAAGAAACAAATCAATTGCTTTCTTTTTTTATGTGGAAGGATGAGAAAAAAAGGAAAACAATCTTATCAAGAGAGCAATGTTTAAGCAAGGCACTTCAATTTTTAGAGCATATTATCCGAGATGCGACAAAGTATGTTCAACTTTGGGATAATTATGAGGAGGAAGAGGGGATAGAGAGGTTTTCCTTTTCAATCTATGTAAATGACATTCATGTAGAGCGGAAATATATTATGATCAACATCAATGCAGAAAATGGTGCTGTGATGCACTACTCTGGAGAGTGTGGCAACTTTATAAAAGAATTACTTACATATGAAACAACACCAAAAGTAACAAAAGAAAAAGCGTTAGAAATATACAGAGAGGCTATCCGAGTTAAATTAGAATGATTTGTAGATCATGATGCAGAGGAAACGAAATACAAACTACTGTACAAACAAACGACAGATGAAAAACATAAAGAACCTTTTTATTGTAGTCGGGAAATTCGTTATATTGATGCTCAAACTGGGAGAAAGATTTGGAGTAAGTAAAATAAAAAGAGTTATTTTTCAAAGAATATAAAAATAACTCTTTTTATTTTTATAATTTGCCTGTTCGTTTTTCAAAAGTAAATGTGATAGGAAGATCGGAATGAGAACTATCATTTTTAAATGTTACTTTCCATTCTTTAGTATGGGCTTTAATTTCAAAATTAAGAAGATTCATTGCTCTACGTTTATCTATTTCTAAAAACATATTATGAATTTCCGGTTCTTGCTGTAAATTAAGAGCCTTTAGTGTGACTGTAAATGTGAAAAAATTCTGCCCTTCATATACTATCCTTGCTATTTTTGTTTTTGGTGTATTTAACACTACATAAAAACGGTCTGATTGAGTTAATTGTACAGAGTCATCGGTAATTTCATTCTCGCTATTATAAAGTTCAACTAAGAAAGATGTACTACGGGAAGAATCTGTTTTGCTTGTAATATGTAATTCAGTAGGAATCATGGGTATTTCATAAAACTCATTTTTTATTATAGTATTGTAGTCTTCTGAAAATTTACGAACTTCTTTTGGAAAAGAGTCTTCTTCTTGTGTATTTAAAAAGGTTTTATGTTGCTTTGGAAATTTTTTATTAAACTTTAATGTTTCTTTAAAGTAATAATTGGATCCAGTCAAAAATAAACAACTACAAATTAATAAAAAAATTCGATACGGATTTTGAAAGTGAAAGAAAAATAGTATACATGTAATAATTCCAATTACATAGAGAATAAAGATAAGTAGTTCTAGTTTTGAGTGAAAGGAAAAACCATAGTTATGAAAAAATTTCATTCCAGTTATAATTTGAGCTCCAAAAAATAAAGAAATTCCAAATTGAAAAAATAATAAATCAGGCCCTCTTTTAATAACAAAAGTAATGAACGAAATGAAAAGTAAAAATCCCCCTAAATAAATTGTTACATTTAATAATCGATCTAATGTAATCATGAATAGTGTCCCCTTTAATAGCATATTCATATATAAATAACAATTTCTTTTAATTATAATATAACGATAAAATATTTTAAATGTTAGAAGTGTTGAGTTTTATAAATAAACTGTACAGACACAAACAACCTCACGCCTACATACACATAATAAAGACCACTATTTTGGCGGAGGTGAAAGGTTTGAGTCTATTCGCCGCAATTGGATATATGGTTCGAGAAGTGTTTGTCTTTGTTTCTTATGTAAAGAATAATGCGTTCCCGCAGCCGTTATCATCAGATGATGAGAGAAAGTACTTAGAGTTAATGGAGCAAGGTGATGCTCAAGCGAGAAATCTTTTGATTGAACATAATTTACGGCTTGTAGCTCATATCGTTAAAAAATTTGAGAACACAGGAGAAGATGCAGAAGATTTAATTTCAATTGGTACGATCGGGCTCATTAAAGCGATCGAGAGCTATTCTGCAGGAAAGGGAACAAAGCTTGCGACGTATGCAGCACGCTGTATTGAAAATGAAATTTTGATGCATTTACGTGTACTAAAGAAAACGAAAAAAGATGTTTCACTTCATGATCCGATTGGGCAAGATAAAGAGGGCAATGAAATATCGCTTATTGATATATTAAAATCAGAGTCTGAAGATGTAATTGATATGATTCAGCTTAGTATGGAGTTAGAAAAAATTAAAGAGTATATCGATATTTTAGACGAAAGAGAAAAAGAAGTGATTGTGAAACGTTTTGGACTTGGGCTAGATAAGGAGAAAACACAGCGGGAAATCGCTAAGGCGCTTGGTATTTCTAGAAGCTACGTATCAAGGATTGAAAAGCGTGCTTTAATGAAGATGTTCCACGAGTTTGTAAGGGCAGAGAAAGAGAAAAAAGCGAAAGAGTAAAGTGTATTAGAAGCAGCCATATTTTAAAAGGGGCTGCTTTTCTTATTGTAAATAAGAAAAGAAAACGCGTTATGCTAAGAAGAAATACATGTTCACTGTTGAAAATGACGGATTCTATCTGTAATATTAGAAGGTGCTAAATAATTTAAGAATAATACCATACTTAGTTTTCTGTATGTATAATAAGGCTGCTTTATATGATATGTGGGAATAAGAACCAATTTTACATATGATATAGAAAGAAAAGAAGGGAAAACTAAAGTTATAGACTGATTAGGGGGTTTCGCAATTTGCGACGTACATTATATCGACTTATGATAGAACTTACAAATGGTCGCTTTACTTCTTATATATTACGTAAATTTGCACAATCTCGTTTGAGCTCTATCATTATTCCATCGTATGCGAAAGTTTTTCAAATTAATCAAGATGAGATGGAAAAGGGCTTGAAGGAATATAGAACATTGCATGAATTATTTACGCGTAAGCTAAAAGAAGGAAAGCGTAGTATTGATACAGATGCATCGAGTATCGTTAGTCCTGTTGATGGTGTTTTTGCAGATCATGGTCCTATTGAGGATACAAAAACATTTGATATTAAAGGAAAGCGCTATTCAATTGTGGATATGCTAGGTAATGAAGAACGTGCAACGCGATATGCAGGCGGTACATATATGGTAATTTATTTGAGTCCAAGTCACTATCATCGCATTCATAGTCCGCTTTCTGGTTCTGTGACTGAAAGGTTTGTACTCGGTAGAAAATCATATCCGGTAAATGCAGCTGGTATGGAATACGGGAAAGAACCGCTGTCAAAAAATTATCGTTCTGTTACAGAAATAAGCAGTGATGGTGAGCATATGGCTCTTGTAAAAGTAGGTGCCATGTTTGTTAATAGTATCGAGCTTTTGCATGAGAGAGATACTGTTCAAAAAGGTGAAGAAATGGCATACTTTACATTTGGTTCAACAGTTGTGTTATTGTTTGAAAAAGATATGATAGAAGTAGTGCAGGAATTAAAGAGTGGACAAGAGCTTCGTCTTGGTGAAAAAATAGCTACTCGATTAGCTCATAAATAAAGAAAAGCTTTTATAACCGTAAGTAAGAGTTATGGGCAAAGATACTTAATGATGAAATCCCCTAGATGGGAGTACTTGTTTATTCGAGAGCCATCGTAGGATGGCTCTTTTTACAGGGCATCCAATAATTTATCCTGTAACTGTTTGATTGGTACGGGCTAATTAAACCTTTCACTTTATATGTAATCAAGAAGATTTGACAAGCTTGTCCTCTAATGAGCGTCTAATGATTTCTTGTTTTATAAGTAAAATGAAGTCGGGATTTAATTTTAGTTCTTTTGCTTTATAATAAGACTCAGTGAGTAACTCAGTGGATAACTGTTCCATATGTTTTGTTTTCAAGGTGAGTCACCTCCTAATAATATAAGGATTGATTCGTTGATGCATTTAATGTACCAAAAAAATATGACAGTCACAAACGGGTGGTTATCCACATACCTAGGTGGATAAAGTGTGTATAGTTTGTTAGTAAATTCCAAATTAACTGAAAAATTAATGTGGAAAATGTGTACAATTTTATCCACAGGTTATATATCGAAAAATGTTGTCGAAAAATTTTATGAAAAATCCTCAAAGAGGTGAAAGAAATTGAAACTATTTTTACCAAATGAATATGTGAAAAATGTATATCATGTTCAACCAGAAGATTTAAAAAAACGTGGGATTAAAGGTGTTATTACTGATTTAGATAACACTTTAATTGAATGGGATCGTCCAAATGCAACCCCGCAACTTGAAAAATGGTTCTTGAAAATGAAAGAGCACGGCATCCAAGTAACGGTTGTTTCAAATAATAATGAGCAACGTGTAAAAGATTTTGCTGACCCATTAGGCATTCCATTTATTCATAGTGCACGTAAACCATTTGTTCGAGCGTTTAAGCGTGCGATACAAGAGATGCGTTTACAGGCAGAGGAAGTTGTGGTAATTGGAGATCAGTTACTGACTGACGTGCTTGGTGGAAACCGAGTAGGGCTTCATACAATTTTAGTTGTACCGGTAGCACAAACGGACGGATTAGTGACGCGCTTTAATCGAAAAATTGAACGCAGAATTATGAAAAATATGAAGAAAAAAGGTTTAATTAACTGGGAGGAATAAAGTTTGACTGAAACAATTAAATGTATTGGTTGCGGTGTAGAAATTCAAACAGAAAATAAAAACGAAGTGGGGTATGCTCCTACCTCATCTTTAGAGAAAGAACAAGTTATTTGTCAACGTTGTTTTCGCTTGAAGCATTACAATGAAATTCAAGATGTATCGTTAACAGATGATGATTTCCTACGCATTTTAAATGGAATTGGAAAATCAGATGCATTAGTAGTCAAAATTGTAGATATTTTTGATTTTAATGGTAGCTGGTTACCTGGTTTACATCGTTTCGTAGGAAATAATAAAGTATTACTTGTTGGAAATAAAGCTGATTTAATTCCAAAGTCAGTAAAACATGATAAAGTAAAGCATTGGATGCGCTATAGTGCAAAGCAACTAGGATTAAAACCAGAAGATGTCTTTTTAATTAGTGCAGCGAAGGGACAAGGAATTGCTGAACTAGCAGATGCTATTGAGTATTATCGCGGCGGCAAAGATGTTTACGTTGTTGGATGTACGAATGTAGGGAAATCGACATTTATTAATCGTATGATTAAAGAATTTAGTGATGAGACTGAAAATGTAATTACAACATCTCATTTCCCAGGAACAACACTTGATTTAATTGATATTCCATTAGACGAAGAATCTTCTTTATATGATACGCCAGGTATTATTAACCACCACCAAATGGCTCATTATGTTGGAAAGCAAAGCTTAAAGCTTATTACACCAACAAAAGAAATTAAGCCGATGGTATTCCAATTAAACGAAGAACAAACGTTATTCTTTAGTGGATTGGCACGTTTTGATTATGTAAGTGGTGGTCGTCGTGCGTTTACTTGTCACTTCTCGAATCGCTTAACAATTCATCGTACAAAGCTTGAGAAAGCAGATGAATTATATAAAAATCATGCTGGGGATTTACTAAGCCCACCAACGCCAGAAGAATTAACAAATATGCCTGAGCTAGTGAAATACGAATTTAATATTCGTGAACCTAAAACGGATGTTGTATTCTCTGGATTAGGATGGGTTACTGTGAACGAACCAGGAGCAAAAATTGTTGCACACGTACCAAAAGGAGTAAGTGTTTCACTACGTAAATCTTTAATTTAATATGGAGAGGGATTTATGAAACAATTATATGGTGTAATCGGAAATCCAATTGGACATTCATTATCACCCGTTATGCATAACAATGCATTTGAACACTTGAATATGGATGCCCATTATCATGCGTTTCTTGTTGAAGAGGAAGTGCTAGGGGAAGCAGTAAGAGGTTTAAAAGCATTAGGTATTTCAGGATTTAATGTAACAACTCCGCACAAGGTTGCTATTATGGAGTATTTGGATGAGATTGACCCATTGGCAAGGAAAATCGGTGCAGTAAATACAGTGGTTCATAAGAATGGAAGGTTAATTGGCTACAACACAGATGGGATTGGTTTTGTTCGAGCGTTGCAGTCAATTAGTCATGAACCACTTCAAGGGAAACGTATTTTGTTACTTGGTGCAGGTGGTGCTAGCCGAGCTATTTATTTTTCTCTTGCTGATGTAGGTGTAAAAGAGATTGATGTAGCCAATCGTACAGTAGATAAGGCGAAAGAACTTATTGCTGCACGTACGGCCGATGTTAATTCTGTTGCTTTGTCGTTAGAAAAAGCGACAGAAGAACAAGGGAATTATGATATTATCATTCAGACGACAACAATAGGTATGCATCCACACGTCGAACATACGCCATTACAAATTTGTTCGTTAAAAAAAGGAACGATTGTATCAGATATAATTTATAATCCATTTGAAACGAAAATTTTATGTGAGGCAAAAGAGCAAGGTGCAATCATTCAAAATGGTATTGATATGTTTGTGTATCAAGGAGCACTTGCATTTGAAATGTGGACAGGAAGTGTACCGAATATCGGGAGAATGAAACAATTAGTTATAGAAAAGCTTGGAGGCTAACATATATGTTAACAGGAAAACAAAAAAGATTTTTACGTGCACAAGCACATCATTTAACACCAATTTTTCAAGTAGGAAAAGGCGGAGTAAATGAAAATATGATTAAACAAATCGCAGATACTTTAGAAGCTCGTGAGTTATTTAAAGTAAGTGTATTACAAAACTGTGAATTTGATCGCCGTGAGGTTGCGGAAGAACTTGCAAAAGGTGCACGTGCTGAAATCGTTCAAGTAATTGGAAGCACAATCGTTTTATACAAAGAATCAAGAGAAAATAAACAAATTAAGCTTCCTCGATAAAAAGATTAGCATGCGCTATTTTTATCGCTGATGCGTAATGATGTAGAGAGCGAAACCAATTGAACTTTTATTAATAGCAACTCTCTTCATTCCTAACCAAGGAGAGTTGCTGTATGTAAAAGGAAGGGGCGTTTCTTTTGAGGAAAATTGGCATCATTGGCGGTACATTTGATCCGCCTCACTATGGACATTTGCTAATTGCAAATGAAGTATATCACGCTTTGGATTTGGAAGAAGTATGGTTCTTGCCAAACCAGATTCCGCCACATAAACAAGGACGTAATATTACAAGTATAGAAAGACGTTTACATATGTTAGAGCTCGCGACTGAGGCAGAAGAACACTTTTCTATTTGTTTAGAAGAGTTAAGCAGGAAGGGCCCATCTTATACGTATGACACTATGTTGCAATTGACGAAGAAGTATCCGGATGTGCAGTTTCACTTTATTATTGGTGGGGATATGGTTGAGTATTTACCGAAGTGGTATAACATTGAAGCTTTACTTAATCTTGTAACGTTTGTTGGAGTTGCGAGACCTGGGTACACATTGCATACGCCGTATCAGATTACTACAGTGGAAATTCCGGAATTTGCAGTTTCTTCATCCTTATTACGTGAGAGATATAAGGAGAAGAAAACGTGTAAATACTTACTTCCTGAAAAAGTACAGGTATATATCGAGAGGAATGGGTTGTATGAATCGTGAGAATGCACTTCATATTGTTAAACAACAAATGCATGAAAAACGTTATACACACACAATTGGTGTAATGGAGACAGCGATTGAGCTGGCTAAGTTATACGGTGTGGACGAGAAAAAAGCAGAGATGGCAGCTATATTCCATGATTATGCGAAATGTAGAGCGATTTCAGAGATGGAAGAGATTATTAAACGTGAAGATTTGCCGAAAGATTTACTTTGCTATAATAAAGAGTTGTGGCATGCGCCTGTTGGGGCATACTTAGTAGAAAAAGAGGTAGGCATTACGGATTCTGAAATTTTGCAAGCTATTACATATCATACAAGTGGTCATGAGAACATGACAATGTTAGATAAAGTGATTTATGTAGCTGATTACATTGAGCCAGGGCGAAAGTTTCCAGGTGTGGAAGAGGCTCGTAAACTCGCATATACGGATATAAATCAAGCTTTATTATTTGCGTTAAAGAAAACAATTCAATTTTTAATGGAAAAAAATCAGACGATTTATCCATTAACATTCCAAACATACAATGCAGTTATCAAGGAGGAAATGAGTAAATGAACGATAAAGATTTATTAGTATTAGCGGCAAAAGCAGCTGATGATAAAAGAGCAGAAGATATGGTTGTCCTAAATATGCAAGGTATTTCACCAATTGCAGATTATTTCATTATTTGTCACGGTAATTCAGATAAACAAGTGCAAGCAATTGCACGTGAAATTAAATCAAAAGCACATGAGTTCCAAATCGACGTACAACGTATGGAAGGTTTTGACGAAGCACGTTGGGTATTAGTTGATCTTGGAGATGTAGTTGCTCATGTATTCCATAAAGATGAGCGTAATCACTATAATTTAGAGCGTCTATGGGGCGATGTGCCACGTGAAGATATTACAGAAGAGCTAGGCCAATGAAATACGAACAATTTGCATTGTTGTACGACGAACTAATGAATGATGTCCCTTATGATAAATGGGTGGAATTCACAGAGGAAAGCCTGCAGCAAGCAGATATGAAAGAGGCAAAAATTCTTGATGTAGCATGCGGTACGGGTAATGTAACCCTTCCGCTTGTGCAAAAGGGTTACGATTTAATAGGTGTCGATCTTTCAGAAGAAATGTTAACAGTCGCTCAGCAAAAACTGGGAGCAGAGGGATACTTTATTCCTTTTTATCAACAAGACATGCGAGAGCTTGATGTTCCAGGTGAGTTTGATTGTGTAACCATCTTTTGTGATTCATTAAATTATGTATTGCAAGAAGATGGAGTGCAAGAAACATTTAGAAGAGTATTTCACCATTTACGCCAAGATGGCTTGTTTTTATTTGATGTACATTCTTTATATAAAATACATCATGTATTTCAAAATGAAACGTATACAGTGAATGGAGAAGAAATATCTCTTATTTGGAATTGCTTCCCTGGTGAAGAATCAAATAGTGTAGAGCATGATTTAACATTCTTTGTTCAAGATCCAGAAGAAGATGTGTACCATCGGTTTGACGAATGTCACGTGCAACGTGCATATCAAGTGGAAGAGTTAACGAAATGGCTTGAAGAAGCAGGTTTTACAGTGCTTCGTGTAACAGGTGATTTTGAGCGACTTGAAGTTACAGAACAAACAGAGCGTATTTTCTTCATGGCGAAGAAAAACGGATAAAGTGAAACTTTAATCAGCGGGGTGCGAAGCTCCCCGCTGATTATTAGTTGAACCAATCGGGCTTTTACGGGCAGCCCGACCCCCTCCTAACTTCTTTGCTTTCGCTGAGTTTTAAGGTGGGGATCTTACTGGCCGTTAATGCGGGATAAAACAAAAGCAACCGAGAAGGTTGCTTTTGTTTTATAAAGAAGATGTATTTTTAGTTCTAGTATAATCTGAAGATCGTATGCGTAAAGTGTGGGAATAGTAGTTGAAGTGAAAATGTATTGTAAAAAAGTAATTATTTATAAAAAGGATTTGGAATGTAAATGACGTATTTATTATGTGTGTTTATTGAATTGCTGATCAACGCATTCTAAATCTTCATCAAATTTTTCATGTGTTCGCTCGATTAACTTATGGAACATATCTCCAACGTGTTCTTCTAAAACCCGAATGCCTTCCCCAGTAACGCCGCCTTTCACGCAAACCTTTTCTTGTAAGGTAGGTAATGTGAAGATTTCTTTTTCAAGTAATTTCCCCATCCCCACGACCATTTCACTTACTAAAGTAGTAGCCTCTTCGTGTGTAATATTTGTTTTATCTACAGCAGCGTTAATGAAGCATTGTAGTAAATAACTAAAGAAAGCAGGACCGCAACTTGCTATATCAGATGAAACGCGCGTTATATCTTCTTCTATTACAAGAGGTGTAGAAATGTTTTTGAATAGACGAAGTAATTTTTGTTGCCATTCTTCAGAGCAATTATCTCCAAATGTAAATAGTGAGGCGCCAGAGAGGGCGCGGTTTGTGATACTTGGAATGATACGCGCGACGTGACAAGGTACGAGAGTCTCTAATTGTGATGGAGATATTGGACTCGTAATAGAAACTAAGCACGTTTCATCAGAAAAATGTTCAGCGTATTTTTTTAGGATAGGGTATATATCTATCGGCTTAACGCAAATAAAAATAAGTTGTGATTGTTCGATTACTTCCGGGATTGTTTTTGCTATATGAACAGAAGGGTATTTTTCTTTTATATGATATGCTTTGGCAGGCGTCCGATTAATGATTGTAAGGCACGAAGGTTTGACAGCACGGGTTTCTAAAAATGCATCGATTAGTATATTCCCCATGTTTCCTGTCCCTATAATTCCTATGTTCAAAGTTTCATCCCTCCTTCGTAACAGCTTTCTCCTAAACAATATGAATGATGTTATAAATTTATGATTAGAGGTGTAAAATGATGTGGGATTTTCCGAAAAAGTGGTTAGGTTTAGTAGCTATTATTGGAACTTTACTTTTTCTTGTTTTTTGGAAAACGAATCAGAGTGTAGAACGAACGCCTATTACAATGAATGTGCAAGAGAAGGAGATAGAAAAAAAGGGTAAACCGAAAATATCGGATACAAAGGAACAGAAAAGAACAATTATAATTGATGTGAAAGGAGCGGTTAATAAAGAAGGGGTATATGAAATGAAGGAAGGAGATCGCGTAAAGGATGCGGTTCAAAAGGCTGGTGGTTTTTTATCAGAAGTAGATATCAAAAAAGTGAATTTAGCACAAATTGTACAAGATCAAATGCTTCTTTATATACCGAGTAAAAATGAGTCAGAACAAGGGATGTTTACTTCTTCTAAGGAAGATGGCAAGATTCGAATAAATACAGCAGCGAAGGAGCAATTGGAAAAGATTACAGGAATTGGCTCTCGAAAGGCAGAAAGTATTTTGAAATATCGAGAAGAACATGGTCCGTTTCAGAAAATAGAAGATTTATTAGAGATTGATGGGATTGGTGCGAAGTCTCTTGAAAAGATAAAAGATCAAATTATTATTCCGTAAAAGATTGACGAAGTTTTTCTTCTTTCGCTACACTACAAGTAGACAAAAAAGTAGGTGAAAAATATGGAACGAATTTCATGGGATCAATATTTTATGACGCAAAGCCATCTACTATCGTTACGTAGTACATGTACAAGGCTTGCGGTAGGAGCGACAATCGTTCGCGATAAACGAATTATTGCTGGTGGATATAATGGTTCGATTAAAGGTGGCGTACATTGTATAGATGATGGTTGTTACGTAATCGATAATCATTGTGTTCGGACAATTCATGCCGAAATGAATGCTTTATTACAATGTGCCAAGTTTGGTGCGAAAACAGAGGAAGCAGAAATTTACGTTACGCATTTCCCTTGTTTACAATGTTGTAAGGCAATTATTCAAAGTGGTATTACAGCGGTTTATTATGCGCAGGATTATAAAAATCATCCATACGCCATAGAGTTATTTGAACAAGCGAATGTAACAGTGAAGCACGTTCCGCTAGAATATGATATTGCTGCATTAGAGGAGCAAAAACGTTATACGGAGTTAAAAGAATTATTTGCGTCTTTAGAAAAAGATAATTTATCAATGGAAGAATTACAGCATGTATTCACGAAAGCAAAAATGATGCTATAAGGAGTGAGTATAAGTTGCAGGAACAATGGGGGTATGTTGCAATCTCGTTTATAATAGGGATTGCAATTGCCTTTTCCTCGTCACTTTTATTGATAGTTTTTTGCCTCTTTTTAAATATTTTCTTCTGTTTATATCGCACTTCGCGTAAAACCTTCTTTTTTTGCATTGTAGCGTGCTTTAGTGGCGCTATATACACTTCTTATGTTCAAGGGTGGAATAAGTCTCTAGGAGAGTCCTATGGAGTTACAAGAGGTGTTATACAAAATACACCGCTTGTTAATGGCGATCGCCTATCTTTTCAATTTGAAGATCACAATAAAAATATAGTGCAATTAAGTTATAGAATAAAATCAGCTCTGGAAAAGGAAAAAATGCAACAATTATACGCAGGGATATCATGTGTATTCGAGGGTGAGAGGAAAGAACCACAAACAGCTCGGAATTTTCATGGTTTTAATTACCGTGATTATTTATACAAGCAACATATTCATTTCACATTTGAGGCTACATATATTTCTGAATGCTATAAAACATCACTGTCGCTTATGCAATGGATTCTCCTTTTGAGGCAACAAGCAATCTCGAAAGTTACAGAAATGTTTCCAGAGCAATCAGGTGCTTTTATGAATGCGTTACTATTTGGTGATAGACAACAAATGACGTTTGAAGTGGAAGAGCAATATCAACAGTTTGGTCTTATACATTTGTTAGCAATTTCAGGTTCGCACATTGTATTGTTAATGGGGATAGTATATTTTATTTTGCTAAGAAGTGGTGCGACGAGGGAGGTAGCAACAATTTGCCTTATCGTCTGTATTCCTTTGTATATGGTTTTAGCAGGGGCGTCACCATCTGTTATAAGGGCTTCTATAGCAGGAGTTTTGATGTTGATTGCTTTTATGTGCTCGATTCGTTTATCTAGTTTAGATGCTTTAAGTGTAACAGCTATATGTATGCTTATATATGACCCTTATCTTGTTTTTAATATTGGATTTCAGTTTTCTTTTGTAGGTAGCTTCGCTTTACTTTTGTCTGCTCCGTTCTTATTAGGGAGTAGCAACGGAGTAATCCGAAATTCTATTTATATTTCTATCATTTCACAGCTCGTTAGTACTCCGATCTTGTTATATCACTTTGGTTATTTTTCTCCATATAGCATTTTCCTCAATCTTTTATACGTTCCGTTTTTATCTATCATTGTATTACCATGTAGCATTATTATTTTACTGTGTATGCCAATTGTCCCGTTTCTCGCAAAAGGATTTGCGGATGTGTTATCAATAGGCTTGAGTATGTCTAATGTTCTTCTAAGTTATTGTGAAAGTTTACCATTTAACCAGCTTATTTTCGGGAAAACGTCCTTCAATCTTGTAGCTGTATATTGCACGAGTATTGTCAGTATATTGATAGTTTGGGAAAGGAGAGCGCCGAAAAAAATGGTTTGTATAGTTGTGAGTATATTTCTTTTTATTAGCACGTGTCATTATGTATATCCATATTTTAGAGGAAGCGGAAGTGTAACATTTATTGATGTTGGACAAGGTGATGCAATATTAATTCGCCTTCCGTATGATAAAGGGGTTTATCTTATTGATACAGGTGGAACGCTTCGTGTCAATAAGGAAGAGTGGCAACAAAAAAAGCATGAATTTTCTGTTGGAACTGATGTTTTAATACCCTATTTACAAAAAGAAGGTATTAAAACAATTGATAAATTAATCGTAACGCATGGAGATGCAGATCATATAGGTGCTGCGCAAGAATTATTATCATATATACCTGTAAAAGAAGTTGTATTTGGCCGGAAGGGAAAAGATGCAGTATTAGAAAAAGTAGTAAAGAAACAGGCATTAGAAAAGGAAATGAAAATAACTGAAGTGGGGGAAGGGGAAAGTTGGAGTGTAAATGAAGCTGAGTTTTTCGTTTTAGCTCCAAAAGGAAAAGAAAAAAGTGAAAATAATGCTTCAATTGTAATATGGGCAAAATTTGGAGGATTGACGTGGCTATTTACAGGCGATTTAGAAGAAGAAGGAGAGCAGTTTTTAGTATCTGCGTATCCAGATTTGCGAGTGGATGTTTTAAAAGTTGCTCATCATGGAAGTAATACGTCATCTATAGAGTCTTTTTTGAACGTTATACAGCCCCGTGTAGCGATTATATCTGTTGGTAAGCAGAATAGATATGGACACCCGCATAAAGAAGTAATAGAACGTTTGGAGAAGATGGGGAGTGCGATATGGCGCACGGACAAGCAAGGTGCTATTTCCTATGTTTTTAAAGGGGAAAATGGAACCTTTCAAAGTAAAATCACATATGATAAGACATATAAT
This sequence comes from Bacillus sp. D48C, assembly GCF_053345735.1. Lineage (NCBI taxonomy): Bacteria > Bacillati > Bacillota > Bacilli > Caryophanales > Bacillaceae > Bacillus > Bacillus sp. D48C. The sequence goes on from NZ_JBKFAQ010000001.1 coordinate 528,801, forward strand.
AGGTGAAAAAGAGAAGACTGCCATGAAGTGGCAGTCTTTAAGAACCGATAAATTTAATAACAGTTGCAATGATGAAAAGTGTTGCGAAAAAACCAAATGAGACGATAAATCCTACCCCTGAATCAATAGCGTCATTGCGTTTACTTTGAACGTTTTGTTCAAAATCATTCATTTAGAATCCCTCCCCAACATTCCACTTTAGTATAAAATATTGTCAGAAAAAAATCTACAATTTCAATGTGAAGAGAAAATGAGCTTTTTGCGAATTTTAGATTATGAAGTAACGTGAGTTTTTTGTTTCCAAGCATGTTAACAGTTGGCACTTATACTGGAATTTTTATTGTGAATAATAAAGGGAAGGTGATTACCGCACACCAATAAGAAACCCGGGGCTTATTGCGTGGCGTTTAATATAAATAAAGGGACGGGTTATAAAGCCTGTTCCTTTGTACTTGTAAAACAAAAGCTAGGGCATTAGTATAAATATATATTGCCAAGTTAGGGAGTAGGAAAAAGTATGAGTGATATACATAAAAAAATTAAAAAGAAACAGTTTGCTCCGTTATATTTACTATATGGGACGGAAGCTTTTTTTATAAATGAAACGATAAAGCTTATTACGACAGAAGCACTTGAAGAAGAAGATCGAGAGTTTAATGTTGTGACATACGATTTGGAAGAAGCGTATTTAGAAGATGTGGTTGAGGATGCGCGTACGCTTCCTTTCTTTGGAGAGCGGAAAGTACTGTTAATAAAATCACCGCTATTTTTGACTTCGCAAAAAGAAAAGTTAGAGCAAAATATAAAAATTTTAGAAGAATACATTGGTGAACCTTCTCCATTTTCTATTCTTGTTTTTGTTGCGCCTTACGAAAAACTTGATGAGCGAAAAAAAATTACAAAACTATTAAAGAAAACAGCAGATGTAGTAGAAGCGAATGCGATGCAAGTGCAGGATGTTCAGAAGTGGATTGTTGCTCGAGCAGATGAAGTGCATGTGCACATTGATAACGCGGCTGTTAGTTTGTTGCTAGAGCTTGTGGGAAGTAATGTAACGATGTTGGCGAAGGAAATGGACAAGTTAACGTTATACGTTGGTATGGGCGGAGAGATTACGACGAAACTTGTTGCAGAGCTTGTGCCAAAATCAGTTGAGCAAAATGTATTTGCTTTGACAGAAAAAGTGGTGAAAAAAGATATTGCAGGTGCAATGCAAATTTTGGATGGATTATTTACGCAGCAGGAAGAACCGATTAAATTGCTTGCGTTATTAGTGAGTCAATTCCGTTTGTTGTATCAAGTGAAAGAGTTACAGCAACGTGGTTATGGGCAAAATCAAATTGCATCTCATATTGGTGTACATCCGTATCGTGTAAAATTGGCGATGAATCAAACGAAATTTTTCTCTTTTGAAGAATTAAAAAAAGTGATTATAGAATTAGCGGAAGCTGATTATAGTATGAAGACGGGAAAGATGGATAAGAAACTTGTGCTCGAGTTTTTCTTAATGCGATTAAATCATATGTGATGACACAAAAAAAGTTCATGTACCTAGTGCATGAACTTTTTTTGTATATAAAAAAACGATCCAAATGGATCGTTTTTTAAACGCCTTACGCGTTTACTTGTTTCGCTAAGCGAGATTTTTGACGAGATGCAGCGTTTTGGTGGATAAGACCTTTACGAGCTGCTTTGTCAAGTTTTTTAGAAGCAGTTTTGAAAGCTTCTTTAGCATTTTCAAGATCGTTATTAGTAACTAAAGCTTCTACAGTTTTAACAGCAGAACGCATGTCAGACTTGATAGAAGCGTTATGTGCACGACGCTCTTCGCTAAGTTTAGCGCGTTTGATAGCAGATTTGATGTTTGCCATACTTTTCACCTCCCTGGTGCAATCGAATGACTCGATTCTTACATAGAACAAGTGATATTCTATCAAACGGTGAAGAGAATTGCAATAGTATATCCATGAAATTTCACGTAAAGGAAAGAATGACCTTATATAACTTTGGGAAATCTAACGATATTTACTATGAATTACGGAGGAGATACGATGAAAGAACCATTGGATTTAAGTAAATATAGCGTTAGAACTGACCTTGCTGTAGAAGCTCATCAAATGTTGCAAGAAAGCCAAGAAGAACAAAAAGGGATACAGGGGGTAATTGTAAAAGAGAGGGAAGAAGAAGGTACTATAATTACAAAAGTAACAATTGATGAAGCTGCCTCTGAAGCGATGGGTAAAAAACCTGGAAATTATTTAACGCTTGAAGTACAAGGTATACGTCAGCAAGATACAGAACTTCAACAAAAAGTGGAGCGTATTTTTGCAAAAGAATTTTCTTATTTCTTAGAAGAGGTTGGTGTTACAAAAGAAGCGAGCTGTTTAATTGTAGGCCTTGGGAATTGGAATGTAACACCGGATGCTCTTGGGCCAATAGTTGTAGAAAATGTATTAGTAACGAGACATTTGTTTCAATTGCAGCCTGAAAGTGTAGAAGAAGGATTCAGACCTGTTAGTGCAATTCGGCCGGGAGTAATGGGGATTACAGGCATCGAAACGAGCGATGTTATTTATGGGATTATTGAGAAGACAAATCCAGACTTTGTAATTGCGATTGACGCATTAGCTGCCCGTTCTATTGAACGAGTAAATAGCACGATACAAATTTCTGATACTGGAATCCATCCTGGATCAGGGGTTGGGAATAAACGTAAGGAACTAAGTAAAGAGACATTAGGTATCCCTGTTATCGCAATTGGTGTTCCGACTGTGGTCGATGCCGTTTCGATTACAAGTGATACGATTGATTTTATTTTGAAACATTTTGGTCGAGAGATGAAAGAAGGAAACAAACCTTCAAGATCTTTGTTACCAGCGGGATTTTTATTTGGAGAAAAGAAAAAATTAACAGAAGAAGATATGCCAGATGAAAAGAGCCGAAATATGTTTTTAGGTGCTGTTGGTACGTTAGAAGAAGAAGAAAAAAGAAGGTTGATTTATGAAGTGCTATCGCCTCTTGGTCATAACTTAATGGTGACCCCAAAAGAAGTAGATACTTTTATTGAGGATATGGCGAATGTAATAGCGAGTGGTTTAAATGCAGCGCTGCATCATCAAATTGATCAAGATAATACGGGAGCGTATACACATTGAGGGAGAAAGATGATAATAGTTTGAGTCGTTTTGCGCTTTTGTGTATATGTAGTGTAGCTTTATGTTTACTTATGATGATAGCAGGAGTGTCACTTGCTAATCATGGTTTGAAAAGTATGAAAGGTTATCGGCAATTGTCGTATGAACAAATAGCTCATATGACAGGGACAGAGAGTACAGGTGCTGAATCAGAAATTTTGGGTAGTTCGTTTTCAGCTTCAGAAAAACAACAACAATTAGAACGTTTAAGAAGTTTTAATGTTGTAGAAGGAATTGGGATGGCGTTAGCAAGTGTAGCTTATGAAATGACGAAGTTCGGAACGGATATAGTTGTTGGGAAAATAAAGGGGATTTTTAGCTAAGAGTAGCATGGGAGATGGTTGTTTTACTGATTTGTAAGACAACCGTTTTAAAATTTGAAAAGGGTTTGTCTCTTATGGTTTATTCGCATAAGATATAGATAGAATGATTTGTATCGTAAGCAGCACGAGTTTTCATTGAATCTTTGTTGCTCTATTGATATAATCAGTGCTAGTGTATATTGGCGAGACTATTAGGAGTTGAGAACATAGATGAACAAAGAAGAAAGAGCAAAAAGACAGTCCAAAATTCGTAATTTCTCTATTATTGCTCATATTGACCACGGAAAATCAACGTTAGCAGACCGTATTTTAGAGAAAACAAATGCGTTAACACAACGCGAAATGAAAGCTCAGTTGCTTGACTCTATGGATTTAGAGCGTGAGCGTGGTATTACAATCAAATTAAACGCAGTACAATTAAACTATAAAGCAAAAGATGGTGAAGAGTATATTCTTCATTTAATTGATACACCAGGACACGTCGACTTTACGTACGAAGTATCTCGTAGTTTAGCGGCTTGTGAAGGCGCGATTCTTGTAGTAGATGCAGCGCAAGGTATTGAAGCGCAAACGTTAGCGAACGTATACTTAGCGCTTGATAACAACTTGGAAATTTTACCAGTTATCAATAAAATCGACTTACCAAGTGCGGATCCAGAACGTGTACGTCAAGAGGTAGAAGATGTAATTGGTTTAGATGCATCAGAAGCGGTACTTGCTTCTGCAAAAGCTGGAATTGGTATTGAAGAAATTTTAGAACAAATTGTTGAAAAAGTACCAGCTCCGGCAGGTGATTCAGAAGAGCCGTTACAATGTATGATTTTCGACTCTTTATATGATCCGTACCGTGGTGTAATTGCTTATATCCGTGTTGTAAATGGAACGGTAAAAGTTGGCGATAAAGTACGTATGATGGCAACGGGTAAAGAATTTGAAGTAACAGAAGTAGGTGTATTTACACCGAAAACTACGCAACGTGACGAGTTAACAGTAGGTGATGTAGGTTTCTTAGCAGCATCTATTAAAAACGTAGGTGATACACGTGTTGGTGATACGATTACACATGCGAAACGTCCAGCTGCAGAGGCGTTACCAGGTTACCGTAAATTAAACCCGATGGTATTCTGTGGGCTGTATCCAATTGATTCTGCTCGTTATAACGATTTACGTGATGCGTTAGAAAAATTAGAGTTAAACGATTCTGCTCTTGAGTTTGAACCAGAAACATCTCAAGCGTTAGGATTTGGTTTCCGTTGTGGATTCTTAGGACTTCTTCACATGGAAATCATTCAAGAACGTATTGAACGTGAATTTAAGATTGACTTAATTACAACAGCGCCAAGCGTTATTTATAAAGTTTATTTAACAAACGGTGAAGATGTTATTGTTGATAATCCATCTAATATGCCAGACCCACAGTCTATCGATCGTGTAGAAGAGCCGTTTGTGAAGGCTTCAATTATGGTTCCGAATGACTATGTTGGAGCTGTAATGGAAATTTGCCAAGGTAAACGTGGAACGTTTATTGATATGCAATATTTAGATGAAACGCGTGTTACATTAACATATGAAATCCCGTTATCAGAAATCGTATATGACTTCTTCGATCAATTGAAATCAAATACGAAAGGGTATGCATCATTTGATTATGAGTTAATTGGTTATAAACCATCTAAACTTGTGAAAATGGATATTCTTTTAAATAATGAACAAGTGGATGCTTTATCATTTATCGTACACCGTGATTCAGCGTATGACCGTGGTAAAGTAATTGTAGAGAAATTAAAAGAATTAATTCCGAGACAACAGTTCGAAGTGCCAATTCAGGCGACTATCGGAAATAAAGTTGTAGCACGTTCTACAATTAAGGCGATGCGTAAAAACGTACTTGCAAAATGTTACGGCGGTGACATTTCTCGTAAGCGTAAACTTCTTGATAAGCAAAAAGAAGGTAAAAAACGTATGAAGTCTGTTGGTTCTGTAGAAGTGCCGCAAGAGGCATTCATGGCTGTACTGAAAATGGATGACAACTAATATTTGAAATAAAAAAGAAGTCGTTTGTACGGCTTCTTTTTTCTGTATAATTACTTTTTAGACATCTGAGCAGCTCTCATTTACAATAATGAGAGAGCTTTTTAGTTCATATAGAGTTAGGAGATTGTTAATGTCCGAAAATATTCGAAAAGATATTCAAGATAAAATACAAAATGGCAATTTTAATTGTGAAAAGGAATTGACGCTTTCTATTATTAGTGGAAAGTGGAAAGTTGTGATACTGTGGCATCTTGGTGTGGAAGGGCCTCATCGTTTTAGTGAATTACAACGGTTATTCCCAAGCATTTCTCATAAAGTTTTGTCGAACCAATTAAAAGAGTTAATGGAAGATGGGATTGTTGATCGAACAGTATATCCCGAAATTCCTCCTCGTGTTGAGTATTATATGACGGAACTAGGCATGTCACTTTTACCGATCGTTGAAATGATGTATGATTGGGGAAAAATGCGAATGGAACAAATTCGTAATACGTTAGAGAAGTAGAGAATCCTCCGGAGTGCGGAGGTTTTCTTTTTAGAAAGGTAGGAGTTATATTTGGTACAAGCTGCATATATTCATATCCCGTTTTGTCAGCACATTTGTCACTATTGTGATTTTAATAAAGTGTTTATTGAACGCCAACCGGTTGATCAATATTTAGATTATTTAGAGAAGGAAATAATAAATACGGTTCAAAGAGTTCCGTTTGATAGTATGAAAACGATTTTTGTGGGCGGTGGAACTCCGACAGCGTTAAATATGGAACAGACAAAAAAATTACTCGAGATTATTAATCGTCATTTGCGCCCGTTTGCTCCGAATTGTGAATTGACATTTGAAGCGAATCCAGGAGATCTACCGAAAGAGAAGTTGAATGTACTACTAGAAGGTGGAGTGAATCGAATTAGTTTTGGTGTGCAAACGTTCCGTGATGAACTGCTTGAGAAAATCGGGCGCAAGCATACGAGGGAAGATGCATTCCTAGCGATTCGAGAAGCTCAGGAAGTAGGCTTTAAAAATATTAATGTAGATATTATTTATGCTTTGCCAGGACAAACGATAGAAGATGTGAAGGAAACATTAGACATTGCTTTTACGCTTGGTGTACAACATTTCTCGGCATATTCATTAATTGTGGAACCTAAAACAGTGTTTTATAACTTAATGAATAAAGGGAAATTGCGTCTTCCGGGTGAAGACCATGAAGCGAAAATGTATGAAATGGTAATGGATGAAATGGAGAAACACGGTTATAACCAGTATGAAATTAGTAATTTCTCAAAAGGTGACAATAAAAGTAGACATAATCTCACATACTGGAATAATGAAGAGTATTATGGCTTTGGAGCTGGAGCTCATAGTTATGTGAATGGGGAACGTATTCAAAATGTAGGTCCGCTGAAGCAATATTTTAATAAAATTGATGAAACAGGATTTCCGTATTTAGATGTTCACGTGGTGACGGAGAAAGAAAAGATGGAAGAAGAGTTGTTCTTAGGACTTCGAAAAACAAAAGGTGTATCTAAAATAGCATTTCAAAAGAAATTTAATATGGAGATGGATCAAGTTTTCGCGAAGCAGTTACAAAACAACCAAGAACAAGGATTGCTTGAAGAGAGCGATGGATATGTTCGTTTAACGCGAAAAGGAAAATTATTAGGGAATGAAGTATTCCAATCATTTTTAATTGACTAATTAAATGTTCCATTAACGTGAAAAAGTTTCATTATTTCGTGACGTTTCCGTTGACAATTGAATGTCAATTTTGGTAAGTTATTAATAGATTTAGCACTCAAAGACAAAGAGTGCTAACAGAGGTGATGATGAGATGCTTACGGAACGTCAGCTCTTAATTTTACAAACAATTATTGATGACTTTATTGGATCAGCGCAGCCTGTTGGGTCTAGAACGTTGGCTAAAAAAGATGAAATTACATTTAGTTCAGCTACTATTCGAAATGAAATGGCGGACTTAGAAGAATTAGGTTTTATTGAAAAAACGCACAGTTCTTCTGGACGTGTTCCTTCTGAGAAAGGCTACCGATTTTATGTAGACCATCTTTTAGCGCCGCAAAACTTACCGAACGCTGAAATTGTACAAATTAAAGATTTATTTGCTGAAAGAATTTTTGAAGCGGAAAAAATTGCACAGCAATCTGCTCAAATTTTATCAGAACTTACGAATTATACGGCCATTGTTCTTGGACCGAAGTTAAGCACAAATAAACTTAAAAATGTACAAATTGTGCCGCTTGATCGTCAAACTGCAGTCGCTATTATTGTAACTGATACAGGGCATGTACAAAGTAAAACGATTACCGTTCCGGAATCTGTTGATTTATCAGATTTAGAAAAAATGGTTAATGTTTTAAATGAAAAGCTATCTGGCGTACCGATGGAAGAACTTCATAATAAAATCTTTAAGGAAATTGTTACAGTTTTACGTGGGTATGTTCATAATTATGATAGTGCAATAAGAATGTTAGATGGTACATTTCAAGTTCCGTTATCGGAAAAGATATACTTTGGAGGAAAAGCAAATATGCTTTCGCAGCCAGAGTTCCATGACATTCAAAAGGTTAGATCTTTGCTTACCATGATTGATAATGAAGCTGAATTTTATGACATTTTGCGTCATAAACAAGTCGGGATTCAAGTGAAAATTGGTAGGGAAAACACTTCGACGGCTATGGAGGATTGCAGTTTAATTTCTGCAACATATTCGATCGGCGAAGAGCAACTTGGAACAATTGCTATTTTAGGTCCGACAAGAATGCAATATTCTCGTGTAATTAGTTTGTTACAGTTATTTACGAGACAATTTACAGATGGACTTAAAAAGTAAATGAGAGTAATACATTCGCTCAAGTGATGAAATTTTCATTGCTGTGTGTAATATATAATGCTTAGGTAATCATGCTATGCATGATACCTAATACCTTTTAAGGAGGTGAATATTGTGGAAGAGCGTAACGAACAAGTGGTAGAAGAAGTAAAAGAAGCGCAAGTTGAAGAAGCTGTCACGCCAGAAAACAGTGAAGAAACTGTAGAAGAAAAAAGTGAGGCTGCTCTTTTACAAGAAAAAGTAGATGAGTTACAAGCGAAACTAACGGAAACGGAAGGTCGCACATTACGTCTACAAGCTGATTTTGAAAATTATAAGCGCCGCGTCCAAATGGATAAACAGGCTGCTGAAAAATATAGAGCACAAAGTCTAGTTTCAGACATTTTGCCAGCTCTTGATAATTTTGAAAGAGCAATGCAAGTGGAAGCGACTGATGAGCAAACGAAATCCTTGTTACAAGGCATGGAAATGGTGCATCGTCAATTGTTAGAAGCGCTGACTAAAGAAGGTGTGGAAGTGATTGAAGCTGTTGGTAAACAGTTTGATCCTAATGAACACCAAGCTATTATGCAAGTGGAAGATAGTGAATTTGAATCAAACGCGGTTGTGGAAGAATTCCAAAAAGGTTATAAATTAAAAGACCGTGTGATTCGCCCATCAATGGTAAAAGTAAATCAATAATTTACATAAAACTAGGAGGATTCGCCATGAGTAAAATTATCGGTATTGACTTAGGTACAACAAACTCTTGTGTAGCTGTTATGGAAGGTGGAGAACCAAAGGTTATCCCAAATCCAGAAGGAAACCGTACAACACCTTCTGTTGTAGCTTTCAAAAATGAAGAACGTCAAGTTGGGGAAGTTGCAAAGCGCCAAGCAATTACAAACCCAAATACAATCATGTCTGTTAAACGTCATATGGGTACAGACTACAAAGTAGAAGTTGAAGGTAAAGATTATACACCTCAAGAAATTTCTGCAATCATTTTACAAAACTTAAAAGCTTCTGCTGAAGCATACTTAGGTGAAACAGTAACGAAAGCTGTTATTACAGTACCTGCATACTTCAACGATGCAGAGCGTCAAGCAACGAAAGATGCTGGTCGTATCGCTGGTTTAGAAGTTGAGCGTATCATTAACGAGCCAACAGCAGCAGCACTTGCTTACGGTTTAGAAAAACAAGACGAAGAACAAAAAATCTTAGTATATGACTTAGGTGGCGGTACATTTGATGTATCTATCCTTGAGTTAGCAGACGGCACATTCGAAGTTATTTCAACTGCTGGTGACAACCGTCTTGGTGGCGATGACTTTGACCAAGTTATCATCGATCACTTAGTAGCTGAGTTCAAAAAAGAAAATAACATTGATTTAAGCCAAGATAAAATGGCGCTTCAACGCTTGAAAGATGCAGCTGAAAAAGCGAAAAAAGATCTTTCTGGTGTAACACAAACTCAAATTTCATTACCATTCATTAGTGCTGGAGCTGCTGGTCCATTACACTTAGAATTAACGTTAACAAGAGCGAAATTCGAAGAGCTTTCAGCAGGTCTTGTTGAAAGAACATTAGAGCCAACTCGTCGTGCATTAAAAGACGCTGGTTTTGCTCCAAGCGAATTAGATAAAGTTATTCTTGTTGGTGGATCTACTCGTATCCCAGCTGTACAAGAAGCTATTAAACGTGAAACTGGTAAAGAGCCATATAAAGGTGTAAACCCTGATGAAGTTGTAGCATTAGGTGCTGCAGTTCAAGGTGGCGTACTTACTGGTGATGTAGAAGGCGTTCTATTATTAGACGTAACTCCACTTTCTTTAGGTATTGAAACTATGGGTGGCGTGTTCACGAAATTAATCGAGCGTAACACTACAATTCCAACAAGTAAGTCACAAGTATTCTCGACAGCTGCTGATAATCAACCAGCAGTAGACATTCACGTATTACAAGGTGAGCGTCCAATGTCAGCTGACAACAAAACGTTAGGTCGTTTCCAATTAACTGACCTTCCACCAGCACCACGTGGTATTCCACAAATCGAAGTAACATTCGATATTGATGCGAACGGTATCGTTAACGTACGTGCGAAAGACTTAGGAACAAGCAAAGAGCAAGCTATTACAATCCAATCTTCTTCAGGTCTTTCTGATGAAGAAGTAGAACGTATGGTACAAGAAGCGGAAGCAAATGCTGACGCTGACCAAAAACGTAAGGAAGAAGTTGAACTTCGTAACGAAGCTGACCAACTTGTATTCCAAACAGACAAAGTTGTAAAAGATTTAGAAGGTAAAGTAGATGCAGCTGAAGTTGCAAAAGCAACAGAAGCGAAAGAAGCATTACAAGCTGCAATTGAGAAAAACGAGCTTGAAGAAATTCGTGCGAAAAAAGATGCTTTACAAGAAATCGTACAACAATTAACTGTTAAATTATACGAGCAAGCTCAAGCAGCTGCTGGTCAAGCAGAAGGTGCGCAAGGTGCACAAGACGCTGGCACGAAGAAAGACAATGTAGTTGACGCTGAGTTTGAAGAAGTAAAAGAAGACAAGTAATTCAACTGTAAACATAATAAGTAAGATGACAAAAAGTCAAAGTCAAGCGTGCCTTGACTTTGGCTTTTTTCACGAATGAGAAGTGATGTGTGAGGATCTTAAGTTTTTCGCTTTGCATACTGTAAGTGAGGAAACTTTGTTGCAAAGCACTTTCTTTCGGTGTTAAAATTACGTTTATGTGAAAGATTCGGGGGTTGTAAATTTATGAGTAAACGAGACTATTATGAGGTCCTTGGACTTAGCAAGGGCGCTTCAACAGATGAAATAAAAAAAGCGTATCGTCGTTTGGCTAAAAAATACCATCCAGACGTAAGCAAAGAAGAAAATGCAATTGAAAAGTTTAAAGAAGTACAAGAAGCATACGAAGTGTTAAGTGATGATCAAAAGCGTGCGCAGTACGATCAATTTGGTCATGCTGGTGCAAATCAAGGATTCGGTGGATTTGGCGGCGGAGGAGACTTCGGCGGTGGCTTCGGTTTTGAAGATATATTTAGTTCTTTCTTTGGCGGTGGCGGCGGCAGACGCCGTGATCCAAATGCTCCGCGCCAAGGTGCTGACTTACAATATCAAGTCACTTTAGATTTTGAAGAAGCTATTTTTGGTAAGGAATTAAATGTGGAAATTCCAGTAGAAGATCCATGTGATACTTGTAAAGGTAGTGGAGCAAAACCAGGAACTTCAAAAGAAACATGTAAACATTGTTCAGGCTCTGGTCAAGTGAGTGTAGAGCAAAACACACCGTTTGGTCGTATCGTAAACCGTCAAGCTTGTGGTCATTGTTCAGGAACTGGACAAATTATTAAAGAAAAATGTACGACATGTCACGGTTCAGGTAAAGTTCGTAAACGTAAAAAAATCAATGTTAAAATTCCAGCGGGTATCGATAATGGTCAACAAATTCGTGTGTCTGGAAAAGGTGAAGCCGGCGTAAATGGCGGACCAGCAGGAGACTTATATGTTGTCGTTCATGTAAGAAATCATGAATTCTTCGAGCGTGAAGGAGATCACATTATTTGCGAAATGCCATTAACATTTGCGCAAATGGCGCTTGGTGATGAAGTGGAAGTTCCTACTGTTCATGGTAAAGTGAAGCTGAAAATTCCAGCAGGAACACAAACTGGAACAGAATTCCGCTTAAAAGGAAAAGGTGCTCCGAACGTACGTGGATACGGCCAAGGAGATCAATATGTAGTCGTTCGTGTTGTTGTACCGACGAAATTGACTTCACAGCAAAAAGATTTATTACGTGAATTTGCAGGACAAGAAGAGCAGGATGATAGTTTATTCGGAAAGCTTAAACGTGCTTTCAAAGGGGAATAATGGAAATAAAAAATGGAGTTGGTAAATTGTGAAATGGTCAGAAATTAGTATTCATACAACAGAAGAAGCAGTAGAAGCTGTCTCTCATATTTTACATGAAGCTGGTGCTAGCGGAGTTGCGATTGAGGATCCAGCGGAGTTAACGAAAGAGCGCGAGCAACAATATGGTGAAATTTATGCATTGAATCCAGATGAATATCCGGCGGAAGGTGTATTAATAAAAGCATATTTCCCGCAAACGGATTCTTTACATGAAACGATTGCAGGTGTAAAATCATCTATTGATGTGCTTCCATCTTACGACATTGAAATTGGTACTGGAAATATTACCGTTAACGAAGTCAATGAAGAAGATTGGGCTACTGCTTGGAAAAAATATTACCATCCAGTACAAATTTCTGATACATTCACAATCGTACCGACGTGGGAAGAATATACACCATCTTCTCCTGATGAAAAAATCATTGAATTAGACCCAGGTATGGCGTTTGGTACAGGAACTCATCCAACAACAACGATGTGTATTCGTGCTTTAGAAAAAACAGTACAGCCAGGTGACGCTATCATTGATGTAGGAACAGGTTCTGGTGTGCTTAGTATTGCAGCGGCAAAATTAGGTGCGTCTTCTGTTCAAGCATATGATTTAGATCCGGTTGCAGTTGAAAGTGCAGAAATGAATGTGCGTTTAAATAAAACAGATGATATCGTGTCTGTTGGGCAAAATAGTCTTTTAGAAGGTATTGAAGGTCCTGTTGATTTAATCGTAGCTAACTTATTAGCAGAAATTATTCTTTTATTCCCTGAAGATGCAGCGAGAGTTGTGAAGTCAGGTGGATTATTTATTACATCGGGCATTATTGCTGCGAAGGAAAAAGTAATTTCTGAGGCGTTAGAACAAGCTGGATTTACAATTGAAGAAGTGTTACGAATGGAAGATTGGGTAGCAATTATTGCACGAAATGCGTAATATAGATTTTAGTCTATAATGAAAAGGGGAGTCTCTCACTATAAGGTGAGGGACTTGCCGTTTGTTATATGAAAAATGATAATGTTTCGTTCTTTTCGTAAGTGTTGACTTACGAAAGGAACGAAACTCTACTAAGGTGATTATATGCAACGTTATTTTGTAGAAGAAAAACATGTAAGTGAAGCAAAAATTCGCATTGTAGGTGATGATGTACATCACATTGCGAGAGTAATGCGTATGACAGCTGGCGATCAAATTTATTGCTGTGTAAACGGAAAAACAGCAGTATGTTCAATTGATGAAATTACCAGTGAATTTATTAATACGGCTATTGTAGAATGGGTAGAGGCGTCAAGTGAACTTCCTGTTTTCGTGACGATTGCAAGTGGACTGCCAAAAGGAGACAAGCTAGAGTTGATTTTTCAAAAAGGAACTGAGCTTGGGGCAGCTGCATTCTTACCATTTCAAGCATCTCGCTCTATCGTAAAATGGGATGCGAAAAAAGCTGATAAAAAAGTTGAGCGTTTAAGAAAAATTGTGAAAGAAGCTGCGGAACAATCACATAGAAGTGAAATTCCGGAAGTACATGCTCCGGCATCATTTAAGCAACTGCTTAAAATGAGTGGTGAGTATGATGTTTGTCTTGTTGCTTACGAAGAGGAAGCAAAACAAGGCGAGAAATCTAATTTTGCGAAAGCTTTAACGACAATGAAACCAGGTCAAAAGCTATTGATTGTATTTGGCCCAGAAGGCGGTTTAGCTGAGGAAGAGATTACAGCGCTTCGTGAACATAAATTTGTACCATGTAGTTTAGGACCAAGAATTTTAAGAACAGAAACGGCGCCGTTATACGCGTTAAGTGCTGCTTCGTATCATTTTGAATTGATGGGGTGATGATCAATGTCAACTGTTGCGTTCCATACGTTAGGTTGTAAAGTAAACCACTATGAAACAGAAGCCATTTGGCAATTGTTTAAACAAGGTGGTTATGAAAGAACAGAATATGAAAAGAAAGCTGATGTTTATGTTATTAACACATGTACAGTAACGAATACTGGGGACAAAAAAAGCCGTCAAGTAATCAGACGTGCTGTGCGTCAAAATCCAGATGCAGTTATTTGCGTAACGGGATGTTATGCACAAACATCTCCAGCTGAAATTATGGCGATTCCAGGTGTAGATATTGTAGTTGGTACACAGGATCGTGAAAAGATGTTAGGTTACATCGAAGAATTCCGTAAAGAGCGTCAACCAATTAATGCTGTCCGCAATATTATGAAAACACGTGTGTACGAAGAACTTGATGTACCTTATTTCACGGATCGTACACGTGCGTCTTTAAAAATACAAGAGGGTTGCAATAACTTCTGTACATTCTGTATCATTCCTTGGGCGCGTGGTTTAATGCGTTCTCGTGATGGAAAAGAGGTTATTAAACAAGCACAACAATTAGTGGATGCAGGCTATAAAGAAATCGTATTAACGGGTATTCATACAGGTGGATACGGCGAAGATATAAAAGATTATAACTTAGCTGGATTACTTCGTGATATGGAAGCGGAAGTAGGCGGATTAAAACGTCTTCGTATTTCTTCTATTGAAGCGAGTCAAATTTCAGATGAAGTAATTGAAGTGTTAGATAAATCTGAAGTAGTTGTACGTCACTTGCATATTCCGTTGCAATCTGGTTCTAATACTGTATTAAAACGTATGCGTCGTAAATATACGATGGAATTCTTCCAAGAGCGTTTAGATCGTTTGAAAGAAGCGTTACCAGGCCTTGCGATTACATCTGACGTAATCGTTGGTTTCCCAGGTGAAACAGAAGAAGAATTCATGGAAACATACAATTTCATTAAAGAGAACCGCTTCTCTGAGTTACACGTGTTCCCTTATTCAAAACGTACAGGAACACCTGCAGCACGCATGGAAGATCAAGTTCCTGAAGATGTGAAGAACGATCGTGTTCATCGTTTAATTGAGCTATCTAATCAATTAGCGAAAGAATATGCATCAGCGTTTGAAGGTGAAGTGCTTGAAATCATTCCAGAAGAGCAATTTAAAGACGGCGACCGTGAAGGGTTATATGTAGGGTATACAGATAACTACTTGAAAATTGTATTTGAAGGATCAGAAGAATTAATTGGTAAGCTAGTGAAAGTGAAAATTACGAAGGCTGGCTATCCATATAACGAAGCGCAATTTGTTCGTGTTCTTGAAGATGATGTGAAAAAAGAATCAGCAAGCGCATAAAAAAGAGCGTGCAACCGGAAATGGTTTGCATGCTTTCTTTATTTGAAGCGGTTAAGTACTAGAAGGTAGGGAGGCGTTTCGTGCATCCCTGTATGAAAAAAGTTGAAATGATAAAAATATAGTTGTCTTCATGAAAGAAGGATACTAGATATTTGTATAACTTTTGAAAAGGAAATGCTTCTATTCTTCTTTTATTCTGCCAAATAGTTGACCTGAAGTGATAAAATGTATTATAATCGTAAAAGACATGCTGAAGAAGTGTTTCTTTTTGCATGCTGAAGTTAGTATGTAAGTGTGATGTTTCGGAGGGAGGGAAAGAGAATGTCAAAAACAGTCGTTCGTAAAAACGAGTCTTTGGAGGATGCACTTCGCCGTTTTAAAAGATCGGTTTCTAAAACTGGTACACTTGCTGAAGCAAGAAAGCGCGAGTTTTATGAAAAACCAAGTGTAAAACGTAAGAAGAAATCTGAAGCGGCAAGAAAGCGTAAATTCTAAGAGAGGGTGTAAGTTATGAGTCTTCTCGGTCGTTTAAACGATGATATGAAACAAGCGATGAAGAATAAACAAAAAGAAAAATTAACCGTTATCCGTATGGTTAAGGCTGCTTTACAAAATGAAGGTATTAAACTGCAACATACTCTTACTGAAGAAGAGGAAGTAACAGTTTTAGCTCGTGAAGTAAAACAGTATAAGGACTCCCTCCTTGAATTTAAAAAAGCTGGTCGTGAAGACCTTGTTAATAAACTGCAAAGTGAAATTCAGATTTTAAGCGCATATTTGCCAGAGCAATTAACTGAAGAAGAACTAGTTGATGTAATCAAACAAGTTATTTCTGAAGTTGGTGCGACTTCTAAAGCAGATATGGGTAAGGTGATGACTGCTGTTATGCCGAAAGTAAAAGGTAAAACAGACGGATCACTTGTGAATAAGTTGGTTATCCAGCTATTAGCATAAAAAAACGTCTCATTTCGTATGAGACGTTTTTTTATTGTTCTTATTAAGGAAAAACACTATATTGCTTAAAAAGCGTTTCTGTAAGTGATAGAAACGCCTCTGGTATGTAAAAAAGGGTAACGGCCTTAGTTATGATTAATCCCACCATAAAAAAAGCTTTTTCGTTTTCTTAATTTCTTCGACTAACTCCTCAATGCTTTCTGTTCCTTGTTCCACTATATCTGGACAAAATTCATACATTTCTTGCGCGAAAGATTGCATTTCGGCGTCTGTAGGTAACACGCTAAAAATGGTATCAACCCAGTCATAATCTGCACTGATTATGATAAAAGGATAGCGATCATTCCATTTTCTTAGTTTAAAAATAACATCTTTATTGCTAACTTCGTAATTAACGCCATTTGTTGGTTGGATTGCAAGGATATCAAATTGGCCATTTCCTTGTATACTTCCAATGCTACACTTACTCTTACTTCCTTGACTAAAACTTCTTTCACAAATAAAAGCTAAGTATGGGGGGCTGAAGTTCAGATTGAAGTTTTATAACTTGCTGTTCAGCATAATCTTCAAAGGTAACGACAGAGACTCCAGCTATTTTAGATTTTGAATCAGTTGCATAGAAGGGCTAGATGCTACTGTCAGTGACTTGTTTTATAACATTCAAAATTTCTTGACTAAATCCAATTTCCTTTCGTATTTCCTCGCTTATTAATTCATTTTTTTGTTTTTTAGTGAATCCTAATATTTTTTGAAATTCATATAACAACTACCTATAAAGTATTCTTACTTACAACGTAAAATTTAGAGTGGAGCAATTTCTTTTTCGAATTTTATTTCATTTGTCTAATGAATGACAACTACTTATTCTATGGTCAGTATGTCACGCCCAGAACAAATTGTAACAGGGTTTTTCAAGTTTCTAACTTCTCACTAGGCTCAATTTCTTCATGCAACTTGTACTGATATCCCCTAGGGGCGCATATTCTTGTATTAATACTTCTATTATTAAGGATCACATCCTCTGATCCATCATTGTCCCGATAAATATGATTTCATATAGCGACTGTTTTATTAACATGATATGAACTCTTACAGAATATAGTTATGTTAGTGAAGTCGTTATAACACGATAGGCACTTGTGAAGAAATACATATATGGGATGAGAGGGGGGTCTTTCGAGATGAAGAAATTAGAACAAATGAAAAATTGGTTAACAAAACAAGTAGACCTACCAGTGGATGTATTAATGGATCTACCTCGGATTACTCTTGTTGGGCAAATACATATTTATATAGAAAATCATCGGGGACTATTAGTGTTTTCAGATAAAGAAGTGCGATTGCTTTTAAAACACGGTCAATTACTAATTAAAGGACAATCCTTTGTTATTAAAACGATTCTTCCAGAAGAGCTTTTGCTCGAAGGGATAATTGAGCAAGTAACATTTTTAGAAAATGAAAAAAAAGGTGATTGAAGTGAAACTTCCATTAGTGAAGTTTTTCTTCTTTATCCTGTAAAAGTTTCGTTGATAGAGATCGATTACAGTTTTACTTTGTTTCATTTTAGTACGAGCTATTTTAATGCTTCAAATCTACTTTTAGAAAGGTAGTGAAGGTGGTAAATGAAAAATAAATGGTTTATAAAGTGGCTTGGATATGTAAAAGTGCGAATTGAAGGTAGAGGAGCGGAACGGTTTGTTAATGAATGTGTACGGAGGAATTTATTAGTTTGGGATGTTAAGAAGATAGCTGATGAAACGTTAGTTTTTTGTATGTTGTTACGCGATGTGAAAAAAATAAAACCAATTTATAGAAAAAATGAATGTAAATTATACTTTATTGGACGTTATGGTTTTCCTTTTTGGAATAAGCGTTTAATTAAAAACAGTGGATTTTTAATTGGGTTTTTAATTTTCTTTTTTGGCGTGATTGCAATGTCCAATATGGTTTGGAAAATTGAAATTACAGGAGCAAAACCTGAAACAGAATATATATTGATGAAAGAATTGGATAAAATGGGTATTAAAAAAGGAAAACTACAGTTTCAAATGCCGAATGTAGAAGATGTACAACGCCATTTGACAGATAATATTAATGCCATTACTTGGGCGGGATTAGAAGTAAGAGGAACGACGTATCATTTTAAAATTGTTGAAAAAAACGAACCGAAAAAAGAAAAGGAACAAATGCCGCAAAATTTAGTAGCAAAAAAAGAAGCGATTATTACAAAAACGTTTGTAGAAGTTGGAAAGCCGGTTGTACTGAAAAATGATCATGTGGAAAAAGGGCAGATTCTCGTATCGGGAATATATGGTAATGAGGAAAGTCCAACGATTGTTTCAGCGAAAGGTATTGTGTATGGCGAAACGTGGTATACATCTAAGGTGGATGTCCCGTTAAAGACGCAATTCCAAGTGTATACTGGTAATGTATACAATGAACATTTTCTTAAATTTGGGGGTACGAAAATAAAAATATGGGGATTTCAACATGATAAGTATAAACGCTCTCGTACTGAAAGCGTAAAGCATGATGTGAAATTATTTGGTTTTACACTGCCGATTGCATATGAAAAAGATGTTGTGAGAGAAGAGGAAGAAGCGAACCGAGAATATACAGAAAAGCAAGCGCTGAAAGTAGCGAAAGAGATGGCCGAAAAAGAACTAAAGAAAAAATTGGATGAACATGCTATGATTGTAAGTGATAAGATTTTGAGTAAAGAGGTTGAGGCGGATCAACTAAAAGTCACATTGCATTATACTGTGATTGAAAATATTGCAGAGCCACAACCAATATCCGAATCCGATATTCAAGGAGACTGAGTAATGGCAGAACAATTAGTAGAAATGAACCAACAATTGGAAAATACTAACGAAGCAATCGCTCTTTTTGGAGTCAATGATGCGCATTTAAAAGTAATTGAACGAGAACTGAATGTATCGATCGTAACTAGAGGAGAAACTGTTCATGTATCTGGGGCAGTTGAAACGGTGACACTCGTAGAAAAAATCTTACAGCAATTACTTGTTGTAATTCGTAAAAGTATATCAATTTCAGAGAGAGATGTTGCGTATGCAATTCAGCTCGCACAACAAGGGAAAGTTGCTCAATTTGAAGAGTTATATGAAGAAGAAATTTTCAAGACTGCAAAAGGTAAATCCATTCGTGTAAAAACAATGGGGCAAAGACGATATATTCATGCAATGAAGAAGAATGATATTGTCTTTGGGATAGGGCCTGCAGGAACTGGAAAAACATACTTAGCCGTAGTAATGGCTGTGAGAGCTTTAAAACAAGGATATGTAAAGAAAATCATTCTAACAAGACCTGCTGTAGAAGCTGGAGAAAATTTAGGTTTTTTACCAGGGGATTTGAAAGAGAAGGTAGATCCATACTTACGCCCATTATATGATGCCTTACATGATATTCTTGGACAAGAATATACGCAGCGTATGATGGAACGAGGAGTAATTGAAATCGCGCCGCTTGCTTATATGAGGGGGCGTACGCTTGATGATTCATTTGTTATTTTAGATGAGGCTCAAAATACAACGGGTGCTCAAATAAAAATGTTTTTAACAAGATTAGGTTTTAGTTCTAAAATGGTTATTACAGGCGACCCTTCACAAGTAGACTTGCCAAAAGGGGTAAAATCAGGGCTATCTATAGCTGCTAATATTTTATCTGGTGTATCAGGTCTGTCATTTATTACATTAGAACAAACAGACGTTGTCAGACATCCATTGGTGCAACGTATTATTGAGGCATATGATAAAATGGAATGATCCTATTTGTCAGGATCATTTCTTTTTGTATGATAAGGTTGGCGAACGGCATATTTTTTACTATCATGAAAGATAAGGAAAATAAACTATAGGTACTGGTGTATAAAATGTTACCTCAAAGTATCGTTGGGTAGAAGAAATGAAAGCTATAAATAGTTTCACTTTATTTCTGGAGAGGAGAAGGTATTGAAATCATGTCAAGATCTCAAGAAATTTCTAAGTGGTTTCGTAATTTACAACATTCGAAAAAACTAAGTTGGATTTCTTACGTTGTATTAGGAGCAGTGCTGTTTTTTGCGCTTATGAATAATGTAAAACCAGAGCAATTAGATGTTAACATGTATTCTATTGCGAAAAAGACAATCCATTCTCCTATAAAAATTGAAGATAAAGTTACAACGGATAAAAAGAAAAAAGAAGCCTCTACAAAAGTTGAAGATCAATATACATATAAAAGTGAGTATAAACAAAATAAAGTTGATATTGTGAATGACGTCTTTGCTAAAGTGGATGAAGTGGTGCAAGAGATTAAAGCTGTTGGACCGGATGATCAAAAAAAGATGACTGATGCTGAGAAAGTGGACAAGTTAAAAAAGAAACTACCCGCTGACTTAACGAAAGAATTATCTGATTCAAACTTACTAAATTTGATTAATGCAGATTCGAGCCAATTAGTATTAGCGAAAGATGCTGCGGTCACAGCGATTAATAGTATCATGACTGAGCACATTAAAATGGACGAATTGAAAGATGCGAAAGAACGATATGTAAGTGAGATGAATAGTGTTAATGTTGATAATGGTTTAAAAGAGTCAATTAAGGCGCTAGGAAGATATGCAATTTCAGCGAATTATTTTTATGACCCGATCTTAACGAAAGAGAAGAGAAAAGCAGAGGAAGATTTAGTTCCACCTGTTTATATTCTTCAAGGACAAGTTCTCGTTAGAGAAGGTGAAACAATTTCAAGTGATGTGTATAATCAGTTGAAATTAGTTGGCTTGTTAGAAAAAGGGAACGGTTTTCAACCTTATGTTGGATTAGCGGTACTCATTGGTGTGTTACTATACTTTATGCATAAACAATTTGAATTATTTTTAAAGAGAAAAAGAGAAGATAGACCGTATGTTTTAGCGTATATCACAATTTTGTCTATCACAATCGTTTTAATGAAAATCATTAGTTTGTTTCAAAAACTTGAATATGCAGGGATTGCATATGTTGTCCCGGTTGCGATGGGAACAATACTTGTGAAATTAATGATTGGTGATCGATTTGTCTTTTTAACGAGTATGATTTTTTCTGTATGCGGAAGTATTATGTTTAATGAAGGAGTAACGAGTACATTAAATTATAGTGTAGGGATTTACGTATTGTTAAGTTCATTATCGGTTAGTATTTTCTTGAGAGAAAAAAATCGTCGTACAATGATTTTACAAGCTGGTATACTCGTTTCTGTATTAAATGTAGTCGTATTGGCGGCGCTCTTATTATTACGTAATGGGAATTTTTCGCCTCTTGAAATTGGTACGCAATTATTAATGGCTTCACTTTCAGGGATTATATCATCCGTTTTGGCTATGGGGATTTTACCATATTTAGAAAGTGGACTTGGAATCGTATCAAGTATGAAGCTTATGGAACTATCAAGTCCAAATCATCCGCTTTTACGCAGAATTTTGTTAGAAGCGCCAGGGACATATCATCATAGTGTAATGGTAGCGAATCTTTCTGAAGCTGCTTGCGAAGCAGTCGGGGCAAATGGTGTATTAGCGCGTGTAGGGGCATATTATCATGATGTAGGAAAAACAGTACAACCACAATTCTTTATTGAAAACCAAATGGGGATTGAAAACCCGCATGATAAATTAGATCCTGTAACGAGTAAAGATATTATAATTGCTCACGTAACGGATGGAGTAAGAATGCTCGAAGAATATCATATTCCACAAGAAATTATTGATATCGCTGGGCAACATCACGGTACAACGTTACTGAAATATTTTTATTATAAAGCGATTAAAGAAGATAAAGAAAAATATACAGAAGAGATGTTCCGTTATCCGGGTTCAAAAGCAACTTCGAAGGAATCGGCAATTGTTGGTATTGCTGATAGTGTAGAAGCTGCGGTACGTTCTATGAATCACCCAACGCCAGAACAAATTAATAATTTAGTGCAAAGCATTATTAAAGATCGATTGCAAGACGGTCAATTTAGTGAATGTGATTTGACGTTTAAGGAACTACAAATCGTTGGGAAAACGTTATGTGAAACGTTAAATGGTATTTTCCATTCGCGTATTACATATCCGGAAATTCCGGAAGAAAAGGAGAAAGAATGAGTTTGTTAATTGATTTTATTGATGAAACAGAAGAAGTAAAAGAAGCGTATATGAGTTTAATTCGTGAAGTGTTAGAAAAGGCAGCTCAAATGGAAAATATCGAGGATGGCGCGGAGGTATCGGTGACATTTGTAGATAATGAGCGCATTAGAGAAATTAATCGTGATTACCGAGATAAAGATCAACCTACAGATGTAATATCCTTTGCCATGGAAGAGATGGGAGAAGGGGAAATGGAGATTGTTGGTGCAGAGATGCCGCGCATGTTAGGTGATCTTATTATCTCTATTCCAAGGGCGAAAGAGCAGGCTGAAGAGTACGGCCATTCTTTCGATCGTGAACTTGGATTTTTGGCGTTACATGGCTTTTTACATTTGCTTGGTTATGATCACATGACAGAAGAAGAAGAAAAAGAAATGTTCGGAAGACAAAAAGAAATTTTAGAAGCTTTTGGATTAGGACGATGAAAAAAGGAAAACTTATAGATAGTTTTGGATATGCTATAGCTGGTATGTTCTTTTGTCTTCGTCATGAACGAAATATGAAAATTCATTATTTAGCCGCAGTCATTGTTATATGCTGCGGCTTTTATTTCCATATTACGAAAATAGAGTGGATGATATTACTTATTGTAATAGGGAGTGTAATGAGTTTAGAAATGGTAAATACGGCTGTAGAAAAAACAGTAGATTTAGCGACTGCTGATATTCATCCGTTTGCAAAAATTGCAAAGGATGTTGCAGCAGGAGCGGTTTTATTGTTTGCAATTATAGCTGTTATAATTGGTGCTATTATCTTTTTACCGTATATGGTATAGTTGCATTCCGAAGCTTTTATTAAGCTTTGGAAGTGCCGTAAGGGCCTTTAATGAGAGAGTGTATCTCTTCATAGCTGTGAACAGGAAGGATGCGGGAATATGAATAGTAAACAATTAATTTTAGAAGCAATCGAAGCGCGTAAACAAGCGTACGTACCATATTCTAAATTTCAAGTAGGTGCAGCATTATTAACGAGCGATGGAAAAGTATATCGTGGATGTAATGTTGAGAATGCATCATATGGCTTATGTAATTGTGCTGAAAGAACAGCTTTATTTAAGGCGGTTTCTGAAGGAGATAAAGAATTTGTAGCCATTGCGGTTGTAGCAGATACAAAGCGTCCAGTACCTCCTTGTGGAGCATGTCGACAAGTTATGGTAGAATTATGTAAACAGGATACGAAAGTATACTTATCAAATTTACATGGTGACGTTCAAGAGACGACAGTCGGAGAATTGTTACCAGGAGCATTTTTAGCGGAGGATTTACATGAATAGAAAAGGTTATAAATCAGGTTTTGTCTCTATTATTGGCAGACCGAATGTTGGAAAATCTACATTTTTAAACCGTATTATCGGCCAGAAAATTGCTATTATGAGTGATAAGCCACAAACGACTCGTAATAAAATTCAAGGTGTATATACAGAAAATGATTCACAAGTTATTTTCATTGATACACCAGGAATACATAAACCTAAACATAAATTAGGCGACTTCATGGTAAAGATGGCTCAAACGACATTGAAAGAAGTTGATATTGTTCTGTTTATGGTCAATGCAGTTGAAGGATTTGGTCGTGGTGAGGAATTCATCATTGAGAAATTAAAAGAAACGAAACAACCAGTATTTTTAGTAATTAATAAAATTGACCAACTTCATCCAGAACAATTACTAGAGTTAATTGATCAATATCGTAAACTACATGAGTTTGCAGAGATTGTACCAATTTCTGCGTTAGACGGTAATAATGTGGATGCTTTAATTGGAACAATTAAAAAGTATTTACCAGAAGGACCACAATACTATCCAGATAATCAAGTAACGGATCATCCGGAGAGATTTATTATTGCGGAGCTTATTCGTGAGAAAGTACTACATTTAACACGTGAAGAAGTGCCGCATTCTGTGGCTGTTGTTATCGATGCGATTCAAAAGCGTGAGGGCGGCGCAGTTTATATAAATGCAACGATTGTTGTTGAACGTGCATCGCAAAAAGGAATCATCATCGGAAAACAAGGGAAAATGTTAAAAGAAGTTGGTAAGCGAGCTCGTTTTGATATTGAAGCGCTACTTGGTTCTAAAGTATTTTTAGAAGTATGGGTAAAAGTGCAAAAAGATTGGCGTAACAAGCTGTCACAGCTTCGAGACCTTGGTTTCCGTGAAGACGAGTATTAAAATATAGTAAAGCTGTAATCAGTGGATGGTTTGTTCATCCGCTGATTATTGGTTTTTATGAACTTTGATAAATTAGGAAAAATTTTTCTCACATGAAAATGGACAAAATGGGTCAATTTAATAACAACAAAGGAAATTGGTTTATAGGCTACGCTTATTGAGAAAGGTGGATTCTTATGCTAGATTTTACCTGGAAGTTTTTCTCCAAAACAGGAAGCATTGAAACGTACTTGCTTTTGAAAGAAATGGAAAAAGACGTAAACGATGAGATGGATCAACATGAAGAGGAGCTAGCACATCTAGACTCTCCAATTTCTTGACCCGTTTTGTTCAAACCTTGGATGGTGACGAACATGTTTCAAAAAGTTGAGGGCATCGTTATCCGTACGACAGATTACGGAGAAACGAACAAGATTGTTACAATATTCTCAAGAGAACTTGGTAAGATAAGTGCAATGGCAAGAGGGGCAAAAAAACCGAAAAGCCGGTTAGCATCTGTGTCGCAATTAATGACACATGGCCATTTTCTTATTCAAATGGGATCAGGGCTTGGAACATTGCAACAAGGCGAGATTATTTCAACTATGAAAGAAATTCGCGAGGATATATTTTTAACTGCTTATGCATCATTTATTGTTGAGTTAACTGATAAAGCAACAGAAGATAAAAAACATAATCCGTATTTATTTGAAATGTTATATCAAACGTTGCATTATATGTGTGAGGGTGTTGATTCAGAAGTATTATCATTAATTTATCAAACGAAAATGCTTCCGGTATTAGGGATGCGCCCGTACTTTGATACATGTGCGATTTGTCATCAAGAAACAGACTTTGTCGCCTTCTCCGTCAGGGAAGGCGGTTTTCTGTGCTCACGTCATGCAGAGCAAGACCCATATCGTATACCGGTAGGAGAAGCTGTTCATAAATTATTACGTCTTTTCTTCCATTTCGATTTACATAGGCTCGGAAATGTATCGGTAAAGGATAGCACAAAAAAACAAATGCGTTTAGTATTGAATACATATTATGATGAATATTGCGGAATTTATTTGAAATCAAGACGTTTCTTAGAACAACTTGATAAGTTTCAAATATAATTTTGGGCCGTATACGGTCCTTTTTACATACTTTCTTTTTCGAATAGCATATTTAGTATATAATATTTAAGAGATAGTATAACTTTTTTCGTTGTGCATTAAAGGTGGTGATTATCATAGAGCTGAATAAACGGCAAGAACATATCATTCAGATTGTAAAAGATCACGGTCCTATTACAGGGGAATCAATTGCAGCGCAATTGGGTCTAACACGTGCGACGCTAAGACCAGACTTAGCAATTTTAACGATGGCTGGTTATTTAGAAGCACGTCCACGTGTAGGTTATTTTTATACGGGTAAAACTGGGGGACAGCTATTATCTGAAGCTGTTAAGAAAATTAAAGTACAAGATTATCAATCTAGACCGGTTGTAATTGATAAAAATGTTTCCGTATACGATGCAATTTGTACGATGTTTTTAGAGGACGTTGGTACATTGTTCGTTGTAGATCAGATGACTCTATTAGTTGGGGTTGTGTCTCGTAAAGATTTATTAAGAGCGAGCTTAGGAAAGCAGGATTTAACCTCTCTTCCGGTTAATATTATCATGACAAGGATGCCAAACATTGCGATGTGTCGTAGAGAGGATTCTTTATATGATATTGCGATGGAATTAATAGAAAGACAGATTGATGCAATGCCAGTTGTAAAAGATACGAAACAAGGTTTAGAAGTGATTGGGCGAATTACAAAAACAAATATTACACGTGCGTTTGTAAATTTAGTAAATAACGAATAAGTGTAATTTGTTTAAAGTGAGGTAATGTAATGGATAATAAAATCGTATATGTCGTATCTGACTCTGTAGGGGAAACGGCTGATTTGGTTGTTCGAGCAGCAATGGGGCAATTCCCGTTTGCTCCTGATATTAGACGTGTACCGTATGTAGAAGATACAGGGACATTAAAAGAAGTGATTTCGATTGCTAAGAGTAATCAAGCACTTATATGTTTTACGTTAGTTAAGCCTGATATGCGCCAGTATTTAGTGACGGAGGCTGCAAGAGAAGGGGTAGAGGCATACGATATTATCGGCCCTCTTATTGATCAAATTGAAGAAATTACGGGGCAAGTGCCGAGGTATGAGCCAGGTGTTGTCCGTAGGTTAGATGAAGAATACTTTAAAAAAATTGAAGCGATTGAGTTTGCTGTGAAGTATGATGACGGCAGAGATGCAAGAGGTATTTTAAAAGCAGATATCGTGTTGATTGGTGTTTCGCGTACATCAAAAACACCACTTTCTCAATATTTAGCTCATAACAAACGCTTGAAAGTTGCGAATGTACCACTCGTACCAGAAGTTGACCCACCTGAAGAACTATATCAAGTGGCAAAAGAAAAATGTTTCGGTTTGAAAATTACGCCAGATAAGTTAAATCATATTCGAAAAGAACGATTAAAATCACTTGGATTAAGTGATGGAGCAACGTATGCAAATATTAATCGTATTCAAGAAGAAATTGATCACTTTGAGGAAGTAATTAGTAAAATAAATTGCCAAGTAATCGATGTATCTAATAAAGCGATTGAAGAAACAGCAAATATTATTGTGAATGCAGTGCAAAACCAAAAAATGTTTTAGCACATTTACCAAAGGTGAATGTGCTTTTTTCGCTCTGGTGAAATATGATATCTATGGATTTTGTAATAGATTGTAGTGTAATGGTTATACTTATACTCCTTTGTCTTTTAGTATATTCAAGGTGTGAGTTTGTCATCCTGAAATGTAAGATGAAAAAATAAAGGGATATGTAGCGTAGTTGAAGAAAATATATTATAATAAAAAATTGTGATAAAAACCTATATTTTACGTTTAGACTTTAATTTTTCAGAATAAACTAGGGATAGGATTTACGAAAAAGACATGTAATTACGTTAAATCGACAAAATCTATACAAGAAAACGCACATTATGGAAGGATTCACAGAAGGGATGTAGAATACAGAAATATGCAAAACATCAACAACATATTAGTTGGTATAGATGCATGTCCCGTGAAGAATGAAATTGTGCAAGTTGGAGCGGAATTTCATGTCGGAATTTTGTTTGTCGCATCATATGCTCATCCTTTAAGGAAATAGCAAGGCAATTGGATCTTTGTAGATACTGAACAAAATGGAGTTGATTGTTATATGGATCAACATGAAAAAGCTACAGATCTCAAGATCAAACAGTATATGTGACTTGCTACTGTTCTTGTAAAAAGGTGTATATGTATTGTTTCTAAGAGGTACATTTGTAACAGATGAGCAAATGTATACAATTTTATATAGCAGGTATGTATCTGCGATTTATGCAGATAAAGGACCTATAGGAAAGGTTCAAAACCGTTTATACAATGTAATCGGCAACACTTTCTAACAAGTTTAGAAAAATATTGTCGAATTATAAAGGAATTTTTTAATTTATATCGAATACAAAATACGACACGGAGATGGAGTTATGGGGAACAGAATTCCCGAAGAAGTTGTTGAACAGATTCGGACATCATCCGATATTGTAGAAGTAATTGGTGAATACGTTCAACTTAGAAAACAGGGGCGTAACTATTTCGGCCTTTGTCCATTTCATGGTGAGAATTCTCCTTCATTCTCTGTTTCATCTGATAAGCAAATTTTTCATTGCTTCGGATGTGGAGAAGGCGGAAATGTATTTTCATTTCTAATGAAAATGGAAGGACTGGCTTTTACCGAGGCTGTTCAAAAGCTAGGCGAAAGAAATGGAATTGCGGTTGCAGAGTACACATCAGGGCAAGGACAACAAGAAGACATATCTGATGACACTGTCATCATGCAACAAGCTCATGAATTATTGAAAAAGTATTATCATCATTTATTAGTAAATACGGAAGAGGGAAATGAAGCACTTTCATATTTATTAAACCGTGGTATTACGAAAGAGATGATTGAGAAGTTTGAAATTGGTTATGCATCACCTGCTTGGGATGCAGCGACGAAAATTTTACAAAAAAGAGGTTTATCGCTGTCTAGTATGGAACAAGCTGGCCTTCTAATAAGAAGTGAGAAGGATGGTAGTCATTACGATCGCTTCCGTGGAAGAGTTATGTTCCCGATCTATACGTTACAAGGTAAGGTGATAGCGTTTAGTGGAAGGGCGTTAGGAGATGACACTCCAAAATATTTAAATAGCCCGGAAACGCCAATTTTTCACAAAAGTAAATTGTTGTATAACTTCCACCAAGCAAGACCGTTTATTAGAAAGCGTGGGCAAGTGGTTCTTTTTGAAGGATATGCCGATGTACTAGCTGCGGTAAAAAGTGGCGTGGAAGAAGCCGTTGCGACAATGGGAACGGCTTTAACTGAAGAACAAGCAAAACTTCTGCGACGTAACGTTGAAACTGTTGTTCTTTGCTATGATGGTGATAAAGCAGGGCGAGAAGCGACGATGAAAGCAGGGCAATTATTGCTAAAAGTTGGTTGCCAAGTGAAAGTCACATCCTTGCCAGATAAGCTTGATCCTGATGAATATGTGCAACAATATGGGACTACCGCTTTTGAAAATCTTGTGAAATCAAGTGTGAGTTTTGTTGGTTTTAAAATAAATTATTTGCGTTTAGGGAAAAATTTGCAAGATGAGTCTGGCAAAGAAGAATATGTGAAAAGTGTTTTAAAAGAGTTATCGTTGTTACAAGATGCGATGCAGGCAGAGTCATATTTGAAGTCATTATCGCAAGAATTTTCGTATTCAATGGAAACACTTTTGAATCAATTGCACCAATATCGCAAAGAACAAAAGGTACAGCAAAAACAAATAAAGCAGGTTGCTAAACCGTCTCAAGTCGTTCAAACAAAACCGAAGTTAACAGGTTTTGAAAGAGCGGAAAGAGAAATTATTTACCATATGTTGCAAAGTGCAGAAGTAGCTGTTCGTATGGAATCCCATATAGAAGATTTTCATACAGAAGAACATAAAGGGATTTTATATGAACTATACGCATATTATGAAAAGGGAAATGAACCTTCAGTCGGAACATTTTTAAGTTGGCTCTCTGATGAAAAGTTGAAAAATATTATCACTGATATTTCGACGGATGAATTTATTAATCCAGAATACACAGAAGAAGTGTTGCAAGGCCATTTGGAGACGCTTAGACGGCATCAGGAAAAACTTGAAAAGATGGAGATCATCTTTAAAGTGAAACAAATGGAAAAAACAGATCCTGTAGAGGCTGCTAAATATTATGTAGCATATTTACAAAATCAAAAAGCGAGAAAATAGCTTTTTTGATAAAGTTTTAGTATAATGAATGTTTGTATCTCGCGTAAGGAGGGGAACAGATGGCTGACAAACCAGCTCGTTCTAAACAAATTGAAACTGAAATGACCCTTGAGCAAGTGAAAGAGCAACTCACTGAGCTCGGAAAAAAACGTGGCGTTCTTACATATGAAGAGATTGCAGAACGCATGAATGGATTTGAAATTGAATCCGATCAAATGGATGAATACTATGAATATTTAGGTGAACAAGGCATTGACTTAGTTGGTGATAATGACAACGAAGAAGGCCCTAATAATCGCCAAATTACAAAAACAGAAGAAGAGTTTGACCTCAATGATTTAAGTGTACCACCTGGGGTTAAAATCAACGATCCTGTTCGCATGTATTTAAAAGAAATTGGTCGTGTAGACTTACTATCTGCAGAAGAAGAAATTCGACTTGCAACGCGTATTGAAGAAGGCGATGAAGAAGCGAAACGTCGTCTTGCAGAAGCAAACTTACGTCTTGTAGTAAGTATTGCAAAGCGCTACGTAGGCCGTGGTATGCTTTTCTTAGACTTAATTCAAGAAGGTAATATGGGTCTAATTAAAGCTGTTGAAAAGTTCGATTATCGTAAAGGTTTCAAATTTAGTACGTATGCAACTTGGTGGATTCGCCAAGCTATTACACGTGCCATTGCAGACCAAGCGCGAACAATTCGTATTCCAGTTCATATGGTTGAAACGATTAATAAGTTAATTCGTGTACAACGTCAATTATTACAAGATTTAGGTCGCGAACCGTCTCCTGAAGAGATTGGTGAAGAAATGGATCTTGCTCCAGAAAAAGTACGTGAAATCTTAAAAATTGCACAGGAGCCAGTTTCTCTTGAAACACCAATTGGTGAAGAAGATGACTCCCATTTAGGTGACTTTATTGAAGACCAAGAAGCAACATCGCCTGCGGACCATGCAGCCTATGAATTGCTAAAAGAACAATTAGAAGATGTGTTAGATACACTAACAGATCGTGAAGAAAATGTTCTGCGTCTTCGTTTCGGTTTAGATGATGGACGAACTCGTACGCTTGAAGAAGTTGGGAAAGTATTCGGCGTAACGAGAGAGCGTATCCGTCAAATTGAAGCAAAAGCACTTCGCAAATTAAGACATCCAAGTCGTAGTAAGCGTCTTAAGGATTTCTTAGAATAGGTTATTTTTTAAGTTTACTTCACCTTTGTGAAGTAAACTTTTTTATTTTGTTAATTTTTGTTAAAATTTAGCTATCGGCAACGATTACAATTTCTTGTAATTTATTTTACAGAATTGTCTTTTGATTTGCAAATGCTCATTTTTCGATTTTTCGATTAATTTTGTTTATTCTATACAAAAATATATGTAGAAAAGCGAAAAATATGATGAGAAACGTTAATAATTATCGAAATAATAAGCTATATGACAATAAAAAACAATAAACTGAATTTATGGAATATTTTTAACAAGTAGTAGTTTACTCTTTTCTGATAGAGCGTTTTCAAGTACAATGGAAATGACTGAATCATCTAACTATTTAGGGGTATAGAGGGGGGAGAAGAGATATGAAACGTAATCCGCTGATTCCGTTCGCTCTTATTGCAGCATTAGGTATTATCGTTATGTTTGTATTTTCATTTCAGGGGCTAAATAAATCTAAAGAGTTAGCTGATGCAAAAAATGGCGGGAAGCCAGCACAAACAGCATCAAAACCAGAGGATATTGTGAAGCAAAGCTGTACGAGCTGCCACGGTGATCAGTTACAAGGGGCGGTAGGACCTAACTTACAAAAAATTGGTGGGAAACTTTCAAAGGATGAAATTAAAGAAATTCTTTCGAAAGGAAAGGGCAATATGCCTGCTAATATAGTTCCAGCTGATCAAGCCACTAAAGTAGCTGATTGGTTATCGAAGAAAAAATAAAGTCCCGTATGACAAGCCTTTTGCTTATGCAAATGGCTTGTTTTTCTATATTTTCTAAAATACGATGAATGATATAGAAGTGAATTGTTGTTATGGGCTTGCAACAACTACTATAAATTCATTATCATGGAGACAGACTGACAAGAGAAGGAGTAATGGAAATACATGAATGAAGTAAAGCTTTCAAAACGATTAGAAGAAGTTGTGCGTGAAATACCAGTAGGATCTACAGTTGCTGATATTGGATCGGATCATGCGTATTTACCGTGTTATACAATTATAAATAATATTGCTACAAAAGCAGTTGCAGGAGAAGTTGTAGATGGACCATTTCGTTCTGCACAAGCAACTGTAGCTGAAAGTGGCTTACAAGATAAAGTAGATGTACGTAAAGGGAATGGATTAGCTGTTATCGCGCCAGGAGAAGTAGATGTTATTACGGTTGCTGGAATGGGCGGAGCGTTAATTCGTGACATTTTAGAAAGTGGTAAAGAAAAATTAGAAGGTGTAACACGTTTAATTTTACAGCCGAATATTGCAGCACATCATATTCGTGAATGGTTTGTTGAAAATGGTTGGGAGCTTATCCATGAAAAAATCGTAAAAGAAGATGGGAAAATTTACGAGATTTTAGTAGGAGAGCGAGGAAATGTCGAAGCACCTTACTCGGAAAATAAACAAGCGGGATTGTTTATGGGGCCATTTCTAATAAAAGAGAAAAATGAAGCTTTTGGTGAGAAATGGGAAGGGGAATTGAAAAACTTCCAAAATATTTTAAAACAGTTAGAACGTGCGGCTAATTCTGAAGAAACAAAAGCGAAACGTGCAGAAGTAGAAGCGAAAATGAAAATGATAGGGGAGATTTTATCATGAGTAAAATTCCAAACGGCCATGAAATTATTTCTTTATTTGAAAGTATGTATCCGAAGCATTTGGCGATGGAAGGAGATAAAATTGGTCTGCAGATTGGAGCGCTTAATAAATCTGTACAACACGTATTGATTGCGTTAGATGTAACGAAGGAAGTTGTGGAGGAAGCGATTCAATTAGGAGCGAATGTCATTATCGCGCATCATCCTTTAATTTTTAATCCGTTAAAAGCGATTCATACAGATAAAGCGTACGGAAGAATTATTGAAACGTGTATTAAAAATGATATTGCCATTTATGCAGCGCATACAAATGTGGATGTTGCCAAGGGCGGAGTAAATGATTTACTTGCTGAGGCGTTAGGGTTGCAAAATACAGAAGTTCTAGCACCAACATATGCGGAAGAAATGATAAAAGTTGTTGTGTTTGTGCCAGTAACTCATGCAGAAGAAGTACGAAAAGCATTAGGAGACGCAGGTGCTGGTCATATCGGCAATTATAGCCACTGTACGTTTAGTAGCGAGGGTACAGGTACGTTTGTACCTCAAGAGGGGACAAATCCTTATGTAGGGGAAACTGGACAGTTAGAGCGCGTAGAAGAAGTGCGAATCGAAACGATTATTCCAGTTTCACTACAACGAAAAGTGATTAAAGCGATGGTAACGGCACATCCATATGAAGAAGTAGCGTATGATGTGTATCCACTTGATAACAAAGGCGAAACATTAGGGCTTGGGAAAATAGGATACTTAAAAGAAGAAATGACACTTGGACAGTTTGCAGAACATGTAAAGCAATCATTAGATGTAAAGGGTGCACGAGTTGTTGGGAAATTAGATGATAAAGTGCGCAAAGTAGCTGTACTTGGTGGTGATGGTAACAAATACATCAATCAAGCTAAATTTAAAGGAGCGGATGTATATGTAACAGGTGACATGTATTATCATGTTGCTCATGATGCGATGATGCTCGGTTTAAATATAGTTGACCCAGGACATAACGTTGAAAAAGTAATGAAGCAAGGTGTGCGAAAGCAATTACAAGAAAAAGTGGATGCAAAGAAACTCAATGTACACATTCATGCTTCGCAATTACATACAGATCCATTTACATTTGTATAAGAAAAATAAAAACCGTTGCTCATATAGGCAACGGTTTTTATTATTGTTCTTTTTTCACTTTTACACGAGGTAATATTTTTTGTAACGGTACTTTTCGAACTCTCTCCCATGTAGCGGGATTCATTGGGTCATATTGATCTAAGAAAGCGATAACTTCTTTTGTAATTGGAGTTGGAGTAGAAGCGCCTGCTGTAACAGCTACGTTTTCTACACCTTGTAGCCACTCTAATTGGATTTCGCTTACATCAGCAACTCGATATGCTTTTGTACCTGCGATTTCTTGTGATACTTGTGCTAAGCGATTTGAATTGTTACTTTTCGGATCACCAACAACAATTGTTAAGTCTGCAACATCAGCTTGTTTAGCGACAGCTTCTTGGCGAACTTGGGTTGCTAAACAAATTTCTTTATGGAATTCTGCTGTTGGGAATTTTTTTTGAATGTCCTCCATCAAATGTTGAACATCCCATTGACTCATTGTTGTTTGATTCGTTACTAAAATTTTATCTGTTGGGATTTCTAATGTTTTTAAATCATCGGCTCTTTCGATAAGGTGAACGATGTCAGGTGCAATACCGACTGCGCCTTCTGGCTCTGGATGATTTTTTTTACCGATATAAATGACATGATACCCTTCCGCTTTCTTAGCTTCGATAAGGTCATGCGTCTTGGTAACATCTGGACAAGTGGCATCGATTGTTGTTAAAC
The DNA here is from genome assembly GCF_053345735.1 of Bacillus sp. D48C. Taxonomy (NCBI): domain Bacteria; kingdom Bacillati; phylum Bacillota; class Bacilli; order Caryophanales; family Bacillaceae; genus Bacillus; species Bacillus sp. D48C. The sequence continues at coordinate 563,540 of NZ_JBKFAQ010000001.1, forward strand.
CTTTTTCTTTTGCACGTTGTTTAACTTCTGGAGAAACACCGTGTGCAGTGAAAATAACAGTACCAGAATCAATTTTATCTAAAATTTCTAAGCGACTTGGACCGTCTAATGTGATGATTCCATCTTCTTCAAAAGCGTCTGTAACATGTTTATTGTGAACAATCATACCTAAAATATAAATGGGTCTCGGCAATGATTTATCTAATGCGGCGTTACGTGCAATTACCATTGCATCGACAACACCGTAGCAATAACCACGAGGGGAAATTTTAACAATTTTCATATGAGTAATCCTCTCCTTCTAAACAAGGGATACTTTTGTGCATAGTCTTTTACATTATAAAGGAGGAGTGGATAGAAAACAAAGGATTGTTACACATATAGTTTTGGTTTTGTTGCTGTTTGTTGAACTGGTTCTTTCGGTAACTCTTTTTCTATTACAGGTTCAATCACTATTTTCTTTCGTTTTCGTTTCTTTTTTTGAGGTGTAGGAGGCGGACTTTTTACCTCAACTGGCTCTGTTACATTTTCCGTTTGATTTTCTTCCGTACTTTTTCCAGAGGTGAGGATTTTAACAATGCTTGGTAGACTACGCATAATAGGACCGTACTGTTCGACGACAGGACCTACAGATTGAACGACTTGGGATACTTTTTCGATGTTATTTATCATATTAGTTGGATTCGAAATTAAATTCGAAAAAAAACTGCCGATGCCACTGCTTGCTGCAGCTGTAGTTGCTGCCCCGCCGCGCGTTTCATTTGATTCATACATTTGAGGCGGTATCATTTGCTCAGGATGTTGCTGCATGTATGGTTGATATTGTGGATGTTGCTGAGGATATTGTTGCTGGTATTGCTGCTGATATTGCTGTTGATATTGCTGCGGCGGTGGTTGCTGATGCATCATCGGTGGGCCTTCCATTTGTCGGTAAGGCGGAACCATTTGCATAAAAGGCTCGGTTGGATCGTGTTTTTTAAAAAGCTTAGCAAGAAAACCTTTCTTTTTTTGCGCCATTGGTGGTAGTTGTGGAATGGGATATGGTGTATAAGGTTGTTGTCCTTGATTCGGATACATTTGCCTTGTAGGGGATTTCGGAAACATGTGAGAAATCCTCCTTTCTTCAGTTAGGTATATACACATACAATATGCAATAAAAGGGAAGAAGGTTAGTTTTTGAAGTGAAAACCTAAACTAAAGATGGATTTTACTTGTAGATTTCGATATAATGTAGACTTGACTGATTTGTGCGCGCAGTAGAAATTTTAGAAAGAAGGTGTAACTTATGACACAAAAAACTTTTACACAGTATGATTTTAAACCATTTTTAATAGATGCAGTTCGTGAACTACGCTTTACAGAGCCGACAGGAATTCAGCAGAAAATTTTCCCGGTCGTGAAAAAAGGTGTAAGTGTAATTGGGCAATCCCAAACAGGTTCTGGGAAAACACATGCATACTTACTTCCTACATTAAACAGAATTAATGCAAGCCGTGAAGAAGTACAACTTGTTATTACAGCACCTACTCGTGAGTTAGCACAACAAATTTACGAAGAGATTGTGAAATTAACAAAATTCTGTGCGGAAGATCAAATGATTACAGCGCGTTGTTTAATTGGTGGAACTGATAAACAACGTTCAATTGAAAAATTGAAAAAACAACCTCATATCGTAGTTGGGACACCAGGGCGTATTAAAGACTTAGTTGAAGAACAAGCATTATTTGTTCATAAAGCAAATACGATTATTGTCGATGAAGCAGACTTAATGCTTGATATGGGATTTATTCATGATGTAGATAAAATTGCAGCACGTATGCCTAAAAACTTGCAAATGCTAGTTTTCTCTGCAACAATTCCTCAAAAACTAAAACCGTTTCTGAAGAAATATATGGAGAATCCAGAGCATATTCATATCAATCCAAAACAAGTTGCAGCTGGAAACATTGAACACTATTTAGTGCCTTCTAAACATCGTAATAAAATTGATTTAGTGAATAAAATGCTACTTCAATTTAAACCGTATTTAGCAGTTGTTTTCACGAATACGAAAAAGATGGCGGATCAAGTTGCTGATGGATTAATGGAACGCGGCTTAAAAGTTGGACGAATTCACGGGGATTTATCACCACGTGATCGTAAAAAAATGATGAAACAAATTCGTGACCTTGAATTCCAATATATTGTTGCGACTGATTTAGCAGCACGTGGTATTGATATTGAAGGGATTAGCCATGTTATTAACTATGAGCTACCATCAGATTTAGATTTCTTCGTTCACCGCGTTGGAAGAACAGCACGTGCGGGGCATTCTGGTATTGCAGTGACGATTTATGATCCAGCAAACGAAGAAGCGTTAGATAGCTTAGAAAAACAACGTCATATCGAGTTTAAACATGTAGATTTACGTGGAGATGAGTGGGCGGATTTAGGTGAGCGTCGTCGTCGTAAGAGCCGTAAAAAACCAAATGACGAACTTGATGTTATGGCAACAAAAGTTATTAAAAAACCGAAAAAAGTAAAACCAAACTATAAACGTAAACTTGCAACAGAACGTGACAAAGTGAAGAGAAAATATAGCAATAAAAAAAGATAAGGGGTTTCCCTTATCTTTTTTTAATCCCGCTAATTTAAATGAAAAGTATAGTCTGTTTAAATAGTCAAATAAATTTGTGTAGTGCGTCTTTTGTGAACAAACAATTCACTACATATTTCTACAAATTATGCTATCATTATATCTATTGTATATTGAAGAGGTGATTGTATGTTAAAGATTGGATCTCATGTTTCCATGAGTGGTAAGAAAATGTTATTAGCAGCAAGTGAAGAGGCTGTTTCATATGGTGCAACGACGTTTATGATTTATACAGGTGCACCGCAAAATACACGAAGAAAACCAATTGAAGAATTGAACATAGAAGCAGGAAGAAAACATATGGAGCTGAATGGAATTGAGGAGATTATCGTCCATGCACCGTATATTATTAATGTTGGGAATACGACAAAGCCAGAAACATTCCAATTAGGTGTAGACTTCCTTCGTATGGAAATTGAAAGAACATCGGCATTAGGTGTAGCGAAACAAATTGTTCTTCACCCAGGAGCGCACGTTGGTGCTGGAGCAGATGCTGGTATTCAACAAATTATTAAAGGGCTTAATGAAGTATTAACGCCAGAACAGACGGTTAACATTGCATTAGAGACGATGGCAGGAAAAGGAACAGAATGCGGTCGTAGCTTTGAAGAAATTGCAAAGATTATTGATGGTGTAAAATATAATGAAAAGCTATCTGTATGCTTTGATACGTGCCATACGCACGATGCAGGATATGATATTGTAAATGACTTTGACGGCGTGTTAAACGAATTTGATAAGATCGTTGGTATAGATCGTTTACAAGTACTTCATATTAACGATAGTAAAAATGTACGCGGAGCAGGAAAAGACCGTCATGAAAATATTGGATTTGGTCACATTGGGTATAAAGCATTGCATCACATTGTACATCATCCACAGTTAATGCATGTACCAAAAATTCTTGAAACACCGTATGTAGGGGAAGATAAAAAAGATAAGAAACCACCATACAAATTGGAAATCAAAATGCTGAAAAACGGTAATTTTGATGAAGGGATTCTTGAAAAAATTAAAGCACAATAAGGAGGGGAAATCCCCTCCTTATTTTAGTAGTTGCTGAAATAATGTATTTACTTGTTGGGCAGTGGCAGGGGAAGTTACTCTTGCGATCTGTTTTAAGAGCTCTAGTCGCTCGTTGTTATCGTAAATATTAATATTTTTACCTTTCATAAGTAAAACGATTTGGTCAGCTTGTGCAGTCGTAATAGAAACTTCATATTCTTTGCTATATTTTAATAACTCTTTTGTAGAAATATGATTTAATTTTTTATTAACAATTTGTTTTATGAGGTTCATCTTGTTATCCTCCTTCACGCGTTCTTCTATCGAAATATATGAGCATATAGCTTGTACATATTCGTATGGAGTTTCTTTTTTCATGAGGAAAAGAAGCGTATGTTATAATATAAGGACAAAACTACAGAAAAAGAGTAAAGGGAGGACCTATGGAGCAAAAGCAACATCGAAAAGAAAGTGTTATTCATCTCATTTATCGTTTAGTTATGATTATTTTTGGAGCAGCATGCGCGGCGGTAGCGATTGAACTATTTTTAATGCCAAATAAAATTATTGATGGTGGAATTATTGGTATTTCTCTTATATTAGATTATCTTACTCCTAACATTTGGTGGTTAAGTTTTTCTACTTTAGTCGTTGTTCTCAATATCCCATTTATGTATTCGGGTTATAAGCAAATTGGAAAAACATTTATGTTATCTTCGACATTTGGTATTGTAGCGTTAGCTTTCATTGAGTCAACGTTACATGCGGTGCCACCATTTACAACAGAACCTATTTTAGCGACAGTGTTTGGTGGGCTTATTTTAGGTCTTGGTGTAGGACTTGTAATTCGTCATGGTGGGTCGTTAGATGGAACTGAAATTATGGGGATTTTATTAACGAAGAAATTACCGTTCTCTGTTGGTGAATTCGTAATGTTTGTGAACTTATTTATTTTTGCATGGGCAGCATTTGTGTTTGGTGTGGAACAAGCGATGTATTCTGTTATGACCTACTATATTGCATTTAAAACGATCGATACAGTAATTCAAGGGCTAGATGAAACGAAGGCGGTTTTAATTGTATCTGATCAATACGAGGAAGTATCAAACGCGATTTTGCATCGTCTTGGCCGTGGAACTACAAAGCTGGTAGCAAAAGGTGGTTACACGGATAAAGAAAAAGAAGTTATTTATGCAGTTGTAACGCGTCTAGAAGTGACGAAGTTAAAATCAATTGTGCATGAAATTGATGAAAATGCGTTTGTGACGATTATGAACACGCAAGAGACAAATGGTGGTAAGTTTAAATCGGCTATTCACTAAAAATTTATAGGAATATTTTTCGAAAGCAGAGAATTTTTCTCTGCTTTTTGTTATAATAGTAAGGTTTCTTGAAAAAATAGATATATTTTAGGCAGATTGGTTTACAACTATAATAAGCTGTACTATAATTCAAATAGATATAAATCGGAATCATTCTGAATTAAAATAGGTGAGATGCTATGAATAATATATTAGAGATTGAAGGTTTAACATTCCGATACGAAGATCGGAATGTGTTAGAAAATATTAATTTGCAAGTTCCGAAGGGAGCTTTTTTAGGTTTAGTGGGACCGAATGGTTCAGGTAAATCAACTTTACTTAAGTGTTTATTAGGCGTTTTAAAGCCAAAAGAAGGAAGCATTCGCGTGTTTGGCGTTGATAGTAAGAAGTTTAAGGAATGGAACAAAGTTGGTTATGTATCCCAAAAGGCAAATAGTTTCAATTCTGGTTTTCCAGCAACTGTTTCTGAAGTTGTGTCAATGGGACTTGTTTCGAAAAAAGGGCTTTTTCGCTTTTTCACAAAAGAAGATAAGAAAAAGGTAGAAAAAGCAATTGCTGATGTAGGGATGAGTGAGTTTCAAGGTCGTAACATTGGAGAGCTTTCTGGTGGACAGCAACAGCGTGTATTTATTGCTCGTGCGCTCGTTAGTGATCCTGAATTGCTTATTTTAGACGAGCCTACTGTTGGAATTGATGTAAAAAATGTGGAAAGTTTTTACGAAATATTAGAGGATTTAAACAAAAGGTTGGGAATCACATTAATTCTTGTTACTCATGATATGGGAGCTGTTACCGAAAAAGTAACACATGTTGCATGCCTAAACCAACATCTACATTTCCATGGAAATGTAGAGAAGTTCCGAGAGTTAGAAGATGCAGAAATGTCCGTCTTATATGGACATCATGTTCATCGTTTAGAACACGAACATGAGCATCACGGGAGGATATAATGATACAAGATTTTTTACAATATGACTTTTTACGTAATTCTTTATACGCAGGTATTTTAATTGGACTTGTTGCACCGCTAATTGGTGTGTTTGTTGTTATTCGTCGTTTATCTCTTATTGCGGATGCATTAAGTCACGTGACTTTATCAGGTATTGCAGCAAGTTTATTACTTGAAAAAACCATTTTTACAGGTGGATTTTTAAACCCCTTATATATGGGGATGATTTTTTCAATTGGTGGAGCGCTACTAATCGAAAAGTTAAGAACTGTATATAAGCACTATCAAGAATTAGCAATTCCGATTATCCTTTCGGCAGGGATGGGAGTTGGAGTTATTTTCATTTCACTTGCAAATGGATTTAACACAGACTTATTTAGTTATTTATTTGGTAGTGTTAGTGCTGTAACAAGTACGGATTTAATTATTATTGGGATTGTAGCAATTGTTGTTGTTGCGACAATTATTTTATTATATAAAGAGCTGTTTCTACTATCATTTGATGAGGAATACGCAGTATCAACTGGTTTAAGAGCGAAATGGATTCACTTTATTTTCATTATATTAGTTGCTCTTGTCATTGCAGTATCAATGCGTGTAGTAGGGGTTCTTCTCGTATCATCATTAATGACGTTGCCAGTTGCAGCGAGTATTCGTATTGCTAAAGGATTTAAACAAACAATTTTCTTTTCCATTTTATTTGGTGAAATTGCAGTTATTGGTGGAATGTTTGCTTCGTATCAACTTGATTTAGCGCCAGGTGGTACAATTGTTATGATAGCAGTTCTTATTTTAATCGGTGCGATTTTATGGAAGAAGAAAAAAACTGCATAAAGTAGGGATAGGTATGAATCTAACGGAAGCTTTACGCCTAATGAAAGAAAAAGGATACAAACATACTGGAAAAAGAGAAGAGATGCTCAGATTATTTGCAGCACATAATCGTTATTTAACTGCGAAAGACGTTTTAGAGCATATGAAAGACGACTATCCAGGGCTTAGTTTTGATACGATTTATCGTAACTTAACAGTTTTTGCTGAGATTGGTGTTTTAGAACAAACGGAATTAAATGGTGAAAAACATTTTCGTTTTACTTGTTCTATTATGGAACATCATCATCATTTTATTTGTTTGGATTGTGGGGGGACGAAAGAGATTACTTCCTGCCCAATGGATTTTATGAATAAAGATTTTACTGGTTATGAAGTAACGGGTCATAAGTTTGAAATATATGGTCGTTGTCCAAAATGTGCAAAGTAAAAGCTCGTCGGTTATATAACTGACGAGCTTTTTTACGTAGAAAAGAAGGTTGCTCACAAATATTGTGGCAACCTTCTTTTTATTGTTCTTGTGTCTCTTTTTCTTTTTCTCGTTCAGCAGCCATTTCAGCAGCAATTACGTCGATTTCTTTTTTCAGTTCTTCTACCATTGTTTCTTCTGGTACTTTACGAACGACTTGCCCTTTACGGAATAATAATCCCTCTCCACGTGCACCAGCAATACCGATATCAGCTTCACGAGCTTCACCAGGGCCATTTACAGCGCAACCAAGTACTGCAACTTTAATTGGTACTTGAAGTGTAGAGATGTATTCTTCCACTTCGTTAGCGATGCTAATTAAATCGATTTCAATACGACCACAAGTTGGACAAGAGATAAGTGTCGCTGCGTTAGACGCAAGACCGAATGATTTTAATAATTCACGAGCAACTTTTACTTCTTCAACTGGATCAGCACTTAATGAAATACGTAGTGTATTTCCGATGCCTTTACTTAAGATTGCTCCAAGACCAGCGGCACTTTTTACAGTTCCAGCAAACAATGTTCCAGATTCTGTAATACCTAAATGTAATGGGTAATCAAAAGCGCGAGCAGCTTTCTCGTATGCTTCGATTGCTAAGTTAACATCAGAGGCTTTCATAGATACGATAATATCGTGGAAATCTAAGTCCTCTAAAATTTTAATATGATGTAGCGCGCTCTCAACCATACCATCTGCAGTTGGGTACCCGTACTTTTCTAAAATGTGACGCTCTAATGAACCGGCGTTTACACCAATACGGATTGGAATACCGCGCTCTTTTGCTGCATTTACAACAGCTTCTACTTTATGGCGACGACCAATATTACCTGGATTGATACGTACTTTATCAATGCCACCTTCAATTGCTTTTAAAGCAAGGCGATAATCAAAATGAATATCAGCAACAAGTGGAATGTTGATTTGTTTTTTTATATCAGCAATAGCATCTGCTGCGCGTTCATCTGGAACGGCAACGCGGACGACTTGACAGCCGGCTTCTTCTAAACGCTTGATTTCAGCAACTGTTGCTTCAACATCATGTGTTTTTGTTGTTGTCATACTTTGTATAATTAATTCATTATTACCGCCGATTGTTAAATTACCGACTTTAACTGGACGTGTTTTTGTACGATGAGTCATTTCATTCACGAATAGATCGCTCTCCTTATAAAAGAAGTTTCTTATTTAGTCCCTCATATCAATGATAGTATACGTGATATAGGGCTATAGAAACCGAAGTGCTCGGTTTCACTTTTACTATTGTATCAGCGCCTTTATGTAATTGACAAGGATTAAGTGATAGCTTATTGATATAACGGGAATTTATAAGACTTTCCAATTTGGATTTTTGTAGCAGATGTACTTTTGTTTAATAGTTTAAAGTCGTCAATGACTTTTTCTATGGAAGGAATTTTTTTCTTGTTAATTTGTTCTGTAATAGAAAGAACTGTCTCACCAGTTTTTACTTCAATTGTTTTATAGGATGTATCCGTTTCTTTTTCTGTTTTATTCTCTTTATTTTGTTGGTTGTCTGCGTTCTCTTTTTTAATCGTTTGGGCAGAGGTTGTTTTTTTATATGAACTTAACATCGGTAAAGTACCGATTTTTATATCGTAATAAAATACATAACCGAGAACAAGCACGAATAGGAATATACCTAACCTCTTCATATTCTTCACTCCTTTGCTAGGAATATATGCTTGTCCAAAAAAAAAATGCCTATTTAGGCATTTTTTTATTTTTCTTTCGGTTGGGGTACCTCTTTAATCGTTAAGTATAGAACGATTAAAACAACAGCGATATAAATGAATGTTGCCCCAGGTACGACGATTTTGAATAAGTCCATAATCATGAAGAAAATGGTTGGGATTGTGTAGCTGTATGCAGTTAGTGTCCAAACTTGTTTATAGGATAGTTTACGTTGACCGCTCATAGCAGAACCGATGAACGCAAGTAAGGTCACGCCTACAAAAGTGATGAATAATTGGAATAGGTACACTAAGAATCCGATAACGAATAATAAAATTGGATAAATATTATCGAATAAAGAAATAAATTCTTGTAGATCTTTTTTCTCAAGAGATGCACCTAACAAATCGTTATAAGAATACGTTTGTGTTTGACCATTTCCCATAGAGACTACTTTATCTTTTAAAACAAATAAACCTGTTTTATTTTGATATTTTTCTAGGTCTGTTGAATTTGGATCAAATACGAAAAGTGCATTTCCTTCTTCTTTTTCAATGGGTTGATCAATATCGGCTTTTAGTTCGCCATTTTCAATCTTAAAGTCAGGTAAATCTTTATCGATGACTTGATTTACCATGCCTACACCATCTTGGATAAAACTACCGTACAAAAAAGTTCTTGGAATAGTAGTAATTAAGCAAAGTAGCATAATATACAAAATGGTTTTACCGATTTTTTGAAAACGGAATAGCGCCATATCTTTAGGCGAGTATATGCTTTTTACGAATTGGGTAAATATGGACATAGATTCACTTCCTTTATGTATGTATAAAATCATTGTAACGTAGGAATCTAGAGAATCTCAAGATATATTATATTTACATATAGTGGAGATAACTAAATTTCTTTTTATTAACTTTCTTCTTTTAAATAAGAAAAATACAATTGACACTTTTCTTTTCTATATGGTAAATTTATCTTACCTTTCTTAAAGGGCATATCCGATAGGAATTCCTTTATTTGATATGTTGTTACATACATAATTGTGGACCCTTAGCTCAGCTGGTTAGAGCAGACGGCTCATAACCGTCCGGTCGTAGGTTCGAGTCCTACAGGGTCCATATCCATTTCGCATGTTTATTATGTTAGCAGGAAGCTTCCTTGTAGAAGGAAGCTTTTTTTACGGAATATATGAGCATTTTAATTGAAAAGAAGTGGGAATTTTGCTACTTTAATGATAGCAAGACAATGTGATTTATTTGTTTGCACCCTATGGCAATTAGGGTAGAATGAAGTTGTATGTCACTAAGTGGCAATACATAAACTGGGAGGAATATAACAATGGCAAAACACGAATTACCAAATTTACCTTATGCGTATGATGCTTTAGAGCCTCACTTTGACAAAGAAACAATGAACATCCATCATACAAAACATCACAACACGTATATTACAAACTTAAACGCTGCTTTAGAAGGTCATGCAGAATTAGCTGACAAAAGCGTAGAAGAATTAGTTGCAAACTTAAACGAAGTACCAGAAGCGATCCGTACAGCAGTACGTAACAATGGTGGCGGACACGCTAACCATACATTCTTCTGGACAATCTTATCTCCAAACGGCGGAGGACAACCTGTAGGTGAACTTGCAACTGCAATTGAAGCGAAATTCGGTAGCTTCGATGCATTCAAAGAAGAATTCGCAAAAGCTGGCGCAACTCGCTTCGGTTCTGGTTGGGCTTGGTTAGTAGTAAACAATGGTGAGTTAGAAGTAACAAGCACTCCAAACCAAGATTCTCCTTTAACTGAAGGTAAAACTCCAGTTATCGGTTTAGATGTTTGGGAGCACGCTTACTACTTAAACTACCAAAACCGTCGTCCAGACTACATCGGCGCATTTTGGAACGTTGTAGATTGGAACGCTGCTGAAAAACGTTACCAAGAAGCAAAATAATCGTAATAAATATAGAAAAAGCTAGGGGAGAGCCCCTAGCTTTTTTCTATGCTTTCCTTTTACATAATTGGGCTTGTCTTTGGAAGACTAGAACATGAAGTAAAGGAGAGTTGTGTATGAAGTGGAAACATATAATTGGTGACGTTGAAGTGAATCGGGATTTAGTGTTATTGCTCCTTATAGGAGGTTTATACACGCTCGCAATTTCTTTATCGAATACGTTTGTAAATATTTATTTATGGAAGCAAACACAAAATTATGTGAATCTTGGCTTGTATAATTTGGCCAGCGTTGTATTACAGCCTCTCACATTTCTTGTAGGGGGGAAATTAGCGAAACGTATCGATCGCTCGATTTTATTACGAATAGGAGTAGGAACGCTCGCAATTTTTTTTATCGTTGTTTTAGTGGCTGGAAAAAGTGCTTCTCAGTATATTTTATTAATGGGGGCTCTTTTAGGAGTAGGATACGGTTTTTACTGGTTGGCTTTTAACTTATTGACATTTGAAATTACAGAACCAGAAACAAGAGATTTCTTTAATGGATTTCTTGGACTTCTTACATCTTTCTCTGGGATGATTGGACCAATAGCAGCAGGATACACAATTTCACGCATGGAGAAATGGAGTGGTTATACTGTTATATTCTTTCTTTCATTAGTTTTATTTGCAATTGCTGTCGTCTTAAGTTTCTTTTTATCTAAAAGAGAATGTGAAGGGCGTTATGAAATTGTGCAAGTATTGAAAGAACGAAGAGTTGATAAAAATTGGGGAAAGATTACACGAGCTCATTTTGTCCAAGGATTGAGAGAAGGAACGTTTATTTTTGTCATTTCAGTATATGTGTATTTAGCAACTAATAGTGAGTTCGCATTAGGGAAATATAGTTTAGTGAACTCTGCTGTATCCTTTGTATGTTATTACTTGGTCGCTCGCATGTTAAAGAAAGAGTGGCGAAAAAAAGCAATTTTACTTGGGGGCATTATTTTATATGCTGTCGTCTTTTTAGTTATTTTCAATGTTACATACACGAAATTACTTATTTATGCGGCATGTATTGCGGTTGCATATCCTATTTTACTTGTTCCATACGGGTCAATGACATATGACGTAATTGGTAGAGCTAAAAATGCGAGAGAATGGCGTGTGGAATATGTCGTTGTCCGGGAGTTATGGTTAAATGCCGGAAGAATCTGTTCCATTTTAAGTTTTTTATGTGCTGTACTATTCTTTCCACCTGAAAAAAGTTTACCTTACTTATTATGTATTTTAGGTGCTGGACATTTTCTTATTTATTTTGCAGTTAAAAATGTCAAATATGATGGGGAAAATGCAGATAAAACAAGTGTTGTAACGCAAGGAACTACGCAGAATCAAACTGAACCAGAAGGTTAACTTCTCGTTTGTTTTATGCTAGAATAGAAAAAGATGTAAAACAGCAGTGAGGACACCTGTATGAAGGTGTCCCTTTCACATTACATAGCTGTTGGTAGAGGGGGTTTGTATGAGCAAGAAGCAGAAGCAAAATAAGAAAAAGACCCACGTTCCTTTTCGGTTAAACGTGCTGTTTTTCTGTGTGTTTTTAATGTTCTCCGCGGTTATTGTAAGGCTCGGATATGTACAAATTGTTCGCGGTGAAGAATATAAGAATGAAGTGGAGAAGAAAGAAAACTCAACGATAAGTAATCCTGTACCGCGTGGGAAAATATTTGACCGTTATGGGCGACCTGTAGTAGATAATGCAGCCATTCGTACTATTACATTTACAAAAATGAAAGGATCAACGGCAGAGGATCGCTTAGAAACAGCGAAAAAGCTAGCAGATTTGATTGAAGTACCGACAGATAAATTAACAGATCGCGATAAAAAAGATTATTGGCTTGCTATGCATAAAGAGGAAGCTAAAGAAAAAATTACGAATAAAGATCGTCAAGAGTTTAAAGATAAAAAAATTGATGATAAAGAATTAGACGAGCGTCAGCGAAGTCGTGTAACAGAAGAAGAGATTAATCAATTATCCGCAAAAGACCTAGAAATATTAGCGATTAAAAGTAAGATGGACGGCGGATATGCAATGACACCTCAAGTTATTAAAAAGGATGCTACAGAAAAGGAATATTCGATTATTAGTGAAAACCTAGCAGCATTACCAGGTGTAGATACGAATGTTGATTGGGATCGAAAATATACGTACGATGATTTATTCCGAAGTGTACTTGGTGGGGTGTCGACATCTGATGAAGGCTTACCGAGAGAAAGACTAGATTACTATCTTGTCCGTGATTATAATCGGAATGATCGAGTAGGCAAAAGTTATCTTGAACAACAGTATGAAGATAGCCTGCACGGTACGAAAGCAGAAGTTAGAAATGTTACAGATAAAAACGGTAATATTTTAGAAACGATTAATGTATCAAAAGGGCAAAGTGGTAATGACTTGAACTTAACAATTGATATGGAATTACAAAAGCGTGTAGAAGATATTCTTGCGAATAATTTAATGAGATTTAAAGGAAGCGAACCTCTTTTAGATCGCGCATTCGTTGTAATGATGAATCCGAAAAATGGTGAAGTTTTATCCATGGCTGGGAAACAATTAGTTAATGAAGATGGTCAAACGAAAGTAAATGACTTTGCATTAGGTACCATGACAAGTTCTTATCCGATGGGGTCAACTGTAAAAGGTGCAACAGTACTTACTGGATATCAAACTGGTGCGATTCAACCAGGGGCAGTACAATTGGATGAACCAATTAAATTAAAAGGTACACCTACGAAGTCGTCTTGGAAAACGATGGGATATATTAATGACCTTACAGCTTTAAAAATGTCTTCTAACGTTTATATGTTTAAAACAGCGATGAATATCGCTGGTGTTCCATATGTGAGAGGTGGTACGTTAGATATACCTCAAAAAGCATTTGATACGATGCGTTATTATTTCGGACAGTTTGGACTGGGTGTAAAAACAGGAATTGATTTACCCAATGAATCTGCTGGTCAGATGGGTAGAAGTAGTCAACCAGGTTTCTTACTAGATTTATCAATTGGACAGTATGATACGTATACACCGCTTCAATTAGCGCAATATATTTCGACGATTGCCAATGGCGGATATCGTATGCAACCACAAGTTGTAAAAGAAATTCGTCAACCAGCAGTGAAACCAGATGAAGTTGGGAAAGTTGTTCAATCTATGGAACCGAAAGTATTAAATCGTGTTGATATGCCAGAATCGCAAATTAAACGTGTTCAAGAAGGATTTAGACAAGTGTATAATGATTCAGGTGGTACAGCTACAAAATACTTTACAGGTGCAAAATATAAAGCGGCAGGGAAGACAGGTACCGCGCAAACTGTGTATGGCGGAGATAAAGAGATTGGTAGAAAGGCAAACGGTGAACGTGTGGAAACATATAACCTAACATTAGTAGGTTATGCGCCACTTGAAGATCCAGAAGTAGCATTCTCTGTTGTCGTTCCGTGGGTACATGATGATAAGACTGGTATTAATGGATATATTGGTCGTGAAATTATGGACGCTTACTTTGATTTGAAAAACAAAGAAGTAAATGGTGAAACTCCAAAAGATGACAAAGACAATAAAAATAAAGATCAAGATGATGAATAAAAAAATTGTAAAAAAGCACACTATCTGAAAAGATAGTGTGCTTTTTTTTATGGTTTATGCATATCGTGTAATAAATGTGGACAAGTATACAACACTGAAAAACACGCGGCCGTATAAATGATACTTGTATATGATGAGATAGGGGATAACTGTTTTATAGGGAAATCATCAGAGAAAATGAATAGCTACTACTGATTAAAATTGTATCGTATGTTGATCTTTGTGGAACTTTACAAAACTTTTACAAACAATTAAAACCGAATTAATAGTTTAGCAGTATTCTTATATCTGTAATCCTGTTATTTCCGGTTACTTCTAGGAGGAAGAACACGTGAAATGGATGCGTACACCGATTAAAATTTTCGTACTATCAATATGGTTCCTCTGTTTTGAAATGTCTACTGCATTTGCTTTAAATAATACGGGAGAAGTGAGAGTTGATGGATCCTCAACGGTTTTTCCTATTATAGAAGCAGTAGCGGAGGAATATACAAAGGTGCATCCAGACGTGAAAATTTCCATCAGTATTTCTGGAACTGGGGGAGGATTTAATCGTTTCGGTAAAGGAGAAGTAGATATAAATAATGCTTCGAGAGTAATGAAACAAGTCGAGAAAAATGAAATGAAGAAAAATTCTATTCAATTCACACCTTTTGAGGTGGCTAACGATGGTCTTACAATTGTTGTGAATTGGCACAATACATGGGTAGACGATATGTCAGTAGACGAGTTACGTCTACTGTGGAGTGAAGATGGAAGTGAGAAGCGATGGTCACAAATTCATTCAACATGGCCACGTGAACAAGTGAACTTTTATGCACCAGGCGTAGACTCTGGTACGTATGATTATTTTCAAAATGTCATCTTACAAAATCATCGCATTGTAAAAAAAGTCTCTTTGTCTGAAGACGATCAAGTTATTATGCAAGGGGTAATGAATGATAAACATGCCATTGCTTTTGTAGGATATGCTTATTATATGGCTAATCGAGATAAGGTGAAAGCAATAAAAGTAAATGGTGTATTTCCGACGAAAGAGACCATTCAATCAGGTAAATATAAGCCGTTATCTAGGCCGCTACTTACTTATGTGAATAATGCATCTATCCGAAATAAAATGAATGTAGCAAACTATGTTGAGTTTATGATTCAGCATGTTGGTAACCTCGCTGAAGAGGTCGGTTATGTAAAATTGCGAAAAGAAAAATACAATGAACAGCTGCGTATGTTAACAGAAATAAAAAGGTAATGTCAGGGTGGAAAGGGGTTTTCATCTTTGGCTCATAATGACAAAAATCAAATTACATTTTCTGTACAACATTTGATTGAAAGAAATAAAAAGCAAAGAAAAAAAACGCAGCGAATCAATCGAATAGTACCTTTATTACTAAAAATAATTGCTAGCGTTTCTATTGTGACGACACTTGGAATTGTTTTTACGCTCTCTAATGAAACAATCATGTTTTTTCAAAAAATATCACTATACTCCTTTTTGACGGAGAAAGAATGGTTACCATTTTTTGAAGATCCTAAATTTGGTATAGTACCACTTATATGTGGAACGTTCCTTGTAACAGCGCTTGCTATGTTTGTGGCAATTCCTATCGGTTTAGCGTGTGCTGTATTTTTAAGCGAATATGCTTCAAATAGTGCACGGAAAATATTAAAGCCGATGTTAGAGCTATTAGCAGGTATCCCGACAATTGTATACGGTTTTTTTGCATTAACAATTGTTACACCGCTTTTACAAAGGATTATACCAGATTTACAGTTTTTTAATGCGATTAGTCCAGGAATCGTTATCGGATTTATGATGATGCCTACAGTTGCATCTCTATCTGAAGACGCGATGAGATCTGTGGCGAAAGGGACGAAAGAAGCTTCATTAGCACTCGGAGCGACGCGGTTTGAAATGGTAAAACAAGTGGTGTTTCCGTCCGCTTTTACAGGGATTATGGCAGCAATTATATTAGCGGCTTCTCGTGCAATTGGTGAAACGATGATCGTTGTAATTGCAGCAGGATCCACACCAAATGTATCGCTTGATCCGACACATTCTATTCAAACGTTAACAGCCTATATTGTGCAAGTAAGTTTAGGTGATGCTCCGCATGGAACGGTTACGTATTACAGCATGTATGCTGTAGGTGCAACTTTATTTATGTTTACTTTTATTATGAACATCATTTCGCAGTCTATTATGCGCCGTTTTAGGAGGATGACATAATATGCGAATGTTGAATCATAATAAAATACAAAAAAACATGGCATCACGCTTTTTAAAAGATCGAATTTACAAATTGTTATTTTATATAGCAATTTTATTTTCAATCGTAATTTTGTCTGTGTTACTGTTTCAAATTGTTGAAAAAGGCATAAGTTATCTTTCAATAGATTTCTTTACAAATTTCGCTTCACGTAATCCGAAAGAAGCTGGTATTGCTGCAGCTTTGTCAGGGACAATATTATTTATGAGTATTGTTATACCTGTTTCTTTTATATTTGGAGTTGGAACAGCTCTTTATTTAGAGCAATATGCGAAGGAATCTCTATTTAAAAAAATAGTAGAGATTAATAATCAAACGTTAGCAGGAGTACCATCCGTTGTATTTGGATTGCTTGGTTTAACTATTTTTGTATATGCTCTTCATTTAGGAGAGAGTATAGTTGCAGCAGCACTGACGATGAGTTTACTCGTCTTACCAACAGTTGTTGTGGCGAGTCAAGAAGCAATCCGATCAGTACCAAGTGTATTATTAGAGGGTTCTTACGGATTAGGTGCTACGAAGTGGCAAACGATGTATCAAATTGTATTGCCATATGCTTTTCCAGGGATTATAACGGGCTGTACGTTAGCGATATCAAGAGCAATTGGAGAAGCAGCACCACTATTAGTGATCGGGGCACTTGCGTTTGCGAATTATGTTCCATTTAGTATGTTTGATAGATTTACAGTTTTACCAATCCAAATTTTTAATTGGATGAGTAGGCCACAAGAAGAATTTCAGTATGTAGCAGCAGCTGGGATGATTGTTTTGTTAGGTTTGTTGCTATTTATCAATATATTTGTTTTATGGTTACGAAATCGAAAATAAGTTGGAAGTGGATGAAAGGGGAATTCAAATGGTAGCAACAGTAGTAAATGTACAGGTGAAAAACGAAGAGAAAATCGAGACTGCGCCAAAGAAAGTAGTATTTGATACGAAAAACTTAAATTTATGGTACGGGGAAGACCATGCTTTAAAAGATATTAATTTAAGTATTCATGAGAATGAAGTTACAGCCATTATCGGTCCAAGTGGCTGTGGTAAATCAACGTACTTAAAAACGTTAAATCGCATGGTAGAGTTAGTACCGATCGTTCGAACTACAGGTGTAATTGAATATAGAGAACGCAATATATTTGATAAATCATATCCAGTTGAAGAATTAAGAACACATGTAGGAATGGTGTTCCAAAAGCCAAATCCATTTCCAAAATCTATTTATGAGAATGTAGCATACGGTCCAAAAATCCATGGTATTCGTGACAAAAAGACATTAGATGAAATTGTTGAAAAAAGTTTACGTGGAGCAGCGATTTGGGATGAATTAAAAGATCGTTTGCACGATAATGCATACGGTTTATCTGGTGGACAGCAACAGCGTCTATGCATCGCACGCTGCTTAGCTATTGAGCCAGACGTTATTTTAATGGATGAGCCAACATCGGCATTAGATCCAATTTCAACATTAAAAGTAGAAGAATTAATTCAAGAGTTAAAGAAAGACTTTAGTATTGTTATCGTAACGCATAATATGCAACAAGCAGCGCGTATTTCAGACAAAACTGCTTTCTTCTTAAGCGGGGAAGTTGTGGAGTATACAGATACAAACAAATTATTTACGACTCCTTCAGATAAGCGTACAGAAGATTATATTACAGGTCGCTTTGGCTGATATCGTCGCAAAGCTAAGAGAAAATGCCCTCTTAACAGAGGGCATTTCTTATTTTTATCTCACTTTAATAGGGAAGTAATACTTCCCTTATTTTAAGTTTTATTACAAGCGTAAGAGGCTATGTAGGAGATTTATCCCGCTATTTGCGGGCAGTAAGACCGGATTTCAAAATTCAACAAAAGCAAAGAAGTTAGATGGCGGGCCGCCTGTAAAAGCCCGATTGATGAGGGTTGATTAAAGTTTCACTTTATATATAATGGCACATAATATTGAGGGGGAAGAAAAAATGGTAAGAGAACAGTTTCAAGGTGATTTAAAAGTGTTACAGCAAAAGGTAATCGAGCTTGGAGAATTAGCAAATGCGGCTTTATTGATTGCTATGGAAGGTCTGCATACAAGGGATGTAGAGAAAGCGTTAGAGGTCATTGATGGTGATTACCGCATGGATAATTTAGAAGAGGAAATAAACGATCTTGCACTTATGCTTATTACGAAGCAGCAACCTGTAGCAAGTGACTTAAGAAGGATCTTTATTTCAATTAAAACAGCGACAGATTTAGAGCGTATTGCAGATCATGCTGTTAATATTGCAAAGGCTACAATTCGTCTTGGGGAAAAAGAAGTGGCTGTTAGTTTGCACAACCTGGATGAAATGTTTGCGATTGCAAATGAAATGTTGCATTTAGCGTTAGAAGCATATGAACAAGAAAATTTAACTTTTGCGAAACAAATCGCTGAAATGGATGATTCTGTTGATGAAATATATGGAAAATCAATTCGTGAGTTTATATCTTCAGTTCCGGAACAACCAGAAGCAATTACGCAAATTACACAATTATCATTTGTGGCGAGATATATTGAGCGTGTAGCAGATCATATTACAAATATTGCTGAAAATGTCTTTTATTTAGTAAAAGGAAAGCATTATTTATTGAATGAGTAGGAATTAAAGCAGGTGATGAGAAATCACCTGCTTTTTTTAGTCAAAACATGACAAAAAAAGCTCGTTGTTTCCTTTAGTTTATGATGATAAGATGTATCATAATGTAATGGGAAAATTAGTATATATGTTGTTCGTTAATAAGTATTATTTATCAATTAATAGTAAGCGCTTTCTTTGAGTTTGAACCGTACGTTTTTATAGGTGGGACATTTAATTATAGGGTCTTTTAAATGAGGATTCGTTTAACTAATCAAGTTTATGCTGCTAGTTCATGTGGGATAGAGAATATACATATGGTATATGGAGCTACTGAACATTATATAAGTGGAGGCTGAAGTATATGAAGGGGGTTATTTTAGCTGGAGGAAAAGGAAGACGCCTTAGACCATTAACATGTAATACTCCAAAGCCGATGTTACCATTATTAGAAAAACCAGTTTTAGAATACAATATTGAGTTATTACGCCAGCATGGTATTCGTGAAATTGCAATTACTGTTCAATATATGAGTACGACCATTAAGCAATATTTTGGTGATGGTAGTAAATGGGGAGTTAACTTGTATTATTTTGAAGACTCTCCTCCGCTTGGTACAGCAGGGAGTATTAAACAAGCAGAACAATTTTTAGATGAAACATTTGTTGTGATAAGTGGGGATGCATTAACTGACTTTCAATTATCAGAAGGAATTAGGTTTCATGAACAAAAGAAAAGAATAGTAACAATGTTTGTGAAAGAAGTAGAAAATCCACTCTCATTTGGATTGGTTGTAATGAATAAAGACCAGGAGGTTACACGATATATAGAAAAGCCGGGCTGGAATGAGGTAGTCTCTAATGTTGTGAATACAGGCATATATATTATGGAGCCAGAAATCTTTTCTTACATACCGCCTAGGCAATTTTTTGATTTTAGTCATGATGTGTTTCCGTTATTGGCAAATAAAAATGTGTTATTCGCATATTTGTCAGAAGGTTATTGGTTAGATATCGGCACATTTAATCAATATCGACAAGCACAATTTGATTTGTTAACGAAAAAGTTACAAGTACCTATTCCTTATACGGAAGTATTACCGATGGTATGGATGGGAGAAGGGGTGACGATTGGCAAAGGGACGAAAATTCATGGCCCCTCTTTTATTGGAGAAGGAGCAAAGATTGGTACAGGAGCTGTAATTGAGCCATATTCTATTATTGGGAAAAATAGTATCGTTTCAAATTATTCTCATCTTCAAAAAAGTATTGTTTTTGCAAATGCCCACATTGGGAAGTATTGTGAACTATTAGAAACGACAATAGGAGAGCGTACAATAGTTGAAGATGACGTTACACTGTTTCAAAAAAGCGTTGTAGCGGATCACTGTCATATTGGGAGAAGCACGGTAATTAAGCAAAAAGGAAAACTATGGCCTTATAAGGCCATTGATAGTCATTCGATAGTAGGAGCAGCTGGTATTCAAGAGAGTGAAATGAGTGCAGGTTGGTTACAAAAAAGCCGCATTGTAGGAAGAGGGAATGTTGAAATTACTCCCCAGTTTATCGTGAAGATTGCGATGGCGTATGGATCTCTTTTTACAAAAGGAGAGAGTATATTAATTGGAAGTCAAGAAAATATAGAAACAACCTCTTATAAAAATTTATTTTTACATGCTATTCATGGTATAGGGATTCATACGATGGAATGTAAAGAAATGAACGAGTCACTTTTTCAATATAGTGTTCATCATTTGCAATGTGCAGGTGGTGTTTTCATTCAAGTGGAGAATGAGAATGAGATTGTTATAAAGTTATACAGTCAAGCTGGCATGCCGTTAACGTATAAGCAGCAAAAAGAGATAGAACAAGTATATATGTCCGAATTGTTTTATTACGTACATGAGAAAGAAATGGGGCGTAATGAGCTGGTTCATGTTTCTATGAATGAGTATATAGAAGTTATATTGGAGCATATTGATATCGAGAAAATACAGATGCAGAAGTTTCATCTTCTTATTAATAAGAGAAATGATACGTTGCAACATTTACTTATGCTCTTTCTGCAAAGACTTGGTTGTACAGTTACATGGATTTATGCAAGCGAACAAAAAGATCATGTGAAAGCTTTGATGAAATCAAGTAAAGCGAATATGGCTCTTATGTTTTCTGAGCAAGGAAATCATTTCGAGTTATACGATAAACATAGTAATATTTACCAGGGTACAGATTTGGAAGAGGTAGATATTCCGGATTTCTTACTCGAATCGACAGGAAATATTTACCCGATGTCTTTGAAGTTAGGAGAATGTTATCTTCTATTTTATACGCAGGATGAAAGAAAGTCGTTTCAAGTAAGGTGGAAGCGAGATATTTTATATCGAATTGGAAAATTATTCGAGCTAATAGCATTGCAAGGAAAAACGTTTCTCAGCATAGTAGAGCAATCACCGCCGCTCTATTTACTTTATGATGAAGTGGTATGTTCATGGAATGAAAAAGGGGAAATTATGAGGAAATTATTGGATGATATAGAAAGGAAGGGAGAAGGTATATTTGAAGGAGTACAGTTCAAATATACTGAAAAAGAGTGGTCTTATATCGTTTCTGACACAAAACAACCAAAATTTTTAGTGTATTCACATGCTAGAAACCCAGTAATAGCAAGGGAAAACATGAAAAATCTTATAGAAAAAATTAGACAATATCAAAAGGTGTAGAATTTTTATTTTAAAAGTGGTATTATAGTATAGTCTGATTTAAGTTATTAGTACTGGAGGGAAATAAGAATGCGTGTGAATATTACTCTAGCATGTACAGAATGCGGAGATCGTAACTATATCTCAAAGAAAAATAAACGTAACAACGCTGAGCGTATCGAGCTTAAAAAGTATTGCAAGCGTGACAAGAAGTCTACGTTACACCGTGAAACAAAGTAAGCAGTAGGAATATTTTCCTACTGTTTCTTTTTTTATTCGATTCCTATGTTAAAAGTGATACACTATCATCATAGAGAAAAGTGTCACTGTAGGGGGGAAATGTGTGAAAGAAGAGAAAGTGCGTTTGCGTAAACAAATAATAGAACACATGAATTCTTTATCAGAAGAACAGTATACAACTTTATCAGAACAGATTGCATTTTTGCTGTATGCGCAAAAAGAGTGGGTTGAAGCTAAAACAATTGGAATTACTCTTTCAATGGAAAATGAAGTGAATACATATCCTATTATTGAAAAAGCTTGGGAAGAAGGAAAGAAAGTTGTAGTTCCTAAGTGTAATAAAGGAACAAGAACGATGTCCTTCCGGCAAATTAATAATTTTGATCAATTAGAAACGGTGTATATGAATTTACGCGAACCGATTCCCGGGCTTACGGAAGAAGTGAATGTGGATGGAATTGATCTTCAAATTGTGCCGGGCGTAGCTTATACAGAACGAGGAGAGCGAATTGGGTACGGCGGTGGCTATTATGATCGTTATCTCGTGCATTATAAAGGGAAAACGCTATCATTAGCGTATGGTTTTCAAATGGTAAAACACATTCCGGTAGAGCCATTTGATAAAAATATAGAAAAAATTATTACAGAAAAAGGAACAATGCTCATAAATGAGCTTGTCTAGACAAATAAAAATTGACGAGACTTTTTCTTCTTGATTATAATAAAATATGTGAACGTTTTCTTATTATAATTTTTTATAGTAAGCGAGCATAGAGGGTGATGAAATGGTATCTATTTATGATATTCAGCAATTGCTAAAGAAATTTGGTACGATTATTTATACGGGAGATCGAATTGCAGATTTACAATTAATGCAAGATGAATTGCGTGAATTAAATCAATCACAGCTAATCGATCCACAAGACTATCAAACAGCTTTATTTTTATTGAAGCAAGAAATTCAAAAAGAGCTAAATAAGAATTAGATAAAGGTAGGTAAGCAACATGGAAGAGAAATGGTTAGTTGGTGTTGACCTTGGTGGTACAACGATTAAATTAGCATTTATTAATGTATACGGTGAAATTTTACATAAGTGGGAAATCCCTACGAATACAGGTGAGCAAGGAAAACATATTACACTTGATGTTGCGAAAGCAATTGATAAAAAGCTAGAAGAATTAGGCGAATTGAAGAGCAAGTTAATTGGTATTGGTATGGGAGCTCCTGGCCCTGTACATGTGGCATCTGGAATGATTTATGAAGCGGTTAATTTAGGGTGGAAAAACTATCCGCTAAAAGATTTATTAGAAGTAGAAACAGGATTACCTGTTGTTATTGATAATGATGCAAACTTAGCAGCGCTTGGTGAAATGTGGAAAGGTGCTGGTGAAGGTGCAAAAGATTTAATCTGCATGACACTTGGTACGGGCGTTGGTGGTGGTGTAATCGCCAATGGTGAGATTGTACACGGCGTGAGTGGTGCTGCTGGTGAGATTGGACATATTACAGTAGTTACAGAAAATGCTTTCCCATGTAATTGCGGGAAGTCTGGTTGCTTAGAAACAGTAGCATCTGCAACAGGTATCGTACGTGTTGCTATGCAAAAAATACAAGAGACTAATAAAGAAAGCATGTTGCGTTCTATGTTAGCTGAAGAAGGACGTATTACATCAAAAGATGTCTTTGAAGCACTTGGACAAGGTGATGAATTAGCAGGCGAAGTAGTAGAAAAAGTAGCTTCTTATTTAGGATTAGCTGTAGCGAACCTTTCTAGTACGTTGAACCCAGAGAAAATTGTTATTGGTGGAGGCGTGTCTAAAGCTGGAGATGCGCTATTAGAACCAATTCAACGCTATTTCGAGCAATACGCTTTCTCACGTGCTGTAAAGAGCACGAAGTTAGCTATTGCAACACTTGGTAATGATGCAGGTGTTATCGGAGGAGCTTGGCTTGTAAAAAAGCACAAATACGAAGCGAAGATGATATAAGATGTGAAATATGAAAAGAGGAAGGGGGAACCCTTCCTCTTTTTGTGTGAAATCTCGATGAAGAATAAAGTGTAAACGAATTAAGCTGCTGGTGGATACCCGTTATATAGAACAGTCATGATCGTAAACCATCCGAAAACGAGTACAGTTGCAATTGCAAAGCCGCTCGCGAAAAAGTTTTTTTCACGAAGTGTTCTAAGCGTAGCAAATACAGCTAACAGAGTGACAAGTGTAAAAATAATAACAAGGCCCATACAATATCCTCCTCTGTCTACCCATTTCTTATTATGAGTTTTTGGAATATTTACTCTTTTATATTGTACATGTTTTAAAAATGATTGTCGAGATAGCATCCTTTCTTTTCCTCAGAGAAAGAAATGTTGTATCATTAAAAGTAAGTTTAATAACTGGAGGAGATTTCATATGAAATGGATACAAATGCCGTTAGGCCCATTGCAAACCAATGCTTATATTTTAATGAACGATCAAAAAGAGTGCATTATCTTTGACCCTGGTCATGAAGGTGAAAAGCTCGTTACATATTTACAAGAAGAACAATTAAAACCATTGGCGGTTTTATTAACACATGCTCACTTTGATCATATCGGTGCTGTTGATGCGGTAAGAGACGCTTTTTATATTCCTGTATACGTACATAAAGAAGAAGCAGATTGGTTAGGAGATGCAACTGTAAACGGCTCTCAAATTTTTATGATCAACCGCAGTATTACAGCAAAACCAGCGGATCATATTATTGATGCAGAAGGTACATTAACAATTGGATCATTTAATTTTGAAATTTTTGAGACGCCGGGACATTCTCCAGGAAGTATTTCTTATTATAGTAAAGAGGCGAATGCTGTATTCTCAGGAGATGTATTGTTCCAAATGAGCATTGGAAGAACAGATTTGCCTGGTGGAAGTTTTGCTGAATTAATTGGAAGTATTGAAGAGAAATTATTTGTATTACCAGATGAAACAGCGGTGTTATGTGGACATGGTCCAGAAACAAGCATTGGCTTTGAAAAAGAAAATAATCCGTTTTTACAATAAGGAGTCATTATGGGAATGGAGCTCATTTTAAGAGAATGGATGGGGAAAGAAAAGGATTATTCAATTTCATATAGTACGTATATGAACCTTGTATTGTATACAGAAGGTCATGGATATTATATGAAAGAACGTGAAAAGATTGGAAGAAAAGGGGATTTTTTTACAAGTAGCAATGTATCCTCTGTTTTTGCAAAAACTTTTGCTAAACTTTTTATTCGTCTTGTTGAAAATGGTGAAGTTGCTTCGAATATTTGTGAGGTTGGTGGGGGAACTGGAAAGTTTGCCTATGATGTTTTACAAGAATGGAAGCAATTATCTCCAAAAACCTTTATTGATTTAAACTATTCAATGATTGAAGTGAGCCCTTTTCATAGGAAATTACAGCAGGAGCAACTTGGCTCATTTTCTAATGTATCGTACTATACCTCCTATAGTGAAATGGGAGATTCTTTCGAGGGAATTCTTTTTTCGAATGAGTTGTTTGATGCATTTCCTGTTGAAATAATTGAGAAAAGAAATGGTATGTTGTATGAAGTACGTATTACATATACAGAGGAAGGAAACCTTTCAGAAGTATGTAGGCCGTTAGATAAAAGAATTGGTCGATATTTATTGAAATATAATATTCATATTGCTGAAGGGCAACGTTTTGAAGTACCAATTGTGATGGAGGAGTATATAAAAGAAATTGCGAAATGGTTTCAAAAAGGTATATGTATTACAGTTGATTACGGATACACAAAAGAAGAATGGATGCATCCAGCACACCGTGAAGGAAGTTTGCGAGGGTATTATCAGCATAAGCTAA
Organism: Bacillus sp. D48C; assembly: GCF_053345735.1. NCBI lineage: Bacteria > Bacillati > Bacillota > Bacilli > Caryophanales > Bacillaceae > Bacillus > Bacillus sp. D48C. The sequence continues at coordinate 589,673 of NZ_JBKFAQ010000001.1, forward strand.
TACGAAACCCACTAGCGTATCCAGGTGAAATGGATCTTACTACTCATATTCATTGGGACGAGCTAACTGAGATGTTTAGTCTGCAGGGAATGAGTGCAGTATGGCATAAGAAACAATCTGAGTTCTTGTTAGCTGCAGGAATATTAGAACAGCTTACGAGCCATCAAGATACGAATCCTTTTTCTGAAACGCAAAAAAAAAATCGAGCAGTTCGTTCTATGATTTTGAATGGAGGAGTAGGGAGTGCGTTTGATGTTGTTATACATACAAAAGATATGCAACATTTGCATTTGGAGCAGTATGTAACAATATAAAAAACAAGACACAGTATATACTGTGTCTTGTTTTTTAATACGACTTATGTAGTATTATATATTTCCTCTCATGATATATATTTATATTAAAGATATGAGATGAAAAATATAGAATACGTTCTTTTTCTTCGATTATTAGTCCCTAACCTAATAATACGCGAACGAGTTGAATTATTGTTTCGTTCTCTACTTTGTAATAAATTTCTAATCCTTTTCTTTCACTAGAAACGATTTTAGCGCTTTTTAATTTTGCTAAATGCTGTGAAATTGTAGATTGTGGCATGTTTAAGCCAGTATACATTGTAGAAACGTTGCTTGGACCGCGCTCAATTAATCCTTTTACGATACATAAACGAACAGGATGAGCTAGTACTTTTAATAATTCTGCATTACTTTCATATAGTTCTAATTCTTTTTGAAAGGTTTCTAACATGTTCTTTTCCACCTCCGTGTGAGCTATTATACCATACTATACATACCAAAAATTTAAAGAAAAGAAAATAGTTGTTGCAGAAAAAAAGTCCTAAAGTAAAGAAATTGTAAGAAAAGAGACCCTGATGTAAATAAAATAGGTAAATTAGCACGTTTTTGTAAAATAAAATTTTTGGGTGAAAATTTCGATGCGTTTTAAAAATTGAAAGATATAGATATATTTGTAACACAATTTTATCATGATTTTCTTATTCTTTCAAATGAATATACAAAATTTTTAAAATAATATGACAAAGGAATTGTAATGATATATATAGAATATAAAACAGTTTAAAAGAAAAGAAGCTGAATGTAATTCGCTTCTTTATGATGATAACGAAATATTTGATTACAGCTGATAAATCTTAGGATAATCAAGTCATTAGTCATTTATTCTAAAATTCATCTTTTAGCAACGTTAAAAACCTGTGATTCCATATGTTCTCGTAAAAATCAATCGTCTCTTTTGCGGACATAAAAGGATTCTTCAACGTAGAGGTTGTTTTCTGTGCCATAAAGTTTTCGTATCCCAGTCCGTGGGCAAACTTAATCGTAGCATCCATACAGTACTCTGTTTGGGCACCACAAAATTCAATGCGCTTTACAGATAATTGATCTAAAATTTCTTTTAAGTTTGTTTTATAAAATGAATTTGCATGTGTTTTTCTTACAAAAAAATCTTGTTCTTGAACATCTAGATCGGTATGAATAGCCCAATTTTCTTTCTCGGGTACTAAATCATCATCACAATATTGAACAAAAAGGATTGGTTTATTTAATTTTCTGTATGAAGAAATTCTTTGATTTACTTTTGTTAGTAAGTTCTGTAAATCAAATAAATGCTCTCCGCTATAACATACTCCATTTTGTAAATCGATAACGATTAAAATATCTGTACAAGTATCCATTATTTTTGCTCCTTTTTATTTCTTAATATATCAATTAATCCATTACTTGGAAATAGATAAAAATTTTATTTTTTAATGAACTATATAGACAGAAAAGCACTAAAACGAGTATGGTAGACAGCATAAAAAAAGATATGAAAACTTAATTTCATATCTTCTATTCATTCTATACATTTACAGGTTCTTCTACATAAGAAAGGGCATTTTCAAAATCGGATATTAAATCGTCAACATTTTCAAGGCCAACTGATAACCGAAGTAATGAATTAGAGATCCCTCTTTCATCACGAGCTTCTTGCGACAGTGCTGCATGTGACATTTTTGCTGGGTAAGAAAGAATTGACTCTACCGCTCCTAAACTAACTGCAAAAACGGGTAATTTTACTTTTGACAAAAATTGGCGGAGTGCATCTTCTGACTGCAAAGTAAACGATAAGACCGCTCCAGCTGATGTTGCTTGAGATTGTTGAATATCAAATCCGAGATGCGTTTGTAATCCAGGATAATAGACATTTTGTACTTTAGTGTGCTCTTGTAAATAATGTGCAATTTTATTGGCATTTTTAGCTGAATGCTCGAGGCGTACATGCAATGTTTTTAGGCCACGAAGTACGAGAGAACAATCTTGAGGCCCTAAAATAGCACCGAATGCATTTTGTAAAAATCCAAGCTTTTGAGCGAGTTCTGCATCTTTTACTACTGCTAATCCGGCAGTAACATCACTATGACCAGCAATAAATTTTGTAGCACTATGAAGAACGACATCAGCTCCAAGTTCAAGTGGTTTCTGGAATAGTGGTGTCAAAAAAGTATTATCAACAAAAGTAAGAGCGCCAATAGATTTTGCAAGTTTAGAAACTTCGCGGATATCTGTCACTTTTAAAAGTGGGTTAGAAGGTGTTTCTACATAAAAGAGCTTTGTATTTGGTTTAATGTTTTGTTTTATTTCTTCTAAATTGGTCATATCAACAAATGTATGTGAAACACCGTAACGGGAGAGTACCTCAGTTATCACTCTGTAAGTGCCTCCGTATACATCTTCTGAAATGAGTACGTGATCACCTTGTGAAAGAAGGAGGAATGCAGTGGAAATCGCTGCAATGCCTGATGCAAAGGCGAATCCCTTTGTTCCACCTTCTAATAAAGCAATGATATCTTCAAGAGCTTCACGAGTTGGATTTCCTGACCTGCTATAGTCATATTTTCCGAACGTATCTACATCAAACTGGTGAAAAGTTGATGTGTTATAAATGGGAACGTTCACAGCGCCCGTTTGTGAGTCATGTTTATATTGGTTGTGTAGTAAGAGTGTATCTATAGAATAGCTCATATTTTTACACCTTCTTTTATGAGTTTAATGGCTTGCTTTAAGTCTTGAATTAAATCGTTACTATTTTCAATGCCAACGGAGAATCGAAGAAGACGATTGCATACACCGTTTGCTGTTCTAATATCTTCAGGAATATCAGCATGTGTTTGCGTTGCTGGATAAGTCATTAAACTTTCTACACCACCAAGACTTTCTGCAAATGTAATTAAGGATAAAGATTGTAAGAATGGATTAATCCAAGCTTCATCTTTAAGGCGGAATGAAATCATGCCGCCTCTTCCTGGATAAAATACATCTGTCACCCCGTTTTCATCATTTAAATATGCAACAACTGCTTTCGCATTTTCTTCATGTTGTCTCATGCGAAGCGCTAACGTTTTCATACCGCGAATTAATAACCATGAGTCAAATGGGCTTAAAACCGCGCCTGATGCATTATGATAATGAGCGATTTCCTCGCAAAGTTCCATTCCTTTTGCAACGACAAGTCCGCTTAGTACATCGTTATGTCCCCCTAAATATTTCGTTGCGCTATGGAGTACAATGTCAGCACCTTCTGTTAATGGTTGCTGTATATAAGGTGTGTAGAATGTGTTGTCTACAATAAGAAGTAGTCCGTGCCTTTTCGCTACAGTTGCGACAGCAGCAATATCAGTAACTTGCATTAATGGATTAGTTGGAGTTTCTATGAAAATAGCCTTCGTTTCAGTTGTGATAGCTTGCTCAATTTGTTTAATAGATTGTGTATTTACGTATCTACATCGAACATTCCACTTTTTTTCGTGCTCAGAAAATAATCGATACGTTCCTCCGTATAAATCTTCAGATACAATAAGTTCGTCTCCAGAGTGGAATAGAGAAAGGACGAGGAGAACAGCCGCCATCCCTGAACTACAGGCATAACCTTGTTCGCCATATTCTAAGTCTGCGATCGCCTGTTCTAAAAGACCGCGAGTTGGATTGCCAGTTCGTGAATAGTCAAAGCCAGTAGATTTACCAATTCCTTCGTGACGATAAGCGGTTGAGAAATAAACCGGTGGATTAACCGTTCCTGTTGTAGTTTCACTGCGATTTCCGATTTGTGCTAGTTTCGTTTCGATTGTTGACATGTGAAAATTCCTCCTTTTTAAATTGAAACATTAAGTGAATATAAAATAAAAAAAGCCTTCTAAGAAGAAGGCTTTCGGTTTGAATAGAGTCTTCTTCTCATCTGTCAAATCTTTCACAATTTGCTGGAATTAGCACCTTATTAACAAACTGTTAATGGTTGCTGAGGCGTCATAGGGCCAGTCCCTCTACCTCTCTAGATAAGAATGTTCGTATGAAATTTTTATTATGTTTTTAACTTTACAACAAAAGATAATTGAATTGCAAGTTTATTTTAAATAATTTTTATTTTTCCGCAAGTATCATTGACTTTTACTTTTGTGCATGCTAAATTTATTAAAAAATTAACAAACATTGTTAAAAGGGGAACGCATTTCCTTTTAGCTACATAAATAAAATAATAAAGACAACTCTTATTGAGAGCGGTGGAGGGAAAGGCCCTGTGAAACCCGGCAACCTTCAAACGAAATGTTTGAAACGGTGCTAATACCTGCAAAACGAATGTTTTGCATAATAAGAGGAGGAACGATTATGTCCCCCTCTTCAAAGTGAAGAGGGGGTTTTTATATTGATAGAAATGAGGGAGATTCGTGAAATTACTAGATTTATTATCAAAAGGAATTGTAATAGGTGATGGTGCGGTTGGGACGTTATTGCATTCACATGGTTTGCAAAGTAGCTTTGAAGAATTGAATGTATCTGATCCAGACTTAATTATATCGATTCATAAACAATATGTAGCTGCTGGAGCAGATGTAATTCAAACGAATACGTATGGGGCAAATGAGACGAAATTACGTATGTATGGTTTAGAAAATCAAGTTACAGAAATTAATAGAGCGGCAGTAAAACTGGCGAAAGCATCTGTTACAGACAGAAATGCAATTTTAGGAACAATTGGTGGTATGAAACACATCGGAGCCGTTACAACGACTGATATGGAAAGGGAGTTTATGCTACTTGAACAGGCAGGGGCTTTACTAGAAGAACAGGTTGATGGATTACTATTAGAAACTTTTTACGATGAATTTGAATTACTTCATGCCGTTAAAGTATTGCGTAAGCAAACGAATATTCCAATTGTTGCTCAATTAGCGTTACATGAAGCAGGTACGACTCAAAATGGAAATGATGTCAATGAAATATTAAAGCAACTTATAGATTGCGGTGCAAATGTTGTTGGATTGAATTGTCAACTAGGGCCGCTTCATATGACGGAAGCTTTCAAAATGATATCGATTCCGCAAAATGGCTATTTATCAGCATACCCAAATGCAGGTCTCCCGAATTATGTGGAGGGACGTTATGTATATGAGGGAAGCCCAGCTTATTTTGAAGCGATGACACCGAGATTTATTGAGCAAGGTATTCGATTATTGGGTGGTTGTTGTGGTACGACTCCAGAACATATTCAAAGTATGAAGCGCGCTGTTGCGAATATTACCCCTGTAATAGAAAAAGACACGATTCAAAGGCCGAAAGTCGTTCATACGCATGAGAAACGTTCGAAGGCTCACGTCACTCTAGCAGAGAAAGCGAAAAAACAAACGACAGTTGTAGTGGAATTAGATCCACCGAAAACGTTAGATACACAGCGTTTTTTTGAAGGAGCAAGAGCGTTAAAAAGAGCGGGAGCAGATGCTATTACTCTAGCAGATAATTCATTAGCATCGCCTCGCATCTCGAATATGGCAATGGGTGCGTTATTAACCAAGCATGATATCCCAGTATTGACACATTTAACGTGTAGAGATCATAACGTCATTGGACTACAATCTCATTTGTTAGGTTTATCGGCGTTAGGGATGGAAGAAGTGTTAGCTTTAACTGGTGATCCAGCGCGCGTTGGTGATTTTCCCGGTGCAACTTCTGTATATGATTTATCCTCTATTGAGCTCATTAAAATGATTAAAGAAATGAACGATGGACGTTCAATTTTAGGGAAATCAATTGGACCGGCGACAAGGTTTTCTGTAGGCGGCGCATTTAATCCTCACGTGAGGCACTTAAAAGCAGCGGTTAAGCGAATGGAACGAAAAATAGATGCTGGAGCGGAGTATTTTTTAACTCAGCCAATTTACGATATCGCGCTAATTGAAGAAGTGTATGAAGCGACAAAGCATTTGGAACAACCTATTTTTATTGGAATTATGCCGTTAGTAAGTAAGCGGAATGCAGATTTTCTTCATTTTGAGGTGCCGGGTATTACTCTTCCTGAAGAAATAAGAGAGAGAATGGATGGACACGAAACGAAAGAGGCAGCAATTGAGGAAGGGATTCGCATTTCGCAAGAATTAATCGACATAGCGATGAAATATTTTAATGGTATTTATCTTATTACACCATTTTTAAAGTATGAAATTACAGAACATCTTGTTAAATATGTAAGAGAAAAGCAAGAAGTGAAAGAAGGTATTAATTGATGAAGTGTATAGAAGAAAAATTACAGAATAGCATTTTAATATTAGATGGGGCAATGGGGACAATGATTCAGCAAGAGGATTTAACTGCTGAAGATTTCGGAGGAGAAGAGTACGAGGGCTGTAATGAATATTTAGTAGAAACAAGACCAGACGTTATTTTAAAAATTCATAAAGCTTATATTGAAGCTGGAGCGGATATTATTGAAACAAATACATTTGGGGCAACGAATATTGTACTAAGTGATTATGAGCTGTCTCATTTAGATGAAGAACTAAATGAAAAGGCAGCACTTTTGGCGAAGCAAGCTGTTAAAGAAAGCGGGAAGGAAGTATATGTTGCGGGAGCAATGGGACCAACAACGAAAGCAATTAGTGTTACAGGTGGTGTGACTTTTGAAGAATTGATTGAGGCTTATACAAGGCAGGCACGAGGATTGTTAAAAGGAGAAGTTGATGTATTACTCGTTGAGACGAGTCAAGATATGCGTAACGTGAAAGCAGCTTATATTGGAATTCAAGCTGCTTTTGAAGAAATGAAAAAAACGGTTCCTATTATGATTTCAGGAACGATTGAGCCAATGGGAACGACTCTGGCTGGGCAAACAATTGAAGCTTTTTATTTATCAGTAGAACATATGAAACCATTATCTGTTGGATTAAACTGTGCGACTGGTCCGGAGTTTATGAGGAACCATATTCGTTCACTATCTGATTTATCGGAGTGTTACATTTCTTGTTATCCAAATGCAGGTCTTCCTGATGAAGATGGACATTACCATGAATCTCCATCTTCTCTTGCTGAAAAGGTGAAGCGATTTGCTGAAGAAGGATGGGTTAATATTATCGGTGGTTGTTGTGGCACGACACCAGAACATATAAAAGCAATGAAATCCGCGCTAGCATCTCTTAAGCCTCGTGACCATCATGAGAGAGAAGGACATGGAATTAGTGGATTGGAGGCACTTCAATACGATGAGTCTATGAGACCGTTATTTGTAGGTGAAAGAACGAATGTTATTGGATCACGTAAATTTAAACGATTAGTAGCAGAAGGGAAATTTGAAGAGGCTGCTGAAGTGGCAAGGGCGCAAGTGAAGAAAAATGCTCATATTATTGATATTTGTATGGCAGATCCTGATCGTGATGAAATAGAAGATATGGAGAAATTTTTGACAGAAGTTACGAAAGTGTTAAAAGTACCGATTATGATTGATTCAACGGATGAAAATGTTATGGCAAGAGCACTTACTTATATTCAAGGAAAAGCTGTTATCAACTCTATTAATTTAGAAGATGGAGAAGAGCGTTTTGAAAAGGTAACACCGCTTCTTCGTAAGTATGGTGCTGCAATTGTAGTTGGTACAATCGATGAAGATGGTATGGCAGTAAGTGCTGAAAGAAAATTAGAAATTGCAAAAAGAAGTTACGAATTATTAACGACGAAATATGGAATACGTCCGTCAGATATTATTTTTGATGCACTTGTGTTTCCAGTAGGGACAGGTGATGAAGAATATATTGGTTCAGCGGCAGCGACTATAGAAGGAATTCGTCTTATTAAAGAAGCGTTACCAGAGTGTTTAACGATTTTAGGTGTAAGTAACATATCATTTGGTTTACCACCAGCTGGACGTGAAGTATTGAATTCCGTCTTTTTATATCATGCTACGAAGGCTGGATTAGATTACGCGATTGTTAATACGGAAAAATTAGAACGCTATGCGTCGATTCCAGAGGAAGAAAAACACCTTGCAGATGCATTACTGTTTGAAACGACTAAAGAGACGTTAGAAGAATTTACAAACTTTTACCGAGTCGCTAAAAAGAAAGATGTCGTTGTGCAAGAAACGTTAACGCTTAATGAAAGACTAGCAAATTATATTGTAGAAGGTACGAAACAAGGATTACACGAGGATTTAAGTCTTGCACTTGAAGAAGGAAGAAAACCTCTTGATATTATTAACGGTCCGCTTATGACAGGGATGGACGAGGTAGGACGACTATTTAATAATAATGAACTTATTGTTGCTGAAGTATTGCAAAGTGCCGAAAGTATGAAAGCTGCTGTAAGTTATTTAGAGCCATATATGGAATCTAGTGATAGTGCGAAAAAAGGGAAAGTATTATTAGCAACTGTAAAAGGTGACGTGCATGATATTGGGAAAAATCTCGTTGAAATTATTTTAGCGAATAACGGATATGAGATTATTAATTTAGGAATTAATGTACGTTCAGATCGAATTGTTCAAGAAGTACAAGAAAAGAATCCGGACATTATAGGACTTTCAGGTTTATTAGTAAAATCAGCGCAACAAATGGTAACGACTGCTGAAGATTTAAAAGCTGCAAATATTGATGTTCCCATTGTTGTAGGTGGTGCAGCATTAACGAGAAAGTTTACAGATAATCGGATTTCACCATCATATAAAGGGCTCGTTTGTTATGCGAGTGATGCGATGACGGGGCTCGATATTATTAATAAGCTTCAAAAAGAAGAAGAGCGTGAGAAGATGAAACAGGATAAGAAAGAACGGCATCTTCATATCGTAAAAAAAGAGGAGAAGAAAGTAGAAATTCCAGCAGTAATTGAGCCATTACCAAAGGCTGAGGTTATCGTGCCTGATTCAACAAAACGAATTGTATTACGCGATATTCCCGCCCTTCATCTCGCTCCATTTTTAAATAGACAAATGCTACTTGGGCATCACCTTGGATTAAAAGGAAATGTGAAGAAGCTTTTGAAAGAGGGAGATAAGAGAGCGCATGAATTAAATGATTTAATAGATGAATTATTGCAAGAAGGACAATCTTGGTTAAAGCCAAAAGCAGTGTATCAATTTTTCCCAGCGCAAAGCGATGGACAAAACATTGTAATATATGATCCAGAAGATCATACGCGTGTTATAGAGCGTTTCACGTTCCCTAGACAAGGAAAGGCCCCCTATCGTACTTTAGGCGATTATTTGCGCCCAATTGGAGATGAGATGGACTATGTTGCTTTCTTATCTGTTACGGTTGGGGAAGGAGTTCGGGACATTGCTGAAGAGTGGAAGGCGAAAGGTGATTACTTACGTAGTCATGCCATTCAATCGTTAGCGCTTGAATTAGCAGAAGGACTTGCTGAAAAAACACATATGCTCATTCGTGACCGCTGGGGCATTCCAGACTCACCTGAACTGACGATGGAAGAACGTTTCCGTACGAAATATAGAGGAATACGCGTGTCATTTGGTTATCCGGCGTGTCCAGAACTTGCAGATCAAGAAAAGCTATTTCGCTTAATTCATCCAGAGGAAATAGGTATTTCATTAACAGAAGGATTCATGATGGAGCCAGAAGCGTCCGTAACGGCTATGGTATTTTCTCACCCTGAGGCAAGATATTTTAGTGTATTATAGTCTAGAAGGGGGAGACGTATGAAGAAAATAGTCTTTACAGGTGGCGGTTCGGCAGGACATGTAACACCTAATTTAGCCATTATCCCACATTTACAGGAAGACAACTGGGATATCTCTTATATTGGTTCTCATCAAGGTATTGAGAAAACGATTATAGAAAAGGAAGGCATTCCCTACTATAGTATTTCGAGTGGAAAGCTACGTCGTTATTTTGATTTGAAAAATATAAAAGATCCTTTTCTTGTAATGAAGGGTGTTATGGATGCGTATGTAAGGATTCGAAAACTAAAACCAGATGTGATTTTTTCAAAAGGCGGTTTCGTATCTGTACCAGTCGTAATTGGAGGATGGCTAAATAGAGTACCAGTTTTATTACATGAATCTGATATGACGCCAGGACTAGCAAATAAAATTGCGCTTCGTTTTGCTTCGAAAATATTTGTTACATTTGAAGAAGCAGCGAAGCATTTACCGAAAGGAAAAGTAATATATACGGGATCTCCTGTACGTGAAGAAGTGCTGAAGGGAAATCCTGAAACAGGTTTAGCATTTTTAGGTTTTTCACGTAAAAAGCCAGTTATTACGATTATGGGAGGCAGCTTGGGCGCGAAGAAAATTAATGATACGGCTCGAGAAGCATTACCAGAACTTCTTAAAAAGTATCAAATTGTTCACCTTTGCGGAAAAGGTAACCTTGATGAAAGTTTACAAAATAAAGAAGGATATAGACAATTTGAATATGTACATGGAGAACTGCCGGATATATTAGCGGTAACAGATTTTGTTATTTCACGCGCGGGCTCCAACGCAATTTTTGAATTTTTAACATTACAAAAGCCAATGGTTTTAATTCCATTATCGAAATTTGCAAGCCGTGGAGATCAAATATTAAATGCAGAGTCCTTTGAAAGGCAAGGGTATGCCTCCGTATTATATGAAGAAGATGTAACTGTAAAATCTCTGATAAAGTATGTCGAAGAATTGAATCAAAATAATGAGAAGTATAAAACAGCACTAAAAAAATATAATGGAAAAGAAGCAATTCAAACAATCATTCAAAATATTTCAGAGGCATGATGAAACAATCATGCCTCTTTTAGTAGGGTGAAAGATTCCAAGAATTGATATTTTTATGTTACAATAAAGTGAAACTTTAATCAGTTGGGTGCATCCTCCATCTAACTTCTTTGCTTTTACTGAAATTTGAGGAGGGAGTCTTACTGCCCTCAAATAGCGGGATAACAACTGGGTTAATAGAGAAATTCCAATTAATGAGGCGTGAAAATACGAATGGATTAGGAGTGACTGTGTTGGAGCTAAGTCTCTATGAAAATACTGCACTTATTATATGCTTTGTGTTGTACGTTGGTAGTGTTATTGTTTATATTTCAAGGAAATTTTCGCAAGAAAGAGAGCTTGAAAAGTCAGAGATAACAGCTGAACTAGAAATGTTAGCTGATGAAAGTTATAAAAAACAAAAAATAAAAGAAGACCATGAAGCATCCCATCATTTAAACGCAAATAAGTTTTAAAGATGGGGATTTTTTTTGAAGTTGTTCTTTATTATAGCTATAACAAATAACGCTAAAAAGGAGTTTCCCCATACATAATGAAGGAGTGTATATAAATGAATTTTTATATCGCCTCAGGTTTCCAAAATAAACATCTTGTATGTTCCGTAGCAAATGAACTGAAACATGCAGGATGGCACCATACATATGATTGGAGCAAAAACGAAAGAGCAGTGAATCAAGAACAATTAAGAGAAATTGGTCAGGCAGAAAAAAATGCTGTAAAAGAAGCGGATGTGTTTTTACTTATATTAGATGGCGGAAACGGGAGCCATACAGAGTTTGGAATGGCGATTGCACTAGAGAAAACGATATATGTATATCATGCAGGAAACCCGCTCCAAACAACGTTCTATCACTTGCCAGAAATAAATATTTTTGAAGGAGATGTAGCTGAGTTTGCATCTTATGTTATGAATCATGTGAAATAATAGTAACTACCTAAAAGGTTATAAAAGTGATCTTTTGGGTACAGTGATGATAAGAAACGTATATAAAGGAGTACATAATATGAAATTAGAAAATGGATGGGAAACGAGCTTTTTAGAAGTCGTACAAAATAGTGAATTTAAGAAAGAGGCACTTCTTAGTCAATTGCTTTGTCAGGATAGTGAAGAAGTAGAAGAGCTTGTGGATGATTACGGCTACGAAGAACTTGTTGAACGTGAACATGATGATGAGTTAGCTGAAATCTTAGGAGAAGAACTTTTTAGTGAGATGGAACGCCAAGTATTCTTATCTTCAAACCCAGAAGAAAAACTTATTGCATTCGTCAATGGATTAGGTTTTCATGTGTTAGATTGGATCGTTCTTCTTGAAACAGAATTTGGCATTGATAGTGCAAACTTTACATCAGATGCTGTAAAGGTGTTAGAAAAGCGTTTCAGACAGTTTCCGTACATAGAGGACAATACAATTTTTGATATGACATTTGGAGAATCGATGGATGTATTAGAATCTGTTACAGGATTACAACTAAAGGAAAAGATGAACATATAATGAAAAAAGAACGTGATTGGATCACGTTCTTTTTTTACATAATAATAATTTTATCATCTAGTTTTGTCTGCCCGGTAAGAAGTGCGTTTAAATATTCCACTTTTCTTATACAAGCTTGTATATGTCTTTCAACCTCTTGTAACTCTGCTTGGTGATGTGTTTCAATTGGATGAATTTGTACGTTGAATTTTTCAAATTGACTACTATATGTTATTTCTGCATAGCCGCTCATAATATCGGTTTCGTTATGAAATAAAAATTGCCTCGTTTTGTCACAGAATGATACATCCTGAAAGCCATATACTTTTAATGCTTCAATTACTTTTTTAATCATTTTTGTATTCATTTTTTTAACCCTCTTTACGAAGTTCTACTTTTATATTATAACATAAAAAACTACATAGAAAGCGCTTCCAAGTGTATTTTATTATAAACTTTACGTTTCAATCACAAAAATGAAACAAAGAAAAAATAATTGTAAAGAAGGAAGGACTCTTTTATTGTTTCGTCATATATATAGAGAAATAGTGCAATGAAAGGAAATTTTCCGAGGTGGAGATCGTATTTCCAATTTGAGCGCAGTAAAAGAGGTGAAAATCTTGAACTTTGATATTGTAGGACAAAAAGCATATATAAAAGATGGACCGCATCGGAACCGAATTGGAATTGTAAAGAAAAACGAGACAAAATTAGCATCGCAGTTTGCTATTGTAATTGGAGAACAAATCATTGATGTAGAGCTAAAGGATATCGTGTTAGTTGGGGTGGACGTAGGACAATTTCATAAATGGTGCGAACAAAATGGTTATTTGTGAAAAGGACGGGCTGTGAGATAATGAAATATATTTGAGAGAAGAGAATATGTTATTATATTCTCTTTTTCTATGTGTAAGGAGGCGGAGATGAAGTATACAGAACGAGATTTTACACTGGAATTGAAAGAGAAAATTCAATGCATGGAGAAGGAAATAGAACGGATATCACTTAAACTTTATAAAGAGTATTCGCATTTATACATAGAAAAAAACATGGAATTAGATATGGGATTTGCAAGAGAAAAAGAGAATCCCTTTGAGGTGGGTTATTATTCATCAGTTGCTATAGCTATATTAGATGAAGAAAAAGAGATGATTGGATTTTACAATATACCAATTTGGAAATGCGAAAGAATCTTTTTAGGAATGCCAATTCAATCAAACATTTTGGGTAGTAAGAAAGTAGGGGAACTCGCTGATGAATCTTGTTATGAGATTGAGGAAGAGTTAAAAGAGCAATTAAAAGAATACTTGGAGTGATAATTCTCAAGATAAGATCTATAAAGAGGGAACGGAATAAAAAAGACGCTAACAATTGTATGTTAGCGTCTTTCTTTCATTATGAAGCAATTTCACCAGTTTTTGTATCGTCTTGATTGTACGTATCTTGATCTAATTCACCAAGCCATTTACTTGAAATAAGACCTGCTGTCATAGAACCACTTACGTTAAGAGCTGTACGACCCATATCGATTAATGGCTCAACTGAGATAACTAGAGCAACAATACCGATTGGTAAGTTCATTGTAGATAGTACGATTAAAGCTGCGAATGTTGCACCGCCACCAACTCCGGCAACACCGAATGAGCTAATAGCAACAACAGCGATTAAAGTTAAAATAAATTGTGGTTGTAATGGATCAATTCCTACAGTTGGAGCGACCATCATTGCAAGCATTGCTGGATAAATACCTGCGCAACCGTTTTGTCCGATAGATACCCCAAATGAAGCTGCGAAGTTTGCAATTCCTTCGGAGATACCAAGCTTTTCTTTTTGAGCTTCAATATTTAATGGCATCGCACCAGCACTAGAGCGAGATGTGAATGCAAAAGTTAGTACAGGGAACACTTTTTTCAAATATTGAATTGGATTTAAACCAGACAATGCAATTAATAATAAGTGAATGATAAACATTACGATAAGTGCTACATAAGAGGCTAACACGAAGTTACCAAGCTTTAAAATAGCATTTATATCGCTACCAGCAACTGTTTTTGCCATAAGAGCTAATACGCCGTATGGAGTAAGGCGTAAAATTAATGTTACCATACGCATTACGATTGCATATACAGCATCAAGCATTTTCTTAAATAGCTCTGCTTGTTCTGGATATTTTCGTTTTACACCTATAAAGGCAATGCCGATAAAGGCTGCAAATATTACGACAGAAATTGTTGATGTTGGACGAGCGCCTGTTAAATCAAGAAACGGATTTGTAGGCAATAGCTCTAATAATTTATCTGGAATTGTTGTCTTTTCAATAGAAGTAAATCTTTCTTCAACTAGTTTCAGACGAGCAGATTCTGCATCACCTTGTTGCAAGCCTGTTGCAGATACATCAAATCCTGCACTTGCAGCGATACCGACAGCTGCAGCGATTCCTGTAGTAAGAATTAAAATTCCGATAATAAGACCACTAATTTTACCAAGGTTTTTCGTTAACTGTAATTTTGTAAATGCTGAAATAATAGATACTAAAATAAGTGGCATAACGATCATTTGAAGTAATTTCACATAACCGTTACCAATTAAGCCAAACCAAGTATTTGATTCAATAATTACTTTAGAAGTTGGCTCATAAATGAATTGTAATATAAGACCGAATAAAATTCCGACTCCTAAAGCGGTAAATACACGTTTATTAAAAGATACATGCTTACGTTGCATATAATATAATACGCCAACTAAGATGAGCATGACTGCAACGTTAATTCCGACAAGCAGTGTATTCATGTTGATTCCCCCTAATTCCAATCTGTTATATAGAATATAAGGTAATAAAACCTATAAGTCAACTAGGAAATTCCGGGATTAAAAAAAAGATGGCAAAATGCCATCTTTTAATGTCCAGCCCCAGGGACAAGTAAAAATGTCGTGTAGTATGTAAATCCTATGAAGAAAACAGTTAAATATGCCCCGAATACGTATATATACATACGCTCTGTTAATTTTAAATAGCTTAAAAGTACGAAGAAACCTGTTTGTCCTAAAAATAGTAGTGCAGCCTGTTGCATATCTCCTACGTAAAACATAACCGAGAAAATTCCAGTCCAAAAGCCGAGAACGCGAAACATGCGATCCATGCTATTTCCCTCCTTTTCTAGAAAAAGTAAAACCTCTTTTCATTATAGTTTATTTTTCTTACTATTGTAAATATTCATTCATATAAAAAGAAGCCAATTATTATTGGCTTCTTTTTATATGAGAAATTAAATTGTTAGTTTATAATTACAAGATTTACATCCATCTAATAGACTATCATTTCGAGTTAATTCCATGTTAGGGAATAGGATTTCAAAAATTCCTTTCATCATATCTCCGTGCATGTTACAAATTTCAGTTGGATGATGAACAGCCACTTCTTTAAATGGACAATTGTGTACATCATAGAAAATTTTTGTTCCATCTGCACTTAATTCAAATGCAGGTGATAAGCCGGCTGTTGAGAAAGCTTCTTTTGCAATTTGAACTTTTTGTTCTACTGTTAAAGCACCTTCACTCACATTTAAACGTTGCATATGTTGTTGCATTAATTCGGCCCCGAATTGTTTTCCTGTTTCGTATAGCGCTTTCTCACCAGCAGCGCCAAGGCTAAGTAAAGAATTAAATGCTATTCTTGCTAACAATTGATAATCACGGAATGGAAATTGCAATTGAATAACATCTTCAGATAAGACATATAATCTGCTTGGTCTTCCGCCTTTTCCAGTTTTCTTTGTTTCCGATTTAAGCATATGAACATCTTCTAATTTAGATAAATGTAAACGTGCTACGTTTGGATGAATATCGAATTCATCTGCAATTTCTTGTACAGTTACGTAACTATGTTTTTGCGAAATATATTTATAAATGTAATAACGAGTTGGGTCAGCTAAAACACCTGTAATTTTTAAAGCTTGTTCCATGAGGATCTCCACCTTTATCACTTTATCCAAGATAATAACATTATAATACAGATAAACATGAGTATAGGTAATTTCAGACAATAATTCGGAAATTGTTCATAATTTCACAAACATATTTTTCCTTTTTCCTCTATTGAAAATACAAAAATCCAAATTTTTATTGTGCATGTTTTCATGCTATATACATAGTGAGGAGGGAAAAGTGATGAATGGGATTGAAATTTTTGCGAATACAATTTTAAAAGAAGCGTGTAGGGTACAAGCGTCAGATTTACATATTGTGCCCCGGCAGAAGGATGTAGCGGTGCAACTACGTATAGGAAAAGATTTAATGACGAGACAATGTATTGAAAAGGAGTTTGGAGAAAAACTTGTCTCACATTTTAAATTTTTAGCATCTATGGATATAGGAGAGAAACGGAAGCCACAGAATGGTTCGTTGTATTTGCAAATTGATGGACAAGAAGTGTATTTACGCCTTTCAACACTTCCAACAGTATATCAAGAAAGTCTCGTTATTCGCCTTCATTTACAAGCATCTGTTCAGCCCTTATCACATCTTTCGTTATTTCCAAGTACGGCAGCAAAACTACTCTCGTTTTTACGCTATTCACAGGGGCTACTCGTGTTTACTGGACCGACTGGTTCTGGGAAGACAACGACAATGTATGCATTATTAGAGGTAATTAGAAAAAAGAAAACACGTCGTATCATTACACTTGAAGATCCGGTTGAAAAAAGAAGTGACGATGTATTACAAATTCAAATAAATGAAAAAGCGGGTCTTACATATGAAACAGGATTAAAGGCTATTTTACGTCATGATCCAGATATTATTTTAGTCGGTGAAATCCGTGATGAAGAAACAGCAAAAATAGCTATAAGAGCAAGTTTGACAGGACATTTAGTAATGACAACGCTGCATACGAATGATGCGAAAGGAGCAATCATTCGTTTCATGGATTATGGTATAACGAGGCAAGAGATTGAACAGTCTTTATTGGCTGTAGCTGCACAGCGACTTGTCGAATTGAAATGTCCGTTTTGCAGAGGGAAGTGCTCAACTTTATGTAAATCAATGAGGCAAGTAAGGCAAGCAAGCATTTATGAGCTGCTATATGGGTATGAGTTAAAACAAGCGCTTAAAGAAGCGAATGGAGAATGTGTTACTTACAAACATGAGACTTTAGAATCGTCAATACGAAAAGGATATGCTTTAGGGTTTTTAGAAGATGATGTTTATGTTTAAGAAAACTTGGAGTTTAAGTAATCAAGTAGTATTGTTGAAACGTTTAGGAGAATTATTAGAAAAAGGCTACTCTCTTTTACAAGCATTAGAATTTTTACAGTTTCAATTACCTGTAGAAAAGAAAGTACAATTGCAACGCATGGTTGAGGGATTAAAAGATGGGAAAAGTCTACACGATTCTTTTCATCAGTTAAGGTTTCATCAGGACATGTTAAGTTATTTATTTTATGCCGAGCAACATGGTGATATTTCTTTCGCTTTGCAACAAGGAAGTGCACTTCTTTATAAGAAAGATAAGTATAGGAGAGACATGATGAAAATAATGCAGTATCCTATGTTTTTGGTGTTTTTTCTACTAATCATGCTTTTTATTTTCAACCTCATCTTATTACCTCAGGTTGAAATGGTTTATAGTTCGTTCGGTTCTAATACACCACTACTTACAGAACAAATTTTAAGTGCAATAAAAATGCTACCTTACATTATTTTAACCGCTATTGTAACTGTTATTATTGGATGTAGTTTATATATGTTGTATTTTAGGAAACTTCCACATATTAGACAGGTAAAAATCATGCATCGTATTCCCTTCATCAAAACATTTCTTATTTTAAAGCATTCACATTATTTTGCTACTCAGTTGAGTGGTTTATTAAATGGTGGACTATCAGTATGCGAAGCTTTAACAATAATGATGGAGCAAAGATATCATCCGTTCTTTCAATATGAAGCGAGCCGAATTGAAAGACAATTAATTGGAGGAGAACAGTTACAATCTATCATTGCTAAAAGTGGGTATTACGAGAAAGAACTTTCTTATGTTATTACGCATGGACAAGCAAACGGTAATTTAGCGATTGAATTAGGTGACTATAGCGATCTTATTATGGAAAAGATGGAACGGAAAATTAAACATATGGTAGTTATCATTCAGCCTATTTTATTTACATGTATTGGAGGAATCGTTGTCCTTATGTATTTAGCGATGATTATGCCGATGTTTCAAATGATGAATTCTATTTAGGAGGCATTTGTATGCAGAATGAGGAAGGATTTACTCTGTTAGAGATGCTATTAGTAATGGTTGTCATAACTATATTATTACTATTAATTATTCCGAATGTAGTTACACAGCGCTCATCGATCCAAGGAAAAGGGTGTGCAGCTTACGTGAAATCTATAGAAGCGCAAATACAAGTATATCAATTACAACATAATAAAATTCCATCGTTAAAAGAACTGATAGATGAAAAGTATATTACAATTGATAAGTGTCCGAATGGCGAATCTATTCATATTTCAGATGATGGCACAGTATCAATTAGGACATTGTGAAACAACAGGGGTTTACTTTTTTAGAGATGTTACTCGTTTTATTTGCTATTTCTGTATTGAGTATAGTTACGTATTTTAGTGTTCATTCCTTATACGAGCGACAAAAAGTTGAACAATTTTTGAGACAGTTTTCAAATGATGTTTTGTATATGCAGCAATTAGCGATAAACCGTCAAAAGCACTATACATTACGTTGGTATAAAGATAGAAATTTGTATGCTATAAAAGAGTTAGGTACAAAGTATTATATCGTCAAGCGGGAGTATGAAGAAGATATACAAATTGATTTGCATACGTTTCCAAACCCGATGACATATAATCCAAGTGGAAATATTAATAGAGGTGGTACGATTATAATTTCGTATCGAAATTATAAATATGAAATTGTATTTCAGCTTGGAAGAGGGAGATTTACGTATCGTGAAATGTCAAAAAGGGTCCATAATGGCTGAAATGATTGTGTCGTTAAGTGTTTTAATGATGGCTGTATCGTTACTACTACCGCAAACAGTATTAGTTATGCAAGAAAGAAAAAATATACAAATTCGTTATAAGGCATCTGGGTTATTAAAAAAAGAAGCAGCTATATATATGTATGGAAATGAAGAAAAGCGAATAATAGAAAAGAATATGAATGGAATTGTGTATTACACATATTGGGGAGGCAATGAAGTTTGTACCATGTGGAGAGATGTGAAAGAAAGAATGGTGGAACAATGCTTTTATGTAGGAGAAAAAGTAAATTAGAATTTGGTTTTTCATTAATAGAAATGATTGTATGTCTGTTTCTATTATCAATATTTTTTTTGCTCTTTCCCCGCCTACATTTCATTGAAATGGAAAATAAACAGTCAAAAGGATTAAATGATTGGGAGTGGGATGTGTTTTTAGGTCAAACGCAATTGGAGTTTCGTGAAGTATCATCTGGAGAACAGCTAGCATTTGAAAATGGAGAAAGTATTTTAAGATTCCGATCGCGTAATGGGAGTGAAGTATCATATGAAAAAGAGAATAGTCGTCTTATAAGAAAGGTAAATAGGCGTGGGAGAGAAGTTGTTTTACAAAATATTGGAACGGTTTCTTACAAACTAACACCTCATGTACTCATTATAAATGTGAAAGATACTAGTGGGAAAATATATGAAGGGGTAGTTATGCGATATAGTGAAATGGAAATGAATGTATGAGAGGGCAAAATGGGTTTACAATGCCTGGAACGATCATCTTTCTTATTTTATTAACTTCTTTTTTTATATACGAAACCAATATGCTGCTTACAGATAAAAATTTTTATATGGAAATAGAACAAAAGTTTTTACTGGATGAACTACTTAACCGATCTATTACAGATATAAAAAAAGACTTACAGCAAAAAGAAAAAGAAGGTGCATTTTTCTTTCAGTATGAAAAGGGAGAAGCGAGTGGGAATTATGTTTTTGAAAATGATTCAATTTTCGTTGCGTTGCAGTGCAAACTCAAACAGGAAGCTTTCTATACGGTGAGCTTTCGGTATAGAAAAAAGGATGGAAAAATAGTCGATTGGATAGAAGGATAATATGTGAAATATATGGAGATAAACCAGGGGTTTCTATTATAAATTGAATTGACTTTTTAGAAGAAATGGATAAATATAATGATTAAAAGTTTAAATTTTCTCAAAAAAGAGAAAGGTAGAAAGAATATGATATATTCATGCTATCCAATCATTATTTTTAGGGAGAATAGGGAAATGACAAATAACAATCAAATAGGTGAAAATAAGGAACAAACTATTTTTGATCATAAAGGAAATACGATTATGACAGAAGATAGAGAAATACACATTATTTCAAAATTCGAAGAACCTCTTATTGTCGTATTAGCAAATGTACTAAGTGATGAAGAGTGTGATGAATTGATTGAAATGTCTAAAAATAAAATGAAGCGTTCTAAAGTTGGTTCATCACGTGATGTAAATGATATTCGAACAAGTAGCGGTGCATTTTTGGAAGACAATGAACTTACTTCAAAGATTGAAAAACGAATTTCATCTATCATGAATGTTCCTGCGTCGCATGGAGAAGGGTTGCACATTTTAAATTATGAAGTGGATCAACAATATAAAGCACACTATGATTATTTTGCGGAACATAGTAGATCAGCTGTTAACAATCGTATTAGTACGCTTGTAATGTATTTAAATGATGTAGAAGAAGGCGGGGAAACGTACTTCCCGAAATTAAATCTTTCTGTACATCCTAGAAAGGGAATGGCAGTATACTTTGAGTATTTTTATCAAGATCAATCACTAAATGAGCTTACGTTACATGGAGGGGCACCTGTAACGAAAGGCGAGAAATGGATTGCAACGCAGTGGGTGAGAAGAGGTACTTATAAGTAAAAGCGAGTGTTACGTTTTGTTCTTCATAGTATAAGAACAAAACGTTTTTTTATTAAACAAAGTAGCATCTTTCGTTATAATAACAATTAATAAATGACGATTGAGAGGACAGAAAATGAAATCTATATACATAACCGGCTATATGGGAGCAGGGAAAACAACAATTGGAAAAGCATTAAGTCAAGAACTTCAAATGGATGTTGTAGATACTGATCAAAAAATCGAAGAGAAGCAAAAGAAGGCAATTCGTGATATTTTTGCCGAAGAAGGCGAAATGACTTTTCGGGAATATGAAAGCGAAATGTTACGTTCGCTACCAGTCCATAATGTCATTATTACAACTGGTGGGGGAATTATTGAACGAGCGGAAAATCGCAAGTGGATGAAAGAGAACGGAACTGTCGTGTATTTATATTGTGATCCAAATGTAATTGCAGAAAGGCTTCGTGAAGATACGACACGTCCACTATTTCAAAAGAAAGATATAGATGCATTCGTAAAGAAATTTGAATCACGCCGAACTTATTATGAAGAGGCTCATATTCATATCGATACGACAAATAAGTCTGTAAAGCAAATTATGAATGAATTAAAGGAAAAGATTAATGTATAAAAAAGTGGACATACTAATCAAGTAGAGGTGATGATAATATGTCTACTAATGATTATGTTCGCTTTGTGACGCAGCAGTTTGTGTCGTATATGGATGCTCCAAAAGAAGATCGAAAACAAAAGAAAGAACAACGCCGTGCTGAAAAAGAGCCATTTATGAATAAGTGGTTTGGTGTTATGCCGCTGAGTGCTGCTTTGTTTTATCGAAATGTAAAAAGTAAAAGAAAAAAATCAAGTTAAATTTTAGTCATATGTCTAGCAAAACAAAGATCCCCTAGTGTCGTAATACACTAGGGGATCTTTGTTTACTGCACGGATTCTTGTTCTTCCGTAACGGCATGTATTTTATTGTTCACCCATACGAACCCTATTCCGATACAAATAGAAATGCCCCAGCCGACAGCGGTCATAATCGCTCTCATTTCACCGTAGCCATCTACACCAAAAACAGAGATGAAATAAATTTTTAAAAAGCTTTTTAATATAAATTGTAGCCCGAAAAATAACGTTAAATATTGCAGTGCTGGATATATACGACTATCACGATAAAGCTCACGACTTTTATCGCGGTCATGGCCTTGCAGCGCTGCAATATCTGCTGCGAAATATAACATAAGTGGTTTTTTTATAAAAATTGTACATATGACGATAATACCGAGTACGATGTGATAATACGCATCGTTCCATAACATTCGTTCAGCTGACCCAGATAATAGATCTACCGTTGTATTAGAAATGAGTGTAATTAAAATAAAGAATCCTGTCACGTTAAACTGTTTTTCTTTTTTAAAGGTATACAGTGTATAAATAATCCCCGGAACAGAGGAAAGTAACATCGCGTAATAAGGATCGATATAAGGTTTTGCAAATTTCCAAATGAGGAATGGGATTACGAGATAAAAGACAAGATCTAATATAGCTTTTTTATTTTGATTCATACAAAGCCTCCTTAAGTCATACATATATTTTATAATATAATTTCTGAAAATTGTATAAGGTTTAATGGGAAAAGAAAAAATATATCAATTTTTGAGGGATTAGTAGATTGAAAAAAATTGCCCCTAGCGTAGTAAGTTTTTTTAGTATATAATAAAGGAAACGCTTTCATTTTTAGTTTGTTCACAAAATGGACGGAAAATCACATATTTACTATCGATATGTTGCTTTATAATGAAACTAATTAAATATACATGCATACAATATTGTGAAATAAATAACATAAATAATCTATATAAATGTAAACGTTATCAAAAGAGAGAGGTGGAGACAATGAGTAAATTTTTCTTCAATCATAATCCAGCAACAGTAGAGGATGGAAGGCTTGTTAAATATGCTGAAATTATTTATGGAGAAGGTGGCCGTTCTGTATTAGAAAATTTAATGGTGAAGGCATCTATCAGATTGCGTGATCGTTATCCGAATAAATCTGACGAGCAGATCTCGAACCTAGTAAATAAAGGCATCCATGATATGTTTCAAAAATATGTGAGCGAGTAAGAGTAGCCAATGGCTGCTCTTATTTTTTTGTATAAGGATTGAAACTCTAGCTGAAAATAAACATGTATTTTGAAAAACGCAAAAAGGAGTGGGAAAGATGAGCAATGGAATTGGACGTTCGAAAGAAAATCTTCCAACTGATGCAAATCATGTGAGCGCAAAGGATCGTGCACAGCAGAAACGTATGGCACAGAAAAAACAGCAAGAGCGTAGTGGCGATAGCGAGTAGGGTAGAAAATAGCTCAAAAGAGGCTCCTTCTAAAGCAGAAGGAGCTTCTTCAAGATAGAAAATGATTCGCGGTAACATAAAAAAGGCCACCGTTAATAATTTGCACTGTAATACGTGGTTCATACTGTTCTTGCAGAGCTTGTTTTTCAATTTCATAGCTCTCAGGAAGTTCGTCACTTTCTTCATAAAAACGGTTTAAAAGGTCTAGATCATGATTCCAACGCACTCTTGCTTCTTTTGCCCACGTATGGTCATCTTCTGCAATTATATTTTTTAAAGCGTCTTCTATGCGTTGTAAACCACTTTGAGGTTTAATGATGGGCGAGAGCGTAAAACAAAAATCAGGTATTTTTGGTGTAAGTTTAATGTTTGTTAATGTTTCATGAAAGTTTGCCATCATTGTTCCAGAAATGAGATGAATGCCAATCGAGTGAAGGATGTCTTTTTTTCGATCACATTGATAGGAAACTTTTATATTAATACCGAGCCAAGGGTGGAGCGGTGTATGTGTTGCCCCATTATGTCTTACATCCTCATATAAACGTATGTAAGAGCCTAATTCTTTTGTCGTTTGGAAAATTTGATGTAGACGTGGTGAACCGTAGTGAATAAGCTCACCATCATTTTCTTCATTTTCTTCATTTTCTGGATTTGTAATAAGAGTAAGGCGCATCGGATTCGGTACGCCTCCTGTTTTCTCAAGATAGTGCCAATAAAAAGGGCGATTCATTAATAATTTATCCATCTCAATTGTTAACTGTACATCTAATAAATGAGGAGAACGTTCTAAAATTTCACAGTTATTCGCCTCAAAGAAATTGTATAAGTAATTATGAATTTCATGTTGCTGCATAGCCTTGCACCTCAGCTTCATTTCGTTTCGCAAAGTCGATAATAGATGTTAAGTTTTCCATCTTAATTCTAATTTCACCTTCGCTTTTTGATTGCGCGAAAATTTCTTGAATGTGCGCGTCGATGTTTTTCATATTAATTCTCGTTAAAATTTCATCGAGTTCACCGATAACACGCTCGAATAAGTTGATTTTTTCATATAACAGTTTCAAAATATGTTCTTCAACAGTATGCTTTGTAGCTAAGTTATAAATATGAACATCATTCTTTTGACCGAGACGGTGAATACGTCCGATTCTTTGCTCAAGACGCATTGGATTCCATGGCAAATCATAATTGATCATATGGCTACAAAACTGTAAGTTAATGCCTTCTCCGCCAGCTTCCGTTGCAATTAACACTTGGGCACGATTTTGGAAAAGTTCCTTCATCCAATCTTTCTTCCCGCGTTTAAATCCGCCGCGGAATGGGACAGAAGAAATACCGTGTTGTTGTAAAAACCATTGTAAGTACATCTGTGATGCTCGGTATTCCGTGAAAATGACGACTTTATCGTCAATTTCTTTTATAAGCTCTAGAGCTTTAGTTGCTTTCGAGTTGAAAGGAATATGATTAATTTTGTCCATTAGCACATCGATATGTGGATCTTTTATATAATGTTCATTTTCTTTCTGTCTTTTTTCTACATGCTTTTTCAATGAATAGTAAACAGCCTCACGACTACTACACGCTTCCCGTTTTAAAGTTAACGATGAGAAAGCAGATGTGAAGGCGTCTTGTCCTCGCCAATTTTCGATATCATTATATAGAGCTTGTTCTTGTTCATTAAACTCAACAAAAATTGTACGTACATGTCTCTTCGGCCAATCGATACCGGTATTATGTCGTCTATTTCGCACCATTACTTTGTTAATGAGAGCTTTTAAGTCTTCATCTGATTCGGCTGAGCGATTTTTGGAAGCGTAATATTCTTCAAAGTTGGATTGATTGCCTAAATGTCCTGGCTTTAATAAAGAAACAAGGTTAAAAATTTCATCAATCTTATTTTGAACAGGAGTAGCGGTTAGTAATAAACAAAACTTCTTTTTTAATCGTTGTGCAAATTCATAGTTTTTTGTTTTATTATTTTTCAGTTTATGTGCTTCATCAATAATAATAAGGTCATATTCTAAGTTCAACACGATATCGCGATGTGGTGAACGTTTCGCAGTATCAATTGATGATACGATTACGTCAGCTTGTTCCCACGAGTAGCTTTTCTTTTGTGCTACAGCGGGAATGAAAAACTTTGTATTCAGCTCGTATGCCCATTGTGATACGAGAGAGGCTGGGACAAGTATAAGTACCTTTTTCACAAGCCCGCGGACCATGTATTCTTTCAAAATAAGTCCAGCTTCGATTGTTTTTCCAAGACCTACTTCATCTGCTAGAATCGCTTTACCATTCATTTGTTCAATCACATTTTGAGCGACTTCTAATTGATGCGGAAGCGGCGTGAAATGGGATAAATGTTTCGGTGCTTGTAGTCCATCAAAAGTAGGAACAAGTAACGATTTTTCTGTTTCATAAGCTAAGTGATATAAATCCCAGTTTGTCCAAGGACCATCTTCATCAATTCTATTTAAAAAATTGTTTTGCCACGTCCGATCTACGGAAATATCGACATTCATTACGACTCTCCCACCTTTTATAAACTAAAGTAATTATTTTTTAATGTATGATGATTTGCCTCAAAAGAAGGCATAATTATCGTTATTAAAGGCTATATGATAGACAATAATAAAGTATTAAATCTCAAAAGCTGTATTTATTGTGTTTTAACATAAAAAATTCTAAATTATTTTTTATGCTAGAATATTGATGAAATATAGCGAATGATGTTAGGATAATGGTGTGAAATGTGTGGAATCTTTCGTATTTTATCCAAGAAAGTGATTTTTTATTTACGCTTTCATAAAAAAATATAATGAGATTCCGTATATCCTATCTTTTCAGAATGAAAATGTTTAGAAAAAGGAAGCAACTTTTATTGATTTGTCAAAGCATAAGGGGGAGAGAGCATGATTACATTACAACGTACACCGTTATTTGATGTATACGCGAAGTATGGTGGGAAAACAATCGACTTCGGTGGTTGGGAATTACCAGTTCAATTTTCAAGCATTAAAGAAGAACACGAAGCTGTACGTACAGCTGCAGGTTTGTTCGACGTGTCTCATATGGGAGAAGTTGAAGTAAAAGGTGTAGATAGTTTAGCATTTTTACAACGTGTTGTTACAAATGACGTATCTACCTTAAAGGTAGGGGGCGCACAATATACAGCTATGTGCTACGAAAATGGTGGTACAGTAGATGATTTATTAATCTACAAACGTGGTGAAGAAGACTATTTATTAGTAATCAATGCATCAAATATAGAGAAAGATTACGAATGGTTAGCAAGTCATGTAATTGGCGATGCGACAGTAGTCAATGTTTCTAGTGAAGTTGCACAGCTTGCAATTCAAGGACCAAAAGCAGAAGGCATTTTACAAAAAGTTGTGTCAGAAGATTTGAAAGAAATTAAGTTCTTTAAATTTAAAAACAATATTCTTGTAGATGGAATTCCAGCACTTGTATCTCGTACAGGTTACACAGGTGAAGATGGATTCGAAATTTACTGTAAGAGTGAAGATGCTGCAAAACTTTGGGAGAAACTTCTTGAAGTTGGAGCAGAAGAGGGCTTAAAAGCATGTGGTTTAGGTGCTCGTGATACACTTCGATTCGAAGCAACATTACCACTTTATGGACAAGAATTATCAAAAGATATTACACCGATTGAGGCTGGAATTGGCTTTGCGGTAAAAACAAATAAAGAAGCAGACTTCTTTGGAAAAGCAACGTTAAAAGAGCAAAAAGAAAACGGTGCGCCTCGTAAATTAGTCGGCATCGAAGTAATCGAACGTGGAATTCCTCGTACGCATTACCCTGTATTTATTGGTGAAGAAAAAATTGGGGAAGTAACGAGTGGTACACAATCTCCAACGTTAAAGAAAAGCATTGGTTTAGCACTAATTGATGTAAAATACGCAGCAGTTGATACAGAAGTAGAAATTGAAATTCGTAATAAACGCGTCAAAGCAGTAGTTGTTCCAACACCATTTTACAAACGTTCAAAGTAACGGGGAGAGGGGTAGATTTCATGTTGCATCGTTATCTTCCAATGACAGAAGAAGACAAAAAAGAAATGTTACAAACGATCGGCGTTCAAACGATCGATGAATTATTCTCTGATATTCCAGAGAGTGTTCGTTTTAAAGGGGATTTAAAAATTAAAGAAGCAAAATCAGAGCCAGAGCTTTTAAAAGAGCTATCTCAAATGGCTAGTAAAAATGCTAACTTAAAAGAATACGCTTCTTTCTTAGGAGCAGGCGTATACGATCATTATGCTCCAGTAATTGTAGATCATGTTATTTCTCGCTCAGAATTTTATACAGCTTACACACCATACCAACCGGAAATTTCACAAGGGGAATTACAAGCAATCTTTGAATTCCAAACAATGATTTGTGAATTAACAGGAATGGATGTAGCAAACTCTTCTATGTATGACGGGGGTACAGCTTTAGCTGAAGCGGCAATGTTAGCAGCTGGCCATACTCGCAAAAAGAAAATTCTTGTATCTAGCGCGGTTCATCCAGAATCAAGAGCAGTACTTGAAACGTATGCAAAAGGTCAAAATCTTGAAGTTGTTGAAATTAATCATAAAGATGGTGTAACAGATTTAGACGTATTACAAAGTGAAGTAGATGATACAGTTGCTTGTGTAATCGTTCAATATCCAAACTTCTTTGGACAAGTTGAAAAATTAGCTGATATTGAAAAAATCGTTCATCAACAAAAATCATTATTTATCGTTTCTTCAAATCCATTATCATTAGGCGCATTAACACCACCAGGGAAATTTGGTGCTGATATTGTAATCGGTGATGCACAACCATTTGGTATCCCAACGCAGTTTGGTGGACCGCATTGTGGTTACTTTGCAACAACGAAAGCATTTATGCGTAAAATTCCAGGACGTCTTGTTGGACAAACTGTAGATTCAGATGGTAAACGTGGATTTGTATTAACGTTACAAGCACGTGAACAGCATATTCGCCGTGATAAAGCGACATCTAACATTTGTTCAAACCAAGCGTTAAATGCATTAGCAGCTTCTGTTGCAATGACGGCACTTGGCAAACAAGGTGTGAAAGAAATGGCACGTCAAAACATTTCTAAAGCACAATATGCAAAACGTCAATTTGAAGCGAAAGGCTTCACAGTAACATTTGCTGGACCATTCTTCAATGAGTTTGTTGTAGATTGCAAACGTCCAGTGAAAGAAGTAAACGATGCATTATTACAAAAGAATATTATCGGCGGTTACGATCTAGGCCGTGATTATAAAGAGCATGAAAACCATATGCTTGTAGCGGTAACTGAGCTTCGTACGAAAGAGGAAATTGACACACTTGTAAACGAAATGGGGGCTATCCAATGAAGAACCAAGACCAAGCACTTATCTTTGAAGTGACTAAAGAAGGACGCGTAGGATATAGCTTACCCAAATTAGATGTAGAAGAAGTGAAACTAGAAGATGTGTTTGAGAGCGATTATATTCGAGTAGAAGATGCAGAGCTACCAGAAGTATCTGAACTTGATATTATGCGCCACTATACAGCACTTTCAAACCGTAACCACGGTGTTGATTCTGGATTCTATCCACTTGGATCTTGTACGATGAAATATAATCCGAAAATTAATGAGAGTGTAGCTCGTTTCGCAGGATTTGCAAATATTCATCCACTGCAAGATGAAAAGACAGTACAAGGTGCAATGGAATTAATGTACGACTTACAAGAGCATTTAATCGAAATTACAGGTATGGATACTGTTACTTTACAACCAGCAGCTGGTGCACACGGAGAATGGACAGGTTTAATGTTAATTCGTGCATACCATGAAGCAAATGGTGACTTTAACCGTACGAAAGTAATTGTGCCTGACTCTGCTCACGGAACGAATCCAGCATCTGCAACTGTAGCTGGTTTTGAAACAATTACAGTAAAATCAAATGAAAATGGCCTTGTTGATTTAGAAGACTTAAAACGTGTTGTCAATGAAGAAACAGCAGCACTTATGTTAACAAATCCTAATACATTAGGTCTATTCGAAGAAAATATTTTAGAAATGGCAGAAATCGTCCATAATGCAGGCGGTAAGTTATACTATGATGGTGCAAACTTAAATGCGGTATTAAGCCAAGCACGCCCAGGAGATATGGGGTTTGACGTTGTGCATTTAAACCTTCATAAAACATTTACAGGTCCTCACGGCGGTGGTGGCCCAGGTTCTGGTCCAGTAGGTGTGAAAGCTGATTTAATTCCGTACTTACCAAAACCGATTTTAGAAAAAACGGAAAATGGTTATCACTTCAACTACGACCGTCCAGAAGCAATTGGTCGTGTGAAGCCATTCTATGGTAACTTCGGAATTAACGTTCGTGCATACACGTATATTCGCTCTATGGGTCCAGATGGCTTGCGTGCAGTAACTGAGTATGCTGTATTAAATGCGAACTATATGATGAGAAGATTAGCGCCATTCTACGATCTTCCATTCGATAGACATTGTAAGCATGAATTTGTATTATCAGGTCGTCGTCAAAAGAAACTTGGCGTACGTACATTAGATATTGCAAAACGTCTGCTTGATTTCGGTTACCATCCACCAACAATTTACTTCCCATTAAATGTGGAAGAATGTATTATGATTGAGCCGACAGAAACAGAATCAAAAGAAACATTAGATGGTTTCATTGATAAGATGATTCAAATCGCTAAAGAAGTAGAAGAAAATCCAGAAGTTGTACAAGAAGCACCGCATACGACAGTCATTAAACGTTTAGACGAAACGATGGCTGCACGTAAACCAGTTTTACGTTATGCAAAGCCAGCTCCTGTACAAGTTTGATTAGAATAACAAAAAAAGAACTCGCTGCGGCGGGTTCTTTTTTTGTATGGAGAATTTGTGCAGAAATAGTGAAGAAAATGTTAAAAAATTATATTTTTTGTTTCCTAATGGTGTAAAGGTGTAGTTTTATAGGTAGTTTTGTTGAAAAAGTCGGTTTGATAAAAGTATTTATTTTTGTTAGAATTTTATTGAAATTAAGAAGATGTGATGAGGCAAAAATTACTCATTTTTATGTATATGTGAAAAAACGAGCAAGACGGGGGTGAAAGTGTGGGATATCGATGTTATAGAATGGTATACCATTTAGAAAATGGAGAAACAATTAAAGATGTAAAAGAATTTTGCTATCGAGACCAAGGGAAAGTGTTAGAAAGAGTAGCAAATCGTGTAATGGATAATAGAGAAGTGACGGCAATTGATAAACAAGGAACAATCATTTCAATAGCATGTGAGGACATTGTAAAGGTGGAACTTGATTACATAACAGAAAGTTAACCTTGAGTCATATCGAATTATTCGATAAAATAAACTGTTGAATGGTGAAGTGAGAAGAGAGGAGTTTATCATGGGTAGTACAAGACACTTTTATATGTTTATCTTAGCGTTTGTTCTTGTTGTGGCATTAACGATTTACTTAATCGTTGACAGCAGCTGGTACAACACAGTTCATCCGGCATTCCTTCTGTTTATGTATATAGGAATTGCAGTAGTAAGTTTCGGAATGAGAGACGAGATGTTAGATCGCTTTGAAAAGTGATACATATACGAAAGACCAACAGGAAAATGTTGGTCTTTTTTTCTTGGGGAAATTTCAAAAGGAACGTTCTTCAATAACGACAATACGAGAGCAGTAGTTTATAAAAAGAAACGCTATTTGGCACATCTTTTGGAGTATGTAATATAAAGCTGAAAATGATAACGAGAATGAGAAAGAAGAAAAATAAAAATAGGATCTGCTTATGTATAGAATTTTGCATATTATTCACTCCTTTTTTAGGTAGTATGTCCAAAAGAAAGGAGTGTATGAAGAATTTTAGGAGGGGAGAATGATGAACAAAAGAAAATGGTTATATAGAATAGGGGTACTTTTCGTTTCAATTGGTCTCATATTAGGGAATGTTTATTCCGATATACCATCACCATTTCCTAATTTGCATAAAGGGATTGGTATAAGTATTGTCATCGTTGGTCTTCTTTGTCTTATCATATCAAACTTCTACAGAAAGTCTGAATGAATATAAAAAAGGACAGTTACTCTTTTTCAGAAGTACTGTCCTTTTTAAATAATGTATTCCACAGTTTGGCGATACCCCATATAATGACGATTGCAATGGAGGCGATAATGGACCAAACAATCGATATAATTTCAAGTGTCATGTTAGGAAAGAATGTGAGAATGGATAATACTTTATGAAACAATGATTCTATTATATGAAAACTTATTTGTAATAGAATGACAATCCCGAGTGTAATCCATGCTAACAGTTGATTCCCTTTTTCTTTCCACATGACATTCACCTCACGTTAGCTTAATAGTTTTAAGCCAACAGCGCCGCATAAAATGCAGCTTAAGAAAGCAAGACGACGCCAATCCGCTGATTCTCGGAAAATGAGAATGCCTAGAAGTGCACTTCCAGCAGTTCCGATTCCAGTCCAAATCGCGTAAGCAGTTCCCATCGGTAACGTGTTCATCGCAAGAGATAAGAAGAAGAAGCTTACGCCGAAGTTAGCGATTAAAATAACTTTTGGTGCCCAGCCTTTCTTTTCAGTGGCTACTTTCATAAAGAGTACACCAATAATTTCACAAATACCAGCTAGAATTAAAAATACCCAAGCCATTTTATGCAGCCTCCTTCGTTTCTTTTTCTTCTGTTACTCGTTTTAGACCAATTACTCCGAAGAAGATTAAACCGATTAATAAAACTTTTACAATAGAGAAAGGTTCTCCGAAGATGAAAATCTCTGTAAGAACGATTCCGCCAGCTCCGATTCCTGTGAAGACTGCATATACAGTGCCGACAGGTAAATCTTTATAAGCTCTAAATAATAAGACGAAACTAATTGTAATTAATAGAGCAACACCAGCCCACTCAAGTGGTGCCTCCGCTTTTTTTAGTCCAATCACCCAAAAGATTTCAATAATACCAGCGATGATTACATAAATCCATGCCATATGTCATTTCTCCTTCCTACCAGTCGTTAGGTAAAGTGCTTAAAAACGACGCATTGCAAAGGAGCAATCCGTCAGTTTGAAAGTCCGCGCCAAAATACTTTCCAAGAAGCGTCTAAACGTGTCTCAAAACGATTTAAACCTGCGTATAATAGTTCAACCATAAGACCATCGAGTAAGCATAGAAAAGCCTCTAAGGCGTCTTTTACTTCAATGTTATGCAGCTCATCTTGTTCGCTTGCTCTTTTAAATACAGGGAATAAAAGTTTTCCGACGTTTTCAATGTGTACATTTGCTTTATCAATAATTTGTTCGCGAAATGCATCAGGCGGAAAATAAGAAGTTCGTAACCAAAACATTGATTCTTCACTTTCACCAAATCGTTTTGCATAGCCTTTTAATAATTTTAAAAGCAATTCTTCAGTGGACGAATTGGAAAAGCTTTCGATATCGCCTGTGAAGCTCTGCAAATCTTTTTGAAGAGCAGATTCTAAGCATATGAAATATAGCTCTTCTTTTCCTTTAAAGTGTGCGTAAATCGATGGTTTTTTAATCCCAACTTCTTGAGCAATATTTGCCAATGAAGTTCCTTCATAGCCGTAGCGTGCAAAATGAGAAAGTGCTACAGCTTTAATGCGGTTTGCTGTCATTTTCATCCCCTACCTACCGTTCGTTAGGTTAATTATATGAGATGAAAAATATAATGTCAATAGGTGAAGAGCTGAAAAAGAGCGTTATAGGTAACGCTCTTTTTAGACAGTCTCTCGCTTAATTAAATGGAATGAAAGCTCTTTTGCACTGCCGACAATTTGCTCGCTTTGAATCTGCTTATGGAATAAAGAAAAAGCATGTGAGCCCATTGCGAGACCGGGATGTTCAATTGTGGAAATTTCTAATGCCTTTGAAATTTCATGATTATCAAATCCAAGGATAGCAAGGTCTTCAGGTACTCGGATGCCATGTTTTCGAGCCTCTGTTAATAAACCAGCTGCAACTTGATCGTTCGCTGTGAAAATAGCAGTTGGACGATTTTTCATATTTAAAATACGATGGAGTATTTGTGCTCCGTCCTGCATTGTATAGCATTGGTGGAAAATCCATTCAGGATGCAACGTCTTCCCTTCGTTACAAAGTGTATCGGCGAACGCCTTTTCACGCTCCATGGAATTTACACTTGTTTTTCTCGCTAAACAAATTCCGATCTTTTCATGGCCTTTACTTAGTAAATAGGTAGTACCGAGACGAAAGCCTTCATAATGATCTACGTAGATGGATGAAATGAGGGGATGGTTCATTTTTTCACATGAAATAATAGGGGCAAATTTTGCGAAAGGTTCGATTTGTTCCCAAGAGCTCGTTCGGGAGCAAATAATCATCCCATCAAATTGTTTCATTTTCATCATTTCAAGAACACGAATTTCTTCAAGGCTATCGTAATTTGTTTGGCATAAATTAATGTGATACCCAGCTAATAATGCTTCGTTACCAATTCCTTCAATAATGGTACTGAAGTAGGGGAGGTTAATGAAAGGGAGCATAACGCCAATTGTATATGTTTTCCCTCTTATTAAATGGACAGCATTTATATTTTTTGCGTAGTTTAATTCTTCAACAGCATCTAGAACACGCTTACGCTTTTCTTCTTTTACGTAAGGGTGATTATTCAGGACACGAGAAACAGTTGATATCGATACACCAGCAGTTTTAGCAATTTGTTTTATATTGGCCATATGTATCACCTCTTTCTCTTATTATAAAGGGAAAATAATAAGAAAGAAAAAATCTTGACCTGAAAAGCTTTTCACAAACTATGGTATTAATAAGACTTCTTTTTATTCGCGTAACCTTTTCACTTGGGCGTAAGAATGATAGGGGTCTTTTTTGTTTGCAAAAAGTGTTGTCAAAATGTGTGAGAATAACGTGGAAAGTTTTCAAAGGTGTAGT
Organism: Bacillus sp. D48C; assembly: GCF_053345735.1. Lineage (NCBI taxonomy): Bacteria > Bacillati > Bacillota > Bacilli > Caryophanales > Bacillaceae > Bacillus > Bacillus sp. D48C. Next base: position 624,400 of record NZ_JBKFAQ010000001.1, read on the forward strand.
TTGGTGACAAAGCGAATATGAAGAGCATATAAAGTGAAACTTTAATCAGTGGGCGCCATCCCCCACTGATTATTAGCCGGCACTAATCGGGCCGTTAGTGCGGGATCAACGCTTCGTTCGTTAAGAGAGCGGTATGAAAGGGCGGAAACAAATTGAAAAAAAGAATCATTTGTTTCGTGTTTTCTAGTTTTGTACTTAGTTCGTGTTCGTTTCAGCAAACGATGCAAGAAGAAAAACACTTTGTGGGAACAACAGGAGGAGCTATGGATCGTGTTACGGATCCTATTCCGCTAAAGGAAATTCCAAAATATTTTCCGGTGAAGTTTAAAGTTCCAACGTTTTTACCGTACGACATTATAAGTGATGTAAAGGGTGAAGTAAGAACGCTTGGGAAAAAGAAGGCTGTCTTAACGATTAAATATAAACAGCAGGAGCAAGGTAGAAATGAGTATATTGAGTTAAATGTCGCGAACTTTCCTTATAGTTTTCCGGATTTCGTGGAAGAGAAGCGATTTCAAGAACAAATGAAACTAAATAATGGAACGTCTGCTTATTTTAAAAATAAAGATGATTATGAACGTGGTGACGAATTTGCTACGCTTCTATGGAAAGAGAAAGGAATTGAATATCAGCTATTGTATCGGAATGTAGAAGAGAGCGATAAAGACACGATTAAGCAAAATTTATTATACATTGCGAATAAGATGAAATGAAAAAACTAGCTGATTTATTCAGCTAGTTTTTTGTATGTTATTATTTCTTTTTAATTTTGCCTGTCCAAGATTTAAATCCACCTTGTAATTGGTAGAAATCTTTGTAGCCTTGTTTTTTTAAGTATTGCGCTGCACGACCTGTACGGAATCCGCTTTGGCAATATAAGTAAACAGGTTGATCTTGACGAAGTTCTTTATGGCGAAGGCGAATTTGTGATAACGGAATGTTACGTGCACCTAAAATGTGCCCTGCGTTATATTCATCTGTTTCACGAATATCGATAAGCTGTGCTTTACGGTAGCCAGCGCGAAATTCTTCTTCTGTAAGAGTTTTAATTAATTTTTTCTGATAGAAGTACATCCATACAGTGTAGCCGATGAATGCTACGATTACGGCTAATAAAATAATCCAAGTTGTTGACACGATTCTATCGCTCCCTTTTTTCTTATCCTACTTTCAATATTATAATGCCCATATGTATTTATGCAACAGATTCATTTGCATATAAGAAGAAATTTCGTATTCTTTCACAAATTTTGTCGAATTTGGTAGACTAGAGAATGTGAAAAATACTTGGTTATATGAGGTGCAGGATGGGAAAAGAAAAATGGTGTTATATTAACTCTGGTCAATGTTCACCGGCATTTAATATGGCGTTAGATGAATGTTTATTAAATTGGCAAAGTGAAAAGAAAATGCCACCAACAATTCGTTTTTATGAATGGGAAGTACCAACATTAACAGTTGGATATTTTCAACGTGTTGAAAAAGATATTAATATGGATGTAGTTAACGAAAAGAAATATGGATTCGTTCGTCGTCAAACAGGCGGCAGGGGTGTACTACATGACAAAGAGTTAACGTATAGTGTTATTGTGTCTGAAGATCATCCGAATATGCCGAAAACAGTTACAGAAGCGTATCGTGTTATTTCGCAAGGCTTATTAGATGGTTTTAAGGCATTAGGGCTAGAAGCATATTATGCAGTTCCAAAAACAGAAGCAGATCGTGAAAATTTAAAAAATCCACGTTCAGGCGTATGTTTTGATGCACCATCTTGGTATGAAATTGTAGTGGAAGGAAGAAAAATTGCTGGTAGTGCTCAAACACGTCAAAAAGGTGTTATTTTACAGCATGGATCGATTCCATTAGAAATTGATTTAGATGAACTATATGATCTATTTTTATTCCCAAATGAACGTGTGAAGGAACGTATGAAAAGTATGTTTTCTTCTAAAGCGGTAGCAATTAATGAATTAACAGACCGTACATTTACGATAGAACAGTTAATTAAAGCGTTTGAAATTGGGTTTGAAAAAGGATTGGATGCAGAACTTGTTCCATATGAATTAACAGAAGAACAGTTACATGAAGTTCAAACGTTAGCGAAAGAGAAGTATGAAAGTAATGGGTGGAATTATAAAAAATAAGAGATGGCAATTGCCACCTCTTATTTTTTTATAGTAAATTAAGTACTTTTTCTACTTTGATTCCTTTATCTTGTAAAGAACGAAGGCGACTTACAACGTCCATAATTTCTTTGTCAAATGTAACGCTAATACCTTGGCTTTGTAGTTCTTCTTTTAAGCTTTCAATAGAATCATCTATGTCGATGCCAAGCTCGTAATCTTGACAAACTTCAATTGTCTTTTTCACGAGTTTAACATAATTTTCTTGTAGTTTTGAATTTGTTTCAGTCAAAGCAGGCTGCTTCGGTTTTGCAGGAGCAACCGGTGCTGTTTCTTGCTTTGTAACTGGAGTAGGGACTACTTTTTTCACAGGTGCTGGAGTAGTTAGTTCTACAGCCGCTTCTACACTTACTGGCTTCGGTGTCGGTACCGGAGTAGGCTTAGGTGCCATAGCAGGTGTTTCCACACGCGTAACAGGCTTAGGAGCGGGTGGAATTGCTTTTGGAGCTTCTACAACTACTTCTTTTTTCGGCGCTGCTTCTACCTGTGTTTCTTCTTGCTCGGCAGCGTCTTTATTTTCTTTACTCCACATAACGCGTTCAATTTCTAGAGAAACATTGTTTTTGTTCATCGCTGTTAATGTAACTTTACCAACTTCAGCGTTTCCAGTGAAATCAACAATTTTATAAATAACACTCTTGTTCCAATCCACGTTTCCGCTCAAAAATAATTCTTCGTTACATTTCGGCGTTAAGCCCTCGATTTTAATTTCTGCGTTTACACCGTTTTCACTATATACCATAATTAGCGAAGCATTTACATCTTCGTCTGCTAACATTAGTTCACGTACCATTTTGCCGGTGCGTACTTGCGTTTTCTTCTTAACTGACATCTAATTTCTCCTCTCAAAAATTCAGTAATAATAAAAAAATCGTATAACGAAAAATAATTGCTCACGAAGATTTATGATACCGATAATAAAAGCATCACGTCAACAATTAACTTTAATTATTTTGCATTTTTCTTATTTTCTTTATGAAATTTTTCAATTTGTAAAATTAGACAGAAGAAAAACAGCCTTTTGAAGGGCTGTTAAAAATTTGATTTTTTGTATAGTAATTTATATAAAATAAAAAATAAGATAGCAATTAAGGCACTTTGCCAAAAGTTTAGATGGTAAATGAGATAAGGTTGCTTTTGGAAATAAATATTTAAGAATACAGCGGAACAAAATGGAGTAGCAAATGCGAATCCAAATAGAATTCTTCTTTTCCAATTCATTTTCTGATCAAAGGAGTAACGCTTTAATAAATATAAAATAAATAGTATACCTAGTATAATTATTGAAACAGACAAAGTAGTTCCAAGGATGCTAAAAGGCGGACTTGATAATGTATTGTTTTTTTCAAAGAGAAACATAAAAAATGAAATAATTGCATTTATGCCAAACTGTATAGCAAGAAGTAAGCTAATAGAAAATCCAATTAAAGAAGTTTTTTCTAACTTTGTTTGAGTTGGTAAAGCTGATATAAGTTCATCGCAATAAGATTGTAAATTATCTCCAAAGATGTCATAAGCGTTTTTATTTTCTGCTTGTGCTTCGATGAGGTGATCTAATATTTCTAGTAACAGTTCCTCCATTTGTTGCTCGGGTACGTTTGATATTCGAAGATATACTAACATATCACCATAAGCAGCCTCGTTTTCGGAAGTTAGAAGCTCACGTTTTTTATTATTCAATTCAATCATGTCTTGTGCATTCATCCCTATCACTCCCCCTGTAATAAGTTATTTACCGTAGTAGAAACCATTCCCCAGCTTTGTTTAAATTCTTCAAGTTGTTCTAACCCTTTATCGGTTACGTGATAATATTTTCGCTTTGGACCGAGTGAGGAAGCTTTTAATGTTCCTTCAATCAATTTTTCTTTTTGCATACGTAACAATAACGGATATATGCTTCCTTCGCTTACGAATGTAAAGCCGTGCTTATTTAATTTTGTACTCAGTTCATATCCGTACACTTCTTCTTGTGAAATAATGTATAGGATGCAACCTTCGAGCACACCTTTTAACATTTGGCTGTGCATGATTTCACCACCTTTTATTTAGGTAACTTGCGTTGCAAGGTAGCTGTTATCCAAATTATAACATTCAGTAACTTGCAAAGCAAGTTACTGAAGTGGAAAACTTTAATGCGTGTTAATTTTTCAATGCTTCTCATACTAACGAGAGGAGGGAAGCATATGAAACCATTTATGCCAAAACTCGTTTACTTTGAACCAAAGGCACTTGAATATCCACTTGGAAAAGAGCTTTATGAGAAGTTTACGAAGATGGGATTAGAAATTCGTGAAACGACATCACATAATCAAATTAGAAATTTGCCAGGAGAAAATGATTTGCAAAAGTATCGTAATGCAAAGGCTACACTTGTCGTTGGAGTGAGGAAGACGCTAAAGTTTGATACGTCAAAACCGTCAGCTGAATATGCAATTCCGCTCGCAACAGGGTGTATGGGACATTGTCATTATTGCTATTTGCAAACGACACTTGGGAGTAAGCCTTACGTTCGTGTGTATGTCAATCTTGATGAAATATTTGAGAAGGCAAAGCAATATATGGATGAAAGGGCACCTGAAATAACAAGATTTGAAGCAGCGTGTACATCAGACATTGTTGGAATTGATCATTTAACACATGCATTAAAGCGGGCGATTGAATTCATTGGAGAAAGTGAATATGGGCGCTTACGTTTCGTCACGAAATATTCGCACGTTGATCATTTATTAGATGCAAAGCATAATGGGAAAACTCGTTTTCGATTTAGTATAAATTCACGATATGTAATTAAAAATTTTGAACCAGGGACATCGCCGTTTGAGGAGCGAATAGAGGCTGCACGTAAAGTAGCAGGTGCGGGTTATCCACTTGGATTTATAGTTGCGCCGCTTTATATGCATGAAGGGTGGGAAGAAGGATACCGTGAACTATTTGAGCGACTGTACAATGCACTAAAAGATTTATCGATACCAAATTTAACATTTGAATTAATTCAACATCGCTTTACAAAACCGGCAAAAAAGGTCATTCAAGAGCGTTATCCGAAGACGAAACTTGAAATGGATGAAGAGAAGCGTAAATATAAATGGGGACGATACGGCATCGGAAAATACGTATATAAAAAAGATGAAGCAGCAGTATTGGAAGAAACGATAAGAGGTTATATAAATGAGTTTTTTCCTAATGCAGAAATACAATACTTTACTTAAGGGGAGTCTGTATGCAAATACAGATTCTTTTTTGTTTTATATATTTAGGCTCGTTTCCACCTTGTCACGTTATTCTTTCTGGTGTATCATTTTATTGATTGCTTCGTACGGAATAAGCAAAATGAACTTGGATGGAGGAAACCGATGCCTACCCCTAGTATGGAAGATTATATTGAACAAATTTATTTGTTGATTGATGAAAAGGGTTATGCCCGCGTATCTGATATTGCTGAAGCGCTTAGTGTACATCCATCCTCTGTAACAAAAATGGTGCAAAAATTAGACAAAGATGAATATCTAATTTATGAAAAATATAGAGGGCTTGTATTAACAACAAAAGGTAAAAAAATCGGAGAACGTCTCGTATATCGTCATGACTTGCTAGAGCAATTTATGCGTATTATCGGTGTGGATGAAGGTAAAATTTACAATGATGTAGAAGGAATTGAGCATCATTTAAGTTGGGAAGCGATTGATCGCATTGGTGATTTAGTGGAATACTTTGAACAAGATGCAGTCCGAGTGGAAACACTTCGCGGTGTTCAAAGAGCAAATGAAGAGAAAAGTAATTAAGGGGAACGTATGGCGTTTCCTTTTTTATTTCAATTCGAAAAGGATGGGAGAATTATGAAAGCAATTATTTTTGATTTTGATGGATTAATTGTGGACACAGAAACGATATGGTTTCACTCTTTCAGAGATGCTGTTCGTGAATACGGCGAAGAACTACCTTTAGAGGAATTTGCGAAATGCATTGGAACAACAGATGAGGTACTTTATGCATATTTAAATGATCAATTAAAAGAGAAGTTTAACAAAAGTGCATTAAAAGAAAAAGTGGCAACTTTACATAAAGAGAAAATGAAAATACCAAAAGCTCGTGACGGGGTAAAAGAATATTTAGAAGAAGCGAAAGAAATGGGATTAAAAATCGCACTAGCTTCTAGTTCGTCTAGAGAATGGGTTATTCATTTTTTAGAAGAGCTACAGATTCGAGATTATTTTGAAGTTATTAAAACGAGAGAAGATGTTGAGAAGGTAAAACCAGATCCAGCTCTTTATCGAATTGCAATAGAAGAATTAGGAATTAAGCCGTCTGAAGCTGTTGTGTTTGAAGATTCATTAAATGGATTGAGAGCAGCAATTGCAGCGGGATTAACGTGCGTTGTGGTACCTAATGATGTGACACGGAATTTACCATTTGAAAATCATCATCTTCGAATTGAAAGTATGAGAGAGAAAAGTTTAAAAGAAGTGCTTCAAAGTATAAAAAAAGACCGTATTTCCTAAAAGGAAGCACGGTCTTTCTTTTTGCTTTTTTTGCCTTCAATGACAGTTAAATGAGACTGTTTTCTTTTTCGTTTCAAAGTGGAAGAATTCCCTTTTTTACTTTTGTCATTAGAAGTATTTGACTTAAAGAAAGAATTGCCTAGGGGTGCTACATTTTGTTTCCCATGTTTGCGGTTCGATTGTTTTGCCGCACGCTTATATGAGCTTTGCGAATTTGCAGAACCACTGGAATTTGTAAACATCTTGTATAGCAAGTAAAAGATACCGACAACAAGTAACATGTACCCGATATTTCTTAATACACCCATGGGATTTGTAATAACAGATGAAACAAGGCCGAATATTGCCAATCCGATAATAAGCACAAATATAGCGAAAGTAAACGAACGACCGTTCATAAGGGACACCTCCTAAAAACGTATATTAAAATTAGTATATTAACGATGAGGAAAGGAGTTGAACACCATTTTTAAATAATTATTGTTTGTTCTCTAAACGTAATAATTCTTCAAACGATGCAATTGCTACTTCCACTTGATCATCTGTTGGTTCTTTCGTTGTTAATAGTTGTAGCCATAATCCAGGATATCCAAGTACGCGTAATACGGGAATATCTCGTAATCGATTTGTAAATTGCAATACTTCAAAAGAAATACCAAGTACAACTGGAATTAATAAAATTCTGTTTATAACTCGTGCCCAAAGAGGATCTGTAGGGACTAGGAAATAAACGAACATTCCAATAATGACTGTAAATATAATAAAGCTACTGCCGCATCTATAATGGAGACGAGTTTGCTTTTGAACGTTTTCTACAGTCAGAGGAAGGTCATTCTCATAAGCATTGATTACCTTATGCTCTGCACCGTGATACTGAAATACCCGCTTAATAAGTGGGGTTAAAGAAATAAAGTATATATAGCTCAATAATAGCATGAGCTTAATGACACTTTCGACAATGATTTGCCCAGTATGAGATGGGAAAATCGGTCTTGTTAATTCAGCTAATAGTGCAGGAACTGCTGTGAAAATGACTTTACCGAATATGAAAGATAAAACGCCAACAGCTGCAACTCCTAATACCATCGTTAATTTTGATTGTTCTTCTTTTTTATTAGCAATTTGTTCATCATCTTCTGGGTGGACGTCAAATCGTTCAGAAGCGAAGTTTAAATGCTTTGCTCCATTCGCACTTGCATCCACAATAGCGGCAATCCCTCGTAAAAATGGAATTTTTTTTAGGATAGATAATACTTTATTACGAACGCGTGGTAATCGATAAAATTCAATCGATTTATCTTTACGACGAACCGCTGTAACAGTATATTCTCTACCGCCAAACATAACTCCTTCTATGACCGCTTGCCCGCCATATATTTGTTTTGACTCTTCTGCCATGTTAACACCAACCTGTATTTGTTTCTCTCTTATGTAGAAAAAGAGGCAATTGTCATACTGGGTTCTGTCGTTTTGAAATAAGACAATCACCGAGTTTCCTTTATTTTATCGGCAAATACAAGTAGATGACAAGGGAAAATATTATGAGAGTCGGACATTTCTTATTCTTTTTATAGACAAATTTCGCAGGATTTAAACATGCTTCAAAATAGTTTCGGGCATACTATTGAGCGGAGGTGTCGATGTGAGTCAAGAACAATTAGGAACAAGGAATTTTGTGCAGATCGGTTTGTTTGGTGGAATCTTTTGGGGCGGGATATGGTATTTCCTTCATATATTTTCATTCACGGAGGCGGGACCGAATTATTTCCTTTTACCATTTGCGTTTGGAAGTTGGAAAGAGGGGGTATGGGGCAATGTGTCCGGAATAGTGTGTATGGGACTTCTTTCAATTTTGATTGCCTTTTTATATAAAGCATTTTTTGCAAAGTTTGAAGGGATTATTGCGGGAATTATTTATGGGCTATTTTGGTGGGCATTACTGTTTTTGGGGATGGGTTTAATGGCTCCTGTTATTAAAAGTGCGCTCCATTTGCCAAAAGAGACAATTGTAACGACAATATGTATTTTTATATTATATGGTGTGTTTATAGCATATTCTGTTTCTTATGCAGTAAATAGCAATAAAGTAGAACAAGAAGGGCAAGAGAAGACGAACTATTCAAATAAGTAACTCCTATGTTAAAATATTGTATAGATATTAATATTAAGGAGTTTTAAGAATATGAAAAAGTTACTCCTCGTAAACGGTCCTAACCTAAATCGCCTCGGTGTTCGTGAGGTAAATGTATATGGAAAGGGCACGCTAGCGACACTTGAAGCAGATATGAAGCAAGAAGCAGAAACAATGGGAGTGGAGTTAGAATGTTTCCAATCGAATCATGAAGGTGCCATTATCGACATTATTCATGAAGCGGAAGATATATATGAAGGGATCATTTTAAATCCGGGAGCATTTACGCATTATAGCTATGCGATTCGTGATGCCATTGCGAGCATTTCGATTCCTGTTATTGAAGTACATATTTCTAACATTCATCAGCGTGAATCATTCCGTCATGAATCTGTGACGGCAGCTGTTTGTGCAGGTCAAATTGTAGGATTTGGTTTTTATGGCTATAAGTTAGCGTTATTTGCATTAATGGAGAAATTGAGGGGGGCATAGAGTAATGGAGAAAATTGAAGGATTACGAAGTGCATTTGATGAGGCTGGCATTGACGGTATTTTGTTAACAAATGAACATAGTCGTAGATATATGGCTAACTTCACAGGAACAGCAGGCGTTGTTCTTATTTCAAAAGATCGTGCTCAATTTATTACAGATTTCCGTTACGTCGAGCAGGCAAGTAAACAAGCGGTTGGATATGAGGTTGTACAGCACGCAGGATTGATCATTGATGAAGTGGCAAAGCAAGTGAAAGAGCTTGGAATTCAAAAACTTGGTTTTGAGCAAGATACTCTTACATATAGTTCTTATTCAGTGCATAAGGAAGCGATTGATGCTGAATTTATCCCGACTTCTGGACTTGTAGAAAAGTTACGCTTGATAAAGACTGATTCAGAGATTAAGATATTAAAGGAAGCTGCACAGATTGCAGATGCTGCCTTTGAGCATATTCTATCATTCATTCGCCCGGGAGTATCTGAAATTGAAGTGTCAAATGAACTTGAATTTTTCATGAGAAAACAAGGAGCAACATCTTCTTCGTTTGATATTATCGTTGCTTCAGGTCTTCGTTCGGCATTACCGCACGGCGTGGCATCTGAAAAAGTGATAGAAACAGGAGATTTCGTTACATTAGACTTCGGCGCTTATTACAAAGGATATTGCTCTGATATTACTCGTACGATTGCAGTCGGTGAACCATCTGATAAATTAAAAGAAATTTATAATATCGTTTTAGAAGCACAACTACGTGGTGTGAACGGTATTAAAGCTGGTTTAACAGGTCGCGAGGCTGATGCGCTAACGCGTGACTACATAACGGAAAAAGGATATGGTGAATACTTTGGACACACTACTGGTCATGGAATAGGTCTTGAACTCCATGAAGCACCAGGTTTAGCGTTCCGTTCTGATACAGTACTTGAACCAGGTATGGCTGTAACAGTAGAGCCAGGTATTTATATTCCAGGTATTGGGGGCGTACGTATTGAAGATGATATCATTGTGACAAGTGAAGGTAATGAAGTAATTACGAAATCACCAAAAGAACTTATTATTTTGTAATACACAGGAGGATTTTTTTACATGATTTCAGTAAACGATTTTCGTACAGGTTTAACAATTTCAGTGGACAATGCCCTTTGGCAAGTACTTGATTTCCAACACGTAAAGCCAGGTAAAGGTGCTGCATTCGTTCGTTCTAAACTACGTAACATTCGCACAGGTTCTGTTCAAGAGAAAACATTCCGTGCAGGTGAGAAAGTAGAAAAAGCACACATCGAAAACCGTCGTATGCAATACTTATACGCAAGCGGTGAGGCTCACGTATTTATGGATAACGGAACTTATGAGCAAATCGAACTTGGTGAAAAACAAATCGAGCGCGAGCTTAAATTCCTAAAAGAAAACATGGAAGTAGCAATTATGACTTACCAAGGCGAAGTACTTGGTGTTGAACTTCCAAACACAGTTGAATTACAAGTTACAGAAACAGAGCCTGGTATTAAAGGTGATACTGCTTCTAACGTAACAAAACCAGCTACATTAGAAACTGGTCTTGTTGTACAAGTACCAATCTTCATTAACGAAGGCGAAATGCTTATCATCAACACTGGTGAAGGTAAATACGTTTCTCGTGCATAGTAAAAAAGCACTCGTGATAATTCACGAGTGCTTTTTTTATAGGAAATAGGGTAGATAGTAAATAACTGTTATTATAAAACTGACTAAAACAAGTGAAAGAGTACCCATAATAGATGGAGTCAAAACAATTTGAAATGGCTTTATTTCGCCAGTCTCAACGCCAGTTAATGTTTTACTTATTGCGTGATCTGTAATGTTATTTCTATGGTTACTCATAATAATTAACCACATAATTGCAAATATTGCTAAACTACCAAGGAAAAAGGTCTCTATAAATGACCAACCGGCCAATAATGAAAAAAGATAAATAAGAGCTAATTCTACTACAACGGTTAAACTAACTTTCAATACCTTCATATTTTGCCTCCTCATTCTGTAATTTCAACCAGTTTAAAAAATTTTCACGTGACACGACATGCAGAGAGCAAGGTGACTTTACTTCTTTCTCTAGTGCAGCGTGTTCGTCTGGAAACTTGTTTTCCACATGCAATGAAATATAAGGTAGTTTTTCTTGTGCTTTTAAAGAGCGGATATTATTCGTTTTAGCACCAGCAAATACGTAGGAAAGTTGTAAGTCTAAAAAGGCGATTTTAAAGATTTCTTTTTTAGCAGCCTCGTTATAGCCTTTTCCCCAGTACGGATAGCCGAGCCAACTACCAATGTGAGATTGCTTTTTCTCATTATTAATATGTTTAAGTGTGGTGAGGCCAATTATTTCATTTTCTTCATTCACAATCATTCTCGATAAGGATTTCTTTTGACGCTCTTCTTCTATTGCGAAAAGAAGAAATGTTTTCGTGTCTTCGATGTTTTCTACCGTTATCCCCAATGCATTTTTTATATGTGGATCACTTGATAGCTCGAAAATCACATTTGTATAGCATAAATCTAGTGGTAATAAAGTGACGTGCTGCATGGTTTAAACCCCTTTTAAACTAAATATACCATAATATACCATGAAATAATATGAATATTCAGATTGTAATTCAGACTTTAGAGAAAAATTATGTTTTTACTTCTGAAATAGACAACCTCTGCATATGGTTGTACAAATATATTCTTTTTTAGAATACGAAGTTAGTAACTGTTACGGGAGAAGGTGGAAGAATGAAACAGTGGCTAGCGGCAATGGAAACATCCGTGCTTGTTATGGGGGCACTTCGATTATTTTCAGGTAGTGCGGAGATATTTGCTGCTTTGCTTATGCTTTATGTGAATGATGCGAAGAAAGCGTTGTTTATAAATGGTATGTTGGCGTTTGTTGGACCTACCGTATTAATTTTAACAATGACAATTGGGATAGCGAGTGTAGCAAGTGAAATTTCTTTCTTGAAGCTCTTTTTTCTAGCGCTTGGAATTTGCTGTATTTTTATCGCATTACTGAAATAGTAAGTCGAGTATAGTGGGGAGAAGCCGATGAAAGAGGTATTAGAAGTTTTACCAAAAACGATGAAGTACTTAATTGAAGAATGTGAGCAATACGATGCTTTAGAGGAAATTCGTGTTCGAATTGGAAGACCGCTAGAGTGTATTGCACACGGAAAGGTGTTTTTTTATGACTATATCACTACTGCAGAGGATGCTATTTACTTATTGAATAAGTTAAGTCAATTCTCAATTTATACGATGGAAGAGGAATTAAAACGTGGGTATGTGACGCTTCGCGGGGGGCATAGAATCGGGTTAGCGGGAAAAGTCATTACAGAAAAAAGCGCAGTGAAAATGATTCGTGATGTCTCTTCCTTTAATATTCGTATTGCTCGTCAAAAAATAGGGATTGCTGAACCGCTTTTGCCATATTTGTATGAAAAAAGATGGTTAAACACGATGGTAATTGGCCCTCCGCAAACGGGAAAAACGACGCTTTTAAGAGATGTAGCACGTTGCATGAGTCAAGGGGTAAGTGCTTCGGAAATTCCTTCCTGTAAAGTGGGGATCGTTGATGAACGGTCAGAAATTGCCGGCTGTGTGAAAGGGATCCCGCAATATGATTTTGGTACCCGAGTCGATGTGTTAGACGCATGTCCAAAGGCAGAAGGAATGATGATGATGATTCGTTCTATGAGTCCTGATATTTTGATCGTAGATGAAATTGGTCGTAAAGAAGATAGTGAAGCAATTATGGAGGCAGTGCATGCAGGTGTTCAGCTTTTTATAAGCGCACACGGATTTTCCTATGAGGATGTTGTGAGACGTCCATCGCTCAAGGCAGTGCTAGAGCTTCGTATATTTGATAGGTTTGTGGAGTTGTCAAAAGCGAGGGGTCCAGGAACGGTTATGCAGGTGAAAGATAAATATGGAAAACCAGTGTTATCAAATAGAAAGGCTGAGGGCGTATGGTGAAAATATTTGGTGCAGTGTTAATCGTTGCGGTCAGCACCTTTTTCGGGTTTTCATACGCTAAAAGATACAGTGAAAGGCCGAGGCAACTTAGATTATTAAAATCAGCACTTCAATCATTAGAGGCAGAAATTATGTATGGACACACACCTTTATCTGAGGCTGCCGAGCGATTAGTTAAACAAATGCCGAAGCCATTAAATTGGATCTTTCAAAGTTTCGCTAAAAAACTAGAAAGTGGAGAACAAACAGTAAGGGAAGCTTGGATAGATAGTTTGAAAGAGAATTGGAAGTTGACGGCGTTTCAACAAACCGAGTATGAAATACTGCAGCAATTTGGTGAAACGCTCGGGCAACATGATCGTGAATCACAACAAAAACATATTCGCTTATGTATTACACATTTGGAGAGAGAAGAAGAGGAAGCAAAAGCTTTACAACTGCAATACGAGAAAATGATCAAGAGCTTAGGGGTACTAGCAGGGCTACTTATTGTAATTTTACTGCTATAGGGGGGAGAAAGGCGATGTCCATTGATGTTGGATTAATATTTCAAATCGCCGGAATCGGCATTGTTTTAGCTTTCATTCATACTGTACTAAAAGAATTGAAGCGTGAGGATATTGCAAATTGGGTTATCCTTGTCGGTTTTGTCGTCATTTTATTTCATGTCGCATTTTTAATTAATACGCTATTCGACAAGATTAAAAGTGTCTTTCTCTTCCAGTAAAGGAGGCGGTTCGAATCGAAATTATACAAATTGTCGGATTAGGCCTCGTTGCTACGTTTTTAGCTGCTGTTTTGAACCAGCATAAATCTAGCATTACATCTTTATTTATTGTGTTCGTAGGTAGCGTGATGTTTCTTATTTTAATTGATCAAATTCATGCTATTTTACAAATGATTGAGAGAGTAGCGAGTGAAGCGAAAGTTAGTAACGTCTATGTGGAAACGTTACTAAAGATTATTGGAATTGCTTATATTGCTGAGTTTGGAGCCCAAATTACAAAAGATGCTGGTCAAGGTGCCATCGCTTCGAAAATTGAACTTGCTGGGAAAATCCTCATTCTCGTTATGGCAATTCCTATTTTGACGGTTGTAATTGAAACTATTCTCGGATTTTTACCGACGGGATAAGGGGGAGTGAATGTTGAGGAGGTTTGGAGCTAAGCTGCTATTTGCTTGCTTCCTTTTCTTTTCTTTACCGGTTGTTGTACAAGCTTCTCCTGTAGAAACAAACGTCGTTGATCAACAATTGGATAAGCTCGGAATTGAAGATGTGAAGCAATTTTGGGACGGGCTTGTTACAAAATATGGAGGCTATTTGCCAGAGAGTCAAAAAGGGAGCTTTATGGAGTTTGTAAAGGGAGAAAAAGAATTCTCTCTAAAAGAGTGGATGATAGGGTTATTAAAATATTTATTTCATGAGCTTGCAGCTAATGGAAAACTGCTTGGCACACTTATTATGCTCACAATCTTTAGTGCATTGTTGCAATCACTGCAATCCGCTTTTTCAAAAAGTAGCGTAAGTAAAATTGCTGATGCTGTTGTATATATGGTACTTATTATTTTTGCTTTAAATAGTTTTTATGTCGTTATGACATATGCAAGAGAAACGATACAAACAATGGTAGATTTTATATTAGCATTATTGCCAATTTTGCTGGCGCTTATAGCAACTGGCGGGGGGGTTGTATCTGTATCGTTTTTTCATCCGGTTATCATTTTCTTAATGAATACGAGTGGGCTTCTTATGAATTATATCGTTCTACCACTTTTATTACTGGCAACGATATTAAGTATTGTAAGTACAATGAGTGATCAATATAAAGTGACGAAATTGTCCAAGCTTCTGCAAAATGTTAGCGTTGGGATTATCGGTATTTTTTTAACGATTTTTTTAGGAGTATTATCTGTACAAGGAACAGCAACAGCTGTTGCTGATGGAATAGCTGTGAAAACTGCTAAATTTGTAACAGGAAACTTCATTCCAGTAGTTGGAAGGATGTTTACAGAAGCGGCAGATACTGTTATTAGCGCATCAGGATTATTGAAAAACACAGTCGGAATTATTGGGCTCGTCATTTTATGCTTAATTGTTGCCTTTCCAGCGATTCAAATTTTCTGTATCGCATTTATTTATAAATTCGCAGCAGCAGTATTGCAACCGGTTGGCAGCGGAGCAATTATTCAATGCTTAGACATTATTGGACGAAGCATCATTTACGTATTTGCTTGCTTAGCTATCGTATCATTTATGTTCTTTTTAAGTATTACAATTATTATTGCTGCGGGGAATATTACACTTATGATGCGGTAGGAGGTGAAGAGTATGCAATTTGTTACAGAGTGGATTAGAAATATTATCGTTTTTTTGCTCTTAGCGACAATGCTTCATCTTATTCTTCCAAATTCGAATTTGCAAAAATACGTTAAATTTGTTGTAAGTCTTTTGTTAGTTGTATTAATTTTAACGCCTCTTTTTAAATTATTGCAGACAGATGTAAATGAAGTAATTGCAAATTTTAATGAAGAAAAGTACGTAGCAGAAGGATCTGTAAAAAATTCAATAGATTCGAAGAAAAAAGAAATACAAGCTCTAACACGTGCATATAGTTTAGAAGAGATGGCTACCAAAATGAAAAAAGAAGTAGGAAAAGAGTTTGAGAAAAAGTATGGTATGACTGTCTCTGAAATACAAATAGTCGCAGCAGAAAATACAGAAGAAGTAAAGTCGGCGAAAGATATTCAATCTGTTGTTGTGACGTTGAAAGAAAAAGAACGCAGTAAAAATGATGCAATCGAAACAGTAAAGCCAATTGAAATTAATACGAAAGAGCCTCCAAAAAAAGTGGAAGAAACGAATGTGGAAATGAAAGATTTCTTTTCAAGCAGGTGGCAACTAGAGGGTAAACAAATCCAAGTTCAAATGGAAGGGAGGACAGGTAGAGTAAATGGACAATAAAGATAAAAATTCGAAGTTCTCATTTTTTCGAAACTTATTGAATGGGGATCAAAAAGAAAGCAACGAGAAGGGTAAAAAGGTAACACCTAAGTTTTTACTTGTCCTACTCATACTTGGAATTTTGCTTATGTTTTCTAGTAGTCTATTTTCAAGTAAAAAAGAAGAAGTACCTGTATTTAAAGAACAAAAAACTCAAAACCAAGAAAAAGACTTACCAACTTTCGGACAAAAAAATAATGATAGTATGTCAAATGTAGAAAAATATGAAAAAGCGTATGAACAAGAATTAAAAGCTGCTTTAGAAGAAATAGCAGGAGTAAAAGACGTAACGATTAAAGTGAATTTAGATTCATCTGAAGAAAAAATTTTAGAAAAAAATACAGTGAAACGCTCACAAACAACAGGTGAAACAGATAAAACAGGCGGTAAGAGAGAAGTAGAGGACGAGTCTCTTGATGAAAAGACTGTCATTATACGTGAAGGGGATAAAGAAACTCCTGTTGTTTTACGAACAGAGAAGCCGAAAGTACGTGGTGTTCTTGTCGTAGCAAAGGGAGTGGATAATATACAAGTTAAAGCAATGGTAAAAGAAGCTGTGATAAGGCTGCTAGATGTACCAGCCCATCGCGTTTCAGTTTCACCGAAAAATTGATAGGGAGGAAATAAAGTGTTAAAAAAACAAACAGTTTGGCTATTAACGATGTTAAGTTTAGTTGTTGTACTATCTGTGTATTACGTGACAACTCCTGACAAAATGAATACAGCATCGCCGGCAACAGGTGAAAAGATTGGACAAGAAAAACAAGGTACTGATAAAGCAGTAACAAACGAAGCACCTAAAGAAACCCCGAAAAAAGAAAATACAAGCAAGGAAACAACAAATAAAGAAACAGACAAAAAAGAAAATACTAAAAAAGAAACAAGTAAAAAAGAGGGTAATGTATCAGTTCAATCAAGTGATGAGAATTTCACAGCCTTACGTATGCAAATGGAAGATCAACGTAGTGAAGCGAAAGCAAAATTACAAGAAGTGATGAATTCTTCGAAATCTTCAGCAACAGAAAAGAGTAAAGCGAAAGATAACTTTGATGCAATCACTACAATGGAAACGAAGCAAGAATTACTTGAGACAGTAATTAAATCTCAAGGAGGATATCCAGATGCTCTTGTAAGAGCTGATGGTACAGATATTAGAGTAACGGTTAAAGCGGCAAAACATTCACAGAAAGAAGCAAATAAAATTATTCAACTTGTAAGAAGTGAAGGCGGATCAAAAGATGTAGGTGTGAAATTTGATCCACCAGCGAAATAAGTGAAACTTTAATCCGTAGGGGGTTTCCCTGCGGATTATTACCTTTTACTAAGCAAAGGGTATGCAAATAGTGGAATAGAGTATGTAAGTACGTGTGAATAGAAAAAAGCTATCATTTTCGATAGCTTTTTTCTATTTTGTCTTTGTAGTTATTTTTACTATGTTCAACTCGGAATGGAGAAACACGTTGTGAGTAAAAGATTAATGGTTCATGGTACTGATGATTACTTTTTCCGGATTTGACGTGGATGCAAAGAACACATGCCCAAACGATTACGGCAGGTAAAAAGAGGATGAGCCATATCATATTTCCACACCTCAGCACAATATATTTTCTACACTTTGAACATACTATTCTTATATGAAGGAATGATGAACGGCGTGTAAACAAAAATTAATATTTGGTAAAAATATGTTATTGACTATAGATGTGGTGAAGAGTGGAGAGGGAATGGCGTGTTTGCTATGTAACGTTTTGCAAAAGTAGTGAATGTTTTTTTTTGAAGTGGTCTTGCCAATTTCGTGTGAAACTTGGTATTATTACTAGGTAATAATTTTTTATTGGAATAATATTTTTTACAGGAGTTTCGATTTATTATAAAGAAATATAAATTGGAATGTTTAAAAAATTTATCGTAAGATGGAAATAGTAAATATTTCTATTAGTTAATGAAATATATTTTCTAATAGAATACATCGTATTTTTACAGTCAATCTAGTTTTGTGACGAGAATCTGTAAAAACGGGACAAACAAGAGTATGGGAGTGGATTTTACATGTTTAAAATTCAAGAAGTTCGTGAATTAATTAAATTAATTGATAGCTCTAATATTGATGAATTTGAATACAAAAAAGACGGTACAACAATCAAAATGAAAAAGCGTGGTAATGAAGTTGTTGCTGTGCAAGCACCTGCAGCAAAACAAGCTATGCAACCAGTAGCGCCTGTTGAAGTTGAAACGACAGTAGCAGCAGCGCAAGCAGAAGCACCGAAGCAAGAAGAGAAGAAAACTGTTCAAGATGAAAACCTACATAAGATTACCTCACCAATGGTAGGTACATTCTATTCTTCATCTTCACCTGATACACCTCCATATGTAAGTATTGGGGATAGAGTATCGAAAGATTCTATCGTATGTATTGTCGAGGCTATGAAGTTATTTAACGAAATTGATGCTGATGTAGAGGGCGAAATTGTTGAAATTCTTGTTAATAACGGACAGCTTGTTGAGTATGGACAACCGCTATTTCTTGTAAAAGCGTAATAAGGGAGTCTTTGTGATGATAAAAAAAGTATTAATAGCCAATCGTGGGGAAATTGCTGTACGAATTATTCGTGCTTGTAAAGAAATGGACATTGAAACAGTTGCAATTTATTCAGAAGCAGATAAAGAGTCACTTCACGTACAGATTGCAGATGAGGCGTATTGTGTAGGACCAACGATTTCGAAAGAAAGCTATTTAAATTTGACGAATATTATTAGCGTTGCGAAGTTAACAGGCTGCGATGCTATTCATCCGGGATACGGATTTTTAGCAGAGAATGCAGATTTCGCAGAGTTATGCCGTGAATGTAACTTGATTTTTATCGGTCCAAGTCCAGAAGCTATTTCAAAGATGGGCACAAAAGACGTTGCTCGTGATACAATGAAAGAAGCAGGGGTTCCGATTGTACCAGGTTCACAAGGGATTATTAAAAATACCGAAGAAGCGATCGAGCTTGCTAATCAAATTGGATATCCAGTCATTATTAAAGCGACTGCAGGTGGCGGCGGAAAAGGTATTCGTGTTGCACGCCATGAAGAAGAGCTTATAAAAGGAATTCAAATTACACAGCAAGAAGCTAGTACCGCTTTTGGGAACCCTGGTGTATACTTAGAAAAGTACGTTGAAGATTTCCGCCATGTTGAGATTCAAATAATGGCAGATACACACGGAAATGCCATTCATTTAGGAGAGCGTGATTGTACAATTCAGCGCCGTTTGCAAAAACTATTAGAAGAAAGTCCATCACCTGCACTTGATGAAGATATTCGCAAGCAGATGGGTGAAGCGGCAGTTAAAGCGGCGGTAGCGGTTGATTATACAGGTGCTGGTACGGTTGAGTTTATTTATGAATATAAAACGAAAACCTTTTATTTCATGGAGATGAATACGAGAATTCAGGTTGAGCATCCAGTTACTGAAATGGTAACGGGAATGGACTTAATTAAAGAACAAATTCTTGTTGCTTCAGGAGAAAAGTTATCGTTACAGCAAGAAGAAGTACAATTTAATGGTTGGGCAATTGAATGTCGAATTAATGCGGAAAACCCTGCCAAAAAATTCATGCCATCTCCAGGTAAAGTAGAAATGTACTTACCACCAGGAGGATTTGGTATTCGCGTCGATTCAGCTGTATATCCGGGATATTCAATCCCACCTTTCTATGATTCGATGGTTGCTAAATTAATTGTTCACGGAAAAACACGTGAAGAGGCAATTGCAAAAATGAAGCGCGCACTTAGTGAATTTGTCATTGAAGGCGTACATACAACAATCCCGTTCCATTTGCAATTGCTAGATCATCCTGATTTTGTAAAAGGTGAGTTTAATACGAAATTTTTGGAAGAGCATGAACTTGTGACGCAGTGATACATTAAAGGAGGTTTTTTTCATGGCTGAACATATGTTAGATATGGGTCAAGATACAACTCTTGGTAAAGTAGAAATTGCACCAGAAGTAATTGAAGTAATTGCAGGTATTGCAGCTGCTGAAGTAGAAGGTGTAGCGGCAATGCGCGGTAATTTTGCTACAGATGTTGTTGAGAAGTTAGGTAAGAAAAATCATGGTAAAGGTGTAAAGGTTGAATTAGCAAACGAAGATATTATCGTTGACCTTTATGTTGTAATGTATTTTGGTGTAGCAATTCCAGTTGTTGCTCAAAAGATTCAAGACAATATTCGCCAAGCGCTCTTTACAATGACAGGACTTGAGCCAAAAGAAGTGAATGTTCACATCGTTGGCGTAACATTCGAAACACAAAAAACAGAAATCGAACCAGTGTAAGAATGAAAAGGTGCCTAGTAACATAGGCATCTTTTTTATCGTTTCATTTCTTCACAAATTACAATCCTCTAATTATTATACTATTTCAAAAAATAAGAAATAAAAAAGAAAATGTGTCGTTTTTCCAAAAAACGTACATTGTGATAAGATATGGAACTTGAAGTTAATCTTTTTATTATTTTTCAGCCTTGTAACCCGTGTGTGAAACGATAAATTGTGTTATTATCATTGTATTATAAGGTTGGAAAATCAATGAAAACTGTAAGAGTAAGTGAATTGACGGCTTATAAATTATAATAATATAACAAAGTATAAGGAAAGACTTGAAGCATAAAGGAGAGTTACAATGAAACGTAGGACGGCTAGAGAAAGAGCAATGCAAGCATTATACCAAATGGATATTACAGGTGAATTAGAACCGAAAGTAGCAGTGGAAAACACGCTAGATGAAGGCGAAGAAACAAATGAGTTTCTAGAGTCACTTGTAGTGGGTTTTGTAGAAAATAAAGAAGCAATCGATGAAGCGATTCGTCAAAACTTAAAAAAGTGGAAGCTTGAGCGTATTAGTATTGTTGATCGCAGTATTTTACGTGTAGCTGTGTATGAAATGAAATACATGGAAGAAATTCCACACAACGTAACAATTAACGAAGCAATTGAAATTGCTAAAACATTTGGGGATGAGGAATCTCGTCGTTTTATTAACGGCGTTTTATCTAATATAAAAGATACACTGTAAATTCTTTAAGGGGGAATCTTAAAATGGTAGCAGTAATCATCAAAGGAAATGAAGTTGCGGAGAAAAAACGAGCACAATTAACAGAAGAAGTTGTGAAGTTGAAAGAGCAAGGGATTGTACCAGGATTAGCAGTTATTTTAGTTGGAGAAGATCCAGCATCTCGTTCTTATGTAAAAGGAAAAGAAAAAGGCTGTGAACAAGTAGGGATTTACTCAGAGCTAATTGAACTTCCTGAAACAATTACTGAGGAACGCTTGCTTGCTGAAATCGATCGCTTAAATGGCGATGACCGTATTAATGGCATATTAGTGCAATTACCTTTACCGAAACATATTGAAGAAAAAGCTATCATTGAAAGAATTTCACCAGAAAAGGATGTAGATGGATTTCACCCAATTAGCGTGGGACGTATGATGACGGGACAAGATACATTCCTTCCATGTACACCGCACGGTATTGTAGAATTAGTAAAAGAAACGAATCTTGATATTTCTGGAAAACATGTAGTAGTAATTGGAAGAAGTAATATTGTCGGTAAACCAGTGGGACAATTGTTCTTAAATGAAAATGCAACTGTCACATATTGTCATTCTAAGACGCAAAATATGAAAGAGTTATCGAAGTTAGCGGATATTTTAATCGTAGCTGTTGGACGACCTAAAATGATAACAGCGGATTATATTAAAGAAGGAGCGGTTGTAATTGACGTTGGTGTAAACCGTTTAGAAACAGGGAAACTTTGTGGTGATGTTGATTTTGACAACGTGTTAAATGTTGCGGGTTACATTACACCTGTGCCAAAGGGTGTTGGTCCAATGACAATCACAATGCTTCTTCATAATACTGTTGAATCTGCCAAACGTGCAGGTGTCGTTTGTAAATAATTTGAGTCGGCTATGAGGAGAGAGAAATGGAGAAGCAATATTTAACCGTTACAGCGTTAACACGCTATATAAAAACAAAAATAGAATATGATCCGCATTTGCAGTCTGTTTGGTTAAAAGGTGAAATTTCCAACTTTAAAAATCATAGCCGTGGCCACATGTATTTTACATTGAAAGATGAAAATGCAAGAATCGCAGCGGTTATGTTTGCGGGTCATAATCGTAATATTAAATTCAAACCTGAAAATGGGATGAAGGTACTCGTGAAAGGGAAAATCTCTGTTTACGAGGCGAGTGGTTCTTATCAAATTTATATTCAAGACATGCAGCCTGACGGAGTCGGAAATTTACATTTAGCGTACGAACAGTTAAAAGTTCGTTTAGAAGAAGAAGGACTTTTTTC
This sequence comes from Bacillus sp. D48C, assembly GCF_053345735.1. Lineage (NCBI taxonomy): Bacteria > Bacillati > Bacillota > Bacilli > Caryophanales > Bacillaceae > Bacillus > Bacillus sp. D48C. The sequence continues at coordinate 647,042 of NZ_JBKFAQ010000001.1, forward strand.
TCAAGTTTATAAAAAAGCAATTCCTCCTTACGCTAAAACAATAGGTGTGATTACGTCGCCAACAGGAGCAGCGATTCGTGATATTATAACAACGATTAAACGTCGTTATCCAATTGGGAATGTTATTGTATTTCCGGTACTTGTACAAGGGGAGTCAGCGGCTCCCTCGATTGTACAAGCGATTCGTACAGCGAATGAAATGGGAGAGATAGATGTACTAATCGTTGGCCGTGGTGGAGGTTCTATTGAGGAATTATGGGCTTTCAATGAGGAAATGGTTGCAAGAGCAATCTTTAAGAGTGAAATTCCTATTATTTCGGCAGTAGGCCATGAAACGGATTTTACAATCGCAGATTTTGTTGCAGATTTACGCGCGCCAACACCGACTGCAGCAGCTGAGCTGGCAGCACCTAACATTATAGAGTTACAAGAAAAGGTATTGCAAAGAACTCTGAGATTGCAAAGAGCGATGAGAGAGTTAGTACATAAAAAAGAAGAAAAACTACAAGTGTTGCAAAAATCGTATGCGTTCCGTTATCCAAGACAAGTATATGAGCAAAAGGAAGAGCAATTAGATAGAGCGCTAGAACAGCTTGTTTTAGCGAAAGAGCGCTATATTGATAAAAAGGTGAATCAGTTAAAGCAACTTTCATTTTATTTAGAGAAGCACCACCCATCTCAAAAAATTATGCAAACAAAGGTAGCTGTTGAAACGTTGCAAAAGCAATTACAACGTGAAATGCAAACGTTACTTCAAACGAAAGAATTTGCCTTTGTAAGAGCTGCTCAAAAACTTGAAGCGTTAAGTCCGCTTAAAGTAATGATGAGAGGGTACGGGCTTGTATATGATGAAGAGAAGCAAGTGTTAAAAAGTGTGAAAGATGTAAGCCTTGGAGATGCTGTTTCAGTTCAATTACAAGATGGAATACTAGATTGTAGCGTATCAGGCATAGAGGAGCGTGAATTGAATAATGGAAAATAAATTAAGCTTTGAAGAGGCAATTTCGCAACTTGAGCATCTTGTTTCTAAGCTAGAACAAGGTGACGTACCGTTAGAAGAAGCGATTTCTTATTTTAAAGAGGGCATGGAATTATCTAAGCTTTGTGATGAGAAGTTGAAGAATGTACAAGAACAAATGGCAGTTATTCTTGGGGAAGATGGAGAGCTTGAACCGTTTACTGCTGTAGGAGATGAAGCATAGTGACGATTGCTTTTGATACTTTTTTGAAAGAAAGTAAAACTTTCGTAGAAGAGAAACTTGTAAGCTATGCAAATGAATTACAATGTCCAAATGTACTTCGTGAAGCGATGGCATATTCTTTGGAAGCGGGTGGAAAACGTCTCCGCCCGTTACTTTTGTTTGCAACATTACAAGCGTTTGGGAAAGAAAGAAATCTTGGAGTAGGTGCAGCTTGTGCTCTTGAAATGATTCATACATATTCTTTAGTTCATGATGATTTACCTTGTATGGATGATGATGATTTAAGAAGAGGAAAACCCACAAATCACAAAGTATTTGGTGAAGCGATGGCAGTTTTAGCAGGAGATGGCTTATTGACGTATGCTTTTCAAGTAATTATGGCATATGAGCAAAAAGAAATTTCTGCCGAAAAAAAAGTAAGACTTGTACTTGAACTTGCAAAAGCAGCAGGACCAGAAGGAATGGTTGGCGGACAAGTGGCAGATATGGAAGCTGAAGGGAAACGCCTTACGATTGATGAATTGGAGTACATCCATAAACATAAGACGGGAAAACTGCTTGAATTTGCTGTGCTTGCGGGTGCGATACTTTCTGATGCGACAGAAGAGCAAGAAGAAAAGTTGCTTACGTTTGCCAAATATATCGGTCTAGCTTTCCAAATTCGAGATGATATTTTAGATGTCGAAGGAACCGAAGAAGAGATTGGGAAACCGATTGGTAGTGATCTTTCTAACGAAAAGAGTACATATACGACGTTGTTTACTGTAGATAGAGCAAAGGATATTTTAGAAGAAACAATTGCAGAAGCAAAAGGTGCGATTAGCTCCTTGCAATTACAAGATGAATATTTACTATCTATTTGCGATTTAATTGCAAAACGTAATAACTAATATAACAGCGTTTTCATTTGTTGAGTCATTTATCATTTTATGATATAACTGTAGGAAAAGGTTTTTCTTTTCTTGTTATTGGCAAAAATATATGTAGATTACATTGCCGTTATCACTTCGTGTTAGCGGCTATTTTTTTCATCGCCTAAAGAAATATGGTTTATAATAGGATTAGGGCGCAATAGACTGGTTAATAGCGGGACAAGACGAAAAATAGAAAAGAGAATTTCTTGTTTTGTGTAAATGTTTTTTATAATATTTGACATGTTGACAGATTATGAAATGAAAGTGAGTGATCCATGTGGATCTAACGCAAATTCAAAACCCTAGTTTTTTGAAAGATATGTCTATCAGTGAACTAGAGGGATTGAGTGAGGATATTCGTAAGTTTTTAATTGAAGAGCTCTCTCAAACAGGTGGACATATTGCGCCTAATTTAGGTGTAGTAGAACTCACAATTGCTCTGCATAAATTATTTGATAGCCCGCAAGATAAATTTTTATGGGATGTAGGACATCAATCCTATGTACATAAAATTTTAACTGGACGCGCGAAAGAGTTTGGTACATTAAGGCAATATCAAGGCCTATGTGGTTTTCCGAAACGTTGTGAGAGTGAGCACGACGTATGGGAAACTGGTCATAGCTCGACATCGTTATCGGCTGCAATGGGAATGGCTCTGGCACGTGATTTAAAGAAAACGAAAGAATATGTTATACCAATTATTGGAGATGGTGCTTTAACAGGCGGAATGGCTTTAGAGGCATTGAACCATATTGGACATGAAAAGACAGATATGATTGTTATTTTGAATGATAATGAAATGTCAATTGCACCAAACGTTGGTGCGCTCCATAATGTACTTGGTCGTTTACGTACCGCAGGAAAATATCACTGGGTAAAAGATGAATTAGAGTATATATTAAAGAAAATCCCAGCAGTTGGCGGGAAAGTGGCTGCGACAGCAGAGAAAATAAAAGATAGTCTTAAATATTTACTAGTATCTGGTGTCTTTTTCGAAGAGTTAGGCTTTACATATTTAGGTCCAGTCGATGGGCATGATTATGAAAAGCTATTCGAAACGTTGCAATATGCAAAGAAAACAAAAGGCCCAGTGCTTGTTCACGTTATTACGAAAAAAGGAAAAGGTTATAAACCGGCCGAGAGTGACGTTATTGGAACTTGGCATGGAACAGGACCTTATAAAATTGAATCAGGTGACTTTGTTAAGCCGAAAGAAGTTGCACCAGCATGGAGTGCTGTTGTTAGTGAAACAGTACTTAAGCTAGCGAGAGCGGATGAGCGTATCGTAGCAATTACACCTGCAATGCCTGTTGGATCAAAACTTGAGAAATTCCAAAAAGAATTCCCAAATCGTATGATTGATGTAGGTATTGCAGAACAGCATGCTACAACGATGGCAGCAGGTATGGCAACGCAAGGAATGAAGCCATTCTTAGCAATTTATTCGACATTTCTACAAAGAGCATATGACCAAGTTGTTCATGATATATGCCGCCAAAATTTAAATGTTTTCATTGGAATAGATCGCTCAGGATTAGTAGGAGCAGATGGTGAAACGCATCAAGGCGTATTTGATATCTCATTCTTACGTCACTTGCCAAATATGGTGCTTATGATGCCGAAAGATGAAAATGAAGGGCAACATTTAGTTTATACGGCGATGCAATATGAAGATGGACCAATCGCATTGCGTTATGCGCGCGGTAATGGACTTGGCGTTCATATGGATGAAGAATTAAAGGCGATTCCGATCGGTACGTGGGAGACGTTAAAAGAGGGTACACAAGCAGCTATTTTAACGTTTGGTACGACAATACCAATGGCGATGGAAGCCGCTGAGCGTCTTGAAAAAGCTGGAGTTTCAGTGAAAGTAGTGAATGCTCGCTTTATTAAACCAATGGATGAAGCATATTTACATGATCTTCTAGGAAAGAATATACCGATTTTAACGATTGAAGAAGCTTGTTTAATTGGTGGTTTTGGAACAGGAGTAGTTGAATTTGCATCTGAAAATGGTTACCATAGTGCATTAGTTGAACGAATGGGTATTCCAGACCGCTTCATAGAGCACGGAAGTGTAACAAAATTATTAGAAGAAATTGGTTTAACGACAGATGCTGTCGTAGACCGTATTCATACAATGATTCCATCAAAACAAAAAAGGGCGTAACAAATGAGCGTAAAAAAAGAAAGAGTAGATGTACTATTAGTAGAGCGAGGACTTATAGAAACGCGTGAGAAAGCAAAGCGCGCCATTATGGCGGGACTCGTATATGCAAATGAAATGAGACTTGATAAGCCAGGAGAGAAAATCTCGCAAGATACTGAGATTACGGTGAAGGGACAAGTTATGCCGTATGTAAGTCGTGGTGGTTATAAACTTGAAAAGGCATTAGAGACATTTCATCTTGATTTACAAGATAAAGTTATGATAGATATTGGTTCATCAACTGGTGGCTTTACAGATTGTGCGCTTCAAAATGGAGCGAAATTATCTTATGCATTAGATGTAGGATACAATCAACTAGCGTGGAAATTACGTCAAGATGAGCGTGTTGTTGTAATGGAACGAACAAATTTCCGTTACGTGACACCAGCAGACTTAGAACGTGGTTTACCTCAATTTGCAAGTATTGATGTTTCATTTATATCATTAAAGCTTATACTGCCAGTTTTAAAAACAATGCTTATGCCTAACGGAGATGTAGCGGCGTTAATTAAACCACAGTTTGAAGCTGGAAGAGAGCAAGTTGGGAAAAAAGGTATCGTTCGTGATAGAAAAGTACATGAAGCTGTTGTAGAAATGATTGTCGAGTTTGCTTTAAAAGAAGGCTATGATGTGGAAGGTTTAACATTTTCACCAATTACGGGTGGAGACGGTAATATTGAATTTTTAATTCATCTGAAATGGCATGGTGAACGTGAGAATGGCGAAAATCATTCTCCGATTTCTATAGAGCAAGTTGTTACAGAAGCGCATGACGTTCTAAAACAAAAAGGGAAAGGGGAATAACATATGTTGTTCCTCTTTTTGCTGTAATTGTATAATGATTGTAAAAACAATTGTGTACAAGAAACGAATTATAAGTTAACATAAATAAGTGAAGTATACCAATGTTTAAACTATGGTAAGAGATAGTGTGAGGTGCAAATGTATGAATAAAGGTCAGCGCCATATTAAAATCAGGGAAATTATTGCAAACAAAGAAATTGAAACACAAGATGAATTAGTTGATATTTTACGTAATGAGGGATTTAATGTAACGCAAGCAACAGTATCGCGCGATATTAAAGAACTGCACTTAGTGAAGGTGCCATTACATGATGGGCGCTATAAATATAGCTTGCCAGCAGATCAACGATTTAACCCGTTACAAAAATTAAAACGAAATCTAGTGGATTCATTTGTAAAATTAGACACGGCAGGACATATGCTTGTGCTAAAAACATTGCCTGGTAACGCTCATTCACTTGGAGCACTTATTGATCATTTAGAGTGGGATGAGATCATCGGAACCATCTGTGGTGATGATACTTGCTTAATTATTTGCCGTACACCTGACGATACAGGTGTTGTCTCTGATCGTTTCTTAAATATGTTGTAACAAAAAATCTTGTTTGCTTTCCATCGTAAAGTGGAAAGTGAACAAGATATTTTTATTGGTTAAAAATATGAATTTTCAATTGTAATATAATATTTTGTTTGCATAAAGTTAGAAAATAGATGGATTGACCCGTAAAACAAATGTTTGGTACAATGAAGCGGGTTAGAAGAGTATATACATACAAATATATAACATGATTATTTGAATGAAGAACTGAGAAAATCCTTTAGTAAGGGATTATTTTATAACGAGGTGAATGGGGCATTGTTATCGGAATTATCGATTAGAAACTTTGCTATTATTGAAGCATTAAATATTTCTTTTCAAAAAGGTTTAACGGTTTTAAGCGGTGAAACAGGGGCCGGAAAATCGATTATTATTGATGCGATTAGTTTACTTGTAGGTGGCCGTGGATCAGCAGAATTTGTTCGATATGGAACAGAAAAGGCTGAGATTGAAGGGCTATTTTATGTTGAAGATGAGAAGCATCCATGTATTGAAAAGGCAGAAGAGTTAGATATAGAAATAGAAGATGGCATGATTATTTTAAAGCGTGATATTGCTGCGAACGGAAAGAGTGTATGTCGTGTAAATGGGAAGCTTGTTACACTTAGCATATTAAAAGAAATTGGGAAATCACTTGTTGATATTCATGGACAGCACGAAACACAAGATTTAATGAATGAAGAACGACATCTGTTTATGCTTGATCACTTTGATGGGGATCGAATCGTTAAACAATTAGACATATATCAAAATGTATACGCTGACTATGAAAAATTAAAAAAACAATTGAAATCGTTAAGTGAAAATGAACAACAAATGGCACATCGCTTAGATTTAATTCAATTTCAGCATGAAGAAATTCGCAAGGCAGATTTAAAGATGGATGAAGAAAATGAATTAACTGAGGAACGATTGCAAATTTCTAATTTTGAAAAGATTTATAAAGCGTTAGGTGATGCATATCGTTCGTTAAGTGCCGACGGACAAGGGTTAGATAATGTAAGAAGTGCAATGGGACAAATGGAAAGTATTACACATTTAGATGAAATGTATCAAGAGAATTATGATTCAATTGCAAATAGCTATTACTTATTAGAAGAGGTTGCCTATCAACTGAGAGAAAAGCTCGATATGATGGAATATGATCCAAATCGTTTAGATGAAATCGAAACACGTTTGAATGAAATTCGTATGCTAAAGAGAAAATATGGAAATACTGTAGAAGAGATTTTAGCGTATGCAGATAAAATTGAACAGGAAATTTTTACAATTGAAAATAAAGACGTTCATATTGAAACGACGAAGAAACAGTTGAAGGAATTAGAGAGTGTTATTCTGAAAGAAGCAACGTTGTTAAGTAATATGCGTCATGAGCTTGCAGAACATCTTACAAATGCAATTCATCAGGAATTAAAAGAATTATATATGGAAAAAACGAAATTTGAAGTGCGAATTATGAAGAGAGCAGGAAATGCAGAAGAACCCCTTGTGGAAGGTGCACCGGTAAGACTTACGGTGGATGGTTACGATCATGTGGAATTTTATATTTCAACGAACCCAGGAGAGCCGCTAAAACCACTTTCAAAGGTTGCTTCTGGCGGAGAGTTATCTCGTATTATTTTAGCTTTAAAAAGCATTTTTTCTAAGCATCAAGGGGTTGCATCTGTTATTTTTGATGAAGTGGATACGGGTGTAAGTGGCCGAGTCGCACAGGCTATTGCGGAAAAAATTTATCGAGTATCAGTAAACTCGCAAGTACTTTGTATTACGCACTTACCTCAAGTAGCTTCAATGGCGGATTCACATTTATTTATTCGAAAACAAGTAGCGAATGATCGGACAATTACATCAGTTACTGTTTTAACTATGGAGGATAAAGTAACAGAAATAGCTCGAATGATTTCTGGTGTAGAAATCACAGATTTAACGACAGAGCATGCGAAAGAATTACTTACGCAAGCGCATCATTTTAAACAGACAGCAGAGGCTATCCAGTAATGGATAGCTTTTTTTCTCAAATGACGATTTCTTAATTCTTCCGGTTATAAATAATGCACTGCAAGGAGAGATTAAAAAGTGAAGCCAAGAGGCTGAATGTGGGGTAGGAGCGAGGAGAGTGAACAAGTTGAAATTAGAAAAATTTCGAAAAATAATAGGTCTTTGTCTCCTTGTTTCTTTAGTTTTTATTGGATGTTTTAAACCGCTTCGAACGTTTATTTCATCACCGAAACAACTTGTTGTTTTTGAAGGACAACAATCAGAAATATCATCATTACCAGTTTTCAAAGCTTCATCCACAAATCGTCATGTATTTACAGTGAGTTCGAATGAACAAAAACAAGGACTTATGGTAAATTCTCATCAAAATGGTGAAGCTGATATGGTATTTCAGCTTGCTGGTTTTCCAGTGAAAAAAGTAAATGTGAAAGTGTTAAAAGATTTTAAAGTAATTCCAGGTGGACAATCAATTGGTGTGAAATTAAATACAAAAGGTGTACTTGTTGTAGGCCATCATTTAATTCAAACTGAAAAGGGTAAAATATCTCCTGGTGAAACAGCAGGTGTACAAATTGGAGATATGATTACTGAAATTAATGGTAAAACAATTGAAAGAATGAGTGATGTAGCACCGTTTATTCATAATAGTGGAGAAACAGGTGAACCGCTTAATCTTGTATTGTTAAGAGATGGAAAATATATTCGTACGAAGCTAACTCCACAAAAAGACAACGGTGAATCGTCTTATCGAATTGGCTTGTATATCCGTGATTCGGCAGCTGGAATTGGAACGATGACATTTGTTCATCCAGATTCTATGAAATACGGGGCACTTGGTCATGTTATTTCTGATAATGATACGAAAAAGCCGATTCAAGTCGAAGATGGACAAATTATGCGCTCGACAGTCACATCAATTGAAAGAGGTAGTCATGGGAATCCAGGGGAGAAATTAGCAAGATTCTCACCAGATCGTGAAGTGATTGGCAATATTACAATTAATAGTCCATATGGTATTTTTGGCAAATTAAATACGAATATGAAAAACGGTATAATGGATAAAGCGATGCCTATCGCATTATCTCATCAAGTAAAAGAAGGACCGGCAAAAATATTAACAGTTATTGATCAAGATAAAGTAGAAGCGTTTGATATTGAAGTTGTTAGTACAGTGCAACAAAAATTCCCAGCCACAAAGGGTATGGTAATAAAAGTAACAGATAAACGTCTATTAGCGAAAACGGGCGGTATCGTACAAGGGATGAGCGGAAGTCCAATTGTACAAAATGGAAAAGTAATTGGTGCTGTTACGCATGTATTTGTAAATGATCCAACATCAGGATATGGTGTTCATATTGAATGGATGTTACATCAAGCTGGAATTAATATTTATGATCAAGAGAAAAAAGCGAGCTAATATATATATTAGCTCGCTTTTTCTGTTGAAAAATTCGTTGAAATTTTGTAAAAGCTCCGCAAGAGGTGTTTTTTGTTGTAAAATAAAAGAAAAGGGTTGAACGTTTCGTTGTATTTCTATGATGGAATGTGTTGCGAAAGGGAATAAATGAACGATAAACATATTTTTTTGTGATTTTATCGGAAAGTAAGAAACTTTAAAAGGGAATTTTCACACAATTGTCGAACAATTCATGTAGCCTAGAAGGATACACATGTCGGAGAATCGATTCGGTAAGGGAGGAAAAGCTGTGGAGAAAATTAAAGTATGTCTTGTGGATGATAATAAAGAACTAGTATCAATGTTAGAGAGCTATGTAGCTGCTCAAGATGATATGGAAGTAATCGGTACTGCTTATAATGGTCAAGAGTGTTTAAACTTATTAGCAGATAAGCAACCTGATGTACTCGTTTTAGACATTATTATGCCACACTTAGATGGTTTAGCTGTATTGGAAAAAATGCGACATATTGAAAGGTTAAAACAGCCTAGCGTAATTATGTTGACAGCATTCGGGCAAGAAGATGTGACGAAAAAAGCAGTTGACTTAGGTGCCTCATATTTCATATTAAAACCATTTGATATGGAGAATTTAACGAGTCATATTCGTCAAGTGAGTGGTAAAGCAAACGCTATGATTAAACGTCCACTACCATCATTCCGATCAGCAACAACAGTAGATGGAAAACCGAAAAACTTAGATGCGAGTATTACGAGTATCATTCATGAAATTGGTGTACCCGCTCATATTAAAGGATATATGTATTTACGAGAAGCAATCTCCATGGTATACAACGATATCGAATTATTAGGATCGATTACGAAAGTATTGTATCCAGATATCGCAAAGAAATATAATACAACAGCAAGCCGTGTGGAGCGCGCAATTCGTCACGCGATTGAAGTAGCGTGGAGCCGTGGGAATATTGATTCTATTTCGTCCTTATTCGGTTATACAGTATCCATGTCAAAAGCAAAACCTACGAATTCTGAGTTTATCGCAATGGTTGCGGATAAGTTGAGACTTGAACATAAGGCTTCGTAAACGCTGTAGTATCAAGGTGTTAAGCGTATTTCATAATAAAATTTAATAACCAAAGAATTACGTATGTAGGCAATAAAGTACATAGGTAATTGGCGGTTAATTTAAAAACCTTCTATTTATTGGATTGAAATTTTGATTCCAATAGTTAGGAGGTTTTTTTGTTGTATGAATAACTTTCAGATGAATGTTGAAAACTTTTTACTTCATTGTGATGCAAAGCATCTAAGTAGAAAAACAATTCGGTCGTATGACCAAACGTTGAAGTTATTTGCTTCATATTTAGAAAAAGAACTAAAGATTACGGATGTTGATAAGGTAAAACCTCTTCATATTCGGACATATATTAAATATTTACGGGAACGTGGTAAATACACATTTACATCTAATACGGCTAGTGAACAAATTAATTATCCAACACGTAGAACAGATTATGGAAAGACCATTAGTGAAACAACAATTGCTAATTACCTTCGTAATATTAAGGTGTTTTTCAACTTTTTAGAAGCTGAAGAGGATATCGTTAAGAATCCGGTATCTAAAATTGAATCGATTAAGCCGCAACGGAAACAAAAGATATTGTTATCGGTAGATGAAATAAAGAAAGTATTATACTCAATCGATATAAGTACATTCCATGGGCTTAGAAGTTACGTCATGATTAAACTTATTTTAGATACAGGTATACGTGCAGGAGAATGTTGTAGTATGCAAGCCGAAGACCTAGATATAAAAAATAAAAGTATCCTAATTACGAATCCAAAAAATAAGAAACAACGCTATGTGTATTTTTCTAATATCATGGCTAGCGATCTAAAGCGTTGGTTGAAGTATAAGGATAGATTTAGTGATGCAGAGTATTTGTTTCCTACGATAAGAGGGACAATGTTGAACGTTAATAATTTCGAGGCGAGTATTAGAAGCATTGGTAAAAAGGTAGGTATACATTTTACACCTCACCAATTAAGAAATAACTTTGCAAAGTATTACGTTCTTAATGGTGGTGATTGGTTTAGCTTGTCTAGGGTATTAGGTCACTCATCGGTAGAAGTAACGCAAAGGGCGTATTTAGACTTTACTGATGATGAAATTAAAAATAAATACCAACGTCATTCGCCATTAGCAAGTATGAAATTTTAAGCCAAAGAAAAAAGTCACCTACTGCAATAGGTGACTCAAAGTTAAAAGTTATGTTTTAAAACTAAATAACGGATAATCCTTCATTTAGCCCTTGTATTATACCATTTTTTAAAATCGGTGTACAAGAGGTTTAGTTTCTTATTGTCTTTTTAAGGAACTACGGAGGTAATTTCCGAACGTGGGAATGACCTAACACCACGCTAAACACTTGAACAGGTGAGAACCAGCCAACGTCAGAAAATGGGGTTCGTAGGCACGTTAGAAGCTTTCCTCGTTTGCTTGTGTCTAGTCTATGTGGAGAACGCACATAATCAGTTTGGTGGTTGCTTGGTGTACTACGGTACAGGTAGCAACGAATAAGAAAGGTAACATTAGGTTACGAGTAATTAAGGATATGTCAGCAGTACAATTCCTTTCCTAAGTCTTTCGGCATGATGGACAAGCATGACATGTTAAAAGTTCGTTGTAGGTGAAAATCTAGTGTTCAAATGAGGTGTTACTATACGGATTCCTTAACCCGATAGACCATGAGAAGTGACAATGAACGTCTGCTTTATATCGCATTAACTTTTTATTTTTGCAATGTAAGGTAGTCATTCTGTGCCCTAGCCGTTGTCCTGTACCCTCATCCCATGATGAAGGACAGACCGCTGATGTCAATACGTTTAATTATGTTTTTGAAACAAATTAAAAAATATCTAAAAACTAACTATGATACAATAAGGAGAGGATAATTAAGGAAATATTGGAGGAGAAGATGAGTAATTATAGTCTTAGTATTTTAGATAATTGCAAAAGTGGATTAATGGAAACTATTGAGAGTTATTCTAATAAAGGAGAATTTGACTATAACTGGCGTTTAAGTAATGGTGAATATCAAAAAGCAAGAAAAATCCTTATGAGAATCTATGATGAGATGCAAGAGGAGATACATGAAGCCATAAAAAAATGTAGAGACGTCAAAGAATTTATTCACCACCTTCATGGTATAGCTTATATGGGAAATTATGATTATGTGGATATTCAACTTGAGATTAGCGAAATGTTTAATCCCGTAATGGATTACATAGAGAATAAAAATATAGAAGTTAAACTTATTTATATTAAGTGCGATGTACCAAAAGAATTAACATATGAACATATATTAGAGGATTTAAAGCAATGTGATAAAAGAATAGCCGACGGAGACTACTCAGGTGCTATAACAAGGGCACGGAGATTAATTGAAGGCGTCTTTAAAGAAATTATATTTAATGTTACTGGTGAAGAAGTAGATGGTAATGAAAAATTACCGGCATTATTAAAGAAAGTGCAAAAATGCTTAAATTTAGATTCCGGTGATGAAAATTTAGCTAACCCATTAAAACAGGTGATAAGTGGATTAGTTAATGTGGTTAATGGATTAAATATGATTCGAAATAAAGTAGGGGATGCCCATTCAAATAATTCAAACTTGAGTCTACATCACGCGTTATTAGTTGTTAATGCTACTAAGACTTTGGTTACTTTCTTATTTCATACATATGAGTATCAGAGAGAACGAAATACATTAGTAGTTAAAAAATAAGATGATGGAGATAGAAATATGAAAAGAAAATGGAATAAAGAAGGTCTTTTAAGTGGAATTGGTGGAGGGATATTAGGAAGTATATTGATGGCTACCGTCATAATTTTATTTTCAAAGTTTGATGAAAAAGTAATTACTAATGTTGTAACTCTTATTGCTGGGCTAGGAGGAGGGATAATTTCGGGATTACTTACAATGTTAGGAGTAAGATATACAATTAATGAACAAAGAAGGATAGATGATGAAAAAAAAGGAAAAGAACACAAAGAATCTATCATAGAGAAAATTTTATATTTACGTAAATTAAATGAAAGTGTTACAGAGTGTCATCATGCTGTGGTTGATGTGGCAATATCAAAAAAATACTTGGAATCGTCAAAAAAAATAGAAGAGTTTAAGGAACGATTACAAAACTTTGATGAAATAAGACAAGAATTAGAATCTAAGTTAATAGCAGAATCATTACAGATTAACAATGAAGTTTATAAGACTACTATTCAGTGTATAGAAATGATGAGGTCGTATAGTATTAGTGCACGGGCAGTTTTCTTATTAGATGATAGTTCGTCGGGTATCTCAGAGGAAAAAGAAGAGATTGTAAAATTGATAAGTGAGTCTTATAGGATATTAATTAAAAAAGTATATGAATTGGATACAACCGTTTCAGAGGAATTACGTGAATTTGAAGGGGCAATGCTTAACTAGGGTAGTATTGATTATAAGATGTATGTGTATAGCATTAATTTTTTATCAGTATTAATAAAAGAGGTCGTGTAAACAATATTGTTTATCATTGGTAAATGGGATACGGCAGTATAGTTACAATTATACAAGATAAATAATTTTTAATTTGTTATCAATTAATGTGACAAACTAACGAAAAATATTGTATCTATTAATGTATAAGACAGGAAAGAAGTTAATACTACGCAACAATATATTATGAAACCTTGCGTAATATTAACTAGTAGTATTTAGTATCTTCCCGAACGAATAAACCAATAAGCCTTGTATAAAGAAAGCCCATGGGACGTAAGCACTAATAACGATGATAACCAAGACGTTAGCAGCGATCATGACATTGATTCACGGTTATTCTTGTACAAGCTTCATTGCAAGGGTATGCGGGTTATATAGCGAATCATCCGAAAGGAAACGGAAGAAACGGTGTTGGGTGTGAGAAACGCACCGTACGGCGAAATATAAAGCCGATAAGCTATATACGGGCGGTATAGTAGTTTTATAAGCTATAACCGTTTGACGTCAATGTAACCAATCTCAATTCGAGACCTCGGCATCTAAACTAGTACGAATGAGTGGGCGTTTTAACCTCGTAAATTTTCAACAGGGGTTACTATGTCAAAACGTCATTCAGATTTCCTAACAAACTTGCCAGCATAAAATCTTTTAAACGATTTAAAAGAATTTCGACCACTAACCTAACCATGGCTAGAGGAAAATATAAGTAACTACCACTAGCTACAATAGGGTAATATAGAGTGTAAACGATGTGTAGATTAAAAACTAAAGTAAGAAGGTGGAGAAGTGAACAGAAAGACAGAAGGAGTAAGTATCAAGCCATTAAGACAAGATAGTGAATTCATTGTTCTAACGTTGTTTCTTATCTTGGTGACATCGACAACAAGTTTTAAAAACCCCGGATTATCGGATTATGTTGGAATTGCATCAACAATCGTACTGATCGTAGCCATCGGACTTAAACTAATAGCAAATTGGTATAACAAAAAGGACTAGAAGACGATTAGTAATAAACCATACATAAAAGCGAAGATAATCAGCTAGAAATCGCAATCTCGGTGATTTGCAACGTTCTAATGTTTGATGTAAGTTTTATTTGACATACGTTCTACTTGATGGAGTCCCTTATGGGGGATTCTTTTTTTATGAAGCACTTACGTTTTCTCCTTTATTATCAATTTCATATTTCTCTCGAAGCCAGCGATCTATTTCGCTAGCTTTTCTTTTTTGAAAATAAATATCCCAATTTGTCTAATTCGTCTTGTACCGAAGGGCTTTAGAAGGATATAAGGGTAGGGAAAGCTTAACGACTTCCCGACCAATGCCAATCATTTCAGTTATAACTATCGGGTTATATTCCTACCTAAAACGGGGCGTCGATTATTCGGCGTCCTATTTCTATTTCAAACAATCAAAATTCTACATATAAAACGGAGGTCATTTCATGGAAAACAATAAAGCATTAGACATCATGTTACACGGGAAAACAATTCGATTCTTCCGTTCCTTAAAAGGTGTATCTTGTCGAGAACTAGCGGAGATAAGCGGCGTTAAACAATCATTACTTCATAAGTTCGAAACGGGGCGTCGCAACATAACTCAATTATCGAACTATCGTATCACACGGGCATTACAAAGTATGGAACTGGATTTAGACGAAATACTTGTAATCAACTTGTATGTAATCCAAAAACACGGGGGTATCACATCAAATGAGTAAGAAGCTAACACCAACACAAAGGGATTTTGTAGCAGAAGCTTTTTATAGAAAACGAACTGGAGAAAGTTACATCAGTATTGCGGAGTCATTCGGTATCGACCGTAGGACCTTGTTCGGATACAGAAATTGCGAAGAAGGTCAGCAAATTGAAAAGGAATTGCGTCAGAATCTCATATCACAATCCTTTGAGAGTATTATGGAAACCGTGATTGATAAAGCCCGTCTAGGGTCGTTCCAACATGCGAAATTGTTTATGCAGGTTACTGGAAAGTTGAAAAATGAGGAAGTGAACGTAAAGCAAGAAATGAACGTTACGAAAGAAACGACGCCAGAATTGCTAGCACAAATTGACGAGTTACTCAAACAATAGGGGGATATAAATTTATGGGACTACTATTTAAAAATAGTGTAGAAAAAGCGGATAATATCATTGCGAAGTACGAAGCGAAACGCAAGGAACTACAAGGGAAGATTGTTCAATTAAATGACGATGCACGTTTCTTGCAAAGTGAAATAGAAAATGATTTCCAAAAGGCAATCATGGAAGATGGTAAGCCGAACGAGAAGTTAAAAACTAGCTTAAACAAAGTTTGTGAAGAACGTAAACAGGTTCAAAAGGTACTAGGTAATATGGACAATCTTTTGGGGAAAGCACTCGAAGGAATCCGTGAGGAAGTCGAAACAGACCGTGAGAAGGTTTTCAAGAAAGCAATGCAAGAACAGGAAGACATGGCGACGAAGTTAAAGGATGCGAAGCTAGCTTATTTGAAGTTACTTGTTGAATATAGCGACGCAGCGGGTAACGTTGACCGTGAATTAACTAAGTTTGGTCAGATTGAACAGCGATTAGAATTAGAACCTATTCCGCATTATAAACGTCGTACGTTTGAATTTAATGTGAACCGTAACTATGACAATACTTTTCATCCAATTATAACAACCGAAGATTCCAAAGGGGCGTTTGGTGGGCGTTTAGGCTACTACGCGATCCAATACGAAGGGCAAACGAAATAGGAGGAAATAATTATGGAAAACCAAGAACTAACACCATTACAATTGATAATGGTTGGGTATGAAGAATTGAAGAAGGAAGCAACAAAAGAAGAAGACGCGGCGGCTTCGCTTGCGAAGGAACAAGCGAAGGTTGCTGAAGGCGTTGCAATGAAACAGACGGGAAAGACGTTCTATGAAATGTTTAACGAAGGTAATCCGTTTAATAAAACCGTGCCGGCACACTTGCTTGTTAAAGCGGGCTACGATATAAATAAGCAACCCGAAGATGCAGGAACAACAGAATAATAATTGTAAAGGGCTAGTGACGTTGTAGTGGACGTTTCTAGTCCTTCTTTTTCGTTTATATGAATAACTAAAACGCGTAGTGGAAGATAGGGTGTCGTAGTGAAGGGGATAATGAAGTTTAAATAAACGGTATCAACGTCCACAAATCGTCCCAAATACGTACTAAAATTAGTTTCATCTTTGTGAATGAATCACGAGGGAACCCACGTCATTGTTGAGGTTATACGTTATATTAATAGCTTCGAAAAAATGGTGATGGGAATAGATACAAGTGAATTATGGTGTCAGGTATACAACAGAAAATGGACACAAAAAAAGGAATTCTGTTTACAGAATCCCTCTCTCCTTTGCGATTGCGTATAGTGATGATCGTGTTACATTATATTCTTCGCATATCTGTTTAACCGTGTACCCGTTTGATTTACGATTCGCTAACATTTCCAAAGCAGTATTTAAAGCTTTATTGTTATCGTGGTACTTCTTCGGCTTCGTCTTATACTTGCCGTTTGCCTTTGCAATTGCAATGCCCTCACGTTGTCTTTCTAGCATTATCTCACGTTCGAATTCAGCAACAGATAGTAAAACATTCATAATTAGCTTGGATGTAGGAGAACCGTCGAATAAGCCCATATTAAGAATGTGTAATTTGATTCCTTTTGCGGTTAGTTCTTCAATTAATGAAATGCCGCCCTTAATCGTTCTAGCGATTCTATCAATCTTTGTAATGACTAAAGTGTCCCCCGCTTTTAACGTAGAAAGCATTTCTTGCAATCCTTCACGGTGCATATCCTTTCCTGACTTCTTATCTCGGTATATTTCCGTAGCACCTGCTTCTTCCAGTGCTTTTAATTGTGCGTCTAAATTCTGTTCAACCGTACTAACCCTTGCGTATCCAATAATCATATGAAATGTCCCCCGGTGTCCTTTTTTCTATCCTAATTGTATATCTAGAAAACAGACATGTCAAATGGATGTTGTAAACCGCATGGAATCAACAAAGGACATAGTGTCCGAAATCCCCTGCCATAATGGACGTTTGGTAAATTTAAAGGGGCGGTGCATTATGGATTCGCAAGGATTAAAAAGGACTTCGCACATAGACGGGGGCTATCTAAATCAAAAGGCGGTACACTTCAAGCGGGGCTATGTATTTAAACGCCCCCGTACATCGTTTGTAATCCTGCCATTCCAAAGGGGATGGTTATTGTTATGCACGAATACTACCCGCACGGCAGGACGGTTACATCTGTATTCCATTACTATCTATTGCTATCAATCGTAGCGTAAGTAATACGTCATAGCGTTGGGCAGATTGCGTCTCGTAATACTATCCCGTATCTTATCCCACATTAGAACTATTACTATCTAATACTATTAACCTGTTCCATAACTCCATCGTTTATGAAACATTATTTGTCACTGCTACTGAATCCCTTTAAATCAACATTGATTTTGTTTCATAACTTCGTATCAAAACCTTTTCTTGTTTTCATATCATTTTTCTACTTGAATTGATTCATTTTGATTATTAATATTCAATTCTTCTTTCATTACTTCTTTATCTACAAACCTTCCTGAAGAAGCCGTTCCATACAAAATATATATGTAAATTTAATCGAATAAAGGTAAAGACCTCCCGCCATGCGGGAGGGGGTACTTAGTTTGCCATGTAGGGCGTTTCAATAATACACACTATATTTTTCAGTTGAAGACGAGAATCCCAGCAATCAGTAAACGTTAAATAAATTTTATAATAAAAAATTAATTGAGTTTGGGAATTTTCATGTTAGTAATAGTTCTTCGTATTTTTAGGAGTTGCCTTCATAGTATGCAAAGAAAAGTTAGAGAAATTGAGGAAGAATGAATAATCTTCCTTTCTATTAATCAAAAAATAAGTGTCACGAAACTTATGACTACGGAAGAACAGAAAGTATAAGAACAAGAAATACTTTCGGAGGAATTTTATTATGACAAAATTAATTACAAGTCAAGAAACATTTATTATTGACGCTAACGTTCGTGAATCTCACATGAACCGTGTAGAGGTACTGGAAAAGGTGAAAGGCTTGCTACTATTACCTAACTTAGAAATGGCAACTACGAAACAAGTTGCGGATTTTTACGAAGTAAACCAAAATACGCTACGCCAACTAATCAAAGAACATCGTGACGAACTAGAACAGGACGGGCTACATTATAAGAAATATGCTGAAATTAAGGCGTTAGGTAATCTCACGCCTAAACTGAATGAACTAAATGCATTAGGTATTAGCCGTGCGGGGGGAAACGTATTCCCACGCCGTGCAATCTTACGCGTTGGTATGTTACTTCGCGATTCAGAAATTGCAAAAGAAGTTCGAACTCAATTGTTACACATCGAAGAGAAAGCAACAAGTGAAGCTAAAGTCGCGGATATTGATGAAGAGATACAATTACAAATGGCGATAGGACAAGCATTTATGTCGGGCGATATCAACGCACTAGCACATGCTTCTGAAAAATTAATAGATTTTAAAAGTCGTCATATTACTAAAATTGAAAACAAGTTACAAGAACAAAAAACGGTAATTAAAACGTTAGCAAAAGAAGAAATGCGGTATAAAACTCCTGAAAAGATTCTTCGCAAGCTTGTTAATCGTTATTCTGTAGTTATTCACGGTACTATTGGGACAAATAAAGGTTGGCAAGACCTTTGCAGTCATCTTGTAAATAAGTTGGAGAAAGGAATTAATCTGAAGTCTCGAAGAACTAACGCGAGAAGAGGTAACCCTAGGGCGTCGTATATAAGTGTCATCCGTCCTGAAGAATTTGAAATCATTATTCCTGCAATGGTGGGAATATGTATGAGTAGTGGAGTGGATGTTTCCGATATCCTGAAAGATGCTTAAAGACAAAAAAACCGCGATCTGAAATCGCGGTTTTTTAGTTAATTAGAGTTTCTTTCTATATTAATTGTGATGCTAGTCCTACGGGGCTTTGGTGTTTGTTCAGGCGTCACTTCTGTTTCGGCTAATTTTTTACATTCCATATAAAGTTTAGAAGAAGAATCGTACACGTAGAATAATTTTTCATTCGAGTCCAGTTCTTTATAGAAGACTAATCTATTTTCGTCCATTTGATAATCATATTTTAAATTAGCTACTGACTTAAATGTTTCTTCAGAAATAGGCTGAATATCATATTCGTATTTTGTATTTCTAGCGGTAGTGATTTTATGGAGTATAAAGAAATATAGTAGGCTAAATACAAAAGCCAAAAGTGGTATATCCAAAAAGAAAGCTAAATACTGTTTGTTTATAATATATTCACATGAAATTGAGAAGATTAATAATATGCTAGTTAATATATGAAAAATGAATACTTTTAAATGCCAGTTTGTTTTAATTATACTTTTAAATGGTTTTATAGGTATTAAGGTAATAATGAAATATATAAATAATAAGAACCATATAATAGCATTCAAAATGAATAAGATAGAGTGCCGATATTCGTGTAAAGCCGGATAGAGGAGAAAGCTATAAATAATATATACAAGAGTTCCTATAAGTATGCCTATTGTATAAGACCAAAACTTCAGTTTTAATTGATTAGATTTATCTTTAAAGCGTCCGTCAAGTGCGTTCGTTGTTGCTACATTAATAAATTGATTAATGATGTATATGAAAGCAGCTGTAGTGGCACCTAAAAGTGCTACAATGACGGGGGAAAACTTACTTATGGTTTCAATAGATAATTCGTTAAACATTTCATTTGTTCAGTCCTTTTTTATAATATTTATATAAAATATTATAACAATTTTAATGATTAACAAAAAGAAATTTTTGGTATTTATCAATATTTTTGATTCTAATTTTTAAATTTTAAATGTTATTACATAAACAATGCATGCAAAAAAACTAGGTTATTACGCCTTGTCTTTTTTGTGTTTCAGTGCCGTCATTCCATATGAAAAATAATTTTTATCGATATAGTGTCACGTTTTGTGCGTATAGAGAGGAATAGAAAGAGAGAGAGGTAGTTTCTTTCCTGTCTTAGACATTTATAAATACAACATTTTTTGTAGTTTTGTCACAACAAACTTAAAAATATTTTTGAAAATTATGGGGGCAGCAACATGAGATTATACAAAAAAGAAAAGAAAACGCATATTCAAATACATCAGGAAGATAAGTTGGAACGAATAAAGCGAATTTATGATGATAAAAAAGTAAAGCAGGTGCTTGCGGTAGAAAAGGCGTGGGATAAGTATGCAATGCTTCGATTGGAAAAAGGAGAAGATGCTTTCTATATCATATTTAATGATTATTTAATAAGGTTTTTGATGCGATCTACTCTTAATAAATTTGAAAATGCATGGAAAAACAAACGGATTTTTCGAGATGATTTCGAAAGCGTATTTTGGGAGAAGTTATGGCATGTTTGCCAAGAACATTCATGGAATGATGAGTATTATTTGTATGAAAAAATCAGAAAGTCATTAGAATGTACAGGTTGCAACCTAGTAAAATCGAAATTAACGACGGATAAGAGAAAGGCTAATCATCAAAATGTTGACCTTATGGCGGATTTAGAAAAGATTGATTCGTCGTTTCGTATTGAGGGCGATGTAGAAATTAAACTCCTGATTAAACAGTATTGTAGTGATATTGAAGTGGATTTAATAACAACATATTTAGAAAGTCCACATTTATCATATCGAGATTTAGGGTGTTTATATGGTGTGAATCATCCTGAGAAAGTGAGACGAACCATTGAGTCTGCAAAGCGGAGGTTAAGAGAAGGGATTGACTGGCGAAATTAGGTATTTGTTTAATGAAGATAAATCGATGATTTTTTGATTGCATGTTATATTAAGATTAGGAGAAATTTTACAGAGAGGGAGTATAGATAATCGTGTCAGTGAGTAAACACCAATTTTTTGAAATGTATGGAACAGGACGAGAAGATGACCGGTGGGATTTTAAAGAAGATTTACATGTGAAATCAAAAGAGAATTTTTATTCGTTTGTAAAAGATGTACTAGCCTTTTCTAATAGTGGTGGTGGATATTTACTTTTAGGGGTAAAGGATAGAACACTTGAATTGGTAGGTATAGAAGAAGAAATAGATGAGGCGAATCTAGGAGAAAAAATTGAATCGACGCTAGGATATTCGATAAGATTTAGTCTATTCTACTTTGAGTATGAACAAAAAGACAAAGCACTAACTCTTGGAATTATGTATATACATGAAAGTGATAAAATAAATGTATCACCGAAAACTTTGAATGGACCGAAAAAGGCAATTGTTCAAGAGAATACAATTTATGTAAGAAGAAATACGAGAAGTGTAAATGCCAATAGAGAAGATTTCGAAAAGATTGGGCATCGAATAAACAATGCTGGCGAGTATGAGTTTAAAGAATCGGATTTAATGATATTAGAACGTAATAAGGAACGTTCGGATTCACTAGCAATAAAACTTGAAAAATATATTAAAGGAGAGTTTGTTTTTACATCAAACGAATTTGGTTATAAGTTGAATGAACTTTATAGACATCAAGTTAAGTATAATAAGTTAGAATTTGCAAGACTTTTAGGATTTGAAAATCATCGTATAGATGATTATTTTGAGGGGAAGCTATTTCCTACTTTAGAACATATTTTAAGGGCGACAACAATATTTAATTTACCATCAGATTACTTCTTTACACCTACATTACATATGGAATATCCAATATGGCAAGAACCGCTTGTTAGCTATTGTATTATTGAAAAAATGAAGTATAAGGATGATTTGTTTCATTGTGAAAAAAATAAGTTCTTTAGTGATGTCTTATGGCAATTAGCAGGGGGGATGAGGACATTTAGTGAATGGCTACATTCGGAAAGAATTCCTATACAGAGTATTACTAATAACAAACCGAAATATAAATATATAGATGATCGTTATCTGTATTCTTGCGTAAATTATATGAATGATATAGAGTTATATAACTTTAAAGTGCATTTAGAAAATCAATATTATAAAGTACTTGAGTACTGTCCTAATAGTGATAGGATGAATGGTGATTTAACCGTTGAGGAACAAATATTGAATACTTTAATTCAAGTGAATACACAGCTTGTTTGTCGAATTATTACTGAAAGTATTAAAGAAATACATATAAATAACGGTGAAATTGAGGTTAAATTACATTTTTTTGAAGATATCATAAATGGAAAAGTTGTAGGGCGTAATTATTTACCAAATACTTTTACTTTGGAGTTTATATAAATAGTAAAGTGTAGGTGTAATCATATAGATTTTTAAGTGTAATGCTTTTAAAAATAATATCTTCCTTATTATATAAGTTCTAGATATTATATATGGGAGATGAAAGATTTGAGTAACAGAAAGAAATCAAAGAATAAACGAACGATTTGGGCCTTTATGCCAAGAAATCAACTAGGTCAAGTAATGATATCTGTTATGGCACTGTTAGTTTCTATTAGTGCGGTAGTAATAACAAGTACTACAAATAAACTTATGGAACAACAGATGGAAATTACAAAAGTTGAAAAAAGACCTCTTATTAATTTTAAAGGGAATTACGAAACCGATGAAAATGGCTTTGCAATTAGAGAGAGTTTAGCTATTCATAATGAAGGTGGGCTAATGGAAGAGTTTGATTCAAAGATGCTTACTTTCTTTGATATTGGTGTATGGGATTATAGTAAAGATGACGTAGAAAAGCATATCGTAGTTCCGATAAAAAATTATTACTTTGGATTTACAACAGGGGCTTTGCAAAAGGAAATAGTTACGTATGATAATAAATTCTTCAAAGAGGGAAACAACAAGAAGATAATCGAGGTAACAAGAGAATTTTCGAAACTGAAGGAACCCCTTGAACAAAAACAAGCAAAAAAAAGCAATTACCACTTCGAGATAGGTGGAGGTGAATTTAAAACGTATTGCAAAGTGGAATATAAGGATATTTATGGTGAAAAGCAAGAATTATATTATGATGTTAGTACTTCCGGTGCTAAAAAGATAAGTACAAAACAGGGTAAGAGTATTTTTGAGAAAATTGAATCTAGTACAGGGTTTGATATTGAAGAAGTCAGTGCAAGTAAACTATTAGATTATGTGGAAAAGGAAATGAAGGATTAACTACACAAAAAATAACATTTGTTAGGAAGGCTGATTCTTGGTTTAGTATTGAAGGTATTTTGGATAGATGATACAATTAAATTTAGATAAGCAATAAATTCTACACTTCTAACCAATAAATAGAAGTTTTTAATAATTGTTATGAAATATACAATGCCTTGATATAGTGATGGTTATACAGTATCCATGTCAAAAGCAAAACCTACGAATTCTGAGTTTATCGCAATGGTTGCGGATAAGCTGAGACTTGAACATAAAGCTAGCTGAGAGTAGAAGTAGAAAAGGGTTTTTGTTTTAGTAAAACCGATGCATGCTGGAACTCTATACTCGACAGTAATTTTAAAACTAATAAACTTTTTAATGAAAGACCAATGAATGTTATAATTCGTTGGTTTTTTTATTTTGTTTAGAAAAAGAGATTATTTGATATTATGGAAAATAAAACCTATTTTTAGTAATATTACATGTAAGTGAGTTTTTTTATAAGACAATTAAATAGATATAGATAGGGGGAAGGGGAATGAAAAATAAAATTTCAACTTGGCTAGGAATAGTAGCAGCTATGGGAGTTCTTGCTATTGCAGTTACATTTGGGATGTTAGAACTTGCCGATAATCCAGTAGATAAAGAAGTGAGCGCTCAAATAGATAAAAAAGAAGACCAAACAATAGTAGGTAGAGAGGTAGATGGGGTCTTTGTTGATGTGTATGTTACTGAAAATTCTACTGAAAGAGAAGTCATTACAGCGATGCATCGCATGACTCATCAAAAAGTGGTGGCAGAACGAAAATCGGGCTCTATCCCAATGATTCAAAATAATGCTAAAAAATTAAAAGAAATCATAAATAAGAGTAGCTTTTCGAAGAAAAATGAGCTATTAGCAATTGCTAATAGATGGGCACAAAAAGATTTTAGTAAAATTGTAGAAGATCACAATTATTTCTCGGATGTTCAAGAAGATAACGTTTGTAAAGCAACTAGAGCGGTGGATGCGGTAGAAGAGCAACATTATATTTTAACTACATTCGGGGAGGAAAAAGCGAAAGAACTATACGAATCAGGGGATGCTCCGCACGTTCAATAAAAAATAATATAAAGGGCTTCTAGTTTTTTATGATCGTGTTTAAGGACGCAATGGGGGGCTTATAAATAAATAGTCTGCTTTCTTTATGATTTGTAACAAAAATAATAAAGGAACGGCTAAATCGCATCGTAGCACATCTGTTAAAGGATTTTAGCAGGGAAGTCATCCGTGATATAATAGAAAATAATAAAAAGCCCTGCAAAACAGGACTGTATTATTCTTCGTCTTTATTTTGTTTTTCTAATTCAACTAGCTTTTGAATTAAAATGTGTTGCGGCATATGCATGAGTTGTTCAAGTGGAACACCTAGTGCTTTTGATAAGCGGACTGCAGTATCTGGAGAAATTTGCAATGGTCTCATAGAAGTACCTCCTTTTTCGTATAGTATAGCATAAGATTGGGGGAGTGAGGATGACTCTTATATTTGCGCATCGTGGTGCGGCTGGAACGTACCCAGAAAATACAATGCTTTCATTTGAAGCGGCTGAGTCTTTTAGAGCGGATGGAATTGAACTTGATGTTCAATTAACGAAAGATGGAAAAGTTGTCGTCATTCATGATGAAACGGTGGACCGGACTACAAATGGAAAAGGTGCGGTTCGGAATTATGTATATGAGGACTTATGTAAGTTAGATGCAAGTTATAAATTTGGTGATAAAGTAGGTTTTTGTAAAATACCACTTTTAGAAGAGGTATTAGAGTGGCTTGAACAAACGAGTTTGCTACTTAATATTGAACTTAAAAATAATAAAATTCCATATAGAGGTTTAGAGGAAGAAGTTATAACGCTTGTACGGAAATTTAGTTTAGAGGATCGCGTTGTATTTTCTTCGTTTAATCACTACAGTATGAAACGGTGCCATATGATGGCTCCTGATATTCAAACTGCAATTTTATATCGCGAAGGTTTGCATAGTCCGTGGGCATACGCGAAAAAAATGGGGGCTACAGCAGTACATCCGAATTATCGTTACCTTCAAGATGCTATTGCTGAACTAACGATGGAAAGTGGTGTAGAGGTTCGCCCTTATACAATTAATGAAGAAACGCTTATGCGTAAATATTTTGATATGAATATATCGGCGATTATTACTGATTACCCTGAAACGGCAAGAACGTTATTGCCGATAAAAAAATGAGACCGCGTGTAACGGTCTCATTTTTTTATTTATAAATAGTGGGGCATTCCTATCTTCTGAAGCGAGCTTGTACTTTATTTCGTTTACGATCTCGGTGTACGACGAAGCCACCAAAAATATAAAACCCGAGCCCGAAGCAGAGAGCGCCGATTAAAAATTGTAACCACAGTATAGAGATTGGTGGAAATAGAATCCCGAATACAGTATCTCTCATTAACTTTATACCAAACACAGCTAATGAAATAGGGATGAGTGCTAATGATAGAGCAAGGTAACGCTGCATATAAACGCTCCTTTTCAGATTATTTTGTTTATTTTAATGATGTTATATGAAAAGGGGGTTTGTCAAGAGGGGGTTGAACGAGTAAGATAAGGGTGTGAAAAAATTTGCAGAGTTACTTCGAGAGGAAGTGTAATATATGAAACAAAAAGTATTAATTGTTGGTGCAGGTGAAGGCGGGAGCGCACTGCTGAATCTGTTATATAGTTCGAATATATTTCAAATTATAGGGATTATTGATATAAATCCGTTGGCAAAAGGATTACAAATTGCTAAGGAATATGGAATTGCAATTGGAGAAAGTGTAACTCCATTTCTTTCTATGCATATCGATGTAATATTTGATATGACAGGTGAAGATGATGTACATAAAGTTTTATTGGAAAAAAAGAAAAAAGACACTCTTCTTATACCAGGTGATATTGCAAAAATTGTTACAGGATTAGCGCATGAGAAGGAAGGGTTAATTGGGCGGTTAGAGGAACAAACGCAACAAGGAGAATTAATTTTAAATTCTACGCATGACGGCATGATCGTAATTGATCAAGAGGGACAAGTTCGTCTTTTTAATAAAAGTGCAGAGCGTATTATCGGATATAAAAAAGAAGAGGCGATAGGAAAATATATTTTAGAAGTTATTCCGACTAGTAAATTACTTCGCATTATACGTACGAAACAAATAGAAGTAAATTATGAACTAACATTAGAGAATGGAAAGAAAATTATTACAACGCGTATACCGATATTAAAAGAGGGCGGAGAGGTACAAGGGGCATTTGCAATTTTTAAAGATATAACAGAAGTTGTAGATTTAGCGGAAGAAGTTACAGACTTAAAAGAAATTCAAACACTATTAGAGGCGATTATTAACTCATCTGAAGAAGCGATTTCGGTTGTGGATGAAAAAGGAAGAGGTTTAGTCATTAACCCGGCATATACGAAATTAACGGGTTTAACAGAAGAAGATATTATTGGGAAGCCTGCTACAACTGATATTGTAGAAGGCGAAAGTATGCATATGAAAGTACTTCGAACGCGTCGTGCGGTGCGCGGAATACATATGAAGATTGGGCAAAAAAAGCGCGATGTAATTGTAAACGTAGCGCCAGTTATTGTGGATGGAATATTGAAAGGAAGCGTCGGCGTTATCCGTGACGTGTCGGAAATTCAAAAGTTAACAAATGAATTGAATAGAGCGAGGCAAATCATTCGCACATTAGAAGCGAAATATTCTTTTGATGATATTGTCGGAAATTCAGATGAAACAACTGCAGCTATCGAACAGGCGAAGCTAGGAGCGAATACACCGGCAACGGTACTGTTACGCGGTGAATCTGGGACTGGTAAAGAATTGTTTGCCCATGCAATCCATAATGGAAGTAATCGAAAATACAATAAGTTCGTCCGTGTAAACTGTGCGGCCATTTCGGAGACGTTGTTAGAAAGTGAATTATTTGGTTATGAGGAAGGGGCGTTTTCTGGAGCGAAAAGAGGCGGGAAACGTGGGTTCTTTGAGGAAGCGAATAACGGTAGTATTTTTTTAGATGAAATAGGGGAGTTATCTGCAAATACACAAGCGAAACTCCTTCGTGTATTGCAGGAAAAAGAAATTGTAAAAGTTGGTGGAACGAAAGCGATACCTATTAATGTTCGAGTAATTGCAGCGACACATGTGAATTTAGAAAAGGCTATTCTAGAAGGGAAGTTTAGGGAGGATTTATATTATCGATTAAATAAAATTCCAATTCAAATTCCATCTCTTCGTCAACGTAAAGGAGATATACCGAAAATTGCGGACAGGTTGATTCAAAAAATTAATCAAGATTATGGTCGTAATGTAGAAGGGCTCACTGATTCAGCTATTTTATATTTACAATCATACGAATGGCCAGGGAATGTGAGAGAACTTGAAAATATTTTAGGACGAGCGATTATTTTTATGAATTATAACGAGATATATATTGATGTACAACATTTACCACCATTACATAACGAAGAGCAGGTGGAGTCAAAGCAATCTCATTTATTACCTGAATTAGAAGAAAAGCCACTTGAACATTTAGTGACAGAGTTTGAAGGGAATATTATTCATGAATATTTGGAGAGATTTGATGGGAATAAAACACAAACTGCAAAAGCGTTAGGAATTTCCGTACGAAATTTATATTATAAGCTAGAAAAGTATGACCATGCAAAAAATAGCATGCAATAAATTGCGTACTGTGCAATTTATTGCATGGTATACAAAAAGCGACAAAATAAGACAGAATCTTTTGTTATTTTCCAAAGTATTGATTTTACTGCATTTTGAATGCGTTTTCATTATTGGTAAGACCACTTTTAAAAGTTGGCACGGTATTTGCTTTATAAATAGACGAGGGACGACGGAAAGGGTTGATTACAAAATATGAAGTTAGAATACTTAATTGATCAAGCAGCGGGACAGCCTAAAAAAACTGTAGCTGTAGCAGTAGCTGAAGATCATGAAGTAATTGAAGCTGTAGCGAAAGCAATTAAATTACAGCTAGCTCAATTTCGTCTATATGGAAATCAAGAAAAAATAATGGGGATGCTACAAGAACATGGTTTACAAACTTCAGAACATG
Organism: Bacillus sp. D48C; assembly: GCF_053345735.1. Lineage (NCBI taxonomy): Bacteria > Bacillati > Bacillota > Bacilli > Caryophanales > Bacillaceae > Bacillus > Bacillus sp. D48C. The sequence continues at coordinate 675,994 of NZ_JBKFAQ010000001.1, forward strand.
TTGAAGTGATTGCAGCAATGTCTAATGCAGAGGCTGCAGAACTTTCTGTTAAAGCTGTGAGAAATGGTGAGGCAGACGTGCTTATGAAGGGGAACATCCCAACAGCGAATATTTTGAAGGCTGTGTTAAACAAAGAGTGGGGCCTACGTAAAGGTAGCGTACTTTCACATGTAGCAGCATTTGAAGTTCCAAATTATGATCGTCTTATTTTCGTTACAGATGCAGCGATGAACATCGCACCTGATGTAACACAAAAAGCTGCTATTATACAAAATACTGTAGAAGTTGCCCAGGCAATAGGAATCGACTTGCCAAAAGTGGCACCAATTGCAGCAGTAGAAGTTGTGAATCCAGCGATGCAGGCGACAATTGATGCAGCGATGTTAACACAAATGAATCGCCGCGGACAAATTAAAGATTGTATCGTTGATGGACCACTTGCTTTAGATAATGCAGTATCACAAATTGCAGCAGAGCATAAAGGCATAGTAAGTGATGTAGCAGGTAAGGCAGATATTTTACTCGTCCCAACGATTGAAGCTGGAAATGTGCTATATAAATCACTCGTATACTTTGCGGATGCAAAAGTAGGAGCAATGATTGCTGGCGCAAAAGCACCGATTGTTTTAACATCTCGTGCTGATTCAGCAGAAACAAAAGTATATTCATTAGCATTGGCAGTTGCGACTGCTTCAAAATAAACCAAAAAGGGTAAAACATTAGGGGGAAACGACAATGACATTAGAAATCTTCGAATACTTAGAAAAATATGATTATGAGCAAGTGGTATTTTGTCAAGATAAAGAATCTGGTTTAAAAGCAATTATTGCAATTCATGATACAACACTTGGACCGGCTCTTGGTGGAACAAGAATGTGGACATATGATTCTGAAGAAGCGGCGATTGAAGATGCATTGCGTCTTGCAAAAGGGATGACATACAAAAACGCAGCAGCTGGTTTAAACTTAGGTGGTGCGAAAACAGTAATTATCGGTGATCCTCGTAAAGATAAGAGTGAAGCAATGTTCCGTGCACTAGGACGTTATATCCAAGGACTAAACGGACGATACATTACAGCTGAAGATGTTGGTACAACAGTAGATGATATGGATATTATCCACGAAGAAACTGACTTTGTAACAGGTATCTCACCATCATTCGGTTCTTCTGGTAACCCATCTCCAGTAACTGCATACGGTGTTTATCGTGGTATGAAAGCAGCTGCAAAAGAAGCTTTCGGTACTGACAATTTAGAAGGAAAAGTAATTGCTGTTCAAGGCGTTGGTAACGTAGCATATCATCTATGCAAACATTTACACGCTGAAGGAGCAAAATTAATCGTTACAGATATTAATAAAGAAGCTGTACAACGTGCTGTAGAAGAATTCGGTGCATCAGCAGTTGAACCAAATGAAATTTACGGTGTTGAATGCGATATTTACGCACCATGTGCATTAGGCGCAACAGTTAATGATGAAACTATTCCACAACTTAAAGCAAAAGTAATCGCAGGTTCTGCAAATAACCAATTAAAAGAAGATCGTCACGGTGACATCATTCATGAAATGGGTATTGTATACGCACCAGATTATGTAATTAATGCAGGTGGCGTAATTAACGTAGCAGACGAATTATATGGATACAATAGAGAACGTGCACTAAAACGTGTTGAGTCTATTTATGACACGATTGCAAAAGTAATCGAAATTTCAAAACGCGATGGCATAGCAACTTATGTAGCGGCAGATCGTCTAGCTGAAGAGCGCATTGCAAGCTTGAAAAATTCTCGTAGCACTTACTTACGCAACGGTCACGATATTATTAGCCGTCGCTAATCATTCATATATAACTTTTACAAAAGGTGTGGTTACCTCTTATGAGGTTTCCGCTTCCTTTTGAATTTATTAGTGGAGGTAGCAACATTGTCTGTAAATCGAATTCTTGTTATTAACCCAGGTAGTACATCCACAAAAATTGGTGTTTTTGATAATGAAAGACCCGTTCTAGAAGAAACGATTCGTCATGACGTAGAACAGATTGGAAAATATAAGCGAATTATCGACCAATATGAGTTTCGAAAAGAAACGATTTTAGAAGTTCTACATTCTCATGGTATTAACATTTCAAAATTAAACGCTGTTTGTGGACGTGGTGGATTACTTCGTCCAATCGAAGGCGGTACTTATACAGTAAACGATGCGATGTTAGAAGATTTGAAAAATGGCTTTAGCGGTCATCACGCTTCAAACCTTGGAGGCATTTTGGCATATGAAATTGCTTCTGGATTAAATATCCCTGCATTCATTGTGGATCCTGTCGTTGTAGATGAGATGGAGCCGGTTGCTCGTATAAGTGGCATTGCTGGTATGGAACGCAAAAGTATCTTCCATGCATTAAATCAAAAAGCAGTTGCTCGTAAAGTAGCTGAACAGTTAAATCACAAATACGAGGATTTAAATTTATTAGTTACACATATGGGCGGTGGCATTACAGTTGGTGCTCATAAAAAAGGAAGAGTAGTCGATGTGAATAACGGTTTAAACGGAGAAGGACCATTTAGTCCAGAGCGCGCTGGTACAGTACCAGTAGGGCAACTAGTAGAAATGTGTTTCTCTGGTGAGTATTACCGTGATGAAATGATTAAAAAACTTGTCGGACAAGGTGGACTTGTAAGTTTAATCGGTACAAATGATGCGATTAAAGTAGAGAAAATGGTTGAAAAAGGTGATCCTGAAGCAACTCTTATTTATAAGGCAATGGCATATCAAGTTGCAAAAGAGATTGGCGGAGCTAGCGCTGTACTTCACGGGAAAATCGATGCAATCGTATTAACTGGTGGACTGGCATACAGTAAAATTCTTGTCGATGAAATAAAAGAGCGAGTGGACTGGATTGCAGATGTTATCGTACATCCAGGCGAAGATGAGTTAGAAGCGTTAGCAGAAGGAGCACTTCGTGTGTTACGTGAAGAAGAAGCTCCAAAAGAATACGTTGTACGTGAAAAAGAAACGGTAGCTAGGGGTTGAGATAATGGCAAAAGAATATGATTTAGTCATCGTTGGCGGCGGTACTGGTGGATATGTTGCTGCAATTCGTGCATCACAATTAGGATTAAAAACAGCACTAGTCGAAAAAGAAAATCTTGGTGGTACTTGTTTACACAAAGGATGTATTCCTAGTAAAGCTCTTTTACGTAGTGCGGAAGTATATGCAACTGCTAAAAAAAGCGAAGAGTTCGGAGTTATTGCAAGCAATGTAGAACTAAACTTTGCGAAAGTACAAGAGCGTAAAGAGAAGATTGTAACGCAGCTTCATAAAGGCGTTCAACATTTAATGAAACAAGGTAAAATTGATGTGTTTGAAGGTATTGGTCGTATTCTTGGCCCGTCTATTTTCTCTCCTATGCCAGGGACAATTTCAGTTGAACTTGCAAGTGGAGAAGAGAATGAAATGTTAATTCCAAAAAATGTACTTGTTGCAACAGGTTCTCGTCCAAATTCATTACCAGGTTTAGAATTAGATGGAGAATACGTAATGTCTTCGGATCATGCCCTAAAAATGGAAACGCTTCCTAGTTCGATTATTATCGTTGGTGGCGGTGTAATCGGTATTGAGTGGGCATCTATGCTTGCTGACTTCGGTGTAGAAGTTACAGTATTAGAGTATGCAAAAACGATATTACCACTAGAAGATCAAGACGTTTCAAAAGAAATGCAACGTCTATTCAAGAAAAAAGGTATTAAAGTGGTAACTGGTGCAAAAGTATTACCAGAAACATTGGTAAAAGATAATGGAGTAACAATCCAAGCTGAACATAACGGTGAGAATAAAGAATTTAAAGCTGAAAAAATGCTTGTATCTGTTGGAAGACAAGCGAATACGCAAAATATTGGCTTAGAGAACACAGATATCGTTGTGGAAAAAGGATACATTCAAACAAATGAGTTTTATCAAACGAAAGAATCGCATATTTACGCAATTGGAGATGTAATCGGTGGTTTGCAACTTGCTCACGTTGCTTCTCATGAAGGAATTGCTGCAGTAGAACATATTGCAGGGAAAGAAGTTACACCAATTGATTACTCTATGGTATCAAAATGCGTATATAGCAGTCCAGAAGTTGCTTCTGTTGGCTTAACAGAACAAGAAGCGAAAGAAAAAGGCTATAAGTTAAAAGTAGGTAAGTTCTCATTCCGCGCAATCGGAAAAGCACTTGTATACGGAGAATCAGATGGTTTCGTAAAACTTGTAGTTGATGAAGAGACAAATGACATTCTTGGTGTTCATATGATTGGACCACATGTAACAGATATGATTTCTGAAGCTGGTCTTGCAAGAGTACTTGATGCAACACCTTGGGAAGTAGCACATACAATTCATCCGCATCCATCATTATCTGAGGCGATTGGTGAAGCAGCACTTGCTGTAGATGGAAGAGCGTTACACGCATAAAAATGTGGATTTAGGAGGTTATGAAAAATGGCAGAAGTAAAAGAAAAGCGCCATGAAGAGCTTGGCTTAAGTGATGAGCAAGTATTAGAAATGTTCCGTACGATGTTACTTGCACGTAAAATCGACGAACGTATGTGGTTATTAAACCGCGCTGGTAAAATTCCATTCGTAATTTCTTGTCAAGGACAAGAGGCTGCACAAGTTGGAGCGGCGTTCGCTCTTGATAGAGAGAAAGATTATGCATTACCATACTATCGTGATATGGGTGTTGTACTAGCATTTGGTATGACAGCTAAAGAGCTTATGTTGTCTGCTTTCGCGAAAGCTGGAGATCCAAACTCTGGTGGTCGTCAAATGCCTGGTCACTTCGGTCAAAAGAAAAATCGTATTGTTACAGGTTCATCTCCAGTAACAACGCAAGTACCACATGCAGTTGGTATTGCACTAGCTGGAAAAATGGAGAAGAAAGATTTAGTAACGTTCGTTACATTTGGAGAAGGTTCTTCAAACCAAGGTGACTTCCATGAAGGGGCAAACTTTGCTGGTGTACACAAACTACCTGTTATTTTTATGTGTGAAAATAACAAATATGCAATCTCTATTCCGGTTGAAAAACAATTAGCATGTAAAAACGTATCAGATCGTGCAATTGGTTATGGTATGCCTGGATATACAATAGACGGAAACGATCCGCTTGCAGTATATAAAGCTGTAAAAGAAGCAGCAGATCGCGGTCGTCGTGGTGAAGGCCCAACTTTAATTGAAACAGTATCATATCGTTTAACAGCACATTCTAGTGACGATGATGATCGTGTTTATCGTGATAAAGAAGAAGTAGAAGAAGCAAAGAAAAAAGATTCAATTATAACATTCGCGGCTTATTTAAAAGAAGCTGGTGTGTTAACTGAGGAATCGGAAAAACAAATGTTAGACGAAATTATGCATATCGTAAATGAAGCAACAGAATATGCAGAAAATGCTCCGTATGCAGCACCTGAAGATGCATTGAAGCACGTATACGCAGAATAGGGGGGAACGTTTCATGGCTGTAATGTCTTATATTGATGCTATTACATTAGCAATGCGCGAAGAAATGGAACGCGATGAGAAAGTATTCGTTTTAGGAGAAGATGTTGGTAAAAAAGGTGGCGTGTTTAAAGCGACACACGGTTTGTATGATCAATTTGGTGAAGATCGTGCGCTTGATGCACCGCTTGCAGAATCTGCAATTGCTGGGGTAGCAATTGGTGCAGCAATGTATGGTATGCGTCCAATCGCTGAAATGCAGTTTGCTGATTTCATCATGCCAGCAGTAAACCAAATTGTTTCTGAGGCAGCAAAAATTCGTTATCGTTCTAATAATGATTGGACTTGTCCAGTTACAATCCGTGCACCATTTGGCGGGGGGGTTCACGGTGCATTGTATCATTCACAATCTGTAGAAGCGATGTTTGCAAACCAACCAGGTTTAAAAATCGTTATCCCTTCTACACCATATGATGCAAAAGGCTTATTAAAAGCAGCCATTCGTGATGAAGATCCAGTATTATTCTTCGAACATAAACGTGCATATCGTTTAATTAAAGGTGAAGTGCCGGAGGATGACTACGTATTACCAATCGGAAAAGCAGATGTAAAACGTGAAGGTGATGATATTACAGTTATCACGTACGGATTATGTGTTCATTTTGCTCTTCAAGCAGCTGAAAAGTTAGCACAAGATGGCATCTCTGCACACATTCTTGATTTACGTACTGTATATCCATTAGATAAAGAAGCAATCATTGAAGCAGCTTCTAAAACAGGTAAAGTTCTTCTTGTAACAGAAGACAATAAAGAAGGAAGCATTATGAGTGAAGTGGCAGCAATTATTGCTGAAAACTGTCTATTTGATTTAGATGCGCCAATCGCACGTCTTGCAGGTCCAGACGTTCCAGCAATGCCATATGCACCAACAATGGAAAAATTCTTTATGGTAAATCCAGATAAAGTTGAAAAAGCAATGCGTGAACTTGCGGAATTTTAATCGGGGGGACTATACATGGCTGTAGAAAATATTACAATGCCTCAGCTCGGGGAGAGCGTTACAGAGGGCACAATTAGTAAATGGCTCGTTAATGTTGGCGATCACGTAAACAAGTATGATCCGCTTGCAGAAGTAATGACTGATAAAGTAAATGCTGAAGTACCATCTTCTTTCACTGGTATTGTGAAAGAGTTAATCGCTGGTGAAGGTGATACGTTAGCTGTAGGTGAAGTAGTTTGTGTGATTCAAGTAGAAGGCGCAGACGAAGTAGCAGCAACAGCTGTTGAGGAAAAAACGAAAGAAGAACCAAAGGCAGCAGCAATTACGCCTGAAAAAGCACCGAAAGTAAAACAACCAACTGATGGAAAACCACGTTTTTCACCAGCTGTGTTAAAACTTGCGGGTGAGCATAACGTTGATTTAGATTTAGTAGAGGGTACGGGAGCAAACGGCCGTATCACTCGTAAAGATATTTTAAAGCTAGTGGAATCTGGAAATATTCCACAAGCAGGTGCGAAGAAAGATGAAGCTGTAGCGGTAGTAGTAGAAGCTCGCCCAGAAGCACCAAAAGCAGCACCAGTAGCGCAAAAAGTAGAAGCTGCGAAACCAGTTTCTGTACCTACAATGCCTGGAGATATCGAAATTCCAGTAACAGGTGTGCGTAAAGCAATCGCAGCAAACATGTTACGCAGTAAACACGAAGCACCACACGCTTGGATGATGATTGAAGTAGATGTGACAAACCTTGTGTCATACCGTAACTCAATTAAAGGTGACTTTAAGAAGCGTGAAGGCTTTAACTTAACGTTCTTTGCTTTCTTCGTAAAAGCAGTGGCACAAGCGTTAAAAGAGTATCCTCAAATTAATTCAATGTGGGCTGGCGATAAAATTGTTCAGAAGAAAGATATTAACCTTTCTATCGCTGTTGCAACAGAGGAAGAATTATTTGTACCAGTAATTAAGCAAGCGGACGAGAAAACAATTAAAGGTATCGCTCGTGAAATTACAGAACTTGCAGGAAAAGTACGCACGAAATCGCTAAAAGCAGACGAAATGCAAGGTGGAACATTTACAATTAATAACACAGGATCATTCGGTTCTGTTCAATCTATGGGTATTATTAATTACCCACAAGCGGCTATTTTACAAGTTGAATCAATTGTAAAACGCCCAGTAATTATGGATAATGGTATGTTCGGTGCTCGTGACATGGTTAACTTATGTTTATCACTTGATCACCGCGTACTTGATGGTTTAATCTGTGGTAAGTTCTTAGGACGTGTTAAAGAAATTTTAGAAAACATGTCAGAAAACAATACATCTGTATATTAATAAAAAGCTCGCTTATGCGAGCTTTTTATCGTCTTATTTCTTCATCTACATCCTACTATATGTATAAATACCTTTCCCAGTAATCTTACAATAAACGATTATGTATTAGGAATTTACGAAAATACATTGCTGATATATGGTATATGGATATAAAATAAGAAAAGAATAATTTTTTTGGCAAATCTTACTGATGAAACTGTAGTATAATATATTGTATTGTATGAAAAAGAGAGTTATTCTATATAAGTGTTTTATAGATAATGTGTAATCAGTCGTCAAAACATGAAGAATGTTGACTCCTGGTTTTTTATTTTGCTGTAACAATGTTTCAGGAGGATGTCATGAAAAGAAGTACCGAGTTTCTAAAAAGTTTAGATGTAAAATTAATTTTAATTTTGTGTGCACTATGTGTGACGAGTATAGCTGCTATATATAGCAGTCAGCAAACGGGACAGTATGGAGCTGCAAACTTTGCTATGAAGCAGGGGATTAACTACATAATTGGGGTTGTATTGTTACTTCTTATTGCTAGCATTGACTTAGATCAGTTGCAAAAATTGTCTTGGCCGCTTTATATTGCTGGGTTTGCTTCACTTATTCTTTTGAAAGTATTACCACCATCAGGTTTTACACCTGAAAAATTAGGTGCAAAAAGATGGTTTGTTTTCCCAGTATTTGGACAAATTCAGCCGTCTGAGTTTTTCAAAATTGCATTGCTTCTTGTAGTAGCGAGTATAGCAGTGAAACATAATGCACAGTATATGGCAAGGACATTCCAAACAGATTTAAAGCTAGTAGGTAAAATTATGCTAGTGTCACTTCCGCCTATGGCGGTTGTATATAGTCAACCGGATACAGGTATGGTGTTCTTATATGCTGCTGCAATTGCATGTATTTTATTTATGTCAGGTATACAAAAGAAATTGATAGCATTATGTACAGTTATTCCGTTGACCATATTATCTGCTTTAATATTTATTTTCTTTAAGTATCAAGATTTTTTCTATAATAATTTAGTTACTTTACTAAAACCTCACCAACAGTCGCGTATTGTAGGTTGGTTAAATCCATTTGAAAATGCAGATCAAGGTTACCAAACGCAACAATCGATTTTAGCTGTAGGTAGTGGAGGAATGGAAGGTAAAGGGTTTGGGGGAGGAAGCGTCTATATCCCAGAGAAGCATACTGACTTTATTTTCGCTACAATTGCCGAAGAAGGTGGGTTTATCGTAGCAGCGTTAGTTGTCTTCTTGTTCCTATTACTACTATATCGAACAATTATTATTGGTTATTCCGCTGATAATTTATTTGGTACATTATTATGCGCTGGATCGATTGGTATATTAACAGTTCAAATATTCCAAAACATCGGTATGATCGTTGGATTAATGCCTGTAAAAGGTATTGCATTACCTTTCTTATCGTATGGGGGAAGTTCCTTATTCTCGAATATGATTATGATGGGGCTCATACTATCGGTACGGAAAACTTATAAAAAATATATGTTTTCAGTTAAGTAAAAAAAGCTGGTTCGTTTTTAAACGAATCAGCTTTTTTACATATATGCTCATAAACGTTGCAAACTAAAACAGGATAGCAGTTTGAGACGGGTAAGGAGTGCAAATTGATGCATATGCATATTTTTGAAGGAGCACGGCATCTTTCTAATAGTGAATGGGTTATTCGGGCTATTATAGCATACATATTTTTAATATTAGTTGCGAAAGCGATGGGGCAAAGGTCTATCGCACAACTTCGTTTTTTAGATGTTGTATTAGTGTTATTGCTTGGTGGGAATATTTCTAACGCATTGTCTGATGAAAAAGTAGGGTTACTGGGCTCGATGATTACAACGTTCATACTTGTTGTACTTCATATTATAAGCTCAGTTTTAATGCTGAAATGGGATAGATGGAGACGCTTTTTAGAGCCAGCACCTATCATTCTTATACACAATGGTTCCATTGATTTTAGCAATTTGAAAAAGGCGAGAATTACGGCGGAATATTTATTTTCGGAACTTCGCATGCGAAATGTGAGCGATATTCAAACGGTTAAATTAGCATTATGGGAAGCGAGTGGCGTTGTTTCTATATTTCAGTATCCAGAATATGAAGCAGCTTCACGGCGGGATCTAAAAGTGGCGGGGAGAAGGTCTCCAGTTTCTTTCATTTTAGTGAAAAATGGAAGGATTCAACAGGACGTTCTCGCTTTAATAGGAAAAACAGAAGAGTGGGCAAAAGAGTTTTTAGAGAAGAGTGCGGAAATTGAATCCATTATGTTAGCTACAGTAGATGAATCACATAAAATAAATATTTTGTTAAAAAAATGAAAAATATACGCATTTTGTCGTTTTGTACATATGATACAATAGTGTGGACAACGAAAAAGGAGGCGATACGGTGGGATATGTAGAAGAATTACGAAAAATAGTTGGTCATCGCCCTTTAATTTTAGTTGGTGCTGTTGTACTCGTTATAAATGAAAATGGTTATGTTTTATTGCAGCAGCGGACAGAGCCGTACGGAAAATGGGGGCTACCTGGCGGACTAATGGAGCTTAGTGAATCACCAGAAGAAACAGCTTATCGTGAAGTATATGAAGAGACAGGAATAAAAGTGAAGAACTTGCGACTAATCAATGTATTTTCTGGAGCGAACTACTTTACAAAATTAGCAAACGGTGATGAATTTCAATCTGTAACAACCGCCTATTATACGGATGAATACGAAGGGGATTTTGTTATGAATAAAGAAGAAGCAGTTCAGCTTAAATTCTTTTCAGTAACAGAACTACCTGACTATATTGTGGGATCGCATAAAAAAATGATTGCTGAATATATGAATATTATGGAAAAAAAGATATAATAAAAGTGAAAGAAATACAAAAACACAGCTCTGGTTGGTAGTCCAGACGCATGATTTCATGTCAGTAACCTTCCCCTCCGGGATGTCCCGTATTTCTAATTTTTTAAAGGAGGGGCTGTCAATGGAGTTGACAGTATATCATGATGGCCAATTTTTTGTTGGAATTATTACATGCAAAGAACAAGGGAAATTGTATGGAGCGAGGTATATTTTTGGAGCGGAACCGTCAGATGAAGAAGTGCTTATGTTTGTGAATGGTTCACTTTTAGAGCATTTTCAGCATTTTGCAAAATGTGGTGTAGAAGTTAAAGAAAAACAGCGTCCTAAAAATATAAAGCGTATCATACGACAAACAGCAAAAGAAACAAATGTTAAACGTTTTACTAAGGCGCAAGAGGCGATTAGTTTATCTTATGAATTGCATAAACAAGAAAAGAAAGTGCAGTCTAAGGAGAAGCGAGAAGCTGAAAAAGAAAGAAGACGTTTAATTAAAGTACAAAAAGCAAAGCAAAAACATCGTGGTCATTAAAGAAAAGGTGTTAGAGCAAGTGCTCTAACACCTTTTCTATACTTAAATACAAGTAAACTTACTTGTATTTCATAAACATTAACTGGTAAGATACAAATAGGTAGTTTTAGAGGAGGGAAAAGAGTGATTAATTTTAACTTTTTTATGAATGATGTTGTCCGCCAAGCGCGTGAAGAGATTGTCTCTGCTGGATATACAGAATTGACGACGCCGGAAGCGGTAGAAGAAGCGTTTAAAAGAAATGGAACAACACTTGTAATGGTAAACTCTGTATGTGGTTGTGCAGGTGGTATCGCTCGTCCTGCTGCTGCGCATTCCGTACATTATGATAAACGTCCTAACCACCTTGTAACGGTGTTTGCAGGTCAAGATAAAGAAGCGACAGCAAGAGCGCGTGAATATTTCGAAGGGTACCCACCTTCTTCTCCATCATTTGCTTTATTAAAAGATGGAAAAATTGTAACGATGGTAGAGCGTCATGAAATTGAAGGTCATGAACCGATGCAAGTTATTGCAAAACTACAATCGTATTTCGAAGAGAATTGTGAAGAACTATAAAAAATAATAAAAAAGGCGGCACGTCCACAATCAAGTGGATGTGCCGCCTTTTTTATTTATTATTTTAATTTCTGAGATATGCATAGTTATGTTATTTTATGCATTATTTTATACACGACAAAAAGCGTTTATATTGTTATTTTATTTATTTTTATTTTATATATTGCATAAAAATAAAAGTGCTGATACAATACAAACATCGAATAAATATTCTATTAAACTTTTAAATATACATTATTAGGGGGAAGAAAGATGAAGAAGTTATTATCAATATCGTTTGCACTTATTTTAATTGTAAGTATATTCAGCGCTTGTAGTAATGGGGAATCGAAAGAAACAAAAGGAAATAAGAAAGTACTCGTAATGGGGACTTCAGCAGATTATAAACCATATGAATACGTGGAAGCTTCAAAAAGTGATGAAATTATTGGTTTTGATGTTGATGTTGCTAAATATATCGGAAAAGAACTTGGGTATGAAGTGAAAGTGAAAGATATGGACTTTGGTGGTTTATTAGCATCTCTTAGTTCAGGAAAAGTTGATTTCGTAATGGCAGGTATGACGCCAACTGCAGAGCGTAAAAATAATGTTGATTTTACAGATATTTATTTTGTTGCGAAAAATATGGTCGTTTCTAAAAAGGATTCTAATATTAAATCTGTAGAGGATTTAAAAGGGAAAAAAGTAGGAGTACAAACAGGATCTATTCAAGAAGAGAAAGCAGCAGAATTTAAAAAACAAGTAGATTTCCAAGTTGAGGGACGTGACCGTATACCAGAAATCGTACAAGAAATTAAAGCTGGTCGTTTTGACGCTGCAATTATAGAAGACACAGTTGCTAAAAATTATTTAGAGAAAATGAAAGATTTAAAAGGAATTGAAATTAAAGAAGCGCCAGAAGAAGTTGGCGCAGCAATTGCCCTTCCGAAAAATAGTGATAAAACAGCTGAATTTAATAAAGTAATTAAAAAAATGCAAGAAAATGGAGAAATGGATAAATTAGTGAAGAAATGGTTTGGCAGCGAAAAATAAGCTGCCTTTCACTTTTCTTTGAGGGGAATGAAAAGGATGAACTTAGATTTTTCGGCGATTACGCCTTCGATACCATATATACTAAAAGGTTTAGAAGTTACTTTGAAAATTGTAGCAGTATCAGCTTTAGCAGGATTTATTTTAGGAACATTATTAGCACTTTGTAAAATTGCTAGAATACGAGCGTTAAATATAGCAGCAGATTTTTATACATCAATTTTTCGTGGTACACCACTTGTATTGCAATTAATGATTATTTATTTCGGCGTCCCGCAAATAATTGGGTATGAAATACCAGCATTCTTAGCAGCTGTACTTGCATTTAGCTTGAATTCAGGTGCATACATGTCAGAAGTGATTCGTGCTGGTATTCAAGCAGTTGATAAAGGACAAACAGAAGCAGCGATGGCTTTAGGGATACCGTACGGAAAAATGATGAGAAATATTATTTTCCCTCAAGCATTAAAAAATATATTACCAGCTCTTGTGAACGAATTTGCGACACTTACGAAAGAATCGGCTGTAGTAACAGTAATAGGCGCGACTGATTTAATGCGTCGTGCTTACATCGTAGGCGGTGAGACATTTAAATATCTTGAACCATTACTTTTTGTTGGACTCATTTATTATATGTTAGTCATTATTCTTACATTAGTCGGGAAGGCAATTGAAGGGAGAATGAAGAAAAGTGATTAAAATTGAAAACCTTCATAAATCATTTGGTAAAAACGAAGTATTAAAAGGAATTACAACAACGATTGAAAAAGGGGAAGTAGTTGCAATTATAGGACCTTCTGGATCAGGAAAATCAACATTTTTACGTTGTATGAATATGTTAGAAGCACCAACGGATGGTCACATTTGGATTGGAACGGAAGAAGTAACGAATTCGAAAACGAATGTTATGCATGTTCGTGAAAATGTCGGTATGGTATTTCAGCATTTTCACTTATTTCCTCATATGACTGTATTAGAAAATATTACGTATGCTCCTATCAATGTAAAAGGGGTAACGAAGCAAGAAGCTGAAAAGAAAGCGGAGAAACTTTTAGAAAAGGTTGGATTAGTAGATAAAAAAGATACGTATCCGAATCGTCTTTCGGGAGGACAAAAGCAACGTGTAGCAATTGCAAGAGCGTTAGCGATGGAACCGGAAGTTATGTTATTTGATGAACCGACATCGGCGCTAGATCCAGAGATGGTGAAAGAAGTGTTAGAAGTTATGAAATCGTTAGTTACGACAGGAATGACGATGGCTATCGTTACACATGAAATGGGCTTTGCAAAAGAAGTGGCAGATCGTGTTCTTTTCTTGGACGGAGGAAAGCTTGTAGAAGATAGTGTGCCAGAAGAATTTTTTGCAGCGCCGAAAAGTGAACGTGCGCAACAATTTTTACAAAAAATATTGTAATATGAAAAGGTTATGTGAATAATAAGTAGAAAAGGATGACATTGTGTCATCCTTTTTTTATACTAACTGTAAATACGTTTATACATATAGGAGTAATGATATGTTTAAAATTGGATATCGTACAGTAAAAACAGCAATTGGGACAGGCGCGGCAGTTTTTATTGCTCAGTTATTAGGATTAGAATTTTATAGTTCAGCAGGTATTTTAGTTATTTTATGTGTACAAAATACGAAGCGCAAATCGCTTCAAGTGTCGTTACATCGTTTTCTAGCGTGTGTATTATCAATGGTATTCGCGTTTTGTATTTTTGAAACGATCGGCTATACACCACTTGCAATTAGCATATTGTTACTTACATTTATTCCGACTGCAGTAATGCTTAAAATTCAAGAAGGTATTGTCACGAGTTCAGTTATTGTTATGCATCTATATTCATTGAAGCAAATTACATGGCTTATAGTTGGAAATGAAATTGCTATATTAACGATAGGGATTAGCGTGGCTCTATTAGTGAATATGTATATGCCGAGTAGTGAAAATAAGCTAAAAGAGTATCAAGATAAAATAGAGAGTAATTTTAAAACGATTTTGTTTGAAATGGTTGTGTATTTACGAAATCGAGAAAGTAGTTGGAGTGGAGCAGAACTCATTGAAACCGAGAATATGTTAAATGAGGCAAGAGATTTATCGTTTAAAAAACTTGAGAATGCATTTATGCGAGAAGATGATTATTACTATCGTTATTTTAATATGCGTATGCAACAATTCGAAATTTTAGAGCGAATGATACCACTAGCAGCTTCTTTATCGTGGACATATGAACAAGCTGACATGATTGCAGATGTTGTTGAAAACATTGGTAATGCTATTAGCCCTGAGAGTACTGGCGTTATTTCCTTAAGGCAGCTTCAAGAAATGAGGGAATTATTTAGAGACATGCCATTGCCAGCTACACGCGAAGAATTTGAGATACGTGCGAAACTTGTTCAACTTGTGTATGAAATGGAACAATATTTACTCATTAAAAGTCGCTTTAAGGGAAAGGATAATATAAAAGAACTTATATAGAAGGTAGGAATTATCTATGCCGTATCTTCTCTCTATCATATTATGTCTTTCTTTATCGCCGCTTTGGCCTCTTGGGGAGAATCCACGTGCCGGAGATCCTTTTATTATTGTAAATAAAGCAACGAATAAATTAGCTTACATTGACGATGGAAAGATTCAAAAGGTTTCTCCAGTAGCGACAGGGAAAACGAATGAATTAACTCCAGAAGGAACTTTTGATGTTGTAATGAAAGCGAAGGATCCATATTACATTGCAAAGGATATTCCAGGTGGATCGCCAAAAAATCCACTTGGATCAAGGTGGATTGGATTTAATGCAAGAGGAACTGATGGAAGTAAATATGGAATACATGGAACAAACCAACCGAGTTCAATTGGAAAGTATATTTCACAAGGATGTATAAGAATGAAGAAAAACGATGTGGAATATTTGTTTGATCGTATTCCAATTGGAACGAAAGTATGGATTGTGAAATCGAAAAAATCATTTCAGCAATTGGCAAAAGAAAAAGGAGCCGTTGCATATGAAAAAGCCAACGAAAAGGTTGGCTTTTTCTATTGTAATAAGTTGTCTTGACATGTGTACATAACCATGCGTTAATGAAAGTATAGAAAGATAAAATTAGATAAAGGGGTTGCTCATATGTACTTGAATCCAAAACTTTCGTATATGCAGTTTTTTATGGGATTTCTATTTGTTATTACATTCATATTGGCAACTTTTAATATATGTTCTTATCTTGTAGCGATTGTATGTATGGCATTACTTAATCTCACTTTTGTTATTGGAGCATTTCAGCAGAAACAATATACAAGTTTTGTAATAGCACTTGTAATGTCATTTTCCTTTAGTATTGTAGCGATTGTGTTTTATATAAAATAAACCATCTCGATGTCGAGATGGTTTATTTTTTCATGTGTAAAAAGTAAAAAAAGGACGAACACATCGCCCTTTTTACCAAAACATACTCGCGCCAGCAAGTAATGTTGTTACAAGCATAGAAATTAGCATCACATAAACCATAATTTTTTGAGCTTTTTTATGCATCGTTATACCTCCTTGCAAATCAGTACAATTTCATTGTAACGAGAAATGAAATTATGGACAAGGGGAGAGTGAGGACAAAATTCGGGAGGGGATTGCAAAATATAACAGGAAATTTGAGTGTGTATAGAGAATATAGTTAAAGGATATATTGTTAATTTTTAGTTGGGCAAGCTGAAGAATGGAGATACGATGATGAAAATATACGAAACAGATCGTTTATACTTAAGGGAAATAGATGAGTCGTATGCTGAAACAGTTCTTCAATATTACGACAGAAATCGTGAATTTTTAAAAGCTTGGGAAGAGTATAGACCGGATGATTTTTTTACGCTAGATTATCAAAAGAAAAAGTTGCAAAAGGATAGAAAAGAGTTCGAAGACGGGAAAATCATCAGACTATGGATTTTTAAAAAGGGTGATGATACAAAAATAATTGGGTGTATTTCATTTAATTTAATCGTTCGTGGCATTTATCAATCTTGTGTACTCGGTTATAAATTAGATAAAGCAGAGTTAAACAAAGGGTATACGACAGAAGCACTTAGAAAAGCAATTCAAGTTGCTTTTGAGGAATTTCAGTTACATCGTATAGAAGCTCCGATTATGCCTCGTAATTTAGCATCTATACAAGTGGTGACGAAGATAGGTTTTCAATATGAAGGCGTGTCTAGGAAGATGTTAATGGTAAATGGCGTGTGGGAGGATCATATGCGCTGGGTATTGTTAAATGAGTAATAGAAAGCAGATGGTTATCTAGACATGTAAACCATCTGTTTTTTGTCTTGTATTTCGAAACTTTTGCGAAATTCTGTTATAATTAGTAGTGTTACATACATAATGGTAGTGCAGGAGGCGCAGTCTTATGATTAATCAAGAACGTTTAGTAAATGAATTTATGGAATTAGTACAAGTAGATTCTGAAACGAAATTTGAAGCAGAAATCTGCAAAGTATTAACGAAGAAATTTACAGATTTAGGTGTAGAAGTATTTGAAGATGACACAATGGCTGTAACTGGTCATGGTGCAGGCAACTTAATTTGTACTTTACCAGCAACAAAAGATGGTGTTGATACAATTTACTTTACTTCTCATATGGATACAGTAGTTCCTGGTAATGGAATTAAGCCTTCTATTAAAGATGGATATATCGTATCAGATGGTACAACAATTTTAGGTGCGGATGATAAAGCTGGATTAGCATCAATGTTCGAAGCAATCCGTGTTTTAAAAGAGAAAAATATCCCTCACGGTAAAATTGAATTTATTATTACAGTCGGAGAAGAATCAGGTCTTGTTGGTGCAAAAGCTTTAGATCGTGAGCGTATTACAGCGAAATATGGCTACGCATTAGATAGCGATGGAAAAGTTGGTGAAATCGTTGTTGCAGCTCCAACACAAGCGAAAGTGAACGCAATTATTCGCGGGAAAACAGCTCACGCTGGTGTAGCGCCGGAGAAAGGTGTATCTGCAATTACTATCGCAGCGAAAGCAATTGCGAAGATGCCACTTGGTCGCATTGACTCTGAAACGACTGCAAATATTGGACGTTTTGAAGGTGGTACACAAACGAATATCGTTTGCGATCATGTACAAATCTTTGCAGAAGCTCGTTCGTTAATCAATGAGAAAATGGAAGCACAAGTTGCGAAAATGAAAGAAGCATTTGAAACAACTGCAAAAGAAATGGGCGGTCATGCAGACGTTGAAGTAAACGTTATGTACCCAGGATTTAAATTTGCTGATGGCGATCACGTTGTAGAAGTTGCAAAACGTGCAGCTGAAAAAATTGGTCGTACACCTTCTCTTCACCAAAGTGGTGGCGGAAGTGATGCAAACGTAATTGCAGGACACGGTATTCCAACAGTTAACTTGGCAGTTGGTTATGAAGAAATTCATACAACAAACGAGAAAATTCCTGTTGAAGAGTTAGCAAAAACAGCAGAATTAGTTGTTGCAATTATTGAAGAAGTAGCGAAGTAATGGAATAGAAAAAGCGTGTAAATCAATTGTGATTTACACGCTTTTTATTTTGACTCGATTGCTTTGACAAGACGTATAAGCCAATATAAGAAAAACTATGGAAGTATATACGTTGTTGCTATATGTACTAGACGAGGGAATAATCCTAACGTATTCATATTGAAAATCGGAAGTAGTAAATAATTAATTGCAATGATTAATATAACTACAAGGAACATATAGTTAATTTCATCATAATCAGCCTCTTTCACATGTGTATCCTCTTTATATCGATTATAAAAAAGAACAAGTAATTATTATAACTATTGTGCAAAATTTGATATAATAAAAGAACGAACGTTCTGATCAGGGGGTGAGTACTATGCGAGAAATGTATCCGAAAAATGGTCGTGTTATTTTACATGTAGATATGAATTGCTTTTTCGCATCTGTTGAAATTGCTCATGATCCATCATTACAAGGAAAGCCATTAGCGGTTGCTGGAAATGAAAAAGAGAGAAAAGGAATTATAATAACATGTAGTTATGAGGCGAGAGAATACGGAATACGTACGACGATGCCCCTTTGGGAAGCGAAAAGATTATGCCCGCAATTAGTTGTAAGGCGTCCTAATTTCACATTATATCGCGAAGCTTCATTTCAAATGTTTCAAGTCCTTTCCCGTTTTACAGAAAAGATACAACCAGTCTCAATAGATGAAGGATATTTAGATATTACAGATTGCTATGCACTTGGTTCGCCTCTTGAAATAGCAAAGATGATGCAACAAGCACTATTAACAGAGTTACAGCTTCCGTGTAGTATCGGAATCGCTCCAAATCTTTTCCTAGCAAAAACAGCTTCTGATATGAAAAAACCTCTCGGTATTACCGTGCTTCGAAAACGTGATATTCCAGAAATGATTTGGCCACTTCCAGTTGAAGCAATGCATGGGATTGGAGAAAAAACAGCTGAAAAATTAAATGAAATTCATATACATACAATTGAACAGTTAGCGAAGGGAGACGAGCATATCATTCGCGCTAAAATTGGCAAGCACGGTATTGATTTACAAAAGCGTGCAAAAGGTACGGATGATAGGGAAGTGGATCCGAGTCAAATGGGCCAACATAAAAGTGTCGGTAACTCGATGACTTTTTCAAAGGATATGGATGAAGAGAAAGAATTACTTGATATGTTAGAACGGTTATCAAAATCAGTGAGTAAAAGATTACAAAAGCGAACCCTTGTCAGCTATAATATTCAAATTATGATTAAATACCATGATAGGCGAACAGTAACACGGAGTAAGCAATTGAAAAATGCGATTTGGGAAGAACGTGATATTTTTCAAGCAGCATCCCGTTTATGGAAGCAACATTGGGATGGTGATTCCGTTCGTTTACTAGGTGTTACAGCTACTGAAATAGAGTGGAAGACAGAATCGGTGAAACAATTAGATTTGTTTTCATTTGAAGAGGATGCGAAAAAAGAACCACTACTTGCTGTCATTGATCAAATTAATGATAAGTATGGAACACCGATTTTACAACGAGGTAGTCAACTACTACGTAAGCAAGAGAAGTCGTTTCAACAAAAGTTAGAAAATAAGTTTATGTAGAAGGTGTCATGAAGTAGTAAAATCATGACACCTTTCATTTTTAACTTGCTTCTAAATCTAATGAAGTTTTCCAACCAGCTGCAGTAACGCCAGATTCTAATAGCATTCTACTTACTATTTTTTCAATTAAGATAGCCGCATTTGTCTTGCAATGTAATGTAGCCTGTATACACACCTTTCGATTAGAATCTACATCTTCGCTATACAACTCTTTTAAACCGAGCCCTTCTGTACTTACCATATGCATAAGTAAAAAACGAATATGTGCTTCATTTTCTTCTGAACAAGTAAGGGAAAGTAAGTAGTTTGTTTGTTCTGGTGATTCTTTTTTTGATTTTTTATTCATAAAAAGAGCAATTGGGCGAAGGAGTATATTTGCTAGTAACACGCCGGCTGTACCTAATATAGCTGCAACGAGGAAACCGGCGCCTGTAAGAGTACCGACAGCAGCTGCACACCATAAAGTAGCTGCCGTATTTAGCCCTCTAATACTAAAACCATCGCGGATAATAACGCCACCCCCTAAAAAGCCAATGCCACTAACGACTTGAGCAGCAATGCGGGATGGGCTAGCATCATGATCAAGCATGACGGATAATAAAACAAATATACAGGCACCAAGTGATACGAGAGCATTTGTCCGTAACCCAGCCATTCTGTGTCTCCATTGTCTTTCCATTCCAATGCAAGCTCCTACAATAATTGCTATAACTAATCTGAATACAATGTCGTACCATACCATCATGGTCACCTCCATATATAAATATGTGTTATGTCTTTTAGAATGAGCGGGGAATATCCACTCATTCTTATTTTTACAACCAGCTACGAAACTTTTTAATATAAAGCTTTTTTAGGAATTGTGTTAAAAAAGCGTAGCCTAATAGTATTCCTACTAACCAAGGAAAGTAGTTAAGTGGCAATGCTTGTAAACCAACGGCTGCACCAAGTGGTGAGAATGGAATATAAATCCCGATTGCCATAATAAGAGCGGTTAATAAAACGACTGGTGTTGATGCAGTGCTTTGAATAAATGGAATCTTTTGTGTTCTTATCATGTGAACAATTAAAGTTTGTGTTAACAATCCAACGACAAACCAACCGGACTGGAATAATGATTGCTCGCTCGGTGTATTTGCACCAAATACATTCCACATGACTACGTATGTGATAATATCAAATACGGAACTAATTGGGCCGATACAAATAATGAAGTTTCGTAAGTTTGCAGTATCCCATTTTCGTGGTTTTTCTAGAAACTCTTTATCCATTTTGTCCCATGGAATAGAAAGTTGTGAAATATCATAAAGTAAGTTTTGAATTAAAAGATGAATGGCAAGCATCGGTAAAAAAGGAATGAAAGCACTTGCTACTAACACGCTAAACACATTACCGAAGTTAGAGCTAGCTGTCATCTTAATATATTTTAAAATATTTCCGAATGTAGTACGTCCTTCTAAAATACCTGCTTCTAATATAGTTAAACTTTTTTCGAGTAGAATAATATCGGAAGCTTCTTTCGCAATATCAGTAGCAGTATTAACAGATATTCCGACATCAGCTTCACGTAATGCTACAGCATCGTTAATGCCGTCTCCCATGTAACCTACAGTGTGTCCATTTCCTTGTAATGCGTGTATAATACGAGATTTTTGCATTGGATTAAGCTTCGCAAATACAGTCGTTTCTTCAGCAAGTTTTGCTAATGCTTTATCTGGTAAAGAATCAATCTCGTAACCGAGGATTGGTTCGCCGATATCTAATCCAACTTCTTTACAAACCTTTCTTGTAACAATTTCGTTATCGCCAGTTAAAATTTTCACTTGTACACCATGTTTTTGTAATGCTTGAATTGCAGCTGCTGCAGATGGTTTCGGTGGATCTAAAAAGCCGATATATCCACTGAGAATCATATCTGTTTCGTCTTTTACTGCGTACTCTTTATTATTTATTCTTCTATCTTTTTTATAAGCCACAGCAATAACCCGCATACCTTCACTATTTAATGTCTCACTTAGTTTTTTGACATTTGAACGTATTTCCTCGGTGAGTGGAACGACTTTTTCATCCACTTCGGTGTAATTACAAATTGATAAAATTTCTTCTACGGCACCTTTACAAACCATTGTATGTTCACCTGAAATATCTTTTACGATGACTGACATACGCCGGCGGGCGAAATCGAATGGAATTTCATCTAGCTTTTGAAAAGCTGATGGATTAAATTTATTGTTTTCCTCTGTATGCTTAATAACAGCTTTATCTATTAAATTTTTCAATCCAGTTTGATAGAAACTATTTAAATAGGCAAATTGTAAGACGCGATTGCATTCATTTCCCTTGGGATCTAAGTGACGAACAAGGACAACTTTATCTTCTGTTAAAGTTCCGGTTTTATCTGTACAAAGAATGTTCATAGCACCTAAGTTTTGAATAGAATTTAGCTGTTTTACAATTACTTTTTGTTTAGACATGTTAACGGCACCTTTAGCTAAATTAGCAGTTACAATCATTGGTAACATTTCAGGTGTAAGACCAACAGCGACGGCAATAGCGAAGAAGAAAGCTTCTTGCCAATCTCCTTTTGTGAATCCATTAATGAGAAGGACAATAGGCGCCATAATAAGCATGAATGTAATTAAGAGCCAGCTTACTTTGTTTACACCTTTATCAAAGCTTGTTTCTACACGCTTTCCAATTACCTTATTTGCTAAAGAGCCGAAATACGTATCGGTACTTGTTGAGATGACAACAGCTTTTGCGCTACCACTTACAATATTTGTTCCCATGAAGCAAAGGTTTTCCATATCGAGTGGATTGTAATTTTTTTTCATGTTTTTCGGTAAGATATGCTTATTTTCTGTATGGTAGCAGTGTTCGTATTTTTCTACAGGAAGTGCTTCCCCTGTCAAAGAAGATTGATTAACAAATAAATCTTTAGCGGATACAACACGCACATCAGCTGGAACGATATCACCAGCTGAAAGGGAAATAATATCGCCAGGTACAAGTTCCTCAATTGGAATTTCTGTTGTGTAATTTCGGTTTAAATTCTTTACATTTTTTGTTTCATGTACAAATCCATTTATTCTAAATACGCTCGCAGTTGTTCGAACCATAGCTTTTAACTTATCGGCAGCTTTTTGAGAACGAAATTCTTGGGAAAACCGAATCGTTGCACTAAGTAGGACCATTACAGATACGACAATCGTTCCTTGCATATCATCTGTGAAAAAGGAGAGTGCTCCAAGAGCTAATAAAACGAAAATAAATGGATTTTTAAATGCCAATAGAAATTGAATGTACCACGGCGCCATTTTATTATGAGCTATTTCGTTCGGACCATATAAAGAAAGTCTACGAGACGCTTCTTGTTTAGATAATCCATCTTGTGTTGTTTCTAAAAGTTTTAACGCAGAGCTTACATCTTGTGTTGCAACCTCCACTAATAATTCGTTATTTGTTTTCATGCTATCTTGCTCATAAGCATGCTTTGTTTCTTGTCTTTGTAAATTAAACATCGGTAGTTCCTCCTCTGTCATGAAGGAGGAAACAATCTGTTACCTAACTATTTGAAATGGTGAGGAACAGTTTCTTTCCTACCTACATGATGAAATATGAATGTAAAACGTATGGGTATCTGGGCCGAATCATCAATTGCCAACTGTTCCTCACCTCCGTACAATTTAGTAGTTTCTGAATATGCTATGTTTGTTTCATAGTAAGGTGCATATAGACGTAAAAAGACCTTTACTCAAAACGAGTAAAGGTCTGAATTCGCAGTTAAAAGAGTCCACAACAAAGACTGTTAGTAGACATAAATAAAAACAGTTTTTGTGTATGACAAAATACATGCACCTCTCCCTCGTTGAGTTTTAGCACTGTATAGCATAGGTACTGAAACCAGCTACGTTAAAAAAGGCCTTCATTCCGACCTTTCCTGTTGACCCATTGGCGTCTCTCGACATTTTTGGGCAGCAGCGTTTCTCTATACAGGAGCCTCACCTAACAGAGACCATATTCAATTACATGTTGAATGTTAGCACTGTAAAATCGTAGTGTCAATATCTTTTTTATCTGTGTTTTTAAAATATTAAACGGATTTATAATAGATATGTGGGATGAAATGCATGATATTGATTATGAATAATATGGAAAATAAATATTTTTATAAAAGGGGAATTTGTAAGGGTACCACAAAATTTTATTATAAATATTGAGAATCAAAAATGGTTGTTTAATGAGCAGGAAGATTTATGTTCACACGGAGAAATATATCCCGCATTAACGGGCAGTAAGACTCCCACCTCAAAATTCGGCTAGAGCAAAGGAGTTAGGTGGGAGAGATCAAACTGCCCGTAAAAGCCCGATTGGTTCAACTAATAATCAGTGGGGACGGTGCCCCCCCACTGATTAAAGTTTCACTTTATTTAAATGTGGATGGAACGATTATTACGCGGACAGGTATGGATGAGGAATGGGGAATAAGTGAATCAGCTTTAGCTTTGTTACGAACTTTAGATAAAGAATATATTTGTGATATTGAAAATGAAGAGGGGGTTATTTTGCACGGATGTGGCACTATGCTAATGTTAGGATGCCCAATTTCAATTCATTGGACTATAAACCATATAGGTAAAAATGTGATTTTAAAGGACTTTGTCAAAGTTATTTCTACTGATCAAAAGGCTATATACTATGAAGGGCTTCATATAGAGTTGAATGAAAATGAATATAGAAAACAAATTGTTTCTTTTGCACTACAAGCAAAAGAATTATTTAATAAATCAAGTGAAAAGATAATTTTAAATGAGCTTGAGCGAAGTATGTATACCGACTTTTGGACGGAATATGATCATTTGTTAAATAAGTATAAATAAAAAAGCACTGTAACCAGTGCTTTTTTATTATAGATTACGAGATTGTAGGGTTTTCAAAAATAACAATCTCTGAACTGTTTGTAGTTGAAACGCGTTGGGCGTAATATGTTAAAGCTGAAGAAATATATGCTGGTAACGTATCATTTGTATGTGATGTTGTATATTCATGGATTAATTCCTTTAAAGTTGTCCATTCTAATTGTGCTGGGTGATCAGACACGAAAGAACTTACCCAGCGATCAAATGAAGATGAAAAATCAGTTTGTAAACGAAATACTTCTTTCATAATAAAACGCTCCCTTAAAATGTAGTATAATTATTTTACCACAAAACACGAACGATTGGTAAATTTTTTAAGTATAACGTTCGTGTTATATAGTTGTCTAGATGATTGGTTATGTAAATTCGATTTGCCATTTGAAATAACATTCCGTAAGATGAGAGATAGAGTATATTTAGAGCTGGAGGAAAGAAAGTGGAATTTGTATTTTTAGGAACTGGTGCAGGTGTTCCTTCAAAAGGAAGGAACGTTTCAGCAATTGCTTTACAATTGTTAGAAGAACGAGGACAGACTTGGTTATTTGATTGTGGCGAGGCCACGCAACATCAAATATTACATACATCGGTACGTCCGCGCCGCATTGAAAAAATATTTATTACGCATTTACATGGCGATCATATTTTTGGATTGCCTGGTTTATTAGGTAGCCGTTCATTTCAAGGAGGAACTACGCCTTTAACGGTGTATGGACCGAAAGGAATTAAACAATTTATTGAAGTGGCATTATCGGTAAGTACGACACATGTGAAATATCCACTTGAAGTTGTGGAGATAACAGAAGAAGGTACCGTATTTGAAGATAATGAATTTTATGTAGAAACGAAAAGATTGTCACACGGTATAGAATGTTTTGGATATCGTATTGTAGAGAAAGATATACAAGGTGCTCTTTTAGTTGATAAATTGCTTGAGATGGGTGTGAAACCAGGTCCAATCTTTAAACGTTTAAAAGATGGAGAAGTAGTTGAATTAGAGGATGGCACGATATTAAATGGAAATGAGTTTATCGGCCCACCTCAAAAAGGAAGAATTATTACTATCTTAGGTGATACGCGATATTGCGAAGCGAGTAGGGAGCTTGCGCAAGATGCAGATGTACTTGTCCATGAAGCGACTTTCGCAGCAGAAGATGAGCAACAAGCGCATGATTATTTTCATTCCACATCTAAGCAAGCTGCGAGCATTGCACTTCAGGCAAATGCGAAGCGATTAATCTTAACTCACATTAGTTCTCGCTATCAAGGAGATACATATAAGGAATTATTGAAAGAGGCAAGAGAGTTGTTTTCTAATACAGAAATAGCGACAGATTTGAAATCATTCCCAGTAGAAAAATGATAATTTTGTAAAAAATGGTAACGATGGGTTACCATTTTTTTATGTCTAAAAAAATTTAAAAATAAAACTGTTATTATTTTATGCTTATACTTGGATGATACAGAAAATTAGAATGGTTTGAATATATACGATAAAAATACGAAATAATGATTATTTAGAAAAACTGTTATATAAGTCAGATGACATACAAGTGATACAAATAGCAGGAATGGACTTTTATTCAGAACTTTTAAAATTCAACAAAAGTAAGCGTTTTATAAAAAACAAGCTATAATGAGGGCAGATTATAATTTATGATAAGTCACATGCTTTTTAGTTATTATCGTAACAAGTGAAGTTGACTAAACCATGAGAGAGTAACATGAGAATTATAATAGGAAAGATATCACTTGTTTATGCTATGCTTGCAATGGCTTCTGTGTTAAACTTTGGATTGCTACCAGACTTTATTGTGGATTATCTTATATCATTTTTTTAATGAAAATAATACTAAGATTCTTATGTATTATGATAACTGGTATTATTTCAGGTTATATTGGATTACTTTTATTCAAAAATTATCCAATTCATACAGCAGAACAAATTCGTGGTACAACTGGAAAAGCGACAGATGTAGCAGCTTAATAGAATAGTAGAATAAATTTTTTTCATAGAGGTTTAGGGGGAGTTATGATGAAGTATCGCTCAGTATTTGATATTATCGGTCCAGTTATGATTGGACCATCAAGTTCACATACAGCAGGCGCGGCAAGAATGGGGCAAGTTGCTCGCCAGCTGTTTCGTCATGAACCAGAAAGAGTAAGCATTTCGTTATATGGATCATTTGCAAAGACGTATCGAGGGCATGGTACCGATGTAGCACTAATCGGTGGAATATTGGGATTTGAAACAGATGACTTACGTATTCCAGAGGCGCTAGAAATAGCAAAAGAGCGCGGAATTGAAGTGGAATTCATTGAAGAAGATGCCAATGCACCTCACCCAAATACAGCAAGAATTCGTTTGTATAAAGGTGAAGAAGAAATTGAAGTTGTTGCTTGCTCAATTGGTGGCGGTAAAATTGAAGTTGTAGAATTAAACGGATTCGATCTTCAATTATCAGGCACAAGTCCAGCACTACTTATTGTAAATAACGATCGCTTTGGTGCTATTGCAGCGGTGGCTTCAATCCTTGCTACACACGAGATTAACATTAGTACAATGAGTGTTTCTCGTAAAGAAAAAGGAAGAAGAGCGCTTATGGTTATTGAAACAGATGAATTATTAGCAGATGAAGTGATTGAAGAAATAAAAGCGCAACAAAATATTTGTCAAGTAACTATTATGGATTAATTGCAGGGGGGACACACCATGTTTCGGAACGCAGCGGAACTAGTGGCGCAAGCTAAAGAACAAAATGTAAAAATCGCAGAAATTATGATTCAATGTGAAATGGAAACAAGACGTATTTCACGTGAAGAAGTAATTGCTGGTATGGAAAAGAACTTAGTCGTGATGGAACAAGCAGTAGAACGTGGTATTCGCGGCGTGAAATCATCAACTGGTTTAACTGGTGGAGATGCTGTAAAAGTTCAAGCGTATATGAAGAGTGGAAAAGGCTTATCTGGAGATACGATTTTGGATGCAGTAAGCAAAGCTGTTGCAACAAATGAAGTAAACGCAGCGATGGGAATTATTTGTGCAACACCAACAGCAGGGTCTGCTGGAACAGTGCCAGGTGTACTATTTGCACTAAGAGAAAAATTGCAGCCTACACGTGAAGAAATGATTGAGTTCTTATTTACAGCAGGAGCTTTCGGTATGGTTGTTGCGAATAATGCTTGTATTTCTGGTGCGGCAGGAGGATGCCAAGCTGAAGTTGGTTCAGCAAGTGGAATGGCGGCTGCAGCTGCAGTTGAGATGGCTGGTGGAACACAAGATCAAGCAGCTACAGCGATGGCAATTTCATTAAAGAACATGCTTGGTTTAGTGTGCGATCCTGTTGCAGGACTTGTAGAAGTGCCTTGTGTAAAACGTAATGCAGCAGGAGCTGCGAATGCGATGATTTCAGCAGATTTAGCATTAGCTGGTGTAACGAGTACAATTCCATGTGATGAAGTAATTGAGGCAATGTTTAGAATTGGACAAACGATGCCAGTAGCACTTCGTGAAACAGCAGAAGGTGGACTTGCAGCAACGCCGACTGGTCGTCGCCTGCAAGAAGAGATTTTTGGGAAGAACAATAACTAAGTGTAAAAATAGAAAAAGGAGCTCAAGTTTATTTGAGCTCCTTTTTCTATTTTTCTTTTGTTAGTTGTTCTAATGTTTTTCCAAGATTATGTGATCGTTCCGTTGCCTGTGTAATACAAGAAATAAGTGCTTGTTGAAATTCATGTTCTTGTAATACTTCAATACCTGCTTCGGTAGTTCCACCAGGAGAAGTAATTTCCTTTCGCAAAATAGAAGGGTGCTTGTCACTTGCTTTTAGCATTTCAGCAGCACCAATCATCGTTTGAAGAATAAGTGATTTTGCAACATCTTCTTTTAAACCAATTTTTTTTGCAGCTTCTTCCATAGCTTCCACTACGTAATAAATATAAGCAGGTCCACTTCCGGATAATGCAGTGACAGCATGCATATCATCTTCCTCTACAACAGAGACGAGACCGATCGTTTCAAATAAAGATGTTGCAGTGCGAATATGTTCCGCTGTTGCATGTTTTGAAGGGGAGATAGCGGTAGCTGATTTTAGAATGGCTGCGGATGTATTTGGCATTGCACGAATAATTGGAACGTCTTTTTGAAGTAGTTTTCTAATTGAGTGAGTAGAAACACCTGCTAGTAATGAAATAATAAGCACGTTATTATTTATGTATTCTTTAAAAGGGGTAAGCGCCTCTGCAACATCCTTTGGTTTCATTGCTAGAAAAAGAATATTTGCATCAGTAAGTAATTCTTTTTTATTATGAGTACCTTTGACACCGTATTTTTTATGTAGCTCTTGTAATCTCGTCTCGTTAGAACGATTACTTACAGTAATTTGTTCACCTTTAACAACATTTGCATGTAACAAGCCACCAATAATAGCTTCAGCAATAGAGCCTGCACCGAGAAAGGAAATGTTTTGAATAGACATGATGTTCCTCCTTTAATTTTGGTTAGAAATTCTTATAAATGTACATACATTCGTTTTCTTATAGGAAACACCTCTTTTTATCTGAAAATAATGACAAATATATATAGAAGTTGTAAACTGAAGAAGTATTCATTTTTGAACCGGAAAGAGACAGGGGGGCTAAGCATGACGGCGATTCACCGAATGGAGATTCCTGTACCATTTGCAGTGGAAACTGTGAATGTGTTTTTAGTTGAGGGGGAGACATTAACATTAATTGATACAGGGACGAATACAGAAGAGGCAAGGAATGCGTTAGAAAGTCAATTAGGTGCATTAGGATATACGATAGAAGATATTGAAACAGTAGTCATTACGCATCATCATGCAGATCATTGTGGACTTTTAAATATATTTTCTGAGAAGACGAATATTATTGGACATCCTTGGAATGAGCCTTGGATCACACAAAATCCAGAATTTTTAAAGCGGTATCATGAATTTTTTAGAGAGACGGCCTTACAGTTTGGTGTGCCAGCAGCATTTTTGAAAGACGAGTCGTTATTGACGACGAGGACACTTAAATATTCTTGTAATAGATCGTTAACGCATACTGTGAGAGAAGGAGATCGTATTAATTCTTTGCCTGGATTTACAGTGCTTGAAACACCAGGCCATGCTTCTACTCATATTTCTTTATATAGAGAATCTGATGGAATATTAATTGGTGGAGATGCTCTCATTAGTCATATTTCTTCGAATCCAATACTAGAACCACCATATGAAGGGCAAACAGAACGGGCACGCCCATTACTACAATATAATCAAACATTACAGCGTTTAAGCGAAATGAATATTTCACGCATTTTATCAGGGCATGGGGAAGATGTTCTAAATGTGAAACAACTTATTGAAACGAGATTACAAAAGCAAGAAACACGTGCTTTTAAAGTGCTTGAGTTATTAAAGGAAAAACCAATGACAGCATTTGAAGTATGTGTAAAACTATTTCCGGTATTATATAAAGAACAATTACCACTTACTATTTCAGAAACGGTTGGACAATTGGACTATTTAGCATATAATCAACAAGTGATGATTGATGAGTCATCGCAACAATTGATTTATTATGCAAAGTAGGTGACAGCAATGACAGGACGTTTACAAAATAAAGTAATCGTCATTACAGGTGCTTCTAGTGGGATTGGTGAGCAAGTTGCAATGCAAGTTGCAGCACAGGGAGCGACTCCAGTATTAATGGCTCGAACAGAAGAGAAACTACAAGCGTTAGTAGACAAAATTAAAGAAACTTATAATACGCCTTGCTATTATTATGTATTAGATGTAAGTGAAGAGATGGAAGTACAGTCTGTTTTTTCAAAGGTATTACAAGAAGTGGGACGTATTGATATATTAGTAAACAATGCGGGATTTGGTATTTTTAAAACGTTTGAAGATGCGTCAATGGGTGAAGTAAAAGATATGTTCCAAGTAAATGTATTT
Organism: Bacillus sp. D48C; assembly: GCF_053345735.1. Classification (NCBI taxonomy): domain Bacteria; kingdom Bacillati; phylum Bacillota; class Bacilli; order Caryophanales; family Bacillaceae; genus Bacillus; species Bacillus sp. D48C. The sequence continues at coordinate 706,776 of NZ_JBKFAQ010000001.1, forward strand.
GGATTAGTAGCATGTACGAAAGCGGTACTACCTTATATGGTAAACAAGAATGAAGGACATATTATTAATATTGCTTCACTTGCTGGAAAAATTGCAACTCCGAAATCGAGTGCTTATGCAGCAACGAAACATGCCGTATTAGGATTTACGAATAGTTTACGCATGGAATTAGCGAATACAGATATTTATGTTACAGCAATTAATCCAGGTCCGATAGATACAAACTTTTTTGAAATAGCGGATCAATCTGGTACATATGTAAAGAATATGGGACGTTACATGTTAAAACCAACATACGTAGCAGAACAAATCGTAAAGTCGATGCACACGAAAAAACGTGAAGTAAACTTACCGAAGTGGATGGGCATTGGTCCGAAACTTTATGCTTTATTCCCAGGTTTATTTGAGCGTGTTGCAGGTAAATCATTAAGTAAAAAATAGGAGATTTCCATATGGAAATCTCCTATTTTTTATTGTTTTCCAGTTACATAATCATAAACAATATCCTCAATTTCCTCGTATAAATCAATTTCAATATTTGAATGAGTCACCGTTTGAATATGTTTCACTAGCATTTCCTGATCTTCTTTTGATATTGGACTGCATTGATATTGTTGAAAACTTTTTATAATCATTTTCTCAATTAATTTTTCGTTCATATTTTTCCCCGCCTGTATGTACGTATGTATTGTTTTATTGTACTTGAAGTGAAATAAAAAAACTACTATGCACTATTTTTGTATAAAAATTCGGTTGAGTATATTATTTTTCTAATAAAATTAAGTTTTTTTAGATTTAAAAATTTATAAATATTTAATTGACTCTATAAATATACAATATTATAATCATACTTAATTTAAAGAATCGATATGAGGAGGAACTTATGAAAGTCGCAATTATTGGAGCCACTGGATATGGGGGCATTGAGTTAATTCGTTTATTAGAACAACATCCATATTTTTCGATAGCATCTCTCCATTCTTTTTCACAAGTTGGTGAGTGTATAACAAATGTATATCCTCATCTTCGAAATGTCCTTTTTCATACGTTACAAGAAATTGATGTGGAGACGATAGGAAAAGAAGCAGAAATCGTATTTCTAGCAACCCCAGCAGGAGTATCGGCGGAGTTAACTCCTAAGTTATTAGCAGAAGGTTTAAAAGTAATTGACCTATCTGGAGACTTTCGTATGATAGATCCTTCGTCATATGAACTGTGGTATAAAAGGCCAGCAGCGAAAGAAGAAATTCTTAGAAAAGCAGTGTATGGGTTAAGTGAATGGAAAAGGACTGGGATTCAAAAGGCAAATTTAATTGCAAACCCAGGATGTTTTGCTACAGCCACATTGCTAGCGATAGCGCCGTTAGTACGTAGCGGCATGATTGAAGAAGATTCGATTATTATTGATGCGAAATCAGGGGTATCAGGAGCAGGTAAAACACCAACAACAATGACTCACTTTCCTGAGCTATATGATAACTTGCACATTTATAAAGTGAATGAGCATCAGCACGTTCCAGAGATTGAGCAAATGCTTACAGAATGGAATAGTGAATCACAGCCAATTACATTTAGCACACATTTAATACCGATATCACGAGGAATCATGATTACACTTTATGCAAAAGTAAAACAAAAGATGGAAATAAAGCAACTTCAAAAATTGTATGAAGAAACGTATGAACAATCGCCTTTCATCCGAATTTGTACGCAAGGGAAATTTCCAAGTCCAAAAGAAGTGAGAGGCTCAAATTATTGTGATATTGGCATAGCTTACGATGAAAGAGCTGAAAGAGTTACGGTCGTTTCTGTTATAGACAATATGATGAAAGGCGCGGCTGGGCAAGCGATTCAAAATGCAAACATAATAGCGGGACTAGAAGAGACAACAGGTTTACAACATATGCCGCTTTATGTATAAGGGGGACATGGTGATTAAAGTAGCGTCTATTACAAAATTAGAAAATGGTTCAATTGTAACGCCGAAAGGCTTTTCGGCAATTGGTACTGCAAATGGTTTAAAAAAGGAGAAAAAGGATTTAGGTGCCATCGTTTGTGATGTACCAGCATCATGTGCCGCTGTGTATACAACGAATCAAATACAAGCAGCTCCTTTGCAAGTAACGAAGGATAGTATAACGGCAGAAGGGAAGTTACAAGCAATTATCGTTAATAGTGGAAATGCAAATGCTTGTACTGGAATGAAAGGATTACAAGACGCATACGAGATGCGCGCATTAGGGGCGGAACATTTTGGGATGAAAGAAAATTACGTTGCAGTAGCTTCAACAGGTGTAATTGGTGTTCCACTGCCGATGGATATAATCCGAAAGGGAGTTGCAACTCTTATACCGACGAAGGAAGAAAGTGAAGCATATTGTTTTTCTGAAGCAATTTTAACGACGGATCTTATAACGAAAGAAACTTGCTATGAAATGATTATTGATGGGAAGAAAGTGGCGATTGCGGGTGTTGCAAAAGGTTCAGGGATGATTCATCCGAATATGGCAACGATGCTTAGTTTTATTACGACAGATGCTCATATAGAGCATGACGTATTGCAAACAGCGTTATCCGAAATTACGAATCATACATTTAATCAAATTACGGTAGATGGAGATACTTCTACGAATGATATGGTCATCGTTATGGCAAGTGGATTATCAGAAACAAGGCCGATAAATATGGAACATACAGATTGGGAAACTTTCGTATGTGCTTTACAGCAAGTATGTGAAGATTTAGCGAAAAAAATTGCGCAAGATGGTGAAGGAGCTACGAAGTTAATAGAAGTAAATGTGCTAGGAGCTCAAACGAATGAAGAGGCAAAAAAAATTGCAAAGCAAATAGTCGGTTCGAGTCTTGTGAAAACAGCAATACATGGTGAAGACCCAAACTGGGGGCGAATTATTAGCAGTATTGGACAAAGTGAAGTAGCTATTCATCCGAACACAATTGACATTACTCTTCAATCTATATCGGTATTAAAAAATAGTGAGCCTCAAATATTTTCTGAAGAAGAAATGAAAGAGAGATTACAAGAAGATGAAATAGTCATTAATGTGTACTTACACTTAGGTGAAGAGACAGGATCAGCTTGGGGCTGTGACTTAAGCTATGAATATGTGAAAATAAATGCTTGTTATCGTACATAAGGAGAGAGAAGATGAGCGATTATATTGTAGTGAAATGCGGCGGTAGTATGTTGAATCAATTAAATGCTGTGTTTTTTGATTGTATAAAGAAATTGCAACAGAAGTATAAAGTGGTGATTGTTCATGGTGGTGGGCCAGAAATTGATGCCAAATTAAAAGATTGTAACATCAACGTAGAAAAAAGAGATGGATTACGCGTAACACCAAAAGAAGTTATGGATGTTGTTCAAATGGTGCTATGCGGAAGTACGAATAAAAAACTCGTAATGAATTTACAAAAGCATAATTTACTTGCTGTAGGTTGTTCAGGGTGTGACGGTAATTTACTTCAAGTTCAACCTGTCAGCGAGGAGATAGGATATGTGGGAGAAGTAAGTTATGTAGAAACAGCCTTATTAAAAGGATTAATAAATATGGGGTATATTCCTGTTATTGCTCCAATCGGGGTAAATGGTAATGAAATTTATAACATAAATGCGGACAATGCTGCAGCTGGGATTGCGGCCGCGTTAGGGGCAAAAGAGCTGATTTTTATTACGGATGTAGATGGAATATTACATGAAGGGAATTTGGTAAAGGAAACGGATGAATCTGAAATTGCAACTTTTATAGAAACAGGTGTTATTACAGGTGGGATGATTCCGAAAGTACAGGCGGCACTAGCATCATTAAAAATGGGAGTGCAAAAGATAAGTATTGTGAATGGTACAAAAGATTTTACTGAGGTTACGGGAGAGTGTATTGGAACGACGGTAACGAAAGGTGTGAGTATTGCATGACGAGTCATCTTTTTCAAACGTATGGCAGAAGAACTATTGAGTTTGTAAAGGGAACTGGAACGAAAGTTATTGATAATAAAGGTAAGCAATATTTAGATTTTACATCAGGAATTGGCGTATGTAATTTAGGACATTGTCACCCTACTGTTCTCAAAGGTGTACAAGAGCAACTTGATGATATATGGCATATATCTAACCTGTTTACAAACAGCTTACAAGAAGAAGTTGCGTCATTATTAACAGAAAATAGAGCATTAGATTATGTGTTTTTCTGTAATAGTGGGGCAGAGGCAAATGAAGCGGCTTTAAAGTTAGCACGTAAGCATACTGGAAAATCTCTCGTCGTAACATGCCAGCAGTCTTTTCACGGTAGAACATTTGGAACGATGAGTGCAACAGGCCAAGATAAGGTAAAAGAAGGATTTGGTCCATTACTTCCATCTTTTTTACATATCCCTTTTAACGATATTAAAGCATTAGAGGAAGTAATGAATGAAGAAGTTGCGGCGGTAATGGTAGAAGTAGTTCAAGGAGAGGGAGGAGTAATACCTGCTGATCTATCTTTTTTGAAAGAGATTGAAACATTATGTAATAAGTTCGGTTCCTTATTTATTATAGACGAAGTACAAACGGGGATAGGAAGAACTGGAACACTATTCGCTTATGAACAAGTGCGAATAGTGCCTGATATCGTTACCGTTGCAAAAGCACTTGGGAATGGGATTCCTGTCGGAGCAATGATTGGCCGGAAAAAGCTCGGAACGTCGTTTACTGCAGGATCACACGGTTCAACTTTTGGCGGGAATTACATCGCGATGGCTGCAGCGAAAGAAGTATTGCAAGTAAGTAAAAGACCATTGTTTTTAAAAGAAGTACAAGAAAAAGGCGAGTATGTATTAGAGAAGTTGCAAGAGGAATTACAGCATGTCGAATGTATTCAAAATATACGTGGTAAGGGGCTTATGATTGGGATTGAGTGTAAGCATGAAGTTGCAAGTTTTATAGAACAACTAGAAAACGAAGGACTTCTCGTATTACAAGCAGGCCCTAATGTTATAAGACTATTACCGCCACTCATTGTCACGAATGAAGAGTTAGAACAGGCAGTATATATAATAAAAAAAGTAGTTTGTACAAAAAACGTATCAATCATATAAGGAGGAAGTTTCATGTCAACTTTACAAGTACCGAAATTAAATACGAAAGATCTTTTAACACTAGAAGAATTAACGAAAGAAGAAGTTATTTCTTTAATTGAGTTCGCTATATATTTAAAAAAGAATAAGCAAGAGCCTTTATTACAAGGCAAAATATTAGGGCTTATTTTTGATAAGCATTCAACTCGTACTCGTGTATCTTTTGAAGCGGGAATGGTACAACTCGGGGGACATGGTATGTTTTTAAGTGGGAAAGAGATGCAAATGGGAAGAGGAGAAACCGTTTCAGATACTGCGAAAGTATTATCGCAGTATATTGACGGGATCATGATACGTACATTCTCACACGCGGATGTAGAAGAGCTTGCAAAAGAATCTAGTATTCCTGTTATTAACGGTTTAACGGATGATCATCATCCTTGTCAAGCATTGGCAGACCTAATGACAATATATGAAGAAACAAATACATTTAAAGGAATAAAATTGGCTTACGTAGGTGACGGAAATAATGTATGTCATTCATTGTTGCTAGCGAGTGCAAAAGTCGGAATGCATATGACTGTTGCAACGCCTATAGGGTATGAACCGAATGAGGAGATTGTAAAAAAAGCGTTAGCGATTGCCAAGGAAACAGGAGCTGAAATTGAAGTTTTGCATGATCCTGAATTAGCGGTGAATGAAGCAGATTTCATTTATACTGACGTTTGGATGAGCATGGGGCAAGAGGGCGAAGAAGAGAAATATTCTTTATTTCAACCTTACCAAATCAATAACGAACTTGTTAAGCATGCGAAACAAACATATCGTTTCTTACACTGTTTACCTGCCCATCGTGAAGAAGAAGTAACAGGCGAAATTATAGATGGACCACAGTCTATCGTATTTGAGCAAGCTGGTAATCGATTGCATGCTCAAAAAGCGTTATTAGTGAGTTTATTTAGAAATGTAGAAGAGCCTTCCTAAAAGGGAGGTTTTTTTATATTAAAATGTCGGATGTATATTTGGTTAACCATTTCGATATCATTTATAATAAAAGAGAAAACTAAATTTGTTTTTCAGAGTGTGTAAGGACATACTACATATAAAAATATAGTTAAAGAGATGATGAGGGTGAAAACAACTAAGAAAACATATTCGTTTTTTCAGCGGATGTGGAGAATATTAAAGTTTCAATATTATAAGTTGCTTCGATCGCCAGAAGGCGCAAAGAAAGTATCGTTAGGGTTTGCTATAGGATTCGGCTTAGAAATGTTAGTCATTTATACGGCATCGCTCGTATATGTAATATTTTATCCAATCGTCAGGTTAGCAAAGGGATCTTTCCCTGCGGCAGTTATTGGCAATATTATTGGGAAAATATCGTTTCTCCCAGTATTTTTATTTCCGCTTGCGTATGCGCTAGGAAAAATGATTTATCCATTCCATGTACAGAAAATTCATCATGAACCATTTACGATATCGGACTTGTTTTCAAGTCACATTTTTACGATATTAAAGAGCTTATTACAAAGTGAAGTGTATGTATTAATTGGAATGACGATTTTAGGAGTTGTGTTTGGTCTCATTTCGTATTTCGTTGTGCATTATTTATACGAAAAGAACCGTAAGTTACGCTTGAAGAAAAGGAAGAAACGAGTGAGAGAACCACTTGTACAATTATAAACAATGTCACATTCATTTTCTCCTTTGAATATGTTTAAGAAAAAGGAGGAGAGGATAATGTATTATTATTACGTACCTCAAGTATATCCATATGTAAATTATTATCCGGTTTATGATACGAGTAGACAATACGAATTATATCGGCAACAACAATTACAGCAATTATCACAAATACCACAAATACCACAAATACCACAACAACAGCCTACACAGGAAAAAAAACCATATTTAACAACATGGCCATATTCCAATGTATACTATGGTAACTATTACGAATCATAAAGCTGCTTCTATTTAGAAGCAGCTTTATACGTTTGTTTTCAAAATTAAATTTTGAATGGTTTGAAGAGAATGAATGAGCTTTTCGCGCTCTTCCTCAGATAATGTTTGGAAATTTTCTTTTAGTTTGTCTAAAATGAATTGCTGATACTGATTTACTAATAATTTCCCTTCAGCTGTTAGGGAAATTAAAATGACCCGTCGATCTTTTTCGCTATAATGACGCTCTATTAGTTCTTCTTGAATAAGTTTGTTTAATAGAGGTGTCATGTTAGGCCGTGAAATCGCTAGCCGCTTGCCGATTTCGGAAACTGCTAATGTGCCGTTTTCATGCAAAAGCAGTAATACTTGTGTATGTGATGGCGGCATATGTCTTTGAGAAGAAAATTCTCCAGGAAGCATAAATTTGCGATAAAAAAGAGGCACTAGCGAAAGAAGATGATCAACAATACGTTCCCACTCGCGTGATTCCATATAAAGGCCCCCTTCCACTATCATTGTAACAAAAAAGACATGTTATAAAAATAGAATTGTTTCATGGGAATTTTAATATTTGTAGGCCAATACTTTTTTTGTAAATGAATCGGCAATAATCGTATAGCCTTTATCATTTGGGTGTACTTGGTCAAAGAGCAATTCTTTTTTATCATTCGATATTAATTTACGAATTGGCAAAACGATAGATGGTTGATTCACTTTTGCAATGGAATAAACGGATTCATTCCAGCCGTCTAAAAACATATCTGCATAACTTGCGATGGAGTCATCGAGTTGTAACGGGTTATAGAGTTCAGAAAGAATGAGTAAAGCATCCGGATTTTGATCTCGGACTGTCTTTACAATATTTTTTACATCCGCTTCAAAATGAGCTTTTTCTTTATTTAACATTTTAATACCGTCTATAACACCGACATCACGATTTAAGCGAAATAAATTATTTCCCCCAATATTAATTGTAATGATATTTGCTGCTCTAATTTTTTCCTTTACATCTTCTGATTGAACTTTTTTAGCGAGACGATCTGTTGTAAGACCGTTTACCCCAAGGTTTTCTACTGTAATTGGTTTATGAATTTGTGCTTCTATTTGCTTAGAAGCTAATTCAGCAAATCCACCTTGTGTCGATCCATATCCTTTAGCGAGTGAATCACCTAATACAAGATGATAAAAAGATTCATTTGTTTGCTTATCAATCCAATTTGAGGCAGATGTTTTTTCTGTTTTTTCTTCAGATTCATTTTGTTTTGTCTCGTCGTTCTTTTCAAAATAAGAATAAGAAATGATCAGAAGGAGGAGACAAACAATTGTTAAGATGACTTTTTTCATAAATTCATCCTCCTTGTAATTGGTAATTGTATCATATTCAGCAGTATTAGCAATGTAAGGGCATATTATATGTTTATGAAAAGTTTATAATAACTTTACAGAAAATTTGTTGAAGTTTGTCAAAAAATATTGACGATAGGAAAGAACTTTATATATGATAATGTCAGATAAGGTGAAACTTTAATTAGTGGGAGCTTTATTTCCGATTAATTAATGGTCTTCATCAATCGGGCGTTTAAGGGGACTACTCGTTAGCGCAGGGTGAAATGAAAATTGTGTCTCTAATAGAAGAAAAAAGGTATGTGGTTAGAGACAGATAGGGATTCATTTCATTATTTTTGGTAATTGTATAAGGGGGATTTTTTGTGAAAAAGTCAAAAAAAATGCTAGCTGGAGCAACTCTTGCGATTGGTGTTATAGCGCCGCAAGTAATGCCAGCAACAGCTCATGCAGATGAGAACACTGGGGAGAGTACAGTTAACTTACGAATTCTAGAAACATCAGATATTCACGTTAACTTAATGAATTACGATTATTATCAAACGAAAACAGATAATAAAGTAGGACTTGTACAAACGGCAACACTCGTTAATAAAGCACGTGAAGAAGTGAAAAACTCTGTCCTATTTGATGATGGGGATGCATTACAAGGGACACCGCTTGGGGATTACGTAGCGAATAAAATAAAAGATCCGAAGAATCGTGTGGATCCTAGTTATACACACCCATTATATCGTGTAATGAATTTAATGAAGTATGACGTCATCTCTCTTGGGAATCATGAATTTAACTACGGTTTAGATTATTTAAAGAAAGTGACTAGTAAAACAAAAATTCCGGTTATTAACTCGAATGTCTACAGAGATGACCATGATGGTAATGATGAGAATGACGAGCATTACTTTGATAGACCATATCATATTTTAGAGAAAGAAGTAGTGGATGAAGCAGGCCAAAAACAAATAGTGAAAATTGGTGTAATGGGATTTGTTCCACCACAAATTATGAATTGGGATAAAGCGAATTTAGAAGGACAAGTTAAAGCGAAAGATATAGTTGAAACAGCGAAGAAAATGGTACCAAAAATGAAAGCAGAAGGTGCAGATGTTATCGTTGCACTAGCTCATTCCGGTGTTGATAAAAGTGGATACAACGTTGGTATGGAAAACGCGTCGTATTATTTAACAGAGGTTCCTGGCGTAAATGCAGTATTAATGGGACATTCACATACTGAAGTGAAGGATGTATTTAATGGTGTTCCAGTTGTAATGCCGGGTGTTTTTGGTAGTAACTTAGGTATTATTGATATGCAATTGAAAAAGGTAAACGGAAAATGGGAAGTGCAAAAAGATCAGTCTAAGCCGCAACTTCGTCCGATTGCTGATAGTAAAGGTAATCCATTAGTAGAATCTGATCAAAAATTAGTTAATGAAATTAAAGATGAACATGAAAAGACAATCGAATATGTAAATACACATGTAGGTGAAACGAAAGCACCAATTAATAGTTATTTTTCATTAGTACAAGATGATCCTTCCGTACAAATTGTGACAAATGCGCAAAAATGGTATGTAGAACAAGAACTTAAAAAACCAGAATACGAAAAGATTAAAGATATTCCAGTTTTATCTGCAGGAGCACCATTTAAAGCAGGTGGCCGAAACGGTGCGACATATTATACGGATATTCCAGCTGGAACGTTAGCGATTAAAAACGTTGCAGATTTATACGTGTATCCAAATACGTTATATGCTGTAAAAGTAAATGGGGCACAAGTGAAAGAATGGCTTGAAATGTCTGCAGGTCAGTTTAATCAAATTGATCCAAAGAAAACAGAAGAACAGCCGTTAGTAAATATAGGCTATCCTACATATAACTTCGATATTTTAGATGGCTTAAAATACGAAATTGATGTAACACAACCGGCGAAATACGATAAAGATGGAAAAGTTGTAAATGCAAATGCTAATCGTATTGTAAATATGACATATGAAGGTAAGCTAGTAGCTGACAAGCAAGAGTTCATCGTCGCTACAAATAACTATCGTGGAAGTAGCCAAACGTTCCCAGGTGTAAGTAAAGGGGAAGTTGTATACCAATCACAAGATGAAACACGTCAAATCATTGTGAAGTATATGCAAAAAATAAAAGATATTGATCCAGCAGCTGATCAAAATTGGACATTTAAACCGATTGTTGCAGATAAATTAAATACAACATTTGATTCTTCACCAAATGCACAAAAGTATATAAAGAAAGATGGAAAGATTTCATATGTTGGACCATCTGAAAATGAATTTGCGAAATATGCAATTGATATAACGAAGAAAAATGATGATAAAGAAACTGGTGAAGGAAATCCAACGACACCGCCAACAGGTGGTGGAGAAAATCCAACAACACCGCCAACAGGTAATGGAGAAAACCCAACACCACCAACAGAAGAAGGTAATAATGGTAATGAACCAAAACAAGATGGAAATAATACCGGATCTGGACAAACTACAACAGATGATCAAAATACAAAAGAAACAACAACAACTGTAAGTGAAAATAAAGAAGCTGAAAAAGATGAACGTGATTTACCGAAAACAGGTGCAAGTATTGCTTCTACAATTGGAGCTGGTCTTGCGTTTGTTGGAGCGGGATTACTTATGTTATTTAGAAAAAAGAAAGCGAATAGATAGTAGAGAAATATAAAAAGGATTACCAATTTGGTAATCCTTTTTGTTATATTATGAAACTGGTACTGCTTTTTCTTTTTTCCATGAAAGACCGAATCCAGTAAAGCCGACGATAATGGTTACGACTGGACACGCTAAACAGAAGATTGCGTATGGCAGGTAATCGAATGTTGGAACGCTAAGAACGTTTGTTAAGAATACGCCACTTACACCCCATGGTACGAGTGGATTAATTACTGTACCAGCATCTTCTAATACTCGTGATAAATTACGACGTTCTAAACCGACTTCATCGTATTTATTAGCAAATGCTTGTCCTGTTAAAACGATGGATAAGTACTGCTCACCGAGTAAGAAGTTTACACCAATTGCAGTTGAAGCAGTAGAAATAATTAAGCGTGTACTAGTTTTTACGAAGCTAGAGATAATATTCATCAGCTGCGCTATAATACCCATTCCTTGTAATAATCCTCCCATACAAAGAGCTAGGAAAATAAGAGCAATTGACATCATCATACTTTGCAGGCCACCGCGAGATAATAAGCTATCAATATCTTTGATACCAGTTTTAGAAACGTAACCGTCTTGCATAATTTTTATTAAATCAGCTAAAGAAGTGCTAGGTTTAAAAATAAAGAGAATAATAATCCCTACCACAATTCCTGCAAGTAATGTTGGAACTGCGGGTACCTTTTTAAATGCGAATAGGAACAGTAATAAAATAGGAATCAGTGTAACGATAGAAATCGTTGCATTTTTTTCTAATGTGTTAATAAATGCTGAGAAATCAACGTTTCCACCAGATCCGCTTCCTAAAATGAAAAATGCGATAAAAGCAATAATGAAAGCTGGCACTGTTGTCCAAAGCATGTTACGAATATGTTCAAATAAATCTACACCCGTTACAGCAGGCGCTAAGTTTGTTGTATCAGATAAAGGAGACATTTTATCTCCGAAGAATGCCCCAGAAATAATTGCCCCAGCAATAAGAGCTGGATCGTATCCAAGGGCAGTACCCATTCCCATAAAGGCAAGTCCTACAGTTGCAGCAGTTGTAAATGCACTACCGATACTCGTTCCAACAATTGCACAAACAACAAAAACAGTTGGAACGAAAATTTTTGGAGATACAAGTTGGAAGCCGTATACCATTAAAGTCGGAATAGTTCCAGCTGCGATCCAAACGCTAATTAATACGCCTACAAGTAAGAAAATAAATATAGATGGAATACCAGCTGAAATACTACTAATCATCCCTTTCTCCATAGTAGACCAAGAGATTTTCTTCAGGAATCCAAATGCTAATAAAAGAACGATACCAAATAAAATTGGGATGTGTGGTGAAACTTCTAATTGAATAACACTAAAACCAATACAGAAAAAGATAAAAATTGTTAAAAGAACAGACTCAATTTTTGAAACCATTGTTTTCCCCTCCTAAGTAATGTGAAATAGCTCTTTTTTATATAAAATTCGCCAATATTGTATATTTCCTTCTAAATTTTAGAATTTTGTGACAAATTACCGGTAATTGTTGGTTCTTCTATATGATGTGGAAATGATTGGATAAAAAAACGTCCCTGCATATAATTATGCAGGGACGAAGAAATCGCGGTACCACCCTAGCTTGTGAAATGAATGTATCACAAAATAAAGGGTCATATGATATGCGCTTATAAAATAAAAAACGCCCCTGCAATATATGCAGGGACGAAAAATTCGCGGTACCACCCTAAATTGTGAAACAGTGTCGTTTCACCACTCTTTAGACATAACGGTCTATAACCGTCTTTCACTACTCCTCACGTTTCGTAAAAGAAGCTCCAGGGGGTAATTCATAATTCGCTCTGTACTGGTTCGCACCGACCACCAGCTCTCTGAAATCAGAAATCGAAATACTACTAAATCCTATCATCGCCGATTCATATGATGTTAGTTAAATTTTTATCACATTTTCATCTTAAATGTCAATAAAAATATTAAATGTTTTTTTAGGGAAATAAAGGAGAATTGTTTTAAAGCTCTAATTTTGTACGTTATAATGAATTTGAAAGGGGAGGAAAGAGTGAAGAAAAAAATAATTCTTTTTACCACCTTACTAGTCGTTGGCGGAAGTGCTGGAATTTACACAGCTTTTGCGGCTGAATCAGAGCAGTTGAAACAAAAACAAATACAACAGTCAGAAGTGAAGAAAGTAAAAGAAATAGAAGAGAAGAAATCAATGGAAAAAGCAGCAGAGAAACTAGGAGTTTCTACTGAGGGGAAAACAAAAGAAGAGGTTACGAAAGAAGTAAATACCGCTAGGTTTGAGAAGCGTCATGATTTATTAATTGAGCACGCTAAACAACTTGGAATTGATACAGAGGGAAAAAAAGATGAAGAAATTATTTTAGAAATTGGAAAGATACAGCATGGAAAGTAGAACAACTTATCGTATGATAAGTTGTTCTTTTTTAAGAACTATTTGATTTTAAAATAATTGACAGTCATTCGGATTTAATGTTAACTATATTTATAAACAAGTTAACATTAGGAGTGACAGTTGTGACAATAAATAGTAGAACGATTGAAAAATCATCTTATACATATGAAGAATTAGCAGAGAAAAATAAAGCTTACGTATGGCACCCATTTACACAAATGAAAGATTATTTAGAAGAAGATCCTGTCATTATTGAACGTGGAGAGGGAAGAAAGCTATACGATGTAAATGGTAATGAATATTGGGATGGTGTTTCATCTATATGGTTAAATGTTCACGGACATCAAGTACCGGAATTAGATGAAGCAATTCGTGAGCAATTAAATAAAATTGCTCATTCTACTATGTTAGGACTTGCTAACGTTCCATCTATTTTATTAGCAGAAAAAATTATTGAGGTTGTACCAGATGGATTGAAGAAGGTATTCTATTCTGATTCAGGTTCTACCGCTGTTGAAATTGCAATTAAGATGGCTTTCCAATATTGGCAGCATAAAGGGAAACCAAAGAAACAAAGATTCGTTACATTAAAAGAAGCATATCACGGTGATACAATTGGAGCTGTTTCAGTAGGGGCAATAGACTTGTTTCACCAAGTGTATAGTTCGCTCTTATTTGATGCGATTAAAATGCCGTATCCATATACATATCGTTCTCCTTACGGAAATAATAAGGAGGAAATTGTAAAAAGCCATTTAGCAGAAATGGAAGAATTGTTGAAAGAAAAGCATGAAGAAGTAGCTGCCATCATTGTAGAGCCATTAATGCAAGGTGCTGGTGGAATGATTACAATGCCAAAAGGATATTTAAAAGGACTGCGCGATTTATGTACAAAGTACAATGTATTATTTATTACAGATGAGGTAGCGACTGGATTTGGGCGTACAGGGAAAATGTTTGCGTGTGAACATGAAAATGTGACGCCAGACATTTTAACTGCTGGTAAAGGTTTAACAGGTGGATATTTACCAATTGCAGTTACCGTAACGACAGATGAAATATATAATGCCTTCTTAGGAGAATATGAAGAACAAAAAACATTTTTCCATGGACATAGCTATACAGGCAATCCGTTAGGGTGTGCCGTAGCAATCGCGAATCTAGAACTATATGAAAAAACAAATTTAATAGAAGAAGTGGCACGTAAAACGGATTATGTGGCAGCGCAATTAGAAAAGCTCTTTGCGTATAAACATGTAGGTGATATTCGTCAGTGCGGATTAATGGTTGGTATCGAGCTTGTGAAGAATAAGGAAACGAAAGAAGCTTTTGACTGGACAGAAAGAGTCGGTGTTCAAGTATGTAAACGCTCAAGAGAGCTAGGTATGATTTTACGACCGCTAGGTAACACGATTGTATTTATGCCGCCACTTGCTTCTACTTTTGAAGAGATTGATGATATGTTACGCATCTTATATAAGGCAATCTCGGATGTTACGGAGGGAGAATAATGAGTGGTTTTTTCATAACAGCAACTGATACTGAAGTTGGAAAAACAGTAGTTGCAGGTGCTATAGCAGGTGTATTTAGAGAATTAGGATATAACGTAGGGGTATATAAACCGTTGCAAAGTGGGCATGTTGCATCAAACCCTGAGGGAGATGCGGCAAGGTTAAAAGTATTATCAGGTGTACCGACACAAGAAAATGAAATTTGCCCTTATTTTATTGAAGAACCACTTGCTCCGAGACTTGCCATGAAAAGAGCTGGAAGAGTAGTAAAGTTAAAAGAAATTACTGATTACTATAATGAACTATTAAAAGAGTTTAATAGCTTATTTGTAGAAGGAGCAGGTGGGCTTGCTGTCCCATATACAGAAGATGCTTTAGTAATTGATTTTGCAAAAGAATTACAGTTGCCTCTTATTGTAGTAGCTCGTCCTACATTAGGAACAGTAAATCATACAGTGTTAACGATTGCTTACGCAAAGGCGCATGGCTTAACCGTAGCGGGTGTCATTTTATCAGGTTGCAAAGAATGTGAAATGGAAAGAGTGCAAGAAAATAAAGAGATGATTGAAGAGTTGAGCGGGGTACCAGTTTTAGGATTATTACCATTCTTTGAAGGTGAGTTTACGAAAGAAGAAGTATTGGAATCTGCAAAAGAATATATTATGATTTCAAAATTAGAGGAGTTTATCCAAAATGAATCAAACGTGGCGGGCGCACCTTCAATCTAAATTACAACAATTACATAAGCAAGGGCAGTATCGAAATTTATATGTAACAGAGCAGGCAGAAGAGACTTGGCTTATTCGAGATAAAAAAAGGATGTTAAATTTAGCGTCAAATAATTATTTAGGGTTAGCTGGAGATGAAAGGTTAAAAGAAGCTGCTATTGCCTGTACAAAAAGATATGGAACTGGAGCGACTGCCTCTCGTCTCGTTGTAGGAAATCATCCATTATATGAAGAGGTTGAGAGAAGCATATGTGACTGGAAAGGTACTGAAAGAGCTTTAATTGTAAATAGTGGGTATACGGCAAATATAGGTGCCATATCTTCTTTAGCCTCTCGGCACGATATTGTTTTTAGTGATAAGTTAAATCACGCAAGTATTGTTGATGGAATCATATTAAGCGGGGCAGAGCATAAAAGGTATCGTCATAATGATTTGGATCATTTAGAGAAGCTTTTGAAAATGGCTTCGCCTGAAAAGAGGAAATTAATCGTAACAGATACCGTTTTTAGTATGGATGGTGATACTGCGTATTTGAGAGATTTAGTACAACTGAAAGAGAAATACGGAGCAATCATTATAGTCGATGAAGCACATGCGAGTGGAATATATGGAATCGGCGGAGCTGGATTATCTCACATAGAAAAAAATCTTTCTCAAAAAATTGATATACATATGGGGACGTTTAGTAAGGCTTTAGGGTGTTATGGTGCGTATTTGACAGGTGATGAAATTTATATAGAGTATTTACAAAATATGATGAGAAGCTTTATTTTTACTACAGCTTTACCACCAAGCACGTTAGGAGCGGTGCAAAAAGCAATTGAAATTGTAAAAGAAGATAACGAAAGAAGAGAGAACCTTATAGCAAATGGAGAATACTTCAGAACTAAATTAAGGGATGCTGGTTTTGATATTGGGAATAGTTCAACTCATATTGTACCGATTGTAGTCGGTTCAAATGAACATGCTTTACGGTTTAGTAAAAGGTTGCAAGAGGCAGGGATTGCGGCTATTGCAATTCGTCCGCCAACTGTGCCGGTTCATAGTTCTCGAATTCGCTTTGCAGTTACATCGCAACATACAATAGCTGATTTAAAATGGGCTATTGATCGAATTATTCACATTGCGAAAGAAGAGGAGATTTTCGTATGAACGAGCTAAAGATTATTTTTATTCCCGGATGGGGAATGGAAGAGAATATTTGGGATTTAGTAATTCCGTATTTTAAAGGATATCCTGTTCAATGCATAGATTGGCGTAATGTGAAAGAACGAAGTGAATTTGCGGAACGAATTATAGATGTAGCGCATAATGACAACGTAATTTTAGTTGGATGGTCACTAGGAGCGTTAGCAGCAGTTGAAGCTTATAAAAAGATTAAGGCAAAAGGCATCGTATTAATTGGTGGTACTGCTAAATTTACAAGTACGAGCGATTACAGTAACGGATGGAATGCTTTGCATGTAGAACGGCTGAAAAGAAATTTGGCGAGAAGGAAAGAAGATACGCTCAAGCGGTTTTATGAAAATATGTTTACGAAAGATGAGCTAAAAGAGAATAAAAACTTTGAAGACATTGTAGACCGTTTTAAAGGTGATTCTATTCAGTCTTTACAACTAGGTTTAGATTATTTAATAGAAACAGATATGAGAGAAGAACTAAAAGAAATTAAAGTACCTATACTACTTATTCACGGAGAACAGGATGTAATATGCCCATTGTCTGCGGCACGTAGTATGACGGAGAATAGCAGCAGCGAGCTGAAAGTAGTAAGTGAAGCAGGGCATGCATTATGTGTAACGAATTTTGAATATTGTGCAAATGAGATAATTCAATTTGTAGAGGGGATACGACATGATCAACAAAACGTTACTACAAAAACGGTTTAATGGGGCAGCCGTATCTTACGATCGATATGCAAATGTACAAAAAAAGATGGCACATTCATTACTTTCAATCTTAAAGGAACGATATAGTGAAACGGCATCAATACGTATTTTAGAACTGGGATGCGGGACGGGGTATGTAACAGAACAATTATCAAAGTTATTTCCGAAAGCACATATTACAGCAGTTGATTTTGCTGAAAGTATGATTGCGATTGCGCAAACTAGACAAAATGTAAAAAATGTAACGTTTCACTGTGAAGATATTGAGCGATTACGATTAGAAGAATCATATGATGTCATTATTTCAAATGCTACATTTCAATGGTTAAATAATTTACAACAAGTGTTAAGAAATTTATTTCAACATTTGTCTATAGATGGCATATTACTCTTTTCAACGTTTGGACATGAAACATTTCAAGAATTGCATGCTTCGTTCCAACGTGCGAAAGAAGAAAGAAATATAAAAAATGAAACATCGATTGGTCAACGTTTTTATTCAAAAGATCAGTTGCTTCATATATGTAAGATAGAAACAGGGGATGTGCATGTTTCTGAAACATGTTACATAGAGAGTTTTACAGAAGTTAAGGAGTTTCTGCATTCTATTCGAAAAGTAGGAGCAACTAATAGCAATGAAGGATCATATTGTCAAAGTCCCTCACTCTTTCGTGCGATGCTGCGCATATACGAAAGAGACTTCACGGGAAATGAAGGGATAATGGCAACGTATCATGCTTTATTTATGCATATAACAAAAGAGGGGAAGAGATGAAATGAAACAAGTACAAACAAAAAGGGATTGGAAAAAACTTGCATACGACGTAGTGGAAGAAAAGATGATTACGAAAGAAGATGCAATAGCGATATTAGAAGCTGATGATACAGAAGTTTTAGAAATTATGAATGCAGCTTACATTATTCGCCATCATCACTTTGGTAAGAAAGTAAAATTGAATATGATTATTAATACGAAATCTGGATTATGTCCTGAAGATTGTGGATATTGCTCACAGTCTATTATTTCAGAAGCACCAATTGATAAATATGCATGGTTAACGCAGGAGAAAATTGTAGAAGGGGCACATGAAGCAATACGCCGTAAAGCAGGTACATATTGTATTGTAGCGTCTGGTCGTCGTCCGACGGATAAAGAGGTAAATCACGTAATTGGAGCAGTTAAGGAAATTCGTGAAACGACAGACTTGAAGATTTGTTGTTGTTTAGGTTTCTTAAATGAAGATCAAGCAGGACGTTTAGCGGAAGCAGGCGTGCATCGTTATAACCACAACTTAAATACACATGCAAATAATTACGATAGTATTTGTTCAACGCATACGTATGATGATCGTGTTGATACAGTTCAAAAAGCGAAACAAGCTGGTATTTCACCATGCTCTGGAGCGATTTTTGGCATGGGAGAAACAATTGAAGAGCGTGCTGAAATTGCATTTGAATTACAACGTATAGATGCAGATTCTATCCCTTGTAATTTCCTTGTTGCTGTAAAGGGGACACCTCTTGAAGGGCAAAAAGAGTTAACGCCAGTAGAATGTTTAAAAGTACTGGCAATGATGCGTTTTGTAAACCCAACAAAAGAAATTCGTATTTCAGGAGGACGTGAAATCAATTTACGTTCTGTACAGCCAATCGGTTTATTTGCAGCAAATTCTATTTTTGTCGGGGACTACTTAACGACAGCTGGACAAGAGCCGACTGCGGACTGGGGTATGATTGCAGATTTAGGATTTGAGATTGAAGAATGTGCATTATAAGATAGATGAAAAAGCAAACTTGTAAAAGGGTTTGCTTTTTTTGTAAATAAAATGTAATAAATAGTTGTGAACGCTTGGTATTATTGGTTTTTGAGCGAAAAAAAGAATTTTTGTGGACGAATTTTCCAAGCCCTAGTTGTACATAGTAAATATGTAATTTATATTGGGTTGGAGGATTTTACATGTACAAATACATATTAGCGATTATGACTTGTTTAATTTTAATAAAAGCAATAAGTTCTGATCCAGTTAAGGCTGCTGAAAATCCTGAACAAAAAGAGATGCAACAAAGAATCGAACAACACTTTCGAACGAAAGCTGAACATTTTGGATTGAAAACGGAAGGAAAAGATTTAAAGGAAGTTAGAAAAGAAATTACTATTATAGAAGAAGCGAAAAAAAGAGAGAATGTATGGAGAACAGCACAAGCTCTTCATATAAAAACAGAAGGAAAAACGATGAATGAATTAATAAAAGATGTACAAAAAAAGGTGAAAAAATAAAAAGAGGCCGCAGCCTCTTTTTTTATGCCCATTGTTTTGATAAGTGAGCCATTTCAATTGCAGCAACAGCTGATTCATATCCTTTATTACCAGCTTTCGTACCTGCGCGTTCAATCGCTTGTTCAATTGTTTCTGTCGTTAATACGCCGAAAATAACTGGGATGTCCATTTGTAGTGATAAAGACGCAACACCTTTTGCTACTTCATTACAAACGTAATCGTAGTGAGTTGTAGCACCTCGGATTACAGTACCTAATGTAATAACAGCATCATACTTTCCGCTACTAGCCATCTTTTTAGCGATTAAAGAAATTTCAAATGCACCAGGAACCCAAGCAACATCAATATCATTTTCTTCTACACCGTGACGCTTTAATCCGTCTAAAGCGCCGCCAAGTAACTTACTTGTAATAAATTCATTAAAACGTCCAACAACAACTCCAACTTTTAATCCTGTACCAACCAAATGACCTTCGAATACCATAATAAATCTCTCCTTTAATTATAAGTTTAGTAAGTGTCCTAATTTGTTTACTTTCGTTTGTAAATACGATTTATTCTCTTCTTTTGCTGGCATTTGCAACGGTACACGCTCGACTACTTCTAAATCGTAACCTTGTAAGCCAGCAATTTTTCTTGGGTTATTCGTTAATAATCGTAAACTTTGTAAACCTAAATCTTTTAATATTTGTGCACCGATACCGTAATCACGAAGATCAGCAGGGAAGCCGAGTTTTTCATTTGCTTCTACAGTATCGAATCCTTCTTCTTGTAATTTATAAGCACGAAGCTTATTAAGAAGCCCAATGCCTCTTCCTTCTTGTCTCATATAAAGAAGAACACCTTTTCCTTCACGCTCAATTTGAGCAAGTGCTGCATGGAGTTGTGGTCCGCAATCGCAGCGATGTGAACCGAATACATCTCCTGTTAAGCATTCAGAATGAACACGCACAAGTACCGGTTCACCTATTGAAATATCACCTTTTACAAGTGCGATATGTTCTTTCGTATCTAATGAGTTAGAATAGCCAATTGCGTGGAAAGTACCGAAATCTGTAGGTAATGTAATTTCCACCTCTCTCGTCACAAGTGTTTCATGATGGCGGCGGTAAGCGATTAAATCTTCTATTGTAATCATTTTTATATCAAATTGTTTTGCGCATTCTATTAAATCAGGTACACGTGCCATCGTGCCGTCCTCATTTATAATCTCGCAAATAACTCCAGCTGGTTCGGCACCGCATAGCTTTGCTAAATCAACAGCAGCTTCTGTATGACCTGCACGACGCAGGACACCGCCTTCTTTCGCAATTAATGGAAAGATATGTCCAGGTCGATTGAAATCAGTGCCTTTTGATGCGGGATTTAACAATTCTTGTATCGTAGTTGCACGTTCGTGAGCGCTAATCCCTGTTGTTGTAGAAACATGGTCAATGCTCACTGTAAACGCAGTATGATGTGAATCTGTATTATGAGATACCATTGGTTCTAATTGTAGACGTTCTGCGTATCCTTCCGTAATCGGTACACAAACGAGACCACGACCATGTGTAATCATAAAATTAATTGTTTCCGGTGTAATGTACTCTGCTAAAGCAATAAAGTCGCCTTCATTTTCTCGGTTTTCATCATCACATACGATAACGACTTTACCTTGTTTTAAATCTTCTAGAGCTTCTTCAATACGATGAAACATTGTGCTTCCCCCTTATAGAAATCCGTTTTCTTGTAAAAAACTTTCGGTCATTGAACCTACTCGTTTTGCAGGTTTAGTAATAAAGCGTTCGATATATTTACCAATCATGTCACACTCAATATTTACGATATCTCCGGCATTTTTTTCTCCAATGACAGATTCGCTTACTGTGTGCGGGATGAGTGAAATCGTTATGGAAGCTTCGTCTATATCAAATATCGTTAAACTCGTTCCATCAACAGCAATGGACCCTTTATGCAAACAATAGTGTAGCAATTCATCAGAAATTGCTATTTTATAATAGACGGCATTGTAATGTTGTTTTTTAGTTAAAATCGTTCCGATGCCATCAATGTGTCCTGAAACGAAATGTCCACCGAATCTTCCATTTGCAGACATTGCCCGCTCTAAATTTACTTTAGAGTGGGGTTTAAGCATGCGAAGCGATGTCGACTGCATCGTTTCAGGCATTGCATCAACTGTAAATGAAGTAGTTGTAAAGTTTGTTACAGTTAAGCAAATACCGTTAACTGCGATACTATCACCTAAGTGAACATCTGATAAAATTTTCTTTGCATGAATCGTTAATTTCATCGCTTCTCCGCTTTGTTGCATGTTTGCTATCGTTCCTAATTCTTCTACAATTCCTGTAAACATTCCGTCACCTCGTTTCGGGCATTCGCAACGATTTTTATATCATCACCAATTTGTTTCATCTCTTGAATTTTCAAGGAAAGCGCATCTTGTAATTTTGAAAAACCATTTCCTCCAAATAAAGTAGGAGCATCTTTTCCACCAATTAATTTCGGGCTTATATAGGTTACAATTTCATTGAAATTGTTTGTTTTTAAGAAACTTGCATGAATTGATTGGCCACCTTCAACGAATAGAGAAAGAATTTGTTTCTCTCCAAGAAAGGAAAGAAGGTCCTCGATTTCTATATGCTTCGTTTCCATTTGGAATATAGCTATATTTTTAGAATTATAAGAAGATATCTTCTCTTTCTTTACATCCTTACCGACAATAATCCATGTCGGTGCTAAACCATCTGTTATAACATGAGAAGATGGTGGCGTTCGTAAATGGGTATCTAAAACAACGCGAATAGGATGTTTCCCACCATTTGGAATTCTTGTTGTTAAATGAGGATTATCAGCTATAACTGTATTCACTCCAACAAGAATTGCATCATGTGTATGGCGATATTGGTGAACATCAGCACGTGCTTCTTCACCTGTAATCCACTTACTTTCACCAGTTACAGTTGCTATTTTTCCATCTAAGCTCATCGCTGTTTTGATTGTTACAAAAGGGCGTTTCGTTTTCATGTAGTGAAAAAAGTAGCGATTTAATAAAACTGCTTCTGCTTCAAGAACACCGGTAGTTACTTCAATTCTAGCTTCCTCTAATCTTCTTTTTCCGTTACCAGAAACGAGCGGATTACAATCGAGAGTAGCAATTACCACACGCTTAACTCCTTTTTCGATGAGCAATTCACAACAAGGTGGTGTTTTTCCAAAGTGGCTACACGGTTCCAGTGTTACATAAACGGTAGCGTCTTTGGCGTTCTGACTAGCCATTTGAAGGGCATGAACTTCTGCGTGTTCTTCACCAGCTCGTAAATGAGCCCCCATACCAACGATGTTTCCATCTTTTACAACAACAGCACCAACCATAGGATTTGGACTTGTTTGTCCTGATGTTCCTTCTGCTAACTGCAGGGCAATCCTCATATATTCTTGATCTGTCATTTTCTTCACCTCTCCTAAAAAAATCAAAAAACCCCAAGGATTTAATATCCTTGGGGTTTGGGAGACGTGATTTCTAGAAATATAGTTTGAATACGAAAGCATAGGAAAGAAACCTAACGATAATTGATATTTCTGCATAAGGAAAAAACCTAGCAAAATATCGAATTTTTAAACGCTAGTTGTCTCTTTTTATTTCAGTATAAAAAATAAGTATAGAAAATTAAACATATATAAAGAATCAAAATGAATCTTTAAAAATATGCATACTGAAATAAAAGTGTATTCACTATATAAAAAACTAGAAACATATCCTTCTCCCATCCAGACTATACTGTCGGCCCTAGAGTTTCACTAGATCCACCGTTTTCGAGTTGAAAACGGGTCACGGACTTAGAAGTTTTCACTTCATCACCGCCGGTTGGGAATTTCACCCGACCCCGAAGGATGCTGTTTGCTCAAATTATAGCACAAAAAAAATAAAAGGCTAGTAAAAAATATTCGAATGTGAAGAATTGTGTGAAAATATATGTGGGCTGGAATGGAAATAAAAGTATTAGAAGTGTTGTAAGGAGAAGGGATATAACGGAGTTGCTAAAAAGAAAAAACATGCACAAAAAAATGTGCATGTCACATGTAAAATTATTCTGCCTCTGGTGCTCTAACAACAGACTCGAATTTACCTTTATGCGAAGCGTCGCAATAAGGCATATTTTTTGATAAACCACAACGGCATAAAGAAAATGCCGGTTTTGCTGGGAATACATTCCCTTGTGAGTCGACTAATTCCACGTCCCCTGTAACGCGAAAAGAGCCATTATCATTTACTTTAATTTGTACTTTTGCCAACGTTATCCCTCCTTCCCAAACGCTTAATTTCATCATATAATCAAGGGAAGTGCTTGACAATATAAAAAGAGCACTTTGTTTGAGAAAGAAGAGAGTGTTATAATAGTTTTCATAACTGACTAGAGTAAGGTGACGAGAGATGGATAAACAATTACATACATTACGAAACATTGCAAATGAGCGCACGTGGGCATCATTTTTGAATGATAATCATCCATATAGTTTGTTACATTGGTCCATTGCAGGTGTAGGGCAAGAGGCAAAGGATGTTTGGTTACTTCAAGATGAAGTAACATTTCAAACGACAGAATTCCCAACGTTAGATGATGCAATGCAATGGATTTCTGAAAATATGGAACAAGTTACAGACGTTTTAGCGCAATAAAAAAACAGGCTTATGCAAGCCTGTTTTTTGTTTCTTTCACATATGTGTTTAAAAATTGATCGATGGCTGCTTCGTACTCTTCTTTATTTTCGTTATAAGAGCAAGCGTGTGCACCACGTTCTGCAATATAAAGTTGTTTATTGTTTTCTTTTGCTTCATATAGTGATTTCGTCATATCAGCTAAAATATAATCATCATCTTTACTATGAATAAAGAGGACGGGATTGTTAATATTTTTTATACAATCAATTGGTGAAACTTCGCGAATCGTATAACCGTCACGCACTTTTAAAAAAGCATTTGCTAAAGGTAATAAAGGCCATTTTGGTAAATGGAATTCAACCTTTAAACGGTGCTGTAATTGTCCGTGAAAATCAGAGAAAGGACAATCTGCAATATAGAAATCAGCACCATCTTCTACAAGTCCTGCGTATTGAAGAAGTGTTGCAGCTCCCATAGATTCACCATGAATACCGAGTGTTATATTTGTTCCAAAGCGACTTTTTAGCCAGTCAACTATAGATTTTAAATCATGTTTTTCATAGTATCCATAGCTTGTTGTTTTTCCGCCAGTTTTACCATGACGACGATGATCATAAATAACGACATTATACCCTCTGTTTAAAAATAACCTTGCATATTTTACAGAGTTCATTTTATTTACAGTTACGCCGTGACAAAAAATCATAAACTTATTGGAATGACCAGCAGGAATGTAATAGCCGTGAAGATCATATCCGAATTGTGAAGGAATATGAATTTCTTCTTTATGAAGAGCATCAAAATCTTCTATACGAAAATGTTTTTTCGTTTCTCTTTCGAGTACTTCTTCCTCTGTTTTTTTCTTTAAATACATCACTTTATTTGTAAAGAAAATCCCAAGGGCTGTTATCGCACCTAGTACAGTAAACAATGCTGCAAAAAAACGTTTCATACTTTACCTCATCCTCCAAATACCGTTACATGTGATACACTTATATTGTATCACAATGATATAAAAGGGGAGAAATAGGAAATGGTGCATATACAAAAAATTACGCCAACGATGAAAGAAACAATTCGAATGTTTATGTGTGAGAACTGGGGAAGTTCATTGATGGTTTCACGTGGTAAGGGGCATCAATTAGAAGAGTTGCCAGGATTTGTTGCGTTTTCTAATGACAGAATAATCGGAATTATAACGTATGAAGTGACTGGAAATATGTGTGAAATTATATCGTTAGATAGTATTGAAGAAAGAAAAGGAATAGGGAAGAAGCTTGTGGATTGTGTATTGCAAGTTGCAGAAGAAGAACGGTGCAGGCAGGTTTGTCTTATTACAACAAATGATAATATGAATGCGTTACGATTTTACCAAAAACGTAATTTTGTAATGACTAATTTATATGTGAATGCGGTAGAGGAGGCACGAAAAATAAAGAAAGAAATTCCACGTATTGGATATGATAATATCCCAATTTTACATGAAATTCAGTTGGAGTATCGTTTAGTGAAATGATGTAACAATTTTCAGAAATATGAGTTATTAATCTTGACGGATAGTGTAATTTAGGTTACCGTAAAATTGTAATCTATTACCATATTAAGGGGTGACGATGTGGCAACTATACGTGATGTTGCAAAATTGGCAGGTGTTTCAGTCGCAACCGTTTCACGAGTTATTAATGAAAAAGGATATGTTCATGAGGACACAGTAAAACAAGTAAAGGAAGCAATTGAAGAATTACGTTATAGGCCAAACAGTGCAGCGAAGCCACTATTTAAAGAGAATTCAACGATAATTGCATTACTTGTAGATAATCTATATGACCCATCAAACATCACTTTGCTACATTGTATTGAGGAAATAGCATATAAAGAAGGATATCAAATCATTGTTTGTAATATAGAGAATAAAGATAGATACATATATATGTTGAAGGAGAATAACGTTGCAGGTGTTATTTTAACAAAATCCGTTTTTAAAAGTATAGGAGAAATTCCATTTCCGTTTGTTGTGATTGATGAGCAACAATCACATGGAAATTATTATGAAAGTGGACAGAGGGCTGTTTCTTTATTAAAAGAGAAAGGGTGTCACTTTCTTGCATATTTCGGTGAGGGAGAAGAAAGTGAAGAAATGGAAGATCATATAGCAGGTTTTTTAGATACTGTTTGGGATGAAGGAATCTCTTATCGAGAAGAATGTGTACAAGGGTATACAAATAAACAGTTTATTACATTATTGCGAAACAATCCGTATATAGATGGAATTGTAACCTCAAGTGATCAGATTGCTATTGAGTTAATTCGGTCAGCAAGATTTGTAAATATACATGTACCAGATAAATTAAAAATTGTTGGACCGAATGGGAGCATAGAGTGTGAATGGATAGGTTCATCACTACCGGCAATTGAAAGCTATGTCAAAGATAACGGAAAAGTAGCTTTTCAACAATTAAAAGGAAAAATAAAAAAGTAAAAGGTGCGTTTTATACGCACCTTTTTATAATGTAATTGCGGCAATAAAGCCAAATATAAGTAACGGTATATTGTAATGTAGAAAAGTGGGTACACATGTATCCCATATATGATGGTGCTGACCATCAGCATTTAAACCGGATGTTGGTCCGAGGGTACTATCTGATGCTGGAGATCCTGCGTCACCTAGCGCTCCGGCTGTACCAATAATTGCAATTGTAGCCATCGGACTAAATCCAAGCTGAATGCACAGAGGTACAAAAATTGTTGTTAAGATAGGGATGGTTGAAAAGGATGAACCAATTCCCATCGTAACGAGAAGTCCAATAACAAGCATAAGAAATGCAGCGAGTGGTTTGTTATTTCCGATTATATGTGCACTCGTTTGCACCAGAGATTCAACATGTCCTGTTTTTCGAAGAACAGCGCCGAATCCAGCGGCAGCAATCATAACAAAGCCAATAAAGGACATCATACGCATTCCGCTTGTTAATATCGCATCTGCTTCTTTAAGTGGTAGACTACCACTTACTGATAAGACGATAATACCTGCTAAAGCACCGAAAATCATTGATTCTGTTGTTAATTGAACAGTTAATGTAGCAATGATAGATAATAACCCGAAAGTAATGCTACGTTTTGTATAGGGAACGATCTCATTTTCGGTAGTATGAATTTGTTCTGTTTCATACGTACGAGGTTTTCGGTACGTAATGAATACCGCTACACATAATCCAATAATCATACCGAGTGCTGGAATAGTCATTGCTTTTGGAATAAGTGTGACATCAAATGTAAGACCGCTTTGCGCAGCGTTGGTTTGCAATACGTCATGATAAATTTTTCCGAACCCTGCAGGGATCCACATATAAGGAGTAATTAATCCAAATGTAATAATACACGTGACAAGTCTTCGATCCACTTTCAGCTCATTTAATACTTTTAAAAGTGCTGGAATTAAGATGGGGATGAAAGCAATGTGAACAGGAATCACATTTTGTGAGAAACAAGCCATCGTTAAAATAATGAATAAAATAAGTATTTTAGAATAAACTTGTTTTTTCGTGTCTTGTTCATTGCCAATCCATTTTAATGCAGTTTGAATCATAGCATCTGGAAGTCCTGTTTTGGAAAGGGAAATAGCGAAACCACCAAGCATTGCATAACTTAAAGCGATTGGAGCACTGTTTCCAAGACCAGTTGTAAAAGTGTTAATCGTTTCTGAAATACCGAGTCCGCCGATAATTCCGCCTGTTAAAGCTCCAACAATGATGGCGACAATGACCTGGACACGTAACAAACTAAGCAATAGCATAATTGCTACTGCGACGAGTACAGCGTTCATAATAAATGTAATCTCCCTAAATTTTTATTCTGTTAAGACAAGTAAATATGAAACATTTTGCTATGTTTATACATACTTGCGACATATTATTATAAAATGTTTTCTATGAAATGTAAAAGAGCCTTTTGTTACTAATGCTGAAAAGCTAGCTCTTGTTTAATTGATTGCAAAGAATTGGCGAATAATTCTGGTTCTTCTAGATCAGGAGAATGTGCTGAATTTGGGAACCAAATCATTTTTTTTATAGGCGCTTCAATAATATCGCAATATTCCTGAACGAGTGCATAAGGAGTTTGATAATCATAGCGACCAGAACAAAAATAAACTGGAATAGATAAACTTGAGATAGAAGAAAAGAAATCGATTGTCAGCATTTCTTCCCATAAAACGCCAGATTTTAAATTTCCTGCGAGAAACTTGAACCAATCTAATAGCGTATATTCAGGAGAAAAGAAACCTTTTCGTATGAAAGAAAAGGAAGATCCGTTTTGGATTGCTCCTCCGAATGTGCCAAGCCACTTTCTTTGAATAATAAGACGTCTCATATCTAAAAATGGTGGTTTTCCTAATTTTAAAAGGGAAGTTAATGCTTTTTTATGATCATGTTTTTTTGCAGAACTAATTAAATGTTGATATAGCAATTCTTCATTTTGTTTCATATGTACAATTTGCCCAATACCGATGTAAGCCTCGATATACTTTGGATATTGATGTGCTATGTTAAGCCCAATAATACTTCCCCAAGAATGACCAGCGAGAAATAGTTTTTGTTTGTTGAACCTTTTAAGTGCATATTGAATCACTTCTTTTGCATCGGAAACGAATTGTTCAATTGTAAAATTTGCTCCGAAATCTTTCATTGAAAAAGATTTACCCGCCCCGCGCTGATCCCAATTAATAACAATAAAGTGCTTCTCTAATTCTTTTTGAAAATGACGAATAAATCCGATTTGTGCCATGCCGGGTCCACCATGGCAGCATAATAAAATAGGCTGCTCTACGTTTTGCCCACGCATAAGGAGAGTTTGTTTTCGATTATTAATCATAACGCTTTCTATCGTAGCGATACTATTAGGAATGAGTTGTTTGTTTTCAGTATAGAACTGAGGGGTATAGCTACGCAAAAGCATATTGAAAACCTCCTTTTGTGAAATCGTATGAATCGCACAGGCTATTCATTTTGCATATACTGTTAGAAAATCATTGTAACATACCATACTAGTGTCATTTCAACACGGGAGGAGGGAAATTGTGACGATTGGAGAAATTATAGATGGTTTAAATAGGCGTGAATCCATCGCTATTATAGCAAAACGTCTTGAAATAAGCCCGTATACATTATCGAAGAAATTAAGATTGATTGGATACGAATATGATGGAGAGCAGAAGAAACGTATTTTTGTAGGAGATGGAGAAGAACCACGTCACTTACAACTCCAAGAAGCGACCGCCCTTCAATATGAGAAAACAGATTATCAATTATTAATTTATGAGCAATTACAAAGTATTTATGAATTATTAAGAAGAAGAGAAGAAGTAATTGCACCAATTATGAGTAAAAGTACAGAGAAAAAGAGACGCACCTTTTCTATTAATACAGAAATATTAGCAAGATTGGACCTTATATCAGAATCGAAAGGAATTCAAAAATCTAAAATTGTAGAAGAGGCGTTGCAACAATTTTTACAGCAATATGAATTTAACAAAACATCACATTTTGATAACTAAAGAAAAGGATACTATGTTCATTGGAAGAACGAGTATCCTTTTTATGATGCATATTACGTATAAATACAGGATTAGTGCAAATCTTTTATGGCGTGAAAAATGAAATTTCTTATTAGAGAAACACTTAATTTACTTTTTGGATTCTTCCATCAATAACTGGCTGAATTGGTTCTTTTAATTGTTTTACGTAATCGACTAACGCTTCAAAGTCGTTTGGACCAGTTTCTGCATTTTTACCATTTTTAAATGATATGAATCCGTCACCGCCAGAAGCTAAGAAAGCATTTGCAACTACGCTATACGTTTTAGATGGAGATAATTCTTCTCCGTTTGTTAAACGTATATTTGTAACTTTTTCACCGTTTGGTTTATTTGCATCCCACGCATATTGAATACCTGAAATTTGAAGCATTCTTGTTGTTCCTTTTTGCCATTGCTGATTTAAAATATCGCGAATGTCTTGACCTGTTAAATCTACTTTAATCAATTGATTTCCAAAAGGTTGAATACCGTATAACTCACCCCACGTAATATCACCAGCATCTAAGTCATTACGAATGCCACCAGGATTCATGAGGGCGATTTGAGTTTGCATCGTTTGACGCTGAGCATCGGCAACTAAATTTCCAAGAGTGGACTCACCAGCATCATTTTGTTTACGGTCGATAGATGCTGTAGATTTTCCGACCACTTCATTTACAAGTGGTGCGATTTTTTCTTTATATTGATCTAGTTTTTTCTTTACTTGTTTATCAGGTTCTACACCTTCATGATACGTTGTAACAACTTCAGCTTTTTTCTTTATAATATCCTTTGTTTTACGATCAATTGTTACATCCACGTCTGAGAAAGCCGTGCCGTAAGAATTTGCTTGGACAATTAGCTTATTATTTACTGTACCATTTACATACGTATGACTATGTCCACCGAAAATAACATCAACTTCTGGGTCTGTTTCATTTGCAATTCGAGTAAGGTCGCCATTTGTTACCCCAGACTCATCGGTTGTTCCACCGACATGAGCAAGAACGACGATAGATTTAACGCCGAGGCGTTTTAATTGTTGTGTTGATTTATTAATTGCTTCTACTTCATCAGTAATTTGTACATTTTTAAGCATCGTAGGCATAACGACATTTGGTGTATCAGTTGTAACAACACCAATGAATCCTACAGGAACACCATCTACCATTTTTACAGTAAATGGTGGTAAAAATAAGCGGCCAGTTGATTTGTTATAGAAGTTAGCAGCTACATAGGGGAAGTTAGCCCCTTTGAAATTCCCTGTTTTTTCATGATATCCACCGTAAATGAGGCGTTTCATTTCATCAATGCCTTCATCAAATTCATGGTTTCCGATTGTACCAACATCAAATTTTAAATCATTTAAAAATTCAATCGTCGGTTCATCCTGTAATAATGCTGAAACTGGTGGACTAGCTCCGACGATATCACCAGCATGTACGAGAAGTGTATTAGGGTTTTGTTTTTTACGTTCTTTTAAATAAGTAGCTAAGTAATCAGCGCCACCAGCTTCTTTATTATTAATTTTTTTAACAGTATCTAGTTGTCCATGGAAATCATTAATACCAAGCATTTGTACGTCTATGTAGCGGTTTTGTTCAGCTGGATTCTGAGATGGGGGAGCGGCAAATACGCTTGAAAAAGTAATAGTGCTTAAAACAGCAACGGCAGGAATAATTTTTTTCCACATAGTTCATTTCTCCTTTTTTATAATCTGACATCATACGACATAATTTTAATAGATTCATAGGATTATAGCTACATAAAAATTTAGTCTTTTCGAAAAATTAACATATTTACAAAAAGTGGATAATAGAGTAAAGACCCTTTTTTATTGTCGATTGCATCGTGTATCTACTATAATGGAGAAAAAAGTAAAAGGTGAGTAGCATGAAGAAAAAGAAACAAAGACAAATGCAAAGACAATCGCAAGTGAATCCACCAAAGAAAGAAACACTTACATTAGGCGATCAATTAAATGATTCACTCATGCAACAATTAAAGAGTAAGAAGAAAGAGTTGCAAGTGAGAGAAGAGGAAAAAGAGGCAGCTGAACTGGAAAGAAAGCGCAAAGAACAAAAAGAACGTGAAAAGAATAAATCATTTGAAGAACTGCTAAGTGAAAGTAACCTTACTTGGAAAGACTTTAAATAATAAAAAAATGATCAGTGAAATTCACTGATCATTTTTTGACGAGCTTGTAAGAAAAGGGGAGTTATTATGAGGAAAATTGTAGTTGTTCCGCATGAAAATCATTGGAGTGAAAAATTTCAAATGGAGGCTGAAAGATTAAAAACAGCGATGCCAGAAACGGTGAAAATTCATCATATTGGAAGTACGTCAGTGCCAGGACTGGCAGCTAAACCTATTATTGATATGATCATGGAAGTAGAAAGTATTGAAAGGGTAGATAGGTGGAATGAACGATTTATAGAGCTTGGTTACATCGTAAAAGGGGAAAATGGTATTTCAGGACGCCGATTTTTTATCCATGGAACGGAAGAAAAACGTTTGTATCATTTACACGTGTTTGAAAAAGGAAATCCAGAGATAGTAAGGCATTTAGCATTTCGTGATTATATGATGGCTCATTGTGAAGAAGCAGAGGCATATGCAACCTTAAAGAAAGAATTGGCCGAAAAGTATACATATGATGGCACGTTATATACGGAAGGGGAAAATGAGTTTGTGCGCAATGTGGATGAAAAAGCGAAAGAATGGAGAGAAAATAACGTGAATAAATGAGTTCACGTTATTTTTTAGCTATATAAAAGTGTTATGTAAACTGTACGTATGTTTTGACTTTTGGGATGAATCTTGTTGAAATAAAGTTGTGGCTTATAAAAAAATGTAACAATGAAAGGGAGACGACTGTGTATATTCCAACAACTACACTTCATAATGGCGTGAAAATGCCGATGATTGGTCTAGGCGTTTATAAAGCAAAAGAAGGCGACGAAGTAAAACAAGCAGTAAAAACAGCGTTAGAAGTTGGATACCGTTCGATTGATACAGCAACTGTGTATGAAAATGAAAGCGGTGTCGGAGAAGCGATTCGTGAATCAGGAATTCCAAGAGAAGACCTATTTATTACAACAAAAGTTTGGAATGACGATCAAGGATACGAGGAGACACTCGAGGCGTTTGAAAAAAGCTTAAAGAAATTACAAATGGACTATGTAGATTTATATTTAATACATTGGCCAGTAAGAGGGAAGTATGTGGATACGTACCGAGCGTTAGAAAAATTATATGAAGAAGGTAAAGTGCGTGCGATTGGTGTTTCTAATTTTCATAAACATCATTTAGAATTGTTATTACCAAATTGCAAAGTGAAGCCGATGGTGAACCAAGTAGAACTTCATCCGATGTTAACGCAATTTGAATTGCGTAATCATTGTCAAGGTGAGCAAATCCAAATGGAAGCGTGGAGTCCGTTAATGAGGGGCGGAGAAGTATTTCAGCATCCAATCATTCAGGCTATTGCTAACAAATATGAAAAAACACCTGCGCAAGTTATATTAAGATGGGATATTCAAAGCGGGATTGTTACAATTCCTAAATCTGTTACACCATCTCGTATTAAAGAAAACTTTACTATTTTTGATTTCTCACTAACTGAAGAAGAGATAAATCAAATTAACACGTTGAATCGCGATTTACATGTAGGCACAAATCCTGATAAATATGATACGTTATAAAAAAGACTGTCTCCTAATAAAGGAGACAGTCTTCTGTTTATCGGTAATTCGATATTTTTAACGATGCAAAGCATATGTGTCATATTTAACAATTTTTTGAAGTTGTACATATTCTTCTTTAGTTAAAGGTAACTGTTGGCTAGCTCGTATATTTTCCTGCAATTGTTGAAGAGAGCTTGCGCCAGGTATAACAGCTGCAACAGTCTTATTATGTAAGCAATATTGAATAGCTGTTCCTGTTAAAGAGCTTTCTCCAATCGTTTCTTTTACACTCGCTAGAGTTGTATGTAATTCATCGTAAGAATAAGAGAGGTAATCCTTTTCCTTTACTCTTTCTATTTTTCTTGCATTGTTATCAGTTAAAATTCCTTTTGCAAGTGGTCCGCGAGCAATGATGCTAATTTGGTATTCATTCAGAAGCGGGAACCATTCTTCTGGACGACGATTTAAAAGGCTATATTCCATTAGTACACTAACGATGTTTGAGCGTTTTGCATATTCACGGATTACATTTGGACGTATAGAAGAAATACCGTAATGGCGGATAATACCTTCTTTTTTCAATTCTTCAAAAGCTTCAATTGTTTCATCTATTGGATCTTCAATCGTTCCGCCATGAAGTTGGTAAAGGTCAATATAATCAGTTTGAAGTCTACGTAAACTTTCTTTTACTTCAGCCTTTATGTAAGCTTTAGAAGGGTCCCAAGACCAGCCGTTTTTTTCTTCTGTCCAACGATTTCCAACCTTCGTTGTAAGAACAATTTTGTCTCGTTTCCCCTTCAAGGCTTTTCCAACAAATTCTTCATTTAATCCGTAATCATATAAATCTGCTGTATCAAAAAAATTAATTCCTAAATCGATTGCTTCATCGACAATACGCATAGCCTCTGTTTCAGATGTACCGAGAGACATACAGCCAAGGCCCATTTCTGTAACAAATAAATCTGAGTTTCCTAATTGACGTTTTTTCATAGGTCAACCTCCTTACCTTTATTGTACGAGAGGGAAAAGAGGTTGACAAACGTTTCCTTTTCGCTTTGCATTAACTGCCCGTAAAAGCATAATTAATGTGAGCTTAATGGATTAATGTTTCATTTTATTTGCTGTAATCCACTCTTGTACAGTTGTATACTCTTTGCTATATTGTTTTAGCTTATGGCGAATTTGCCATGCTTTTCCGACTAACGTGATGCGATTTGGTAAAATATAAACTTTCATTTCTATCACGCTCCTTTCAATGTGGTAAAATGTATGAAGAAAGAATAGGAAATAGAACAGGGAGATGAAGTAGTATGAGTAATCTTACAGAGAGAACAGTAAAAACTGAGCCGATTTTTGATGGTAGAGTTATAAAAGTTCGTGTTGATGATGTAGTATTACCAAATGGAGAAATGAGTAAACGTGAAATTGTAAATCACCCTGGTGCAGTTGCGATTATTGCTATTACAGATGAGGGGAAAATTGTGCTTGTTGAGCAGTATCGTAAAGCGCTTGAAAAGGCGATTATAGAAATTCCAGCCGGCAAGTTAGAGCCTGGTGAAAAACCAGAGGTAACAGCAGTTCGTGAATTAGAAGAGGAAACAGGATATGTATGTGAAAATATGGAGCTTATTACTTCTTTCTATACATCTCCAGGATTCGCAGATGAAATTTTATATGTATATAAAGCGACAGGTTTGACAAAAAAAGAAAATAAAGCTGAGTTAGATGAAGATGAGTTTGTGGAATTAATGGAAGTATCGTTAGAAGAAGCGATTACTCTTATGAAAAATCTTCGTATTCATGATGCGAAGACGATGTTTGCAGTACAATATTTACAACTACAAAAATAAACACTCGCCAAAGGCGAGTGTTTTTAATTGATTTTTGCATATACACGTGCATCACGTAAGCTACCGTCTGGTGCTAGGAAATCATTTTCCATTGTACCTTCTAGAATGAATTCTAAACGTTCTGCTAAGCTACATGCATTTATATTTGTTGCATCAGTACGAATTTCAATTCTTCTAGCGCCTAGTTTATCAAAGGCGAATTGGATAGCGCCTTTAACAGCTTCAGTCATATAGCCTTGTTTTGTATAATCGCTATGCAACCAGAAGTGAAGTGAAAACTTTGGAATATCCCAGTTTTCAGGTTTTAGTGTAATTGCTCCGATGAATGTACCAGATACTTTATCGTATAAGTGAAAATCAAGTGTTTCACGAAGTAAAAACTGTCCGTGAGCTTCGCGAACAATTTCTTCAGCACTCTCTTCTGTTTCAGCGTTAATTGGTACCCACGGTACTAAGTCTTCTAGAGAAGCTTGGATTGCTTCATATACTTCTGCACCATCACCTGGAAATGGTTTACGAACTTGTAAGCGTTCAGTTTGAAATAATGTTGGAAAATCTAATAATAATGGTTTCAAGAGAAATCCCTCCTATTCTCTACTTTTTAGTTTAGCAAAGTAGAGCGGAATTTCAATGTTAATTCGTCATACTTTTTTCTTTCTTTCATACATTTTTAATAAGAGTGTGAACGGAGGGAAGAAAAATGTGGCGAAAAAATTGGCAAGACCGTGTAATGTCTCACATACAGGAAAACTCTTCATTATATATATTTAACGCTGTTTTATTATTGATGGGAGTAATATTTGGAGCCATTCTTGTGAATAGTTTACAAATCAATCAAAAACAAGATTTATCATTTTATTTACAACGTTTTTTTGGACAAGTCTCTAAAGGAGAATTTGCCATTGCGGGCGAAATGTTTCGAGAAAGTTACTTTTCGCAATTAAAATACATCGGATTTATTTGGATTTTAGGGATTTCAATTATTGGATTACCACTTATTTTTATTTTATTATTTGTAAAAGGAGTTGTTGTTGGATTTACAGTTGGTTTTTTAGTAAGTCAGCATGGATGGAATGGACTATTATTAGCATTTGTATCTGTTTTGCCACAAAATTTAATTATCATTCCAGTCTTTCTCATTATGACAACCATTGCTGCAAGTTTTTCTTTACGGATGATTAGGCATCAATTTATTAGAAAAATAACCGAGCCACTATTACCATTATTAATCCGGTATACATGTTTCTTTCTTGTAATTGGAGCGGTATTAGCAATGGCTTGTAGTGTGGAGGCTTACGCATCACCAGTTTTAATGAAAGAAGTTGTTGAGGCTATTAATAAAAAATAAATATTTTTTGAGAATAATTATCAATTTGTTTTTATTGTTTTTCTTTTGACAGAAGCCCTTCTTCTGATATAATGGTGTAAGAGTGGCGAGGAGGGAGTAGTACCGAATGGAAGAAAGAATTGAACGAATTAAGAAGCAATTACATGCAGCGAGCTATAAATTAACACCGCAACGTGAAGCAACAGTTCGTGTGCTGCTAGAAAATGAAGAAGATCATTTAAGCGCAGAAGATGTTTACCTCCTTGTAAAAGAAAAGTCGCCAGAGATCGGATTAGCAACCGTCTATCGAACTTTAGAACTATTATCTGAGTTAAAAGTTGTCGATAAGATTAACTTCGGAGACGGTGTTTCACGCTATGACTTACGCCAAGAAGGTGCGCAGCGTTTTCACCATCATTTGATTTGTACACAATGTGGTGCTGTACAAGAAATACAAGAAGATTTACTTGGTGAAGTGGAAAGGAAAGTAGAACGAGACTGGAGCTTTAAGGTGAAAGATCATCGTTTAACATTCCATGGGATTTGTAAAAATTGTCAAGAAAATGAAACGGATGAAAAATAACCTTTTCCTATTTATCTAGGAAGAGGTTTTTTATTTGAATAAGGTATAAATTGGTGAAAGCTTGGCATATGTTGTAATAACTTATATTTTGGAGGAATTTACAATGCGCCGAGCTTTAAAATTAACTTTTGATGGAATAAAAGTATTTTTATTATTTACAAGTTGTACGATTTTGTTTTATTTCGCTATACTATGGATAAATGAAGAATATGAAAGCTATCATCGTTATGAAAAACCTAAAGAAGAGACTGTAGAAAAAGTATCAGGGAATGAAGAACCGGCAAAGGATGCTTTCGTAAATAGAATGATGTTTTTCTATGAAAATGGGGAGTAGTGTAGAGTGGAAGATCAATTAAAAGATTTTATTCATTATATGGTTGTCGAAAAAGGATTAGCAAAGAATACAGTAGTATCTTATGAACGGGATTTAAAAAGCTACGTAAAGTATTTGCAAAATGTGGAACAGACGAAAACTTTTCATGAAGTGACCCGTTTACACATTGTTAACTTTTTGCAGTATTTAAAAGAAAACGGAAAATCTTCGAAAACATTGGCGCGTCATATTGCATCAATTCGTTCGTTCCACCAATTTTTACTTCGTGAACGAGCGGTAGAACACGATCCATCCGTACATATTGAAACGCCGCAAGGGGAACGGAAATTACCAAAAGTATTATCAGTTGATGAAGTAGAGGCGTTACTTCAAACACCAAAAATGACAAGTGCTTTTGGGATACGTGATAAGGCGATGCTAGAGTTACTGTATGCGACAGGACTTCGTGTTTCAGAATTGATTGCACTCAATTTAGAAGATGTACATTTAACGATGGGATTTGTTCGTTGCATAGGGAAAGGGAATAAAGAAAGAATTATTCCACTAGGAAGTTTAGCAACGGAAGCGATTCAAAAGTATATTGAAAAAGGAAGAAGAGAATTAATGGGGAAAAAAGTAGTAGATGCACTCTTTTTAAACCATCATGGTAATCGATTATCAAGACAAGGATTTTGGAAAATATTAAAACGATTAGCGAAAGAAGCAAATATTGAAAAAGAGCTTACACCTCATACGTTGCGTCACTCGTTTGCTACGCACTTATTAGAAAATGGAGCAGATTTACGTGCTGTACAAGAAATGCTTGGTCATGCAGATATTTCAACGACGCAAATCTATACGCACGTTTCAAAAACTAGATTAAAAGATGTATATAAACAGTTTCATCCAAGAGCATAGTTACTATGCTCTTTTTTCATAGATTCAGAAGGGAAGACCGTTTCACAGAAACTTCACAAACATTTCGTATATTGTTTTCAGCAGAAGACTGGAATATTACAATGTATTTCCTCTATACTAAATAAAGTATAAAGGAGGAAATGATGATGAAAAAACTGATTATAACTTTATTTATCGCGATGCTAGCGTTGGCTGGCTGTAATACAAACAAAGAAGAACCGAAAAAAGAACAGAAACTTGAAGCTGTAAAAGTAGCAGTCCAAACAAATCCGAAAGAAATTAAACCAGGTGAAAAAACAGAAGTACAAGCACTTGTTACACAAGGGAAAGAAAAAGTAACGGATGCCGATGATGTAAAGTTTGAAATTTGGAAAGATGGCGACGAAAAGCACGAGATGTTAGATGGTAAGCATAAAGGAAAAGGTGTTTATGCAGTAGAGAAAACATTCGAAACGGATGGAGTATACCATATTATCGCTCACACAAATGCACGTGAAATGCACGTTATGCCGGAAGTGAAAGTTGCTGTAGGAAATGCGAAAGTAGAAGATGCGAAAAAAGAAAATAGTGATCACAGTGCAGGACATGGAGATCATAAAAGTGACACAATGATCCATCTTATGGCTGGAGACATAAAGGCAAATGCTGAATCTACAATGAAAGTTCATTTAAAGCAAAAAGAAGAAGCATTAACTGGTGCTGAAGTACAACTAGAGATTTGGAAAGATGGTGTTGAAAAACACGAATTTATTCCAGCGAAAGAAGGGAATAAAGGAGAGTATGAAACGAAACATACTTTCAAAGAGAACGGTGCTTACAAAGTGAAAGTGCATGTAAGAAAAGGCGAATTGCATGAACATAAAGAAGAAACAATAGAAGTAAAATAAAAAGTAGCTCTTTAGAGCTACTTTTTATTTTTAATATGAAGAAATAAATCATAAAAAAATTAGCACTTCGTTGCAGAATGGATTACAATAGAAGTGTGAAGAAAATGAGAAATTCTACGAAAATGTATTAAAAAGAAAGCGTAAACATGTTATGATATCAGTATCAGATGTCTGACATCTGACTTAGAAAAAACTAGAAATGTTTTTGAGTCGTTTCAAGTAAAACGAAATAGGTTAGAGAATGGTTTAAAGAAGTACTGTTTGACAATGAGAATTCTTATGGATAACAGTTTCACTTTATAGCGTTTTGAACATACTACAAGAAGTAGAACTGAACTTATAGGAGGTCGCAGTTATGAATAAATATAAACGTATATTCCTAGTCGTAATGGACTCTGTGGGAATCGGTGAAGCACCAGATGCTGAGCAATTTGGTGATTTAGGATCTGACACAATTGGTCACATTGCTGAACATATGAATGGTTTACAAATGCCTAACATGGTGAAATTGGGTCTTGGTAACATTCGTGAAATGAAAGGTATCTCTAAAGTAGAGAAACCACTTGGATATTACACAAAAATGCAAGAGAAATCTACTGGTAAAGATACAATGACAGGTCACTGGGAAATCATGGGCCTTTACATTGATACACCATTCCAAGTGTTCCCGGAAGGATTCCCGAAAGAATTACTTGATGAATTAGAAGAAAAAACAGGCCGTAAAATTATCGGTAATAAGCCAGCTTCTGGAACTGAAATTCTTGATGAACTTGGCCAAGAGCAAATGGAAACCGGCTCTTTAATCGTTTATACTTCTGCTGATAGCGTATTGCAAATTGCAGCACACGAAGAAGTAGTGCCACTTGATGAGTTATATAAAATCTGTAAAATTGCACGTGAATTAACATTAGATGAGAAATACATGGTAGGTCGTGTTATTGCTCGTCCATTCGTTGGTGAACCTGGAAACTTTACACGTACACCAAACCGTCATGATTATGCATTAAAACCATTCGGCCGTACAGTAATGAATGAATTAAAAGATAGTGACTACGATGTAATTGCTATCGGTAAAATCTCTGACATCTATGATGGTGAAGGGGTAACGGAATCACTTCGTACGAAGTCTAACATGGATGGAATGGATAAGCTTGTAGATACATTAAATATGGACTTTACAGGTCTTAGCTTCTTAAACTTAGTTGACTTTGATGCATTATTCGGCCACCGCCGTGATCCACAAGGATACGGAGAGGCTCTGCAAGAATATGATGCACGTCTTCCAGAAGTATTCGCAAAACTACAAGAAGATGATCTATTATTAATTACAGCAGACCACGGTAATGATCCAATTCACCCTGGTACTGACCATACACGTGAATATGTACCATTATTAGCATATAGCCCAAGTATGAAAGAAGGCGGACAAGAGTTACCACTTCGTCAAACATTTGCTGATATTGGTGCAACAGTAGCAGAAAACTTCGGTGTGAAAATGCCAGAATACGGAACAAGCTTCTTAAACGAGCTAAAGAAATAGGGGGATAAACAAATGAATCGTGAACTTATTACAAAATCAGCTTCATACTTAAAAGAGAAATTTCAAGAGACACCACAAGTAGGACTAATCCTTGGATCAGGACTTGGTGTATTAGCAGACGAAATTGAGAACGCAGTAACAGTACCTTACAGTGAAATCCCTGAGTTCCCAGTATCAACTGTAGAAGGCCATGCAGGTCAACTAGTATTTGGTACACTTCAAGGTGTAACAGTAGTAGCAATGCAAGGACGTTTCCACTTCTATGAAGGATACGACATGCAAAAAGTAACATTCCCAGTTCGTGTTATGAAAGAACTAGGTGTAGAAACGGTTGTTGTAACAAACGCAGCTGGTGGTGTAAATACATCATTCGAGCCAGGCGATCTTATGTTAATTTCAGACCACATTAACTTCATGGGTACGAATCCATTAATCGGACCAAATGATTCTGAAATGGGCGTACGTTTCCCTGATATGTCTACATCATATACAGTAGAACTTCGTGAAATGGCGAAACAAGTTGCAGCAGACTTAAATATTAAAGTACAAGAAGGTGTATACGTTGGAATGACAGGTCCTGTATATGAAACACCTGCTGAAATTCGTATGCTTCGTACACTTGGCGGAGATGCAGTTGGTATGTCAACAGTACCTGAAGTAATTGTAGCACGTCATGCTGGAATGAAAGTATTAGGTATTTCTTGTATTTCAAATATGGCAGCTGGTATTTTAGATCAGCCACTTCATC
The DNA here is from genome assembly GCF_053345735.1 of Bacillus sp. D48C. Lineage (NCBI taxonomy): Bacteria > Bacillati > Bacillota > Bacilli > Caryophanales > Bacillaceae > Bacillus > Bacillus sp. D48C. Next base: position 748,731 of record NZ_JBKFAQ010000001.1, read on the forward strand.
ACGATGAAGTAATTGAAACGACAGAACGTGTTAAAGCTAACTTCTTAGCATTAGTAAAAGCAATCGTAAAACAAATGAAGGGGTGACTTCACAATGAGAATGGTGGACCTAATTGCAAAAAAACGTGACGGACATGCATTAACGACAGAAGAAATTAACTTTATTGTTGAAGGATATACAAATGGTGATATTCCTGATTATCAAGTAAGTTCACTTGCAATGGCAATTTTCTTCCAAGATATGAACGATCAAGAGCGTGCTGATTTAACGATGGCAATGGTAAATAGCGGCGATACAATTGACTTATCAGCTATTGAAGGTGTAAAAGTAGATAAGCATTCGACAGGTGGTGTTGGTGATACAACGACACTTGTATTAGGTCCATTAGTAGCTGCTTTAGACGTACCAGTAGCGAAAATGTCTGGACGCGGTTTAGGACATACTGGTGGTACAATTGATAAATTAGAAGCAGTTCCAGGATTCCATGTGGAAATTGAAAACGATGAATTCATGCGACTTGTAAATGAAAACAAAATCGCTGTTATCGGCCAAAGTGGTAACTTAACACCTGCTGATAAAAAGTTATATGCACTTCGTGATGTAACAGCAACAGTAAACTCAATTCCGCTTATTGCAAGTTCGATTATGAGTAAAAAAATTGCTGCTGGTGCAGATGCAATTGTTCTTGATGTAAAAACTGGAGCAGGTGCATTTATGAAAACGGATGAAGATGCAAAACGTTTAGCAGAAGCAATGGTACGCATCGGTAATAACGTTGGTCGTAATACGATGGCAGTTATTTCTGATATGAGTCAACCACTCGGTGAAGCTATCGGTAACGCACTAGAAGTACAAGAAGCAATTGATACATTACAAGGTAAAGGGCCAAAAGATTTAGAAGAGCTATGTTTAACACTTGGAAGCCAAATGGTGTACCTTGCTGGACAAGCTTCATCTTTAGAAGTTGCACGTGAAAAGCTAATTGAAGTAATGAACAACGGAAAAGCGCTAGAATCATTTAAAACGTTCTTATCAGCGCAAGGCGGCGACGCATCTGTTGTTGATGACCCTTCTAAATTGCCACAAGCACAATTTAAAATTGAAGTGGAAGCGAAAGAAGACGGATATGTATCAGAAATCGTTGCAGACGAAATCGGAACAGCAGCAATGCTTTTAGGAGCAGGACGTGCAACGAAAGAGTCAGAAATTGATTTAGCAGTTGGTCTAATGCTGCGCAAAAAAGTAGGCGATAGCGTGAAGCAAGGTGAATCCCTTGTTACAATTTACGCGAACCGCGAAAATGTTGAAGATGTAAAAGCGAAAATTTATGAGAACATGAAGATCTCTAAAGAACACGTAGATGCACCAACTTTAGTACACGGTATCGTAACGAAGTAATAAAAAAAAGCTGAGGAGATTTCTCCTTGGCTTTTTTTACTATTTTTTGTTTATAATAATAATGGGTGAAATTATGATTAGAATTTGTGCAGTAACAAAAACAGATGAAGTATTATATGATGTTTCTCTAGAAGAAACAAAGAAAGACCATATTGTATGGTATTGGCTAGATTTATATAAGCCAACGAAAGAAGAGTATACATATATTCTGCAAGACCATTTTAAGTTCCATCCCCTTGCAATTGAAGACTGTCTAGAATATGTACAGAGGCCAAAAGTTGATTTTTATGATGGATATAACTTTTTAGTTCTTCACGCGTTTGGAGAAGATGGGCTAGAACCACATGAAATTGATTTGTTTGTTAGTGATCGCTATATTGTTTCTTTCCATTTTTCTCATAATAATGCAATTGAAAGAGTATGGAAAACACTTGGTGAGAAGAGGCGGATTAAGAAAGGACCTTTACATGTAGCACATACAATCACTGATCAAATTGTAGATGATTATTTCGCACCTGTATATTACATTGAAGATCATTTAAATGCGATTGATGATAATTTAACAGGTGAGACAGCAGGAGCCGTGCTAGAAGAAGTATTTGATATTAGGGCAGATTTATCTAAGTTAAGACGTACAATTATTCCAATGCGTGATTTATTGTATCGTATTTTGAATTCCACTCGTTTTTACGGTATAAGTGATCATGAGATTTATTTTAAAGATATACATGATCATTTACTTAAACTTACGGAAATGATTGAGGCAAGTCGAGAGTTAACGGCGGATATTCGGGATAGTTATTTTTCATTAAACTCACATCATATGAATAACATTATGAAAACATTAACTGTATTCTCGACTATTTTCATGCCATTAACATTTATTGCGGGAGTATATGGAATGAACTTTACGCATATGCCAGAGCTTGGTGGACAATATAGTTATTTTATTTGTCTTCTTCTAATGGCATTAATTGGCGGCGGAATGATGGCATGGTTTTATAAAAAAGGATGGTTTAAGTAAAAAACACCGAGGATTTCCTCGGTGTTTTTTCTTAACCAATAGCATGTAATACAAACATAGCTAAGAATAAGCATGTAATGATATACATAGATGGTGCGACTTCTTTACGCTTTCCAAGAGCAACTTTTAAGATAGGGTAAGCAATAAATCCGAACGCAATGCCATCAGCGATACTATATGTGAGCGGGATCATAACGATAATTAAGAATGCTGGAAATCCTTCTGAAAAGTCGTTCAGAGGAATTTGTTGAATGCTTGTAATCATCAGACCGCCAATAATAATTAAGATTGGTGCAATGGCACTATCAGGAATTAATTTGACAAATGGAAGAGCAAACAGTGATGCAAAGAATAGCAACCCAGTAACGATAGACGTCAGACCTGTCTTACCACCTGCAGTAATACCTGCGGCACTTTCTACTGTTGAAACGGTAGGGCTTGTGCCAAATAGACCACATGTCATTGCTGAAATTGCATTGGCTTGGTAAGCACGTGGGAATTTACGATCATCTTCTAATAAACCGTGCAGAAGTCCCATGTTCTCAAAAATAAGCACCATGCTTAAAGAGAATGTTGCAATCCAAAATGGTAAGGAAGAAAGTTTCCCAAATGACATAGCTCCAAACACATCACCGTAATTAGCGAATGAGAATGAACTATTTCCCATTTGACTCGTATCCACAAGACCAAATAACCATGAGATACCAGTTCCTATTGCAATCGTCCATAAAAAGTTTCCACGTACGTTACGAATAAATAATACAAGTGCAATGATAAGAGTAAGTAATGTCGCAAGAACGACAGGATTACTTAATTTCCCCATTGCCACAGCAGTATTTGGGTTCGAAACGACTAAACCACCTTTTTGCAATCCGATAAACGCTAAAAATAATCCAATGCCGACAGTAATCGCTTCCTTTAATGACTTTGGAATTGATACTGATAGCACGCGAGCGATTGGTGTAAAAGCGGCAATTGCAAAAATAATACCAGAGATAAAGACATCAGCTAATGCTTCTTGCCAAGTTAGTCCAAGCGTATGCACAGCTGTGTACGTGAAGAATGCATTTACACCCATACCAGGGACAAGAATAGCAGGTGCATTTGCCCAAAATGCCATGAGTAGACATCCGACAAATGAACTAAAAACAGTTGCTAAAATTCCAGCTTCAAGAGGAATGCCAGCATCTGATAAGATGGACGCATTTACAATCATAATATATACGATTGTGAAAAATGACGTAACTCCAGCTAAAACTTCTTGTTTTGGTGATGTTTCGTGTAAACCTAATTTAAATGTTCTTTCAAGTATTCCTTTCATGTTAAACCTTCTTTTTCATATCCCTCTCCCACCCGTGATATCTCTTTTGTAAGAGCTCACCGTCCTTTATTATATCAGAACATCATGTTTTTACAACAAGTAAAATGATAACGTTTACTTGTAAAGAGAATTCGTTATAAATACGTAAAAATAGCCCGTATGGATGAAATGATTTCTAATTCACCAGATTGAATGGGCGGGGCTGCTTGTGCATGTAAAGTAGCATAAGACGTAACCTCCCGTGGTAATTGGGCAGATTCTTCAACGAATGAGAGGGGAACAGGATTAATATTTAGATTATATGTACTCGCAATAGCACGAGCTTTTTCTACTGCCTGGTGCAGAGCTTGAATGAGAGCCTTCTCATAATATTTATTTGGATGAGATACTCGGAAACGTAAACCTTTTGCTACATTTGCGCCATTTGATACGGCTATATCATATACTTCCCCAGCTTTTTGTACATTTAAAACGGTAATTTCATACAAATGCTCCACACGGTATCCTTGGAGCAATGCTTTATCATTTACATATTCGTATTGAGGAGTGATCGTATAAGAAATCGTTTCTATATCTTTATCGGCAATACCAAGCTGTTTAAGTGCATCCAGTAATTGTTTTGATTGTACTGCATTTTCTTCCTGCGCTTGTTTTACATTTTTACTATCAGTTCGAATGCCAAGCGTTAATATAACAACGTTTGGTTTTGCTTTGACAACGCCTTCGCCTTGTACAGTAATAGTAGCTTCTTTACCAGTATTAGCTGTGCGTACGTTGTGTAAATAAGGATTTATTCCACCCTGCATTTTCCATCACCATCCTTTTTATATGTATATGTGTGAACAAAAAAGAAATTTATATGAAAAAAGTTACATAAATGAGAATGTTGAGGAAAGAAATCATATACAATATAGGTATTTATAGATTATAATATGTGTAAATATGATAAAAAAGGGACGAGGCTATTGAACGAAAAAAGAGAAACGCTGATTTTAGATTTATCTGCATCATTTCGAAAAATGATACGTTTATTACAAAATGATATTAATACACGTTTTGCAGAACATATGCCATATAATGAATTTTCTGTATTACGTGCGTTATTTTTAAACAGTCCACAGATGGCTTCGCAAATTGCGAGTGAAGTAAACGTAACCTCCAGTCATATTACAGCTGTTACAGATCGACTTGTACGAAAAGGATTAGTAGAAAGAAAACGTTCTAATTCAGATCGTCGTATCGTGTACTTAGAAATTACAGAGCACGGAAGAGAAGTAACTGAAAAACTTGAAGCTGTGCGTAAAGAATATTATAAAGAGAGATTTAAAGGTTGGAGCGACCAAGAAATAGAAATGGTCTTAGAACTATTTGGCCGCGTATTATAATAAATGAGGATAGGAAGCGAAAGCATTCCTATCCTTTTTCTTTTGAATAAAAATATTTTGAAACTCCGATACTTTAATTAAAAGATCGGAGGAAAGATTATGAAATATATTGCTGCACTTACCATTTTATTTGGTAGTTTTTTCTATTTTAAAACATTCACGTACGCAGATACGCCTATCCAAGTGGTGCGAAAAGAAGTGAAGTACATTGAAACTGATAATACAGTTTTATATTCGAAATTATGGGTTCGTTCTATGCAAAACGCAGTATTATTTCACCATAGCGATAATATTCGTAATCGGGACACATTACGTAATGTAACAAGTTCATCGTTTGTTAAAGCGAAGCAACTATCTTTTCAGAAAGCAGCACTTTATATACCGAGACTATCGCAATACGTATCAAAAATAGGGAAAGAAAACATTCAAGTGTACTACATTGCGATTCACTATAATGTGAAAAAAGAAAATGCATATCAATTAGATGGTATGAACTATTTTCTACAAGTATTTGTAAAAGAGCGTGGGGAATGGAAAATTGCCGAAAGTGTAGTTGCACCGACAGAGCAAATTGTGCAAAATGGTGATGGATTTGGGATGAAAGAAGAGATGGTGTATGGGGATAGGAGAGAGAATGTGAAATAACCTCCTCTTTAAGAGGAGGTTATTTCGTATGAAGTAAAAACTTTTTATTGACCAAATAGTTAAGTATTACATAGCTAAATAATCCTATTATTATGAATCCGGTGTAATAATTTAATAGAGGATCATTTTTTCCACCTGTTATCCGACCTCCTAATAAGGCAAAACATATTGTGGCACATGGTATAAATAAAACATGTAGTTTAGTGAATAATAATATTTTACCGCTATTTTCATTTGGAGTTCGATCATATAAAAATACTCCTAATGGTAAAAGAATGAGAATATAAAGAATCGGTGTGGAAATCTTCCAGATGGGCATGAATTGATGGTGCTCCTTAACGGATTCTTTTGAATTATTATTGCCATCTTCTTTTACTTTGGGATTAAATGTATAAGATATATAAGTATTATTAGTAGGTGCGAAAACTTCAATATTTTCTATATATGATGCATAATTCGTTTTTTTAAGGAAAAATTCAGTTGTAGATACATTTGTGTGAATCCAAGAAAAGTGAAACAGTAACATGCCTATTCCAGATGGTAATATAATGAAAATTAAGCTTAATATACTATGCGAAATGACATTGCCAGCAATTGTTCCGATAAAAATAGCTATTGTAAAAATTGCCATCCATGTAATGGTAACATAACATAATAATGTACCCATTGGCCCAAAAGATTGGTGTTGGCTAAAAAGATTAATTTTTAGGATGAAATACAATACGATGGCATTAATACCTATTATGAATATAATTGCGGTTGTCCCGAACAGCCACTTAGAAAGAAAAAGCTCTTTTCTTGTGAATGGCATTGCAAATAACAGATAGTCTGTTTGATTATGTCTTTCCCAACTGATTAATGAACAGGCAAGTAATATGAAAATTGGAATGAAGGGGATAATAAGAGTATCCCCATTTAAACTATAAAAGAAATAGCCATCTTCGTTTGGTTTAACCTGTAAATCCCTAAAATAGTTAATAGGTAAAAACCAAAAACTACTACAAGCAAAGAGTAAAAGAATGTACTTACTTTGTTTGTAATGATGGAGCCATAAAGCTTTATGAAACATGTAATCCCTCCAGTACAAAATTGTGATAATGATGAGTTTATTTAGCGTTCCAAGAGAACTTCCATTTCAATAGTTTGGATAGAAGAAAATAGCTCATTGTGCTTGCGCCAAAAAATCCAATGTAAAAATTAAGTAATGATTTATCTCCCCTTAAGACTAAACCAGCAACGATTCCTATAAAGAAAACAGCAAGGCCTATAACTATTTTTTGTAAATTCGGATAAAGTAAGAAGCTACCGTTTCGCTCATTGACTGAACGAACATATAAATATATACCCAAGGGTAATAAAATAATGGTATGTATAATAGGCGCAATCAATAATTTTGCTGAAGGGATTTTTGTAAAGTTTGGTTCGTTATGACGCACTTCATCAGAATCGGTATAGGCACTTTGTGGATTATAATCAAATCTAATACGAAAATCTTCTACTGGACCAGAAATACGGATGTTTTCCAAAAAACGGTGCATAATTCCATTGTTTTCATGAAAATCTATATTCGAGTGAACAGCAATGACTCCTGAAATAAGTGCTGGAATTAACATTGGGAACATGAATAGAGCTGCAGTGAGAAATCCTTGCGATATAACATTCCCAGCGATTGTTCCTATACATAAGGCAAGTGTATAAATAGCGATTAATACAATTAACATGTATATAAAATAACTATGGAATGGGGAGAATACTTGATATTTATTATGAAAAGTCAACTTTTTCATAATAGCAAATAGTCCCCAGTTTAAAATGACAACAGCGGCGATATTACAGATTCCAAACAACCACTTTGTTATATAGAGGTGTGAACGTTTAAAGGGCATAGACCATAACAAGTCGCTAGCGTTATTTTGTCTTTCCCATCCAATTAACGTACAAGCTAGCAAGATAAGCACAATACCTAACAGTGTGACGGGATTTATGAGTGTTAAATCAAAATTGTAATGATATACATAGTTCCACTTTTTATTGTCATTTAGAAATTGTTGCTGTTGAATAGAAGTCATATAGTAGTAATATGACAAAGTATAGAAGCTGACGAGCCAAAATAACCATACAACATATTTACTTTGTTGATATGTTCTTAGCCATAGTGCTTTTTGAAACATAGGATCTCTCCTTTAAAAAACTTTATAATTTGTTAGGCGTGATAATATAACATAAGTAATGATTCCAGTGAGAAACAAACAAATATAGTAGTTAAGTAAGAAATTAAATTGATTTAGTTTATAGCCACCTAGTAATGCAAAGTAAATGGTTGTCCCCCATATCCATATTCGTAAATGTTTTTGGAAAATAAATATCTTTTGAGTGTTTTCATTTGGTGATCGTGTATATAAATATGTTCCAAGTAGTAAGTAAACTATTGTATAAAAAATAGAGACTAACATCGATTTAGCTGAATAATAGTGATAAGATGCTGGATCTCTTAAAATAGTTGAGTTCTTTTCTTTTTTACGTGATTCAGGATCATAATGGTAATAAATCGTGAAATTATATATTGGTGCAACTATATTTGTTTTTTGATTAATTTCGTAAAGTTGTTCATCTAACTTATAATTTTTAGTATCGGTAGCTTCTAAGTGATTTATCGTAAAAGTGTACACTAGTGGAATAAATGTAAGCCCCATTAGTAACCAAGGAATACAAAAAACAACCTGCGAAACAACGCTTCCAGTAAAAGTACCGATGCATAGTGCAGCTGTATATACTGCTGCATAAGAAACAATCGCATAAAGAAAGTATCGATGAAATGGACTAAATGATTGATAATCAAAATGAATAGTTGTTCTATAAATAACATACATAAGAATCCAATTTATAAGTAACGAGCTCACAATACAAAAGGAACCGAAAGCCCATTTAGATAAGAAGACATCTTTTCTTTTAAAAGGCATCGTCATAAGTAGTGTATTAGATTGGTTGCTACGTTCCCATCCTATCAATAAGCAGGCTAAAGCAATGATAAGAACAGTTAACCAAAAACTATTACCTTCGCCTGGCGAAAAGGCATAAAAATAATAATACTGTTTACCTTTTTCTTGTAATTCGTAATACTCAGCAAGTTGTCTCTGAGCACTTTTATAGTAGCTAAAAGATAACAAGTAAAGCGAACTAAAGAAAAACAGTAACGCAGCATATTTCCCGCGCTTCCAATTCCACATCCACAACGCTTTATGAAACATACCCATCCTCCTCCAGTGTCGTAACGAAGACATCTTCAAGTGACATTGTTAGTTCTTCAATGAGTATAGGTTGCTCTTTATAAAACTTCTCCAGTGTTGTAGCTACATTTCCCTCAATTAAGATTGTATATACTTTTCCCGTTTGGTTTAATATTTTAATATTGCTTAAGTTTTCTAGTTTTTGAGGTAATGAGCGTTCATAGGCTACTTGGATTTTAGCAAATTGTGATTTTGCATCGTCTAGTGATGTAATAGAAGATACAGTATGTCCTTTTAAAATAATGATTGTATCTGCAATTTGTTCAACTTCATCTAAATGATGGGTAGATATGAAAATGGTAATCTCTTTTTCTGCAACTTCTCCAACGAGAAACTGTAAAATCTGTCTTTTAACGATAGGATCAAGTCCGTTTGTTGGTTCATCTAAAATAATATATTCTGCCTGTGCAGCAACAGCTAAAATGATGGCAAGCAGTGCTTTCATTCCTTTTGAATAACTACGAATTCGTTTGTTTGGTAAATTGAAACGTTCTAGTAGTTCGTAGAAATATGGTTCATCAAATGCTGTATAAACTGCTTTATAAAACTTCACGATTTCTTTTACTGTATAACCGTTCAGTATGTTAGTAGAATCCGGAACATATACGATTTTTTGTTTCGTTTCAGGATTTTTATGAATGTCGATATCCTCATATGTAACAGTTCCCTCATCTGGGTCTAAAATACCGACTATCGTTCGTAATAAAGTTGTTTTCCCCGCACCATTTCTTCCAAGTAATCCGACGATACTACCTTTTTGTAATGTGAAAGAAACATCGTCTAAAATTGTTTGATTATCAATTGTTTTCTTCAAGCTTGTCACTTTCAACATCCGTATTTCCTCCAATCTCTTTATAGTATGAATCTATCCAATCATGAATTTTATCTTTCGTAATACCAAGATAAGAGGCTTCTAATAGTAATTGATGAAATTGCTTTTCAACCATAGCGATTTTCCTTTCGTCTAATGTTGGGGTAATCGATTGGGATACAAATGTTCCTTTTCCTCGTAACGTTTCAATAATTCCTTGTCGCTCTAACTCTTGATACGCTTTACTCACTGTATTTGGATTTATAACGAGTAAAGAAGCGAGCTCGCGTACAGAAGGAAGTTTATCACTTGGAGCCAACATGTTTTTCAATACGAGTTCTTTTATATTTTGAACAATTTGTTCCCATATCGGAGTGTTGCTTCTTGGGTCAAGTTGAATATGCAAGAGCAATGTCTCCTTCCTCATATGTATTAAGTGTACTACTGTGTGTAATACACTTAATACAATATAGGGGACGAATGTATTTGTCAAATGAAAATAATAGAAAAAATTGGTATTAAAAAAAGAGAAATTGGAAAAAATAGGTCTGATATAGAATGGAGGGTTAGTCATGAAGCGAGTTTTTGGAATACTTGTTTGTTTCATGTTATTGCTTTCTGGAACTTCAGTGAGTTTTGCGCAATCTGAGAAAACGAAGCAGGAGAAAACAGAAGAAACAACGCCGAAGTTAGCGGAACAAGCGTCGTCAGCAATCGTAATTGAGCAAGATACAGGTAAAGTTTTATTTGATAAAAACCCAAATGAAAAATTACCACCTGCTAGTATGACAAAGATTATGACAATGCTTTTAATTATGGAACAAGTTGAAAAAGGAAAACTAAAACTGACCGATAAAGTTAGAGCGAGCGAACATGCAGCTTCAATGGGTGGATCGCAAATCTTTTTAGAACCTGGGGAAGAGATGACTGTAAATGAGATGTTAAAGGGTATTGCAATTGCATCTGGAAATGACGCATCTGTTGCAGTAGCTGAGCATATCGCAGGTTCAGAAGAAGGATTTGTAAATATGATGAACAAAAAGGCGAAAGATCTAGGGTTGAAAAATACACATTTTCAAAACCCAACAGGTCTTCCGGCCAAAGACCATTATTCGACAGCAAATGATATGGCTATAATGGCGAGAGAATTGATGAAGTATCCACTTATTCGTAAATACACAGGTAAGTACGAAGATTATTTACGTGAAGATACGGATAAAAAGTTTTGGCTCGTTAATACGAATAAGCTAGTACGTTTTTATCCTGGCGTAGATGGAGTAAAAACAGGTTTTACGACAGAAGCGAAATATTGTTTAACAGCATCGGCTCAAAAAAATGGCATGCGTGTCATTTCAGTTGTCATGGGAGCACCAACATCAAAAGAACGGAACAACGAAGTGACGAAGCTTCTTGACTATGCATTTGGACAATATATGACAAAGAAATTGTATACGCGCGGCGAAAAAATTAAGACAGTTCAAGTAGGAAAAGGGAAAAAAGAAAAAATAGATTTAGTTGCGTCAGATAATGTTTCTCTTCTTATGAAGAAGGGCGAGAGTATGGACAAGGTAAAACAAGAAGTAATTGCTGAAAAGAAAGTAAAAGCACCGATTAAAAAAGGTGACGCGCTTGGCACACTTGTTATTAAAAAAGATAAAGATGTTTTATTAAAACAAACAATTGTAGCAAAAGAAGATGTTGCTGCAGCGAGCTGGTGGGAGTTATTTAAAAGAAGTTTTGGGATGTTTTCAACATCAAAATAGCGGCAAATAGTTTGCCGCTTTTCTATTCGTATGCCAGTGAATAATGCTGAAAGGTTTCACTTTATGACGAAATAGTTCTTCTTTTGTCAGCAGGAAGGATTCTTATTTTATATCACGAAAATCTTTATGTATGTGAATAAGTAAAGTTTGAGCATAAGGAGGAAATCGTGTGAGTCTTTCCATGCAATTAGAAGTAAAACGTGACGTCCTATGTGTGAGACTAGAGGGTGAATTAGATCATCATACGGCTGAAGAGTTGCGAACGAAAGTAACAGATATGATTGAGACACATGGTGTTCATCATATTGTTTTGAGCCTAGAGAACTTATCGTTTATGGATAGTTCTGGTCTAGGTGTTATATTAGGCCGATATAAACACGTAAAGGGATTAGGTGGAGAAATGGTTGTTTGTGCAATTTCACCGCCTGTTAAGCGTTTATTTGAAATGTCGGGCTTATTCAAAATCGTTCGCTTAGAAGAAAGTGAAGCGCACGCGCTCGCGACGTTGGGGGTGGCATAGATGAGAAATGAAATGAACCTTCAATTTTCAGCATTAAGTCAAAATGAATCATTCGCTCGCGTTACAGTGGCGGCTTTCATTGCACAACTAGATCCAACGATGGAAGAATTAACGGAGATCAAAACAGTTGTGTCAGAAGCGGTTACAAATGCAATTATTCATGGATACGAAGGAAATGCAGAAGGTATTGTTTATATTTCTGTAATTTTGGAAGAAGCAATGGTGAAACTCACGATTCGAGATGAAGGGATTGGAATCTTTAACTTAGATGAAGCGAGACAACCCCTTTTTACAACTAAACCTGAATTAGAGCGTTCCGGAATGGGATTTACTATCATGGAAAATTTTATGGATGAAGTAGAAGTTATTTCAAACGAATCTTTCGGGACAACAATCCATTTGACAAAATACTTATCAAATAGTAACGCTCTATGCAATTAAGGAGAATAGCCTATGGACATAGAGGTCAAAAATGAGAAGAAGAAACCTCAGTTAAAGGACCACGAGCTAAAAGCGTTAATTCAAAAAAGTCAAGATGGAGATCAACAGGCGAGAGATACAATCGTTCAAAGTAATATGCGTCTCGTTTGGTCGGTTGTACAGCGGTTTCTTAATCGAGGATACGAACCAGACGATCTATTTCAAATTGGATGTATTGGGCTCTTGAAATCGGTAGATAAATTTGATTTATCTTTCGACGTGAAATTTTCAACATATGCAGTTCCAATGATTATTGGAGAAATACAACGTTTTTTACGTGATGATGGATCAGTGAAAGTTAGTAGGTCTTTAAAAGAAACAGGGAACAAAATTCGAAAGATGAGAGATGAGCTTTCGAAAGAGTTCGGAAGGGCTCCAACGATTAATGAGGTGGCAGAGGCGCTAGAACTAACGCCAGAGGAAGTTGTTCTAGCACAAGAAGCGAGCCGGGCGCCTTCATCTATACATGAAACTGTATATGAAAACGACGGTGATCCAATCACTATTTTAGATCAAATTGCAGATCAATCTGAAACGAAATGGTTCGATAAAATTGCTTTAAAAGAAGCGATTAGAGAACTAGATGAACGAGAGCGCTTAATTGTATACTTGCGTTACTATAAAGATCAAACACAGTCAGAAGTAGCAGAGCGCATAGGTATTTCGCAAGTACAAGTTTCAAGACTTGAAAAGAAAATATTAAAACAGATGAAAGATCGAATAGACGAATAATTGTCTATTCGATTTTTTTATGAAGTTAATAGGAGAGAGATGTTAATTTTCGAAAAAATTAACAGAATTTATTGATAATTTAGTTAATTTAAAATATAATCCAAGTATGAACTTGTCATAAAGGGGGGAAGGAAACATGGAAACGAGGCAACAATGGGGAACGAGAGCTGGATTTATTTTCGCAGCGGTCGGATCTGCCGTTGGATTAGGAAACATATGGCGTTTTCCTTATACAGCGTATGAAAATGGCGGCGGGGCATTCTTTTTACCGTACTTATTTGCATTATTAACGACGGGTATTTCATTGTTAGCATTTGAGTTTGCTCTTGGTCATCGTCATCGTGGCTCAGCACCACTTACATTTTTCCGTATTAGCCCGCGTGCCGAATTTATTGGATGGTGGCAAATGTGCGTAACATTTATCGTTTCAACATATTATGCAGTGATTATTGCTTGGTCTATATCGTATACATACTTTGCAATTACTGGAGCATGGGGAAAAGACACGCAATCATTTTTATTTAAAGAGTACTTACATGTTGCAGATAAGCCAGGACAATTTGGAGGACTTGTACCGGAAGTATTAATTCCGTTAGCTCTCGTTTGGATTATTGTGCTTGGCGTTGCATTTAAAGGAGTTAAAAAAGGAATCGAAGTTGTTAACCGTATATTTATTCCTTTATTAGTTGTTATGTTCCTTATTATCGTCGTTCGTGCAGTGACGATGGAAGGTGCTATGCAAGGACTAGATGCATTCTTTAAACCAGATTGGAGTCGTATTTTTGATGGGAAAGTATGGCTTGCTGCTTATGGTCAAATATTCTTTAGTTTATCTTTAGCATTTGGAATTATGATTACGTATTCTAGTTATTTACCGAAAAACTCTGATACAACAAATAATGCCTTTATTACTGGATTCGCAAACTCAGGATTTGAATTATTAGCAGGTATTGGAGTCTTTGCAGCTCTTGGATTTATGGCAAATAATATGGGAGTACCGGTTGATAAAGTAGCAAGTGCTGGCGTTGGACTTGCGTTCGTAGTATTTCCGCAAATTATTAATGAGTTGCCGATGTCACCGTTGTTTGGTGTATTATTTTTCTTATCGTTAACGGTTGCTGGAATCACATCACTTATTTCACTTGCGGAAGTATGCTTTGCCGCTGTATCTGAAAAATTCAGTTTAAGTCGTGAAAAAACCATTGGAATTATGGGAACCCTTCTCGTGTTAGTTTCTCTTGTTTTTGCAACACGTGGTGGACTTATGTTCTTAGATGTTGTCGACTATTTCGCTAATAATTTCGGATTAATTACAATTGCACTTGCGGAAGTAGTTACGATAGGGCTCATTTTACGTCGTTTACCAGTTTATCAAAATCATGCAAACTTTGTATCTGATATTAAATTAGGAACGTTTTGGAGAGTGAGTTTACTCGTTATTACTCCGCTTATGTTAGGGTATATGCTAATTGATGGTACAATCCAAAATATTAAAAAGAACTATGGAGATTATCCGACTGAGTTTGTTGTAACGTATGGTTGGTCGATAGCAGCAGCATTCCTCATAGTTGCAATAATCATTGGTCTGAAAAAATGGGATGCACAAATTCATTCGGACTCTGCCAAACTTGAAAAAGAATGGAAAGATCGAGGTGTTTCATAATGAGTGGATCAGCGATTATGATGATGGTTATTGGAATCGTAGTCATTTGGGGAGGGCTTGCATTAAGTATTGCAAACTTATTTAAGAAAAAGGCATAAGTAAAAAACATCTGCACCAAAATGGTGCAGATGTTTTTTTATGAAAAAATTGTATTAGAAAAAAATTCAATAACCATACTACAACTACGAGGAAGAGTGAAGGGGTGAATGAAAGTTGGAACAAACGATTTATATTAAAATGCGCAATCGTTTAAAAGTTTCTCCTACTTATGAAGTAAAGCTGGGCGATGTTGCTCAACTTGCCGGAGATTCTTCTGTAGTTGAGTTGTTACAAAATGAGATAGTTTACAAAATAACAGCGCATGATAAGACGCATGTTGTAA
Organism: Bacillus sp. D48C; assembly: GCF_053345735.1. Lineage (NCBI taxonomy): Bacteria > Bacillati > Bacillota > Bacilli > Caryophanales > Bacillaceae > Bacillus > Bacillus sp. D48C. The sequence goes on from NZ_JBKFAQ010000001.1 coordinate 764,142, forward strand.
TTGATGTTATGAAAGTAATTGAGATTATTCAACAGAAAGCATCTCATGTACAAATTAATTTACTCGGTTCTGGACAAACTCTTGTTGAAATTATATACGAAAAAAAGAAGGCGCATCCAGTTTTTTTCGGGCTTGTATGGCTGTTACTTTTCATTGGAGCGGCCCTTGCGATCATTTATTTCCATGAAGATGTAAGTATGCAACAAGTACATCAACGGTTATATTACATGATTACTGGAGAATTTAATGCGCAACCACTTTTATTTCAAATTCCTTATTCTTTAGGTCTTGGCTTAGGGATGGTTTTATTCTTTAATCATGTATTTCAAAAGCGAATTAATGAAGAGCCAAGTCCGCTAGAAGTTGAGATGTTTCAATACCAACAGTCGCTTGATCAATATGTAATCGTTAATGAAAACAAGGATAATATGAAACAACTTGCCGATGATTGAGTCTGGATTTGTTATTTTAATTGGTTTAGCTGGAGGGATTGCGGTAGGTAGCGGGTATGTCGCATTTTTAGCTGTACTTGGTATAATCCCCCGTTTAGCTCAATTAACGAGAAGTGGAAAGCATATTCAATATTTTGAGTGGGCAGTCATTGCAGGTACTTTAACAGGGGCTTGGTGTAGTTTGAAAAACATTACATTTCAAACATCGCAATATTGGCTCGTTATATTAGGGATATTTTGTGGCACGTTCATTGGAATGCTTGCTGCGGCATTAACAGAGGTGTTAAATGTTCTACCTATTTTAGCGAAACGAGTAGGGGTAGAGGGGAAGATTGTTGTTTTACTCATTGCTATTGTACTTGGGAAAGTAATAGGATCGTTGTTTCACTGGATTTATTTCGTAAAGTAGGAGGCAGTATATAAATGACAAGTCAGAAATTGAAGGATGATTACATAAATAAAGTGAAGGAGTATCATCCAAAGCCAAACTATTTACTAAATTGTATCAAAGCATTTCTTGTAGGTGGACTCATTTGTACAGTTGGAGAAGTATTGATGAAATTTTATATACATTATTTTCACTTCAGTGAACAAGAGGCAGGAAACCCAACTGTTGCAACGCTTGTTTTATTATCCGCGATTTTAACAGGATGTGGTGTATATGATAAAATCGGTCAATTTGCTGGAGCAGGATCAGCGGTGCCGGTGACAGGATTTGCAAATTCTATGGCGAGCGCTGCCTTAGAGCATAAGAGTGAAGGGATTGTTCTAGGGATTGCTACAAATATGTTTAAACTGGCAGGAAGTGTAATTGTATTTGGGGTTGTTGGTGCATATATCATTGGGTTAATAAGGTATACCTTTAAAGTTTTTATGTCTTAAAGGAGGGGCTAGTATGAGGTTGACCGGAAAACAAACGTGGGTATTTCAAAATGATATATATGTGAATGCAACGGGTACTGCTGTCGGTCCGAAAGAAGCTGAGGGCCCTCTTGGAAAAGATTTTGATATTTCATACGATGACTTGCATTGTGGAGAGGAAAATTGGGAGCTCGCCGAACGAAGATTAATGTCAGACTCAATTCAACAAGCAGTGCAAAAAGGGAATATAAAAACATCGCAAATTGATTTCTTTTTAGCGGGAGATTTATTAAATCAAACAGTGACAGCAAATTATGTTGCGCGTAAGTGGGGCATTCCTTTTTTAGGAATGTTTAGCGCTTGTGCGACGTCTATGGAGACTTTAGCAGTTGGCTCAGCTTTTATAGACGGTGGATTTGCAAATCGTGTCTTAGCTACAGTAAGTAGTCATAATGCAACGGCTGAAAGACAATTTCGCTATCCAACAGAGTATGGTGGGCAAAAGCCAGGGACAGCAAATTCAACTGTGACTGGTGCAGGATCTATATTAATTAGCAATGAAAAAAGTGCGATTAAAATTACGGCGGCTACAATCGGAAAAGTGCAAGATTTAGGAATCACAAATCCTTTGGATATGGGGGCAGCGATGGCTCCAGCAGCAGCTCATACAATTCAACAGCATTTTGAAGATTTAAGAAGAAGTGCCGATGATTATGATTTAATTGTTACGGGTGATTTATCAGCTGTTGGGACGCCGATTGCAAAACAACTTTTACTTGAGGAAGGTTACGATCTTGGGCATATATACAATGATTGCGGATTGATGATTTATGAATCAAGTCAAGAAGAAGTGTTTGCAGGTGGTAGTGGTTGCGCTTGTTCAGCAGTTGTCACATATGGCCATTTATTACACGAGATGCAAAAAGGGAATTTACAACGAATTTTTGTCGTTGCCACTGGCGCATTATTAAGCCCGATGATGATGCAACAGAAAGAAACGATTCCAACAATTGCACATGGTGTCGTATTTGAAAGAGTTAAAGGAGAGTGAATTGTGGATTTTATATATGCATTTCTTGTAGGTGGAGCTATTTGTGTAATTGGGCAACTATTGTTAGATTTCGCAAAGTTAACACCAGCTCATTTAATGGCAACTTTTGTAGTCATCGGAGCAATTTTAGATGGATTTGGATTGTACGATAAACTAATAAAGTTTGCAGGTGCTGGAGCAACAGTCCCTATTACAAGTTTTGGACATTCACTATTGCACGGAGCAATGCATGCAGCAGAAAAACATGGATATTTAGGAATTGGTATTGGCATGTTTAGTTTAACGTCTGCGGGCATTTCCGCAGCGATATTGTTTTCGTTTTTTATAGCACTTATATGTAAACCGAAAGGATAAATCAAATGAGACGAAGGGTTGTTTTGGTCACAGATGGAGATGAATATGCAAAGCGGACAATTGAGCTTTTAACAAAGGAATTTGGGGGAAGGTGTATTTCAGCATCACAAAGTAATCCAACCAAATTGACAGGGAAAAAAGTTGTTGAGCTTATTATGCAAACGCCATATGACCCTGTATTTGTCATGTTTGATGACAGTGGATTTATTGGAGAAGGATCTGGTGAGAAGGCTTTAAAATATGTGGCTACCCATAAACAAATTGATGTGCTCGGAATTTTAGCAGTAGCGTCTAATACGCATCATTGGGAATGGGCACGTGTAGATGTAAGTGTAGATCGGAATGGGAATTTAACCGAATACGGTGTTGATAAATTTGGACTTCCAGATGGTGAAATTGGCAGGATTAGTGGAGATACAATATATTGCTTAGACGATTTAAATGTTCCTGTCATTGTTGGAGTTGGTGATATTGGTAAAATGTGCGGGAATGATGAATGGGAGAGAGGGTCACCTATTACTAGAAAAGCGATTCAATTAATTTTGGAAAGGAGTGGTTTTTATGACGAAGCCTAAAAAGGTGGATATCCCTATATCAACTTTCATAAGTGACAATGAAAATTATTTAAAGCAGACAGTTGGACTAGGCGTTACATACGATGTTGGCATTCGTAAATTTCAAATTTTGAATAAAGAAATTGGTGTGTTATTTGTAAACGGACTTTGTGATACAAATTATATTATCCCTATTTTAGAAGAAGCGGTGGATACAAATGAGATAAGGGATGTAGAAGAAGATACAGTGAAGCTTTTAGAGAATCGCTTAATCCATCAACAAGTAAGCAAAGTGAAAACGATGGATGAGGTAATGCTCCAAGTATTATCAGGACTCATTGTGATATTTGTGGAAGGTGAAACGGAAGCGTTCGCGATCGATGTTCGTAGTTATCCAGGGCGAACACCGACAGAACCAGATACCGAAAAGGTAGTACGCGGTGCGAGGGATGGGTTTGTTGAAAATATCGTTGTAAATACAGCATTAATTCGTAGAAGAATTCGAGATCCACGTCTTCGAAATGAAATTATTCGAGTAGGAGATAGATCACAAACGGATATTTGTATTACATACGTTCAAGATGTTGCAAATCCAGACTTAGTAAAGATTATAAAACAAGAATTAAATAACATCGATGTAGATGGAATTACGATGGCGGATAAAACAGTAGAAGAATTTGTTGTAAAGCAAAGCTATAACCCATTCCCACTTATTCGATATACAGAAAGGCCAGATGTAGCAGCAAATCATCTACTAGAAGGGCATGTGTTAGTGCTCGTTGACACATCACCAAGTGCTATGATTACACCGACAACATATTTTCATCATTTACAGCATGCGGAAGAATTTAGACAAAATCCAGCTGTCGGTACATTTTTACGCTGGGTGCGCTTTTTAGGTGTTATATTCTCGTTATTTTTATTACCATTTTGGCTAGTGTTTGTATTTGATCCAACTCTTTTGCCAGCAAATCTTGCTTTTATTGGACCGACTAAGATGACGCATTTACCAATTTTATTACAGGTGTTAATGGCAGAGGTCGGACTTGAGTTTTTAAGGATGGCAGCCATTCATACTCCAACGCCGTTATCGTCTGCAGCAGGGTTGATTTCCGCTATATTAATTGGTCAAATTGCAATTGATGTAGGTTTGTTTGTGCCAGAAGTAATTTTGTATGTAGCGGTTTCGATGATTGGTGCATATGCAACACCGAGTTATGAATTAGGATTAGGGAATAAGGTTGGGAAATTGTTTGTTATTATTTTAACAGGTCTCTTCCATGAGATGGGATTTGTAATTGGTATGACGATATTAATTTTATTTTTAACGTCTATAAAAAGTTTACAAACACCTTATTTATGGCCGTTTTTACCATTTGATTGGGGCGCGTTAACAAAAATTTTACTCCGTCCAACAATGTCTAGTTTAAAAGTACGACCAAGTATTGTAAGACCTCAAAATGTAAAAAGACAAAAATAAACGGGATTATACACCCGTTTATTTTTTTTAGCAAAAATTTATTGTTTTTTAACAAAAATCACACATTTTTTGTGTACACTTAGAGTAGATATTGTGTATGGAAGGGGAAGAGGACATGATTAAATTATTTGTAAGTGATTTAGATGACACGCTCGTTTACGATGTGAATCATATGCAAAAAGAAGATGAACGTGCGCTGTGTTGGTTAGCTGAGAAAGGGACAAATATTTGTTTTGCCTCTGGCCGCTTTACACATAGAATTGATGAAGTTGTAAAAAGGTTTTCATTCCCATATTACACAACAGGCTTAAATGGAGCGACAATGTTACTTCCGGATGGGGATTTATTCCATGAATCGAGTTTTGAAAATACGGTTGCCCAGGAAATATATCGATATATACATAAAAAAGGACTAGCGGATATTGTTTGTGCAAATGAGCAGCGATATACAAAAAGGAAAAATGAACAACACCATAATTTTGAAGCGTATATGGGTGTGCATATCGCTGAAATTGAAGCGTTAGAAGAAGAGTTTGGTAAGACTGTGCACCCTGCAAAATTGTTTGTTTTTGGAGAAGAAGAGAAAATTGTGACGTTAGATCAAGAGCTACGAGATACGTTTCAAGGCGAAGCGGAAGTTTTTATATCAGGTAAACGCTATGTTGATATTATGCCAAGAGGCGTGAGTAAGGGTAGTGCTCTAAAGCGACTAATGGACCATTTGCAAATTGAAGCAAATGAAGTTGCTTGTATTGGAGATTCTTTCAATGATATTTCTATGTTTGAAGTAACCCCGCATTCATTTACTCTTCATCATGCCCATCCATATGTAAAGGAGAAAGCAAATCATATAGTGCGTTCGGTTGAAGAGGCTGTTATGAAATTACCGTTACTTGTATAAAAAAGAAGCCCGTCACTGGCGGGCTTCTTTTTTACTTGAATAAAGATTTAACAAAATCAATGATACTTGAGAAGAAATCTTTCACTTTATCTAGAAAACTTTGTCCTTCTTCAGATCCTAAAAAGGCAGAAACGTGTTCTTTTGCTTTGTTTAATTGACTACCAACTTGATTCCAATCGATATTAAGATTTTTCATTTTATCAAATAACGATACTAAGTTATCTAACTGTTCATCTGTTAATGTAATGCCTAATTGATCAGCAATTTTTTTAATTAATGAACGTAAATCTTCTGTTGTTTTTGGCTGTTCTTTTGCAATTTCTTCTTTAATTTTTGCAACAAGTTGAACTGCTTTTTCTTCACCAATTTTATCACCAAGCTGGGCTGTTTGTACCATTTCTTCATTCGCTACTTTTTTAACTTCTTCAGGAATTTGTTTATTGGACGCAGTTTCATATGCTTTCATTAATCCAGTTAAAGCTGCAGTTCCTGAAACTTTAAAAGGTGCGTTAATTTGAATTTCTGCATCTTTTACACCTGCTGTAATCAAAGCGTTAGTGTACATTGCATCTGTTACCCAGTTAATGTTCTTTGATCGTACAATAAGACCAGATCCTGGTTTAGTGTATGTAATCATAGAAGAAGAAATTGCTCTCGTACCAATTTGTGCTTTTGGAACAATGCCTTCTAGAAATTTATGTTCTTCCGCATTAGATACAGTAATAATTGTAGCATCTTTCGGTGCTTTCATTTCTTTTAACAGATCTTGTTTTTGTTGTTCGGATAAGTTCTCTCCTAGTGTAACAATTGATTCTCCCTCGATGATGTCTGCAAATGAAGCTGTTGGCATCATAAATACCGTTACAGCTAATAGCAGAGCTAATAATTTCGTTCTCACGAAAAATCGCTCCCTTTCTCTTTCTAAAATTTTCGGGCAACAAAGTTATTATAGTATATATTTCTTATTTGTCACCTAGCTTTTTCCACATTTCAAAAAAGAAGTATCTAGATTGTCGGATTCTTTTTGTTTCTAGTCATGAATGTGGTAATATAGTGCTGAGATAGTTGAAAGGAGACATATACATATGAAAACTTTAGGATACATATTAATGGAAAACGGTGAAAAAATCGACTTGGAATTTTTCCCAGAAGAAGCACCGAAAACAGTAGAAAACTTTAAAAAATTAGCAGAGCAAGGATTTTATGATGGTGTTACATTCCACCGTGTTATTCCTGGCTTCGTAAGCCAAGGTGGAGACCCAACAGGTACAGGTGCAGGTGGCCCAGGTTACTCTATTCCATGTGAAACTGATGGAAACCCTCATAGACACCTTGTCGGATCACTTTCTATGGCTCATGCTGGCCGTAACACAGGCGGTAGCCAATTCTTTGTTGTTCATGAGCCACAGCCACATTTAGATGGCGTTCATACTGTATTTGGTAAAGCAACAAGCGGTATTGAAACAGTATTAAAAATGCGTCAAGGCGATGTAATGAAAGAAGTTAAAGTTTGGGAAGAATAAGGTAAGGGAAAAGAGAGCTTTTGCTCTCTTTTTTTACTTTTAAATGGGACGGGGTACTTCTTCTGCAGCTCATCATACAAGTAGTATTGTTGCTAAAATATATTGCTTGTGAGAACAAACCTTTAACAAATTACATAGAATACATTACATTATATGTTTCAATAAATATTTTTTGTTATATTAATTTTGCTAGAAGTGTGCTGCTTTAGGGTAACTATTAATGAAGTGATATTGAATGATATGTTTCTTTCCATTCCATATAAAATTTTCTTTTTTTAACTCTATTTATTAAAGGAATAGTGCTGAAACATAGATTTGACTTTCTTCTTTTCGCTTTGTATGATTATCAAGTTGTTTTAGGCTCTTCTCACTCTGTTGAAAATATTGTAAAATGAATATGATATGAAAAGAGTGATTGAGGGGATTACTAGTTTGTAACTTTTGTAAGAAGGGATAAGGGTTATGTTAATTCGTTTTAAAAAAAGTTATGAAAAAATTGCAATGGGGCTTCTTTCGTTTATGCCAACTGAAAAAGATGTGAAAACATTACAATTGACAATGAAAGAATATGAAGCAAAAGATGATTGGCAATTGTATTTGTGGAAAGAGAATGAAGATTTTGTTGGAATAATGGGGATTGTAAAAAAAGAGAATCAAGTATTAGAAATTCAGCATTTGAGTGTCAACCCATCTCACCGTCATGTAGGGATTGGGACAAAGATGGTTCAAGAGTTAAAGAGTAAATTTCTTGAGTTTACAATTTGCGGAAATGAGCAAACAGCAAGTTTTTGCGAAAAATGTAAAGGGCTAGAACAAAATATACATTCGTGAAAGCAGGGATAAGTAGTTTATTATCTCTGCTTTCTTTTTTGTAATTGTTCATTTCGTTCAGTAATGACTTCTGTGCGATCACGCATAGTATGCTTGTTTATAATATATTCACTTGGGATAGCATTCAAATCTTTCCAAGGGAGGTTTTGTTTTTGACATAACTCTGTGCACTGCTTCTCTAACGATGGATCTGATAAGGGTAAAAATAAAGGTACAAAACGTTCTTTTTTATGGATAGATTGCAATCTTTCATTGAGCAAGGAAAGAAGTTGTACTTGATTAATTCCTAAACGTTGTAAAGACACACCGCTTTTTTCTAAAATTGTGATTGCGCTTTTCATCATTTTTGTAGAACCATTCCAGTTATCACGTCTTTGGTGGTATAAAGAAACTGCAATTTGAATGAGACCAACTAAGTAATGATCACGATTTCCTCGTGGTTTTGTCTTCCAGTACTCTTCTAGTATTTCGTGGCATTCAAAATAGTCGTAATCTCCTTGGAAATGAATTAAAAATTGTATGTATTCGGTAGGATACATGTTTTCTCGCCCCTATCTAACGGTTATACATATAAGTGTATCATAGAAATATGAACAATAAACGACTAGGAGATTTCCCCCTAGCCGTTATTGTTCATATTAGCAGAAGCAAGCTGCTCCTACAATAATTAGTAAAATAAACAGTACAACAAGTAATGCGAACCCACCGCTAAAACCACAATCAACGTGACCCATAGTTTTTTGACCTCCTACATTGTTCTTACTACACTGTTATCATATGAAGTGGTGGGCATGATGACATAGGCATCGGTCTATTTTTAATTAAATTTCTTAAAAAGGTTGGATAGAACATGAGTATGCTCTATACTTATGTTGTTATAGAAAAAATGTGGTGGGATGCTTTGTGCAATATAATTTTAAAGTAGAGGCTTTTGAAGGGCCTTTAGATCTATTGTTACATTTAATACATCGTTATGAAATTGATATATATAATATTCCTGTAGCAGATATTACAGAGCAATATTTATCTTATGTGCATACGATGAAAGAACTTCAATTAGATGTTGCAAGTGAGTATTTAGTAATGGCCGCAACGTTATTACAAATTAAAAGTAAAATGTTGTTGCCGAAACATGAAGAAGATGTACTTGATAACGGTGATGATTTTATAGATGATCCTCGTCAAGAATTGATGGAGAGGTTAATTGAATATAAGAAATATAAGCAAGTTGCTACTGAGTTAAAAGAAAGAGAACAAGAAAGAGCACAGCTATATACACGTCCACCAATTGACTTTACATCGTTGCAACAAGAAGAGGAGACAAGCTTGCCTCTTGATGTTACGTTATATGATATGCTAGCGGCATTTCAAAAATTAATGCGCCGTAAAAAGGCAAAAAAACCTGTAACAACACGTATTACTCGTCAAGAAATACCAATTGAACAGCGAATGACTGATATTTTAAAGCAGTTAAAAATAAAGGGTGGTCGCCAAAGTTTTTATGATTTATTTGTTGATGATGAACGTGAAATAATGGTCGTAACATTTTTAGCAGTTCTGGAACTTATGAAAAATCAACAAATCATAATTGAGCAAGAACATAATTTTGATGAAATTTTCGTATCAAGCTCTAATAAATCTGCATAGGGCAAGTATGTAAAATTGGGATAAAAACACTTTATCTCATGCTATGTTTTAATGTATCGTTTGGAACAAGAGAAAAAATATTGAACCGAACGCATTGATTGTGATTCGGTTTTTTGATGTGTATTTTTATGGGAAAATAGAAGGAAGGAGCTCGTGAAATGGATAGGAAAGAACAAAAGTCAATTATTGAAGGCCTTTTATTTGTTTCTGGTGATGAAGGGATTTATCCAGAACAAATAGCGAAAGTTCTTGAAATTGAAATGAATGAAGTAATGAATATTTTAGAAGAAATGCAACAAGAATGTGAAGGTGCAAACCGTGGTTTGCAAATTGTACAGTATGCAAAAGTATATCGTTTTGCTACAAAGAAAGAACATGCTTCATATTATCAAAAACTAATAGATACACCAACAGCTGCTTCGCTCTCACAAGCTGCCCTTGAAACGTTAGCGATTGTTGCATATCGTCAACCAATCACAAGGACTGAAATGGAAGAGATTAGAGGAGTTAAAACCGATAAGGCGTTACAAACGTTGGTTTCCCATTTACTTATAAAAGAAATGGGAAGGGCGGAAGGACCAGGGCGTCCTATTTTATACGGAACAACAAAAGAATTTTTGGACACATTTGGATTGAAAACATTAGATGATTTACCCCCGCTTTCTGAAGAGAATGAACAAATGAATGAAGCAGATTTATTCTTCGGTTCCTTACAAGAGATATCGAAATAAAAGCTTAGCATTTTGCTAAGCTTTTTTTGTATATCAATTATTTACAGTGCCATACTAAATGAAAAAAGGAGACGAGTTATGAGAGGTATGCGGATTATTCTATTATTAGTTTCTGTTTTATTATGTTTTTCTTTAAATAGCGCATCAGCTAAAAGGTATATGATGTCCATTCATACTACGTCTCCTTTACATATGCATCGGCAACATCTTAGTAAAATGAAAGTGAGCTTTTTAAAAGTGGGGCAAGGTGATGCAACACTTATCATAATGCCAAACGGACAAACAATGTTAATTGATGGAGGACCTTATGAAGCAGGAGAGGTTATTATTCAGAAATTAATTGAGAAAGGGATTAATCATTTAGATGTAATTGTCAGTACGCATCCCGATATGGATCATATAGGGGGGCTAATTCCAATTGTAGAGCAAATGCCGGTATCGCTTATATTAGATAGCGGAAAAACATATAGTTCTCTTACTTATCATACATATCGGAATAATATTAAAAAAAGAGGGATACCTTTCGTTTCAGTAAAGGAAGGGCAATATATACCGCTGGATCCACATGTTTCTATACAAGTATTAAACAATGGGAAATCAAAAGATGAAAATAATGAATCCTCAATTGTTTTGAAGGTACGATATGGAAAAGCGGATTTTTTATTAATGGGTGACGCGGATGTACGGACAGAACATGAAATATTAAAACAATTTGATGTACATGCAGATGTTTTAAAAGTGGGGCATCACGGCTCGTATACTTCAACAAGTGAAACGTTTATAAAAAAAGTGGAACCGCAGTTTGCTATTCTGTCTTATGGGAGTAGTAATCCGTATGGACATCCTCACCAAAGTGTAGTAAAACGCTTAAAAAGGCACGGTATAATGGTATATAGAACGAATAAACGTACAGTAGAAATAGAAACAGATGGTGAACATGTTATGTTAGAGTCTAGTGGGTTAATGCCATTGTTGAAGTGACTTCTATATTAGGGGTGGATACTGTCCCTTTTTGGAAAAATGAATACTATATATTATAATTATAATGGACGTAAGAAATTTCCTTTTTTGTTGAATAAAAAGGAAATTTCATTAGAATGTATAGACAACTACTCGTGCATATATTAAGATGGAACTAGGCGAATAAGGTAATAATAACAAGTAGGTATTTCATGGGAAAGGATCGATGAAAATGAAAACGCAAATTGTCATCAATGCCAAAATTTACACAGGTCAAGAAATAGTGGAAAACGGATTTATTCGTTACGCAGAAACCATTAAAGAAATTGGTTTGATGGCTCAATATGTACCACAAGAAAATGAAACTGTTTTTGATGCTACAGGGAAGATTGTAATTCCAGGTATGATCGATGTTCATATTCATGGTGGATACGATATTGATGCGATGGATGCAAATAGCGATGGGTTAGTAACTCTAGGTAAAGAAATGTTAAAAGAAGGGGTTACAACTTACTTCCCAACAACAATGACACAAGCTCCAGAGGCAATTGAAGCAGCGCTAACTGCTGCGAAAGAAGCAAAAGAAAAAGGAGCACATTTCGAATATATTCACTTAGAAGGACCTTATGTTTCAAAGAAACGTGCAGGTGCACAACCACTTGAACATATCGTTCCTGCAAATATTGAGCAATTTAAACAATGGCAAGAAGCAAGTGGGAATTTAATTAAATTAGTAACATATGCACCAGAAGAAGAGGGAGCATTAGAGTTTGAACAATATCTTACTGAAACTGGTGTAGTTGGCACAATGGGGCATACAGATGCAATCGATGCGCAACTAAAAAATAGAAAGATTACACATGCGACACATTTATACAATCAAATGCGTGGATTACATCACCGTGAGCCAGGAGTTGTTGGTCATGTGTTATTAAATCCAGATGTAATGGTTGAAGTAATTACAGATGGTATTCATATTCACCCTGATATGGTGAAATTAGCATATAAGTTAAAAGGACCGAAAAAAGTAAGTGTTATTACTGACGCAATGCGCGCAAAAGGTCTTGAAGATGGATTATATGAGCTTGGCGGACAGCCGGTACATGTAAAAGATGGTAGTGCTCGATTAGAAGATGGAACGTTAGCTGGTAGTATTCTAAAAATGGATCAAGCTTTCCGAAATGTAATTGAATTTACAGGTTGTTCAATCGAAGATGCAGTACTGATGACATCAGTTAACCAAGCAGAAGAGTTTGGATTAAATAATAAAGGTGCATTAGCGGTAGGAAAAGATGCAGACTTTGTTGTGATGAATGAAGATTTACATGTATATGATACGGTTCGTTTAGGAATTCATATGAAGGAAGGGAAGTAATTAAATGAATATTCTTGTTGTAAAAACTCCAGAAGAACTAGCAGAAGTAGGTTATAAATTAATTGAAGAAGTTGTAAAAACAAAAGAAAATCCAACATTAGGAATGGCTACAGGAAGCTCTCCATTAGGTATTTATGCAGAAATGCGAAAAAATAAACTTGATACAAGCCGTGTAACCACTGTAAACTTAGATGAGTACGTAAATTTACCACATGAAGATAAAAACAGCTATCACTATTTCATGCAAGAACAGTTGTTTGATCATCTTCCATTTAAACAAACTTATGTACCAAACGGGATGGCAAGTGATTTAGAGGAAGAATGCAAACGTTACGAGGGCATTCTAGCTGCTAACCCAGTTGACCTACAGATTCTTGGAATCGGTGAAAACGGTCACATCGGATTTAACGAGCCAGGAACACCGTTTAATTCTCCAACGAACATTGTTGAATTAACAGAATCTACACGCCAAGCAAACCTTCGCTTCTTCGAAAAAGAAGAAGATGTGCCAACTCATGCGATTACAATGGGAATTGGAAGCATTATGAAAGCGAAACAAGTTCTACTTGTAGCTATGGGTGCTAAAAAGGCAGAAGCTGTTAAAGAATTATTGCAAGGTGAATATAGTGAAGAGTGTCCGGCTACAGTTTTACAACGTCATCCGAATGTAACCGTAATCGCAGATCAAGAAGCTCTATCTTTATGCAGTGAGGCGATTGCTGATGAACATCGACAAGTATTCACCATTTCCGATCTATTATCAGATTCAAGAGTGGGTGAAACAGCTAATTGAGGACGGCGAATGGAAGCCGGGAGATAAAATCCCATCTGAGAATGAACTTTGTGATAAGTTCGAAGTGAGTCGTATGACAATCAGACAGGCGATTAATAATTTAGTGGAACAAGGCTATTTATATCGGAAGCGTGGAATTGGAACATTTGTCCAACTTCCGAAAGTGGAACAAAAATTGCAAGGAATGACGGGATTCACAGAAGACATGATTTCTCGTGGGATGAACCCAAGTAGTCAATTACTTAGTTTCCGCCTAGTTCCAGCTACTGCTAAAATAGCAGACCGGTTGAGAATACAGGAGGGGGAATCGGTTTATGAAGTGAGGCGTATTCGCTTAGCTGATGATGAACCGATTGCTTTTGAGACGACATATTTGTCGCCAGCTCTTGTAAAAGATATTAACGAAGAGATATTGCAACAATCTTTATATGAACATTTAGAGAAAAAACTGGGCTTTAAACTTGTTAGCGCTACTCAGTCAATTGAAGCTTCTGTTGCAACGGAAAATGAAGCTGAACATCTGCATATTCCTAAAAAGGCGCCTGTACTTGTAATGCGTCAATGGTCATATTCAGAAGGTGAGATACCGCTAGAGTACGTGAAATGTATTTATCGTGGAGATCGTTATAAATTTATTACGAATATTGCACGTAACAAATAGTATATTTCAGTTTGTGAAGTACAGTGGAAATGAAAATGGATAACATGTAAAGAAATAAAAATACGACTCATCCTTATAAGGAATGAGTCGTATTTTTATTATGAGCAATTACGTGGTTAACAGCATCTTTGACGTGATTTACTACATAGTGAGCGTGTTTTTTTACTGCATCATCTGCTTGCGACATAGCAAAACTGTGAGGAGTTAAAGAAAACATAGGAATATCATTGTAAGAATCCCCTATACAAGCAATTTCCTCAGGTTTTATTTGAAACTCATTTAATAAAACAGAAATGGCAGAGCCTTTACTAACATTCGGTGGCATTACATCTAAACATTGTTCTGCTGAGATGAAAGTACTAACTTTCCCGTGGAATTTTTCATCAATTTTTTTCTGAAGGAGTTGCAAGCTCTCCTTTGTTCCACCGACAGAAATTTTATTTGGGAAAATTGTATCATCAATCTTCTGTAGTAAGTTTGGTTCTTCAACAGAAGTCATAGTTACTTGTTGTTCAAGTTCTTGAATAAAAGGTGTTTTCTCTTCAATGTAATAATTATGCTCATCACTTACATAACGGAAATAAGGATTTTCATTCGTCATAGCTAACAAATCGGGAAGTATGCTGGAATCAAAAGTTGCAGATAATAGCTGTTTATTTTCATGTGTATATACAAAAACACCATTTACACTAATGCGATGAAAATTTGTATTTACAGCTTTCATTAAGTCTGCAATTTCATTATCAAGTCTTCCGGAAGCGAAGCAAAGAATAACATTTTGCTCGGCGAGGCTGCGTAGTGCCGCAACATCTTGCTCATCAATAAGACCTCCGTGTTGCATCATTGTACCATCGATATCACTTACAAACATTTTAATCATGTTGTTATCTCCTTTCTATGTACAGTTGCTCTTACATTATACGCATCATATATAAACATGTCTAAAAAATGAATTTTTATTAAATGGCAGATGTTTTACATTGACGACAAAGAAGAATATTCTGTAACATAAAAGTAGGCTATTTAAGTACGAGGGTGGTGTTATATGAATAATTATCTAGAAATTAAAAAAGTTTTAAATAATAATGTCATCATTGCTAGCCATCCTGAACACGAGGAAGTAGTAGTGATTGGTAAAGGAATTGGATTTGGGAAAAAAGCGAAAGATGTATTGGAGCAAGAACAAATCGAAAAAATGTTTGTCTTAAAAAATGAACGTGATCGTGAACAATATAAATTATTAGTGCCGCATGTTAGTGAAAAATTAATTGAATTGATGAACGATATTATGCTGTACATTCAAGAAAAAGCAAAATCTCCACTAAATGAACATATTCATATTGCGTTAACAGATCATATTTCATTTGCAATTAAAAGGTTAAAACAAGGACTTACAATTGATAATCCTTTTTTAGTTGAAACAAAAATGCTCTATCCAGAGGAATATGAAATTGCTGAAGGTGTTGTAGAACTTTTAAATTCTCGTTTGCAAATTACATTGCCAGAAGGAGAAATTGGTTTTATTGCACTTCACATTTACAGTTCGCTTACAAATTCTGATTTATCTTCAGTTAATCAAAACTCCCGTCTCATTGCACAACTTGTATCTTTAATTGAGACAAACTTACAAATTACATTAGATCAAGAGAGCATTCATTATTTACGCCTTATTCGTCATCTTCAATATGCTATTGAGAGGGTGAAAAAAGGAGAAAAAGTAGAGGAATCGCAAAGTTTTGCTGATTTATTAAAGGCGGAGTATCCAGTTTGCTATAACGTGGCTTGGAAGCTAGTTAAGGTCATGCAAAAAGAGTTGCAACTACCTGTATATGAAGCTGAAAGTATTTATTTAACGATGCACTTGCAACGCTTAGTAAAGGCAGAGCATGTGTAAAAAGTCATATATTTTTGTCTAAAATGAAAACGTTAAAAAAAATGATTGAATCGCTTACAATAGTTATGTATAATAACTATTGCAAAGTTATACAAATTTCGACAAACAGATTAAGGAGAGTAACGAAAACGTTTGCCTTAATTATAGTGAACTTATACGTAAACCTATTTTTGACACGTGTTACTGATTCGATCAGGCATGAGTGGAGAAAAGTAAGGAATGTAAGCTAGAGAAAGGGATATACTACCCTTTGTATAGCTATCGTTCTATCTTTTTTTCCTCATGTCTTTTTGGCGTTTGTCGGAAGGTATCAATATAGATAAGAGAGGAAGGGTTTCCATGTTTAAGAAGATCTTTGGTGTTCTTCAAAAAGTCGGAAAAGCGTTAATGCTTCCAGTAGCGATTTTACCGGCGGCAGGTATTTTACTTGGATTTGGTAATGCATTTCAAAATCCACAGTTAACAAATGTTATTCCTGCTTTAAAAGCAGATTGGTTCGTAATGGTTGCAAAAATTATGGAACAATCTGGTGATATTATTTTCGCTAACCTTGCATTATTATTCGCAGTTGGGGTAGCAATTGGTTTAGCTGGTGGAGACGGAGTAGCTGGTTTAGCAGCATTCGTCGGCTACTTAATTATGAACAAAACGATGAGTGTGTTCTTAGAAGTAGATAAGCTAGTGAAAGTAACAAGTTCTGGAGCAGACCCAGTAAAAATTGGATTTGCAGATCCAGCGTATGCAAACGTATTAGGTATTCCGACGCTACAAACAGGGGTATTTGGTGGTATTATCGTCGGTATAGTAGCGGCATATTGCTATAATAAATACTTCAACATTGAATTACCATCATACTTAGGTTTCTTTGCAGGTAAGCGTTTCGTACCGATCGCAACTGCAACATTCTCTTTAATAGTAGGTATTATCATGTGCTTCGTTTGGCCATACATTCAAGGTGGCTTAAACACGTTCTCACATCAAATGATTGATGCGAATAGAACAATCGCAGCATTTATATTCGGTTTAATTGAACGTTCATTAATTCCATTTGGACTACACCACATTTTTTATTCACCGTTCTGGTTCGAATTCGGTCAGTATACAAATGCAGCTGGCGAATTAATCCGTGGTGACCAAAAAATCTTTATGGCACAGTTAAAAGACGGTGTAGAATTAACGGCAGGTACATTTACAACTGGTAAGTATCCGTTCATGATGTTCGGTCTTCCAGCAGCAGCTTTAGCAATGTATCATGAAGCACGTCCAGAAAATAAAAAATTAGCAGCAGGTATTTTAGGTTCTGCAGCATTAACATCTTTCTTAACAGGTATTACAGAGCCACTTGAATTTTCATTCTTATTCGTAGCGCCAGTATTATTCGGAATTCATGCTGTATTTGCTGGTCTATCATTTATGACAATGCAAATTTTAGGTGTTAAAATTGGTATGACATTCTCTGGTGGTTTAATTGACTTCCTATTATTCGGTGTATTACCAGGCCGTACAGCATGGTGGTGGGTAATTATTGTTGGTCTTGTACTAGCAGTTATTTACTACTTCGGATTCCGCTTTGCAATCCGTAAATGGAATCTAAAAACACCTGGTCGTGAAGAGGCAAATGCGAATGACGGTGCAGGAAAAGCAGAAGCAGGCGAACTTCCTCGTGAAGTATTAGTAGCACTTGGTGGTAAAGAAAACATTGCTTCTTTAGATGCTTGTATTACTCGTTTACGTGTTCAAGTTAACGAACAAAAGAATGTAAACAAAGACCGCTTAAAAGAACTTGGAGCAGCTGGTGTACTTGAAGTTGGAAATAACATTCAAGCTATTTTCGGACCGAAATCTGACACGTTAAAATCACAAATTCATGATATTATGTCAGGTCGTACACCTCATGTTGAAAAAGAAGAACCTGTAAAAGTGGAAGAAACTCCTCAAAAAGTTGATGAAAATGAAACAATTGTATCACCAATTGAAGGGAAAATATTACCAATTACAGAAGTACCTGACCAAGTATTCTCAGGAAAAATGATGGGAGATGGATTTGCAATTGAGCCAACTGAAGGAACAGTAGTTTCTCCAGTTAACGGTGAGATCGTTAATGTATTCCCTACAAAACATGCGATTGGTATTCAATCTGAAGGCGGAAAAGAAATTTTGATCCACTTCGGTATTGATACTGTAAAATTAAATGGTGAAGGTTTTGAAGCGCTTGTAGCACAAGGCGACAAGGTGAAACAAGGCCAACCATTATTAAAAGTAGATCTTGCATTTGTAAAAGAAAATGCACCATCTATCATTACACCAATTGTCTTTACAAACTTACAACAAGGGCAACAAGTCGAATTGAAAAAAGATGGAAATGTTAAGAAGGGCGAAACCGCTATTATTGACATTCAGTAGGAATTTGACGCAAAATGTTTATAATTATAATAGGCGATGTGGTTGACCGAACATCGCCTATTATATACAATAGATGATGTAGTACTCACGTCTATACAACTAAAAAAATACTGTAATTTAAAGGAGATAAATTATCATGGAAAAAATCTTTAAAGTAACTAGCGACTCAGGAATTCATGCTCGTCCAGCAACTCTACTTGTAAACACTGCAAGCAAATTCGGTTCTGACATTAACTTAGAGTATAACGGAAAGAACGTTAACTTAAAATCAATCATGGGCGTAATGTCTTTAGGTATTCAACAAAACGCAGAAATTAAAATCACTGCAAATGGTGATGATGCAGCTCAAGCACTAGCAGCTATCGAAGAAACTATGAAAAACGAAGGATTAGGAGAATAATGACTCTTAACATTCAAGGGATCGCTGCATCAAGTGGGATTGCTATTGCAAAGGCTTTCAGACTTGAAAATCCTGAATTTAACATCGAAAAGAAATCAATTACAAACGAAGCTGCAGAAATTGCACGCTTAGACGCTGCGCTTGAGAAAGCAAAAACTGAATTAGAAGCTATTAAAGACCACGCATTTGCTGAGCTAGGTGCTGACAAAGCTGCGATCTTTGAAGCACATTTATTAGTGTTAAATGATCCAGAACTAGTAAACCCAGTAAAAGATAAAGTGAATAGCGAAAAAGTAAATGCTGAATTTGCAATGGATGAAGTTGCATCAATGTTTATTTCTATGTTTGAAAACATGGATAACGAATATATGAAAGAACGTGCTGCAGACATTCGTGACGTAACAAAACGCGTTCTTGCACATTTACTAGGAATTAACTTCTCAAATCCTGGTACAATTTCTGAAGAGGTAATCATCATTGCTGAAGATTTAACACCATCTGATACAGCTCAGTTAAACCGTAAGTATGCAAAAGGTTTCACTACTGATATCGGTGGACGTACATCTCACTCTGCAATTATGGCTCGTTCTATGGAAATTCCAGCTGTTGTTGGTACAAAAGTTGTTATGGAGAAAATCCAAAACGGCGATATCGTTATCATTGACGGTTTAGATGGAGAAGTAATTGTAAACCCATCAGAAGAAACTCTTCGTTCGTTTGAAGAAAAGAAAGCGAAATTTGAAGAGCAAAAAACTGAATGGGCAAAATTAAAAGACCAAGCTACTGTAACAAGTGATGGACATCACGTTGAGCTTGTTGCAAATATCGGAACACCAAATGATGTACAAGGTATTATCGATAATGGTGGAGAAGGCGTTGGTTTATACCGTACAGAATTCTTATACATGGGCCGTGACAATCTTCCAACAGAAGAAGAGCAGTTCGAAGCGTATAAAGCAGTTCTTGAAGGTGTAAAAGAAGGTCAACCAGTCGTTGTTCGTACACTTGACATCGGTGGAGATAAAGAGCTTCCATACTTACATTTACCAAAAGAAATGAACCCATTCTTAGGATACCGTGCAATTCGCTTATGTCTTGATGAGCAAGATGTGTTCCGTACACAACTTCGTGCATTACTTCGTGCTAGCGTATACGGAAACTTAAAAATTATGTTCCCAATGATTGCAACTCTTGATGAGTTCCGTCAAGCGAAAGCGATTTTATTAGAAGAGAAAGCGAAACTTGTAGAAGCGGGTACAACTGTTTCTGATTCTATTGAAGTTGGTATGATGGTTGAAATCCCAGCTTCAGCAGTATTAGCAGATCAATTCGCGAAAGAAGTTGATTTCTTCTCTATCGGAACGAATGATTTAATCCAATACACAATGGCTGCAGACCGTATGAACGAACAAGTATCATACTTATACCAACCATATAACCCATCTATTTTACGTCTTGTAAAAATGGTTATCGATGCTGCTCATAAAGAAGGCAAATGGGCTGGCATGTGTGGTGAGATGGCGGGAGATTCACTTGCTATCCCATTATTATTAGGATTAGGTTTAGATGAGTTCAGTATGAGTGCAACATCTATTCTTCCTGCAAGAACACAACTAAGCAAGTTGTCAAAAGCAGAAATGGAAACATTAGCAGAAAAAGCATTATTGATGTCAACTGCTGAAGAAGTTGTTGAACTAGTTAAAAGCATATAATTAATAAAAAAACCTGAGTCGATTTGAAATCGGTCTCAGGTTTTTTCTATGAGAAAAGTAAATCTTGTTTTCTTACTATAGAGGATAAGACACAGAACTAGATAGCGATAGCAACGATATCAGTTGGGCATACACGTAAAATACCATTAAAAGTATTACGTTGACGGTTCTTATCATCTTTGTTGTCGTCTTTATTATCTTTATCATTATTGTTACGAGCTAAAGCGGAGAAAAGAGCAACACCGTTAGCGAAACCTTCAAAAATTACATCGTTGAAAGATCCGATACCTTTAATGCTTAAAAGAGAAAGCTCTGTTCCAACTGAAATGCTAGCAAGTACGTTACATACAGCTGGTTGTTGTGGTTTTACCTCTCTCTCTTTCTCGCGATGGTCACGATGGTCGCACTCTCTTTCACGATGATGACAGTCTCTAAAGTTATCACAGCATCCAAATGATCCAAACATAATCCTCATCACCCCCTTCACACTTATAATCTATGTAAGTTCGGTAGTTAGTGACTGGACAGAGAGTGGAATTTTTTCTAGGGGATTTTCTCATTTTAAATGACTAGCTGGGTGTTTAGTATGGAATGATGTTTAAAATAGGGGTAATATAACAAAAAAATGTAAAAACCACCAAAATAAACGAAATGGGTAGCCTTTACACTTTTTTACTTTTATATAAAACGACGATATATACAGGAAGAGCTAGGAGTAGTGGTACGATGGATCGTGCAGTATGTTTTTCTGATTCTAATTGAAATGCTTCTTCTTTTGGGAATTGTAAAATGGAGATGTTTGCGGCATCACCAATAAAATATAGAAGCAGTACAGTTACTATGTAACATAAAAGTGCGATCAAGCTTCCGTATGAACTCAATGAAAATCCCTCTCTTGTTATCTATTTGTTATCATTGTATCACAATTGTAATAAAAACACACGGGTATATTTCAATACCTTAACAAAATTCGACACAAAACGTCACGTTTATTTATGATAAAGGAATAGAATATACTTTTCTATAAGTATAAATGTCGAATGATTTGTAGTAATATTACAAAAGTATGACAGGAAATAAAAAACGAAGGTAATGTAGTTACCTTCGTTTTTTATTATTTTGCCCACTCACTCACTTGCTCTACGCTCATACGTGGTGCAGGGTGACCTTTTAAAGTTGATTCACCAATTGTAATAAGCATAATTGGAACGTAACGAGATGAAACGTTAAATTCGTCTGTCAGTGCTTGTGGATTGAAGCCACCAATAGCACAAGTATCCCAACCAGTTGCTTTAGCTGCAAGCATAAGTTGCATTGCTGCTAAAGATGCATTTGAAAAGGCAGCATCTCTCGGGAATTGTTCACGAGCATATGCAGATTCAATATTTTTAGCTAAGCGTTCTTTTGCTTCTTCTTTCATAAATCCTTGTTCTACAATTGGACCATATACTGGCTCAACATTCTTATAAGCTTCTAAATCACCTAAAATAGCGACTACTGCAGAAGCATCAAGAATTTGTTGTTGGTTATAAGCTATTGGGTGTAATCGTTTTTGTACATCTTCACCTTGAAAAACAAGGAATTTCCAGTGTTGTAAGTTCCAAGCGGAAGGTGCTTGTGCTGCGGCTTTTAAAATCTCATGCAATTCTGTAGATGAGATTTCTTTATTTGGGTTGAATGCACGTGTAGATGTGCGTTCATATAAAACGTTAAAAAAGTTGTCGTTTGTCATTATATATCCTCCAAATTGTATATAAAATTATCAAGAAAACGCAATGTATATTACTTACATTTTGTAAGTTGTCGAATTTAAGAATATAATATCTTTATTTTAATTGTCAAGTTTTAAGAAATAAGCTAGGGCATTCATACAAACGATATAATTCCTATAATCATACACTAAAAAAGGAATTTATAGAGTGAAAAGGGAAGATAACATTCTCAATTAGCTTGTTAATATGTATCTCTCGCAAATTAAAGTTTATTAGAGAACAGTCTTTTAAAAATGTTTGTGAGGAATTCAGTAGAACAAGATATATGAAGTGAGTGAAGACTAGTGATGAACATACTACATTTTTTATTAGAGAATACGGTTTTCCAAAATGTGTTACAAGATTTGCAGTTAAATGTCCTTTATATAGAAAATGGATGTAAGCATCAACAAACGATAGAAAATATCCATCCAAAATGTATGTTTATAGCAAATAATTTTGAAGAGGGCGAACTATTATTTCAAAGAACGAAACCGCACATTATAATTATGTATGTAACAGATTATTCTCAAATCAAATATATAAAGAATATGTATACCCCGCAAAGTACATTCATTGTCATTTGGGATCAACAAATAACAAAAGAATTTACAGATGTACTTGCATTAGGAATACGTAATATTGTAATAGCCCCTGTAACTCCACAAGCAGTATTAGAAGAAGTGAATAAGAGTTTGTATCAACTTTCTTTAGTAAGGCAAGTTAGTTTGCAACAGGAACTGCTTCAAACGATGTTTGATTTTCAAAATGATTTATTATTTATAGTAGAAGATGATGAAATTGTTGATTGTAATACAAATTTTTTAACTTTTTTCGGATATGAAAATTTGTTTGCCTATCGTGAGCAACATTTAGTATTTGCTGAACATTTTATTAGAGAAAATGGATACTACTCGACGACGCATGATATAACATGGCTAGACGATACTTTATCAAGTGGTAGAAGAATTAAGATGTCAAATTATGAAGGGGAAGTATCTACTTTTCTATTACGTGCGACACCATTGCCAGAAGATTTATCAAGATTTATTGTAAAATGCACGGAAATTACAGAATTAGATGAAATCTATCAAGAACAAGAAAGACTTGCTATGGTAGATTCATTGACAGAGATTTATAATCGTTTAAAGTTTCAACAAATACTAGAGGTAGAGTGGGAAAAGGTAATACGTAGTGATGAGAAAATAGCAATCATTTTATTTGATATAGATAATTTTAAAACAGTTAATGACACATATGGTCATGATTTTGGTGATTTGGCATTAATACAACTTGCAGAGCTTATGAAATCTAAAGTGGAGCAGCAACACGTATTTGCAAGATGGGGAGGAGAAGAATTCATTATATTAGTGACAAATACAGTAGAAAAGGAAGCATTTCAAGTTGCGGAGTCATTACGATTCTTCATTGAAACAAAGCAATTCACTGGAATTTCGAAGCTAACAGCTAGCTTTGGAGTTGCGTTATATGAACAAGGAACTACAAGAGAAGAATTAATGCAACGAGCGGACATTGCTTTATATGAAGCGAAAAAAAATGGAAAGAATCAAGTATGTGTGTACAGAAAAGAAAAAATGTAATTTTTCGCAACAAATTGTTGCGATTTTTTTTTATTGTTTGATAATAGAATAGGGGGACAATTTTTAGCGAAGGAATTATGGAGGATCGACATGATAAAAAAAGTAATGATAATGGCTTCACTGTCTGCTATAGTTGGCGGCGGAGTATACTATTTTCTTGTTAGCCCCAATATAAAGGAAAACACAGTATTAACAACTAAGGTGAATCCTACTATTGAACCAGAAGTGCAAGGGAATATAGAAGAAAAAGAAGAGCAACAAATTGATTATGCTAGCATATCTCAAAAATTAGATCAATATTTAGTCGGAAAGCAATTTAATGGAACAGTTTTGGTAACAGATAAAGAGCATGTTATATTGAATAAAGGATATGGCTATGCTGATGTTCAAAATAAAATTGAAAATACGCCTCAAACAAAATATCGTATCGGTTCTATTACGAAAACAGTTGTTGCCACATCTATTTTACAGCTGCAAGAACAAGGGAAATTGAATATTCAAGATAATGTAAATAAATATATTCCTTCATTTCCGGAGAATAAAAATATTACGCTATATCATTTATTAACACATACCTCTGGTTTACCTGAACACGCAAAAGGCAATGTTAATGCTGCTTCCCGTTTACAGTTAATTAATTGGATCGGACGTCAAAATTTAGAATTTCCTGCAGGAACAGGTTGGAGATATACAGATTATAATTATATGGTGCTTGCTTATATAATAGAACATATATCGAAAAAACCTTTAGGAGATTACATAAAAGAAAACATATTTGTAAAAGCAGATATGCATGAATCCGGTATGGGAAATATGGTACCTGGCGATAAAAATTTTACAAAGGGTTATGTGAAAAAAGATCAAGAGCTTGTACCAGCGCAGAAGTTAGGCATGGATTGGCTATATGGTTGTGGTGAGATGTATACGACAGTTGGAGATATGAAGAAGTTAGACGAAGCAATTATAAATGGAAAACTTCTTTCTGAACAAAGTATACAAGCAATGTTTTCACCTTCAGCAGAACGGAAATATGCATTTAGTTTTTATATATATGCAGATTATTTTCATAATCATGGTGTATTATCTGGTTGGAACACTTTTAATAATTTTAATAAAGAAAAAGGAACTTTTGTTATGTTATTTTCAAATGTGAAAAATAGTATGGATGATGACTTTAATAAAGAGTTCCGAAAGATGGTAAATGATTTATTAGAACAAAGGGGATGAGAAAATGGAACATAAAACTTTATCAATAGGTTTCATTGGTATTGGCGTAATGGGAAAAAGTATGGTTTATCACTTAATGCAAGATGGTCATAAAGTATATGTATATAATAGAACGAAAGCAAAAACAGATTCTTTAGTGCAAGATGGTGCACATTGGTGTGATACGCCAAAAGAGTTAGTGAAGCAAGTTGATATTGTAATGACAATGGTTGGATATCCACATGATGTAGAAGAAGTGTATTTTGGTATAGAAGGAATTATAGAACATGCAAAAGAAGGTACGATAGCAATTGACTTTACGACATCTACACCTACTTTAGCAAAACGCATTAATGAAGTTGCAAAAAGCAAAAAAATATATACGTTAGATGCACCTGTCTCAGGAGGAGATGTTGGTGCGAAAGAAGCAAAACTCGCAATTATGGTAGGTGGAGAGAAAGAAATATATGATAGATGCTTACCTTTACTTGAAAAGTTAGGAACAAACATTCAATTACAAGGACCAGCTGGGAGTGGACAACATACAAAAATGTGCAATCAAATTGCGATTGCTTCCAATATGATTGGAGTATGTGAGGCTGTTGCTTACGCGAAGAAGGCTGGACTGAATCCAGATAAAGTGTTAGAGAGCATTTCAACAGGGGCAGCAGGTAGCTGGTCATTAAGTAATTTAGCTCCTCGAATGTTAAAAGGAGACTTTGAGCCGGGATTTTATGTAAAGCATTTTATGAAAGATATTAAAATTGCTTTAGAGGAAGCAGAAAAATTACAATTATCAGTCCCGGGCTTAAGTATGGCGAAAGAATTGTATGAAGAGTTAATTAAGGATGGAGAAGAAAATAGTGGAACACAAGTATTATATAAAAAATATATAAGGGGGTAAACGAGGTGGACCTTCAAAAGTTTGATGAGATGATTGATACTGTACAGCGAGCTACTTGTATAAAAATTAATGAAAAACAAAAAGAAGCTTTTAAACAAAAGTATGATTTTGAACCAGAATTTGAATATGGAAGAGATGAGAAGGGGCATTATGTAATTCGAACCTCAAAAAAGATGTTAGAAGAAATGGAGTTTTATTTGGCATTGAAATATGATCGTGATGGAGTGGATCTTTATATGCAAGCTGAGATTGACGGTATATTTCATGTATCTGTTAGCTATGGTGAAGATGCCTTACATCTACAAGAATTGTTTCAATTTCTAGAAGAAAATAAATAAAAGTCCTCATTTGAGGACTTTTATTTATTTAGTCATCTTTAATTTTTATAATTATAAGTTAGAAGCGCGGCGGCATCGTTCAACCGGGAATGGGATAATTTGTGCGATGTGATTAGGACCCAATTGTTTTGTACGAGCATGGCGTATTATATAAAAAGCACACAGAATTGAAACAGGAATAGCGCCGAATAAACCAAACAATAAAGCGCTTACACAAGATGCGACAAATCCTAAAACACCAATTTCTAACTCTTCCATAATAGCTCCTAAAATAACTGGAAATGCTCCACATGTAACCCCAAGTATAAGTGCGATAAGTAAGCTCATGATTATCCCCCTCTGTTTGCGATATTATTTTCCTTCTTAATTAATTGTAGTATATCATATACAAAACAGAATTTTCAGAAAAAATTCAATAAATATTCAAAAAATGTTCAAAAAATATACTTGAAAAATCAAGGTGTTAAATTTGTGATGAAGTGGTACTTTTGAGTAAATAAAAAATCAGGCTTATTTCAAAAATGAAATAAGCCTGTTCCATAGGAGGATGTATATATGTAGAGTGAATAAAAGTTTGGAAAAGGGGGTCCAAGTCCTTTTATTCAACTAACTACCTTAATAGATTGGAACCCAGCCTTCAGTTGTCACAAAAATACGAATAGCTACAACTTGACGATCATCTTGCAAGGTAAAATAATGTCTTGCATTTTCAGGAACAGATATGAGATCGCCTGGCTCAAGTTCAACATCAAAGAATTTCCCATCTTTGCCTTCAATAGCGAAAATGCCATGACCACTGACGATAAAGCGAACTTCGTCATCTGTATGATGATGTTCTTTTTGGAAATTAATTAATAATTCGTCAAGGTTAGGTGTGCTATTTGAAAGTGAAATTACATCATGTGCTTTATAACCTCGACTTGCTGAAACATCAGCGATTTCTTTTGAAAAAACAGCTAATATTTCAGCTTTGTTTTCATCTGTTAACGAATAATTTTCATTTAAATGAGTAGGAAGTTTAGAAATGTTCCATTTCTCATATAAAACGCCTTCCTCTTGTAGAAATTTAGATACTTCCACTTCATTTTCAATGCGAGTATTTACTTCATGAATACGAATTTGCGCCATTAGAAACGCCTCCTTGAATTGATAATAGTTTTATATGAAATTGGAATAAAAACTCATAAGCTTCTAATCTTTTCTTTGCATCAAAGCTATCTCGGCCCCATACGGTAATACCGTGGTTACGGATTAATACTGCTCCTGAATCACCTTTTATATGCTTTCGGAAGTTTTCTCCAAGCGTTGGGATATGGGCATGGTTTTCGATAATAGGAATGTGAATTGTTGCACCTTCTTCCCAAATATCGAGAGCTTTAATAATTTCTTGATTTTGAAGGGTAACTGCATCACTATATAAATTTGTGATGACATTATTATCAGTTGTATGAACATGAAGTACGCACCCGGCATTCGTATTGTTATAAATATGTGTATGCAATATTGTTTCTGCTGAAGGGCGTAATTCAGTCTCTAAAACAGGAACTCCTACATGATCTACTAATAGAAAATCATCTGGAGTGGTTTTTGTTTTATCTTTACCGCTTGCTGTAATGAGAAAAGTAAGTGGCTCATGACTAACTTTTATAGAAATATTACCACTTGTTGCTGGGAACCAATTTCGAGTTGTTAATTCTTTTTTTATCTCGCTTAAGTCATACCATTGACGAAAAAGTTGTTTCATGATTTCACCTCCAACAAATGTTTTAATTCATTTTGAATATCATGGAATGTTTCAAACGGTGTATAAGCAATATAATTCTCTGCACACTTTGTAATAAGGAAGTCACGAGCAAATACTTTATCTGCTTGTTTCGCAGCTTGTAAATCAGTAATTGAATCTCCAATCACAATATGGAAGTCATTCGTATCACTCAATTTACGGATGAGAGATGATTTACATAATCCGCAATGATTTTGACAATGATGATCACAAGGATGAGGCCAATTCACCGTAATGTATTCATTTGAAAAATCTGTTTCATTACAGTAAATTTGCTCTTTTGGAATGAGTCCTTGTAAGAGTGGATAGACGAAGAAATCCATTCCACCTGATATAACGTAAAAAGAAATGTTATTTTCATTTACAAATTGTATAAATTCATGAAAACCATTACGAAGTTCAGCAGTTTCTATTAAAAATTGAATAATTTCATCGTGCAGATGAGTAGGTATTAATCGAAATAATTGAGAAACACCTTCTTGAATAGATAGCTCTTGTGATAAAATTCTATTCTTTACTTCTTCAGCTTCTGGTGGTGCGAATTTTTCCATAATGGACATAATGTTATCATTATTTGTAATCGTGCCATCGAAATCACAAAATACTTGAATACTCATAATTTCACCTCATGAGAGGGATTTCCCCATATTTGTAGTGCACTATGCAAATTTATGTCATCTACTTCATGGAGTGGTTTATTTTGCAAAGTAGCCTCAATTGCAGTACGGAATGCTTTACCACCGCCTTGCGCTCCATTTGGATGTCCATGTATCCCGCCGCCAGCATTAATAACAACATCTTTACCGAAATCTCGTACAATAAAGGGAACGAAACCAGGGTGAATACCAGCAGATGGAACAGAAAAGCTCTTCTTGAAAAATGCATCGTCTTCAGTTAAATATTTTGAGATAGCAAGAGCTTCCTCTTTTTCTAGCGCAACACTTCCGTATGGAGATGGGAATAATGAAAAGTCAGCCCCAGCATAGCGTAGTAGCTTTCCGAGTAATAATGGAGATGAAATTCCATATAACTTAGATGCTGAATAAGCACCACTTACAGCAGGGTGTGCCATAATAGGAACTGGGATTTCATCATCTTCTGCAAGTGATTGTAGTACATCTAGTCCGTAAGCAAATACGTTAAATAATAGAATATCAGCTCCAGCTTGCACTGCACGTTTCGCATTTTCTTTTAAATCAAAAGTTCGTCCTGTTAAATTTACGGCATATAACGTTTTATGTCCGTATGTTTCATATACGGATTGTAAAACTTCTTTTCCAGATACAATGCGTTTCGTAAGTGGTGTTAATGCATTTTCAAATAATATTTCATCATCTTTTACTATATCTACACCACCAATTGCTTGATCGCGTAATTGCGTTTTTAAATACCCAATATTTCGTCCAATCATTCCTTTAAAAATACTCATTAAAAGGGGACGATCATGCACTTGTAAAAGATTTCGAATACCATCTATCCCGAATTTTGGCCCAGGAAAATGTTTTTTTAACTCGTCTGAAAAAGTTAAGTCAATTAATTTTACTTCGCCATCAAGGGATAGCTTTCCAAATGTAGTCGTTAAAATTGCTGGTAAATCTGGACTGAAGTTTAATAACGGATATTCGATTTTAATAATTCCGCGTTTTACTTTTTTACGTAAATACGAATTTGTATGTTCATGTTCAGCTAATTCCACAATATGAATGACGTTGCCTTTATGTTGCTTTAATTGTTCTTGCAATAATTGTGGCAAATGAGTCCAAGAGCCAATTGTTAAACCAAGTGCAATTTGCTCAGCCTTTTTTTCTAAGTTATGTGAATCATCATGGATTAAATACGTCGCTATAATTCCGCTCATTGTTATAACCTCCTAGTTAAATAAAAAAACCTCTCAGCTAAGGAGAGGTTTTTTTACAACCAGCTCCTTATCTGTCAGCGTAATGCTGCGAGAATTAGCACCGTGTCTACAATTGTAGATCGGTTGCCGGGTTTCGTCGGGCTCGTCCCTCCACCTGCTCTTGATAAGAAGTATTTAGAAATGTTTAAATTTTTAAGATAACTGAATTTTGTCAGATATTTTTCATGTTGTCAATTACTTTTTGAAAAAATTTAATTTATCAATTCGATTAATGGCTTCCCGTAATCTATCTTCTGTATGCAAGAGACCAACACGGATATACCCTTCGCCATGTTCACCAAATCCAACACCAGGAGCAACTGCAACATGTGCTTTTTCTAGTAAAATATCAGCAAATTGCTCAGAGGTATATCCTTTTGGAACAGGAAGCCATGCAAAGAATGACCCTGTTGGAATGTCTACATTCCAACCAATTGATTGACAAGCCGAAATAAGAGCGTTTCGTCGAGATTCGTAACTATTTACAAGGTCTATTACGCAAGACTGTGAACTTAATAGTGCTTCGCGGGCAGCATCTTGAACTGCACCAAAAATACTAACATACATATGATCTTGTAATAAGTTAATGGTTTCAATGACACTTTCATTCCCTACTGCAAAAGCAATACGCCAGCCAGCCATATTGAAAGTTTTCGATAGAGTGTAAATTTCAATACCTGTATTTTTAGCACCGTCTGCTTGCAAGAAACTAACAGGTTTTTGACCATCGAATCCAATCGCACCGTAAGCAAAATCATGAACCACTAATATATTATGTTTATTAGCAAAATGAATAGTTGCATCAAAAAAATCTTTTGATGCAGTAGCACCTGTAGGATTATTTGGATAGTTTAAAAACATTAATTTTGCACGCTCGGCAATAGAGTTATTAATTTTTGTGTAATCTGGTAAAAAGTTATTTTCTGCAATAAGCGGCATTGTTTCAAATTGTGCTTTTGCTAAAGCAACTCCTGATAAATAATCTGGATAGCCTGGATCTGGAACGAGAATCGAATCACCAGGGTTTGTAAAACAAACTGGTAATTCTACTAATCCAGCCTTTCCACCAAACAATATAGCAACTTCAGTTTTCGGATTTACTACTACATCATATTCACGTTGATAGAATGTTGCCACGGCTTCTTTTAAACTTTCATGTCCGCGAAATGGCGGATATTTATGATGAATGGTCTTTTCTGCAGCATCTTGTAAAGCTTTTACGATATGCTGCGGTGTTGGTTGATCTGGATTACCTTGACCTAGATTAATAACATCGTGACCAGCTGCAACGAATTTGTTAACTTTTGCAACAAGTGAAGCGAAAAATTGTGTTGGCAATGATGTTACTATCTCAGAAGGTTGAAATAATTTCATACTTTCCACCTCTTTTGAAAGTTGTTACAATTCTAGTGACAAATGATATAATCTTTCCAGTATTTTGTAAAGAGAAAAATAAGAATGGGGCTGAAAAAATGAAAGTCGCATGTATTCAAATGGATATTGTTTTTGGAGATGTAGAAAAAAATATTGAGAATGCTAAAAATAAAATAAGCGAAGCGATGAAGGAGAGACCGGATGTTATTGTCTTACCAGAATTATGGACAACAGGATATGATTTAGCAAGACTTTCTGAAATTGCAGATAGGGATGGATTGGAAACGAAAGAAAAGTTGAAAGAATGGTCGAAACAATATGGTGTACATATTGTTGGTGGTTCCATAGCGAAGCAAACAGAGCAAGGTGTTACAAATACAATGTATGTGGTAAACAAGGAAGGAGAACTAGTCAATGAATATAGTAAAGTGCATTTATTTCAGCTTATGGATGAACATAAATATTTAATCGCTGGAAATAGTACAGGTGAATTTAAGTTAGATGATGTAGAGTGCGCCGGCACAATTTGTTATGACATTCGTTTTCCAGAGTGGATGCGCGTTCATACTGCAAAAGGTTCAAAAGTTTTATTTGTTGTAGCAGAATGGCCATTAGTTCGTTTAGCACATTGGCGTTTGCTATTGCAAGCAAGAGCAGTTGAAAATCAATGTTATGTTGTTGCCTGTAATAGGGCAGGAAAGGATCCGAATAATGAGTTTGCCGGTCATTCTTTAATTGTCGATCCTTGGGGCGAGGTTGTTGTAGAAGCAAATGAAGAAGAATCAATTTTATTTGGAGAGCTTGTATTCGAGAAAATTAAAGAAGTACGTAAAGGAATTCCAGTTTTTGCGGATCGTCGTCCAGAATTATACAAATAAAATGTTGACAAGTGATTTTTATTCTTGGTATAGTCTTCAACATAAAGTTAAAAATTCAAAAAATTATACAACTCTTATCAAGAGCAGGTGGAGGGATTTGGCCCGATGAAGCCCAGCAACCGACCGTAATACCATTGTGAAATGGGGCGTTTATTACGCCAAAAGGCACGGTGCTAATTCCAGCAGAAAGTAAAACTTTCTGGCAGATAAGAGGGGAGAAGATAAACTTCAAACCTCTTTCTTAGTGGAAAGAGGTTTTTCTATGTTAGAAAAACCTCTGAATTTAAAAAGGGGGAGAAGACGATGGGATATTATTCATTAACAGAAATAACAGCTGTACAATATGCGAAAGATCATGGCTATTTTGAAGCGAAGGCAAATGTCGTTTGTCATGAAATTGGAGACGGAAACTTAAATTACGTGTTCAAATTAGATGATGGAGAGAAATCAATTATAATAAAACAAGCACTGCCCTATGCGAAAGTAGTTGGTGAAAGCTGGCCATTGTCTATAAAAAGAGCAACGATTGAAAGTAAGGCCTTACAAATTTTTGCGCAGTATGTACCGGATTATGTTCCAGCAGTGTACAGTCATGATGAAGAGTTAGCGATAACGGTAATAGAAGACTTATCAAGACTAACAATTACAAGAAAAGGATTAATAGGCGGAGAAGAATATCCGCTTTTATCCCAGCATATCGGCCGTTTTCTAGCACATGTTTTATTTTATACTTCAGATTTTGGTTTACAGTCAGAAGAGAAGAGGGTACTAGAAGGTACCTTTGTAAATCCGGACCTTTGTAAAATTACAGAGGATTTAGTGTTTACAGATCCGTTTGGACATTATGATACAAATGATTATGAGCCAGATTTACAGCTCGTGGTTGATGAACTTTGGAGTGATAAAACTTTAAAACTAAAAGTAGCACAATATAAATATAAGTTCTTAACAAGAAAAGAAACTCTTATTCATGGTGATTTACATACTGGTAGTATTTTTTCGTCACCTTCTGAAACGAAAGTGATTGATCCAGAATTTGCGACATATGGCCCATTTGGATTTGACATAGGTCAATTTATTGCAAATCTATTATTAAATGCTTTATCTAGAGAAGAAGAAAAAAGAAGTGTACTATTTTTCCATATAGAAAAGACGTGGAGTTATTTTGTAGAGACTTTTACAAAGTTATGGATTGGAGAAGGTGTAGAAGTATATACGAAAGAAAAACAATGGTTACCAATTATTTTGCAAAATATCTTTACTGATGCAGTTGGATTTGCCGGATGTGAACTGATTCGTAGAACAATTGGTTTAGCTCATGTAGCAGATTTAGATGAAATAGAAAATAAAGAAACAAGAATTCAAGCTAAGAAGCAAGCGCTATCCTTAGGTAAAGAACTAATAAAATATGAATCTAAAAGTGCAGATATTCAACTGTTTCGAACATTATTTCAACAGACAGTTTCAGGGGGCGTAAAAGCGTGAGTACAATTGTTACTGTTCCGAGATCTGTAAGCTGGAAAGGTGATGCAATTGCGGTATTAAATCAAACGAAATTGCCGCATAGCACAGAATACAAAACATTGACGACTATTGAAGAGGTTTGGAAAAGCATCGTAATGTTAGAAGTACGAGGAGCGCCTGCAATTGGAATTGTAGCTGCATTTGGCTTGGCGCTTGCATCAAAAAAATATAACACTGTACATATTGAAGAATTTCAAAAGAAGTTTAATAGAGATTGTAATTATTTGGGGACGTCACGCCCGACAGCGGTCAATTTATTTTGGGCAATTGATCGTATGAGAGAATCTATTCGAGGGATTACTACAATAAAAGGAGCACAAAAAACATTAGAAGAAGAAGCGCTTCGCATTCAGCAGGAAGATGAAGAGGTGTGCCGAAATATTGGGGAATATGCGTTAACATGTTTTAAAGATGGCGATAATATTTTAACAATCTGTAACGCTGGAAGTATCGCAACTGCCAGATATGGAACTGCATTAGCTCCCTTTTATATTGGAAAAGAGAAAGGTGTGCGTTTACATGCATATGCGTGTGAAACGAGACCAGTTTTACAAGGTGGTCGCTTAACGACGTGGGAATTGAAGCAAGCAAATATTAATGTGACCCTTATTACAGATAATACTGCAGCTCATGCTATTCAAACGAAAGAAATAGATGCAATTATTGTAGGGGCGGATCGAATTGTCGCAAATGGAGATACGGCAAATAAAATAGGGACAATGAATTTAGCTATTTTAGCAAAGTACTTTGATATCCCATTTTATGTTGCTGCGCCACTGTCAACATTTGATGTTACGAAAGAAACTGGAGCCGAAATAATTATTGAAGAAAGAGATGAAACAGAAGTTACGAAAATCTTTGGAAAACAAGTAGCACCAATCGGAACGAATGTTTATAACCCTGCATTTGACGTAACACCGAACGAATTAATTACAGGAATTATTACTGAGAAAGGTATTATAAGCGGGGATTATAAAAGAGAAATTGCATCATTATTTGAAAAACAGGCTAATACATAATAGCTTGTTTTTTTATGCCTAAATGCATTGTTTTCTCTTACTTATATAATGAAAGGAGGAGAAGAGGATGGAAGAGTGGATCAAGATGATAGGTAATGTAGGGTTTCCAATTGTTGTAACATTATATTTACTCCACCGTATTGAAAGTAAATTAGAGGGGGTAATTGTTGCAATTGAGAAGCTCCCGCGGCAATTACTAAAGTACGAAGATCCTCGCGATAAAAAATAAAGTTTGCTCTTCTTGAGCAAACTTTATTTTTTATTGAGCAGTATAGCCACCATCGATAACGACAGCTTGACCAGTTATACCTTTCGCTTTTTCACTCGCTAAAAACATAGCATAATCAGCGATTTCTTGTACTTGTAGCAAACGCTTCTGTGGTACAAGTGGATAAATGACATCTTCTAAAACATTTTCAAGTGGTACATTTCGTGTAGTAGCTAAGTCTTGTAGTTGATTACGTACAAGAGGGGTATCGACATAACCAGGGCAAAGGGCATTAACAGTAATACCATGCGTAGCACCTTCTAAAGCGGCAACTTTTGTTAATCCAATTACGCCATGTTTTGCACTATTATAGGCAGCTTTTCCAGCAAACCCGACCAGGCCGTTAATAGAAGCGACATTAATAATACGACCATATTTTTGTTGTTTCATAATCGGAAAGGCATGCTTAATTGCGATAAACGGAGCAATTTGCATAATTTGAATTAGCAGCTCGAACTTTTCAGTTGGAAAGTCTTCAATGGGTGAAACGTGTTGCATTCCTGCGTTGTTAATTAATATATCTAATGAACCGAAATGATCAACTGTTTGAGAAATTGCTGCTGTAATTTCCTCTTCAGATGTAACGTCACATTTTAAACCGATAGCTTGAAAACCTTCATTTTGTAATTGTTCAGCAGCTTCTTTCGCACGTTCTTCAAGGCGATCAGTAATCACAACTTTTGCACCTTCTTTTGCAAAAGTACTTCCCACTTCATATCCAATACCACTCGCAGCACCTGTTAAAAAGACAACTCGATTTGTAACCATGATGAAAAACATCCCTTCATAATAAAGTTTTCATAGTGCTCTATTTAGAGAGGTTATAATGAAATTCCTGCAAACATTTGGAAAAAATATCGTTAGCTATCTTGTTTTGCAAAATAGTCTTTGCTATACTATTTTGTAAAGCAAGATACTTACGCTTATCTATCTTGTAAAACAAGATAGTAGGAGGATTTGAATTATGTCGACAAGTCAAATGCTGAAAGGGATCTTAGAAGGATGCTTACTTGCTATTATTTCTGAAGGCGAAATATACGGTTATGAAATGAGTGAGAAGCTAGCAAAGTATGGTTTTACAATGGCGAGTGAGGGAAGTATTTATCCGTTATTAATACGAATGCAAAAAGAAGGATTAATAACAAGCGTAATGAAGGAATCTCCATCTGGTCCAAAGAGAAAATATTACACATTAACAGAAAAAGGCGAGGAAGCACTTGATGAATTTATGGATCGCTGGGAAGCGATGCAAAGTAGTGTAGAACGTTTACTTGAAGGGAAGGGAAGGAGAAAATAATGTTATCAAGTGAAGCACAAAAGTTTTTGTTAGATATGAGATTATTTTTGACGGCAAAGAGTGTGAAAGAAAGTGATATTGAAAACTTTTTAGAAGACGCAGAACTTCATTTAATAGAAGGTGAGAGTGAGGGGAAGAGTGTAGAAGATATTTTCGGAAGCTCACCGAAAGAATATGCAAATGAACTTGTAAAAGTGATGGAAAGAGATAGACAGGAAACGTGGAAGCAAATTGGTTTTACAGTAATGAATATCGTATCTTTTTGGATTATTGCTTCTATCTTAATAGTGAGTAATGGAATGTTACAGATTTCACTTATACAGTGTATCGGTTACAGTTTTTCATTGATTTTAGTTGTTATGGGTCCTAATTTTCTACTTCGCAAAATGACCTTCGTCACAAGCTTTACAAAAACATGGTTTTCTATGTGGTCTTTAGTTATGATTGCTCCATTGTTTTTATTAGGAGCTGTTACGATATTAGATGTGATATATCCTACAAAAATGCTCACATTCACCGAAGTCCAAAGTTATATATTAGCTGGTGGGATTTTTATCATCACAGTAGCTATAAATATATATTTTGAAGGATGGTTTAAAAACTTATATTTAATTATTCCGCTTTCTATTATGTTAATGTTTAAAACATTTACATCTGAAGATCTTATGCCAATGCTATTTCAAATTATATGTTTATACGGAAGTTTGTTTATTTTAATTTTCCTTGAAATTATGATGAAGACGAATAGAAGAGAAACGGTTAAATAAAGGGGGATTATCATGAAGGTTTCTAAAGAAGGTGAAAAGTTTTTAATCGATACGAAAGTATATTTAATAACAAATGGGATTAAAGAAGAAGATGTGGACGCTTTTCTTGCAGATGCAGAACTTCATTTAATAGAAGGCGAGAAAGAGGGAAAGACAGTAAGTGACATATTTGGTGACTCACCAAAAGAGTATGCGGAAGAATTAGCGAAAGAGATGGAGAAGGATAAAAGCGGGAGTATAAAAAGTATTTTAGGGATGATTATTGGTATTGGTGGATGTTGGTTACTTACTAATATATTATTTGAAAATCCTAATCATAAATTTACGTTAACGAATGTACAATTGATTGGATACCCAATTGTTTTAATGATTACTATTGTAAGTATAATATTTGCTTTTAAAATGTCATCATTTAAGAGTAAAATAAAAGAATTTAGCATTATTTATGTAGCAGCTTTGTTACCAATTTTATTACTAGTATTATTAATGTTTATGAATAAGTGGTATGGGACACCTGTATTGCAATTAACTACTATACAAAGTTATATACTAGTTGGAATTGTCTTATTAGTATTGTTAATTGGGGAAGCGTACATACTTGGATGGATTGGAATGTTAGTTGTTATCATACCACTATTAATTATGTTTGTATTTAAAGAATTAGGAAAGCAAAACCCATATTGGGGAATACTAGAGCCTTTACTTCTGTACGGAAGTTTATATGTATTAATGAGATGGTCTTTAAAAAATGAAGAGCAAAAAACTGTAAACTAGTTTGTTACTAATATTGAGCGAACGGAATATTTTATTGAGAGGAGAACAAATATGCAAAGTATATTTCTAGGTATATTGTCTATTGTATTTTTAGGTTTAACGATTTTCGGGCTATATACTACCTTTTCGAAAAAGGTACATGATGACTATTTCGATACTTTACTAGATGACACATCAGGTTATATTTTGTTCTTCGGTTTAATTGGAAAAGGGCTGCTCTGGATATGCAAAAAATTATTTCCAAAGAAATATTATATAGGGATTTTTAGAGGGATTACATTTAGTTGTCTATTTTTATTTCTAGCAGCCGGGATTTGGTTTGTTGATTGGAACAAGTTGTTTTAAACAGTAACATGAAGGTTACTGTTTTTTTCTTTGTAGTAAAGAGCTTTGTAAAGAGAGCGCTTTTTGTTCTGTTGTTAATAAGGAATGAATATGAACGTTTTCTGGACGAGGGACTATCGGATACATAAGGTTTGTTGGAGAAGGGTGGTGCTCCGAGCCGGTTGGAGAATGAGGATCTGCATGAGTAAGTTTTCCATGAATACGTCTTGTAAATAAAATATGACCGATTTCGTGAGCGAGCGTATATATATTTTTCATAGGGGCAGCCGAATTTGTTAAAACGATATAGCCAGTAAGTTGCTGTTGTTTTGCTAAAGAATAAGCGCAGGCAATTACTGCTGTTTCTTTGAAATAATCACTGCCAATATAACAAATATAAAGGTCGCATTCAGGAGCTTCATTTACACATGTTTGGAAAAAGGATGCCAACTTTTCTTGACTTTGAATGGAATTTTTATAACTGATTTCACGGTCAAAAAAACGGAAAAGTTCATTTAATACAATTACTTCTTGAATTTGAAATGTAATGGGGTGCCAAATTGATTCTGCAACAGCTAAATCTTTTGCGATGCGGTCATCAGAAATATCGGCGCCGGGAGTAATACAAATACATATATTGACGTATGGATCCATAAGGAACACCTCAAATGAAAAAAGTTCTTCCTATAATATATGTGGGAAAAAGATGTCATGTATGGATAAACGCCTTCTTTATTGAATATATAGATGACAAGTCGAAAAAATTTCATAGTTCTATAACATGGTATGGTCGTCTTTTTGATATAGTAAAGGAAAGGGGGAGAATATATGTATACATTAAAAATCGTTTCAGACAGAGAAGCACTTTATCAATTTGCGAGTTATGTAAGAGTTGTACAAGGGGTTGAAGATGTATATGTAGAGGTGGGAGAACCTTTATATGAACATCCTTTAATGAAGTTTTATGTACATATTAAGCTGAAAGAAACATATGAGCAGCATAAAGCGTTACAGGAAATAGCAAGATTAGTAGAATTGGGTCGTTTTACATATGTCCATTATCGTAATGATGAAATTGAGGAAGCTTTTGAAGCTGTAAAATATGAAAGTTTTAAGAAATAAAGATGAAAAAATGGAGGCGAAAGCTTCCTTTTTTTCTTTAAAATTACATGAACAAAAAGAGAGAAATTTTGTTATGATAAGGGAGGTTAGGGAAAGGGGAATTTACATATGGGGTATATTGAAGAGTTACGAAAAGTCGTTGGTACAAGACCGCTTATTCTCGTAGGATCAGCAATCATTATATTAAATGATAAACAAGAAGTATTGCTTCAATATCGTTCAGATACATATGATTGGGGTGTACCTGGCGGGGCGATGGAACTAGGTGAAACGACAGAAGAAACGGCACGTAGAGAGTTATTTGAGGAAACGGGGTTAACTGCAAAAATAATGCAATTTCTTGGTGTTCTATCAGGAAAAGAAGTATATTTCCGTTATCCGAATGGCGATGAAATTTTCAATGTCATTCATCTGTATCAGGCACATCATGTGAGCGGGGAATTAAAGCTCGATCATGAAGGGTTGAAACTTCAATATTTTCCAGTAGATAAGTTGCCAAAATTGAATGAAACGACAGAGAAAATTTTGCAAAAGTTTTTATATGCACTGACAGAATAGAAGGTTAATTCCTTCTATTTTTATTATATGAAATATTTTGATTTTTTAGTATGTTTATAGTATGATAGTTATAGATATACATCTTATGGAATTTCACCTAAAAACTTACTAGGGTACATAAGAGAGGGGCAAGTACAAAATGCATAATGTTGTTATTACAGCTGCAGTTCGTTCGCCAATTGGAACTTTTGGAGGAGCGCTAAAAAATGTAACGCCAGTAGAATTAGCTGTTCCTGTACTTCAGGAAGCTGTAAAACGAGGCGGGGTAGAACCACATGAAGTTGATGAAGTAATTTTAGGTCATTGTATTCAAAGAACTGATGAAGCAAATACGGCGAGAACAGCTGCATTAGCGGCAGGATTTCCTGACACAGTTACGGGATATACAATCCAACGTCAATGTTCTTCAGGTATGCAAGCAATTATGTCAGCTGCAATGCAAATCCAATTAGGTGTAAGTGATGTTGTTGTTGCAGGTGGAGTAGAAGCGATGAGTTCGAGCCCTTATGCATTGAAACAGCACCGCTGGGGACAACGTCTACAGCACGGAGAAATTCGTGATACGGTGTGGGAAGTGTTAGAAGATCCGATTCACCATATTATGATGGGTGAAACAGCGGAAAATTTAGTTGAACAATATGAAATTACAAGAGAGGAACAAGATGAAGTTGCTCTTCGCAGTCATACATTGGCACTGAAGGCAATCGAGTCTGGACACTTTGACGATCAAATTGTTCCTATTACAATAAAAGAACGTAGAAAAGAAGTAGTATTTTCGAAGGATGAGCATCCACGTGCAGATATTACAGCGGAAAAATTAGCAGGGTTAAAACCAGCATTCCGTAAAGATGGGTCTGTAACTGCAGGTAATGCATCTGGCCTGAATGACGGAAGTGCAGTTCTAGTATTAATGAGCGAAGAAAAAGCAAAAGAAAAAGGCTTACAACCGTTAGCTAGAATTGTTGGATATTCAGTAGCTGGAGTAGACCCGAAAATTATGGGTATTGGACCAGCACCAGCAATCCGAAAAGGATTAGAGAAAGTAGATTGGTCATTAGAAGATGCAGATTTACTGGAAATTAATGAAGCTTTCGCGGCTCAATATTTAGCTGTAGAGAAAGAGTTAGGCTTAGACCGTGAAAAAGTGAACGTAAACGGTAGTGGCGTAGGACTTGGGCATCCAATTGGTTGTACAGGGGCTCGTATTACAGTAAGTTTAATTCACGAATTAAAAAGACGTGGTTTAGAAAAAGGAATTGCCTCTTTATGCGTTGGTGGCGGTATCGGGGTTGCCTTATTTATAGAAGCACTATAAAAAAGAAGCAGCTATTGCTGCTTCTTTTTTTATGACTCAAATAGATGATGGAATAATCGATCGCGATTTTCAAAGAAAAGTTTCGTCGTTTGATAATGCTCGGTTTCTTCTAATGTGGATTCGTGAATCCCCTCTTGTGTTAAAGAGTATATAGTAGATTCAGGGTAAGCCATTAAAATAGGAGAATGCGTCGCAATAACAAATTGTGAACCTTGTTCAGCTAGTTCGTGCATTCGAATGAGCATGGAAAGTTGTCTCATCGGTGATAGAGCTGCCTCAGGCTCATCTAAAATGTATAAACCTTGTCCTGAAAAACGATTCATAAATAAGGAAAAGAATGATTCACCGTGTGATTGTTCGTGTAGTGAAACGCCGCCGTAAGATTTTATAGCATCTATTTCATCAATATAAGAAGCAACGTTATAAAATGATTCAGCGCGAAGAAAGAAACCGTCGTTTGGTGTATTGAAACTTTTTGAAATTCGAAGGTATTCATGTAAAGATGAATGTGAATCGTTTGTGCTAAAGCGGAAATTCTTCGTTCCACCTTCTGCATTAAAACCTAACGCAATTGCAATTCCTTCAAGTAATGTTGATTTACCCGTTCCGTTTTCTCCAATAATGAATGTTACATTTGGATGGAAAGCTAGTGATTGTAATGTTCGGATAGCGGGTAAGCAGTAAGGATATGCGGAAAAACTAGGGATATTTTCTTTTTTTAATGTGACATTTTGTAAAAAGGGTACGTCAATCAATATATAAACCTCAATTCATAACGGATTTTGAATCTAAAAAGGCAGCAAATACAAGTGTTAATAACACCTGAATCCCTTCTTGTTTTCTGAATATTTATGTGGATTATATCATTTAAACTATCATATTCCAATGTGAAAATAAATATTGCATGAAGTTCCATTCTCTCGTTATGATATATGGTATTCTACTGAAAATGTGAGAAGGAGTTAAAGTATGCCGTTTACATTTGCACATCCAGCAGCAGTTCTTCCTTTTGCGAAAAAGCATTCTAAATATATGTCAGTAACGGCTCTTATATTAGGTAGTATGGCGCCTGACTTTGAATATTTTTTACACTTTAGACCGTATGGTGTTATTGGGCATACGTGGCTTGGGTTCTTATATTTAAATTTACCACTTGTCTTCTTATTAGCATACATATATCATTACATTTTAAAAAAGTCTTTTATAACACATTTACCTAAGCCATTTGCTGGCTACTATACATATGCAGTAGACAAGGGGTGGGGTCTTCATACATGGAAGGATCTTTTTGTATTTTGTTATTCAGCATTATTCGGTATGTTAACGCATGTTGTTTGGGATGCATTCACTCATAAGACAGGCTATTTTGTTATGAAAATACCATTATTGCAAAGAGAATGGTACGGTATCTCTGTTTATAAATATATGCAACATGGAAGTACATGTATTGGTTTTCTATTATTAGCATACGTTTTATGGAAGCATAGAAATGAAATGGGTAAAGACTTTATTTTAGCTTCGGAAAAAAGAAATTATTGGATTTCAGTAATTGTTGTGGCAACTATTATATTTATCGTGTATGTGTTCCTAGATCCCTATTTTCATATTTTCCAAATTGGAGGTATAATAGTATCTGGACTGACAAGTTCATTTTGTGGACTTTTCATTGTTTCTATAGTTTACAAAGCAAGGGATTAATTTTATATTCATGAATGATAGCGTTAGGAGAAATGAAATGATGAAAGCATGGAAAAGTATTTTTGTTTTATGTAGTTTTCTTCTTATGTTAAGTGGTTGCTTCCATCAAGAAGAAAAGAAAGCTGAACCGAAGAAGAAAGAATCTATTCCTGAAACAAAAGAATATGGTGGGCGTGAGCTGAAAAAAGTAGGACAAAAAGTGAAAGAAACAGGCTGGGGTACTTTCATGTTAGAGCAGATGCATTCTGTGAATCAAACATTTGAAGTAGCGCCAATGAAAATTCACGTACAAGATGTGAAAGTAATCTCTTTATCACAGATGAGTGAAAAGGCAAAAAATACATTGAAAGT
The DNA here is from genome assembly GCF_053345735.1 of Bacillus sp. D48C. Classification (NCBI taxonomy): domain Bacteria; kingdom Bacillati; phylum Bacillota; class Bacilli; order Caryophanales; family Bacillaceae; genus Bacillus; species Bacillus sp. D48C. The sequence goes on from NZ_JBKFAQ010000001.1 coordinate 807,474, forward strand.
ATACACGGCACTAACTCCTGAAGAAGTAAAACGTAGATTAGGGGATAAAGTAAGCCAAGAAGATGCAGAATTATATGCATCGCTAAGTGGAACAGAGATTAGTAATACAATTCGTTACGTTGAGATTACATATAAAGTGGAGAATAGCGGAAATAAAAATATGCAATTTTTCTCTATGAATGATGTTATAATTAATGGTAAGCAACATTTTAAAGTAGCGACTCAAAACTTTTTATATGACGAAGATACGTTAGTTGGTACAAAAAATGTATCAAGAGAAGACTATAAGCCTGGTGAAACAAGAGATGGGATTATTGGTTTAATACTTGACGATGGAAAAGACAAGGTAAAGGATATTCAGTTTATAACTGATGATTTACTTGCAGGAGATTCAGAAACACAAGATGTTGTAAAAGAGCCACAAACGTTTAATATCTCACTTTCGGAGTAATGTGTTTTTAAAATAATGTAAGACAAAACAGTCAGCACTCAAAAGATTATGCTGACTGTTTTTTTATTTCTTTTATGTATGAATCTACATTTTGAAAAGGTACCTTAATTTTAAACGCATCTTTTTGTTTATTAAATTGCTTTTCATTATAGGGACCGAAACGTTTATTGTGCTTTACGTCAATAATCCAATAATGTTCACTTTTTTTATTTGCAATTGCTGCGTCAGGGTTATTTGGATCTGATTTTTCCTCAGTTTGTTTTGCAATAATGTATTTATCATCCCAAGCAATGTCTGTAATTTTTGCAGGGATGTATTGTGTGGCATATACAGCATCTTGCGAGGGGAAAAGTTCAAATGCATTTCCAGAAGTACGTATGAGCTCGTATTCATCGTTAACCGTATAAGTTAAGTGACTTGTGTTTCCTGTACAACCAGTTAATAGGAAGGCGACGAATAGGATTATCCATTTTTTCAATATGGGAACCTCCTTTATAATGCTATTGTAACAAATTGTACAAGAAAAGTAAGAGAAACGCTAGTTTACAATGTTTTTTAGAAGTGGTACGATGAGACGGGTAAAGAAGGATATGAAGGAGTCGACATAAAATGAAGTTAAAGATGCATCGTCCAGCGCTTGTAATGAATCGCATAGGTGCTTCCCTAATTGACATGTTTTTAATCTCGGTTATGTATGGTGCAGTAGTAGCTATTATGACCGGAAACTATAGTGCTATGTTTAAGCGCTTTAATATAAGTTTAGGTGATTTTAGATATGATTTCGCAGTAGTTTTCATATTAATGGCGATATATTTTATTGTGTTACCCTTTATTTGGAACGGTGTTACACTTGGCAAAAAGGTAACGAGAATAAAATTAATTTCATTGAAGAGTGAAAAGCTAACGTTGCAAACATTAATTATAAGATTTTTTGTATTGTTATTGCCGAACGTATTGCTATTAGGAATTCCATTAATATGTAACGTATATATGATGTTGTTCCGCAAAGACAATTGCGGTTTTCAGGACTTAATTACAAAGACGAAAGTAATAAGTCTTGTATAATGAAAAAAGACCTTTTTATCCATAAAATAAGAAGGTCTTTTTTTGTTATACTACAATTTATGTAATAATATCATTTTGGGTTTTAATAGATTGAAAATTAAGAAAATGTTATAATGATTAAAATAATATCTTTATATAATAAGGGGGAAATTGAAATGACTGGAGGTAGTGTAATCTTTTGGGGGATTTTAATTTTCATCGGTTTAGTTTTCGATCAGCGTAATAGTAGGAAAAAAGAAGGAGTAAAAAAGTAATCGCTTACAAACGAATGAGCAATTTTTCTTGCTTGCAGATTAATCTTATAAAGGAGTATACTGAATGACGGTAAGACTTATAGAAGGGGTAATGAAAATGAAGCTTGCAGGAAAAGTTGCTATCGTAACTGGCGGTGGCATCGGTATTGGACGTAATACAGCTCTTTTGTTGGCTAAACAAGGCGCAAAAGTTATTGTGACGGACATTGATCAAGAGAGTGGACAAGCAACAGTGGAGGAAATTATGAATCTAGGCGGAGAGGCACTTTTTGTATCCTATGATATGGGAAAGCAAGGAGATTGGCAACGCGTTATTAGCATTACTTTGAATGCATTCAGTCGCATTGATATGCTTTTTCAAAATGGTGGTTTATATAAAATAGATTCTATTTTTTCTCGCCAACAAGAGAACGATTCCAATGTACTTTGTATTAATGACGTTTGGATAGAGATAAAACAATTAACGTCATCTTTTATGAAACAGCAAGAAGAAGTGGTGCTTAGTGATTTACCGATTTTCGGTATTATTAGCACGAAAGGACAATCATTTCATACAGTAGAAGCCCTAGTATAATAATGAAAACCGCCCTCAATATATGTGGACGGTTTTTTTGTATGTTATATAGAAGGAAATTTCTTTAGCGAATACGTTGTTCTGTTTGGCTGTCAAAGAAATGCGCTTTATTTAAATCAAATGCCAATTTAATTTGATCTCCAGGTGAGAATATATGTCGTGCATCAACACGTGCTGCAAAATCTTGATTTCCAAGTTTCATATATAAAATAGATTCAGCACCTAACAATTCAGCAACTTCAATTTTTGTTGTGAAAGTAGTAGATTGTGAAGCTTCTAAAAATAGTAGTTCATCATGAATGTCCTCCGGGCGAATACCTAAAACAATTTCCTTATTTACATAGCCTTGTTCACGTAGCATCTTCATTTTTCCTTCAGATACTTTGATTTTTATGGTATTGTCTATAACGAAATCGGTTTCAGTCAATTTACCACGAAAGAAGTTCATCGCTGGTGACCCGATAAATCCACCCACGAAAATGTTTTCTGGTGTTTCATATACTTCTTTTGGAGTTCCAATTTGTTGAATCTTTCCATCCTTCATAACGACAAGACGCGAAGCCATAGTCATTGCTTCTGTTTGGTCATGTGTTACATAAATTGTTGTTGTTCCAAGGCGATGATGTAGCTTAGAAATTTCTGAGCGCATTGCAACACGGAGTTTAGCATCTAAGTTTGATAATGGTTCATCCATTAAGAAAACTTTTGCATCTCGAACGATTGCTCTACCTAACGCAACACGTTGGCGTTGTCCACCTGATAATGCTTTCGGTTTTCTATCTAAATATTGTTCAAGCCCTAAAATTTTTGCTGCATCTTTCACACGACGATCGATTTCATCTTTTGGTATTTTTCGAAGTTTTAATCCAAATGCCATATTATCATATACACTCATATGTGGATAAAGAGCGTAGTTTTGGAAGACCATTGCGATATCTCGATCTTTTGGAGGAACATCATTCATTAGTTTACCATCAATTGAAAACTCGCCTTTTGAAATATCTTCGAGTCCAGCTACCATTCGTAATGTTGTAGATTTTCCGCATCCAGAAGGACCGACAAATACGATAAATTCTTTATCTTGAATGTGTAAATTAAAATCGGTTACAGCTGTTACGTTATTATCATATATCTTATAAATATTTTCTAATTTAAGTTCTGCCATGGTATTTCCCCCTAGAAATAATTATGCAAACGTTTTCTTTGAGTTCATTATAAACGAATAGATTCAAAAAATAAATAAAAAAATAAAACGTTTTCATTTATTGAAGAGTTATTAGTAATTTTCGTATGTTTTCTTAGAAAAAGAACAATAAAAATTGTAAGCGCTATTTTAAATTGAGATAGAATCTGTTATCATTCATTAATGAAAACGTTTGCGCCTTAAAAAAGAGAAAAATGAATTATGAATGAAATGGGGTAGCATAATGGAAAAACAATGGTGGAAAGAAAGCGTAGTATATCAAATTTATCCTCGTAGCTTTATGGATAGTAACGGTGATGGTATAGGAGATCTTCAAGGGATTATTTCAAAGCTAGATTATTTAAAAGAGTTAGGGATTGATGTGATTTGGTTATCACCAGTCTATGAATCTCCAAATGATGATAATGGTTATGATATAAGCGATTATTGTAAGATTATGAACGAGTTCGGAACAATGGAAGATTGGGATGAGCTATTACATGAAATGCATGAACGTAATATGAAATTGATGATGGATTTAGTTGTTAATCATACATCTGATGAACATAAGTGGTTTATTGAATCACGTAAATCAAAAGATAATAAATATAGAGATTACTATATATGGCGTCCTGGAAAAGAAGGGAAAGAACCGAACAACTGGGGAGCTGCTTTTAGTGGGTCTGCATGGAAGTACGATGAAATGACGGATGAATATTATTTACATCTGTTTTCTAAAAAACAGCCGGATTTAAACTGGGATAATGAAAAGGTAAGACAAGATGTTTATGAGATGATGAAGTTTTGGTTAGAAAAAGGAATTGATGGATTCCGCATGGATGTGATCAATTTTATTTCTAAAGAAGAAGGATTACCAACTGTTGAAACAGATGAAGATGGCTATGTTTCAGGTCATAAACATTTTATGAACGGTCCAAACATTCATAAATATTTGCATGAAATGAATGAGGAAGTATTATCGCATTATGATATTATGACGGTTGGTGAGATGCCAGGTGTAACGACAGAAGAAGCCAAATTGTATACTGGAGAAGAACGAAAAGAGTTGCAAATGGTATTCCAATTTGAACATATGGATTTAGATTCAGGAGAAGGTGGAAAGTGGGATGTAAAACCATGCTCACTTCTTACTTTAAAAGAGAATTTGACAAAGTGGCAAAAAGCATTAGAGCATACCGGATGGAATAGCCTTTATTGGAATAACCATGATCAGCCTCGCGTTGTATCTCGTTTTGGTAACGATGGAATGTATCGCATTGAATCAGCAAAAATGTTAGCGACAGTTCTTCATATGATGAAGGGAACGCCATATATTTATCAAGGTGAAGAAATCGGAATGACGAACGTTCGATTCCAATCAATTGATGAATATCGAGATATTGAAACGTTAAATATGTATAAAGAAAAAGTGATAGACCATGGTGAAGATATAGAAAAAGTAATGGAGTCTATTTATATAAAGGGTCGTGATAATGCTAGAACTCCGATGCAGTGGGATGATCAGAATCACGCTGGATTTACAACAGGTGAACCTTGGATTACTGTAAATCCTAACTATAAAGAGATTAATGTGAAACAAGCAATCCAAGATGAAGGTTCAATTTTTTATTACTATAAGAAATTAATTGAGCTACGCAAAAATAATGAAATAGTTGTATATGGATCATATGATTTAATATTAGAGAATAATCCTTCTGTTTTTGCTTATGTAAGAACATATGGAGACCAAAAACTACTTGTTATTGCAAACTTTACTGCGGATGAAAGTGTATTTGAAATGCCTGAGGATATTAGTTATAGTGAATCAGAATTATTTATACACAATTACGATGTAGAAATCGGATCGATAGATAACATTACATTACGTCCGTATGAAGCGATAGTATTCAAATTGAAATAAGAAAAATCCTTATGCCACCTTGGCATAAGGATTTTTTGGATTACCATTTTAATATGGAGAATCCATATGGAGGAAGTGTAACTTGTAATACACTTGCTTCCGCTGAAAATTCTTCATTTGTATAAATGTTAATTATTTTCTTACCAGTAACATGAAGAGGGAGTGAAACTGTAACTTCACTATTAGTAGGGTTTAAAACGAAAAAGATAGTTTCATCCTCATATGTTTTCGTATAAGAAATATAATTATGTTCATCATTTGCTTCGATGAATTGAAAAGTACCATGTCCTCCAAAAGCTTCATGTTGTTTTCGTAATGAAATCAATGTTTGTATATGTGTAAATAATGCATGATCTTGTTCTTTAGTATCCCAAATCATACATTTACGGCAATCGGGGTCCATACCACCATCCATGCCGATTTCATCTCCGTAATAAATGCATGGAGAACCGATGAAAGAAAGATGGAATACATAGAGCAATTTCAACTTATTTTTATCTCCGTTGCATGTTGTTAAAATTCTTGGAGTATCATGGCTATCTAATAAATGAAAGGCTGCTTCATTTACATTCATAGAGTAGGAATGTAGAGATTCTGTAATTTGCTTCATGAACTCACTTGCTTTAATGGAATCGTTAGCAAAGTAAGAAAGTAGAGCGTTTGTAACAGGGTAGCTCATGACAGCATCAAATTGATCGCCTTGTAGCCATGGAAGGGCATCGTGCCAAATTTCTCCCAAAATATATACTTCAGGATTTAATGTCTTTATTTCAGTTCGGAATTCTCTCCAAAAATTGTGATCGACTTCATTTGCGACATCAAGGCGCCAGCCATCTATATTAAATTCTCGTACCCAATAACGTCCTACTTCAAGTAAGTATTCTTTTACATCTGGATGAGCTGTATTTAATTTAGGCATATACGGTGTAAAGGCGAAAGTATCATAATTTGGAAGTGGCTCGGTTATAATTGGGAATTCATGAATGTGGAACCACTCTTTATATGCGGACTTCTCACCGTTCTCTAGTACGTCTTGAAATTTCTCGAAAAAGTATCCACTATGATTAAACACAGCATCGAGCATTACTTTTATACCGTGCTTATGACATTCTTCAACGAGCTCTTTGAAAGTTTCTTTCGTCCCAAATTGTGGATCAATTTCCATATAGTCAATTGTGTCATATTTATGGTTTGAATGAGCTTTGAAAATAGGTGTGAAATATATTCCGGAAATGCCAAGCTTAACAAGGTAATCAAGGTTTTGAATAACACCAGAAAAATCTCCGCCGAAAAAATTAGTTGGAGTTGGATTCGCACTTCCCCAAGGAAGGGTGTTTTCTGGATTCAGCGTACTATCGCCATTAGCGAATCGCTCAGGGAAAATCTGATACCAAATGGTGTCTTTAATCCAAGATGGTGCTTTGAATACATCATCTGCATGAATAAATGGAAAACAGAAAAAGTTACCAACATCATCATTTGGAATGTTAGAAAAGAATCCTCGCTCTGTATAAATAAGAGTGTCTGTTTCAGATTTTAATTCAAACCCATAACGTAAGCGCTTAAATTTGGGTTCGATTGAAATGGACCAATAATCAAATAATGCAGTAGAACCCGTTTTTTTCATGGGTGTACTTGATGATATCCATTTCCCGTCTTTCCATTCGTAAGGATCACCGTAAATAAGATCGGCGCTTTGAATATCATCTCTCTTAGTACGTACTCGGATGTGAATTGTTTGTTCATCATAAGCGTATGCATAATTATCTTTCGGCCTATGATAAATGGCTTCTTTAAACATATAGAAAATCCCCCTTCAATATCTCTATACATAGTATTCCCTTAAGTGTAATAATAAAGCCTATATTGCAAACGATTGCCTTTCTCGTAGCTTTAATATTGCTTATAAGAGTAGTATTCATTTCATATAAAGTCAATGTATAAAGAGTATAATGACATAATTTTTAAATTAATATTTGCAAAATGAATAAAAGAATGTATAATGATAGACAAATAGCGCAAACGTTTTCATAGACTTGGGATATTGTTTGCGCTTCAATTAAACTATTAAATGCAAACGTTTTCAGTTACTGAGGTACATAGACAATTTAGGGAGGTTTTTGGGATGAAGAAAGCATTATCATTATTAACGGTTTCAGCATTATCTATTGGTATGTTATCTGCATGTGGACCGAAAGATTCAGGGAAAAAAGAGGAAAGTAAAGCGAAAAAAGACTATGACCTTCTTGTTTGGGAAGATGAGAAAAAAGGTGTGGGTCTAGAGCCAGCGGTGAAAAGTTTTGAAAAGAAATATAATGTGAAAGTAAAAGTTGAAGAGGTTCAGATGACGAAACAAATAGAAAAACTTCGTCTCGACGGTCCAGCTGGCACAGGGCCAGATGTTGTAACATTGCCACATGATCATATTGGTAATGCGGTAACAGAAGGGCTACTTTCAGAAGTGAAAGTAGATGATACAGTAAAAAGTAAATTTACAGATTTATCAATAGAAGCACAAACATATAACGGAAAAATATACGGTTTACCAAAAGCGATTGAAACACCAATCTTTATTTATAATAAAAAAATGATGCAAAAAGCACCCGAAACGATGGATGAACTGTTTAACTTCTCAAAAGACTTTACGAAAGATGGAAAATACGGATTTTTAGCATTAGGAGATAACTTCTACTTTGCTAATGCATTTATGGCAGGTATGGGTGGTTATGTATTTGGTGAAAAAGATGGAAAGCCAAATGCAAATGATATTGGATTAAATAATAGCGGTGCGGTACAAGGTGCTGAATATATTCAAAAATGGTACAAAGAAAAGTTATTCCCGAAAGGTATTATCGGTGAATCTGGTGGTTCAGCTGCAGATGGATTGTTTAATGAAGGAAAAGCAGCATCTATTATGAATGGTCCATGGGCATTCCAAGCGATGGAAAAGGCTGGAATAGATTATGGTGTTGCTCCAATGCCGAAATTACCAAATGGTCAACCGATGAAAACGTTCGTTGGTGTAAAAGGATGGCATGTAACAAGCTTCTCTAAACAAAATGATTTAGCTACAAAATTTACTGAGTGGGTTACAAATGAAGAAAATGCTAAAATTCGCTTTGAGAAAACGAAAGAAATTCCACCAGTAAAATCAGTAATGGAAGATCCAATCATTAAAGAAAATGAGGCTGCAAAAGCGGTTGCGACGCAATCGGAAAATGGAATTCCAATGCCGAATATTCCAGAAATGCAGGAAGTTTGGAAACCAGCTGGGGATGCGCTTCAATTAGTTGTATCAGATAAAGAAGCACCAAAATCCGCACTTGATAGTGCAGTGAAACAAATTAAAGGTAATATTGAGGCAAATCATAGTAAGAAAAAATAAGGTGAAATTCGTGCCTCTAATATGAGGGGCACGAATTCTCTCCCTTCCATGTGGGAAGAAAAAAGGGGGAAGGAACATGCAAACATCTATGGAACCTGCAAAGGGGTTAAACCATTCAAAGCATAGGAAAATGGCAACCGTGTTATCAATCATTCCGGGCATGGGCCAAATATATAATAAACAATTTGTAAAAGGTCTTATTTTTCTAGTATTAACAGGTTCATTTATTGTAGCCTTTGCTGATTTATTAAATATGGGATTATGGGGCATTGTAACGCTCGGTACAGAAGTTCCACGTGACCATTCTGTCTTTCTATTAGTAGAAGGGATCTTGGCACTTATCGTTATCGCGTTTGGGCTCGGCATATATGCATTTAACTTATATGATGCATATCAAAATGGAAAGAAACGTGATATAGGAACACCGTTAAATTCTGTAAAAGAGCAATACCGTAATTTGTTAGATCAAGGCTTTCCTTATTTAATGGTTTCACCAGGTTTTCTACTACTTATCTTTGTTGTCGTATTTCCAATCATCTTCGTAATTTTAATTGGATTTACAAACTATGATTTATATCATTCTCCTCCAGCTAAATTAGTAGATTGGGTGGGTTTTAAAAACTTTATTGATATTTTCACATTACCGATGTGGAGAGATACATTTTTAAGTGTATTTTCTTGGACTGTCATTTGGACATTCGTTGCAACAACATTACAAGTTGCACTTGGTATTTTTTTAGCGATTATCGTAAATCAGCCTGGTATTAAAGGTAAGGCAATTATTCGAACAATCTTTATTTTACCGTGGGCTGTTCCAGCATTCGTATCTATTCTTGTATTTGCTGGTATGTTTAATGAAACATTTGGAGCAATTAATAACCAAGTATTAGCTTTATTCGGGATTGAAAAGATTGCTTGGATGACAGACCCGTTTTGGTCAAAGATTGCTTTAATTATGATTCAAACATGGCTTGGTTTCCCGTTCGTCTTTGCAATGACAACAGGTATATTGCAATCGATTCCAGGAGAATTATATGAAGCGGCTACAGTAGATGGAGCAACTGCTTGGCAACAGTTCCGCAAAATTACATTGCCACTTGTGTTATATGCAACAGCGCCAATATTAATTACGCAATATACGTTTAACTTTAATAATTTTAGTATTATTTATCTATTTAATAACGGAGGACCTGCTGTGTCTGGACAAAATGCAGGTGGAACGGATATTTTAATTTCATGGATCTATAAGTTAACGATGACTTCGGCTCAGTACGGAAAAGCAGCAGCTCTTACAATGATTTTATCGTTAATTGTTATTACAGTTGCGTTATGGCAATTTAAGAGAACAAAATCATTCCAAGAAGAGGATATGATGTAAATGAATATTAAACGACAAAAGATGCTACGTCTTTCATTAAGTTATTTAGTTATCTTCATAATGTGTGCGATTATTTTCTATCCATTACTATGGATAATTGGCTCATCGTTTAATCCAGGGGATAGTTTATCTGGGTCAAGTATTATTCCGAAAAATGCCACATTAGATCATTATCGCAAGCTACTTGATCTCGATTCAAGTAATTACTTACTTTGGTATAAAAATACTTTGAAAGTTAGCGTAATGACGATGATTTTCTCTGTACTAGCCATTAGTTTTACTGCTTATGCATTTTCGAGATATCGTTTTGTTGGAAGAAAGAATGGTTTATTAACATTTTTAATTTTGCAAATGATCCCGAATTTTGCAGCGTTAATCGCACTATATATATTAGCTCAGTTAACAGGATTACTTGATACACATCTTGCATTAATTTTAATTTATGTGGGCGGAGCAATTCCGATGAATACATGGCTTATGAAAGGGTATTTTGATACGATTCCGAAAGAGTTGGATGAATCAGCTCGAATGGATGGAGCAGGGCATTTCCGTATTTTCTGGCAAATCATTATGCCACTTGCAAAGCCAATCGTAGCGGTTGTAGCGTTATTTACTTTCATTGGTCCATTTACAGATTTCATTTTAGCGAGTATTATTTTGCGAACACCAGAAAATTATACTTTGGCAGTTGGATTATATGAAATGGTTGCGAAGAAATTCGGTAATGAATTTACAACGTTTGCAGCGGGTTCTGTGTTAATTGCGATCCCGATTTCAATTTTATTCCTATCACTACAAAAATATTTTGTTTCCGGTTTAACAGCTGGAGGTACGAAAGGATGAAAAATGGGACATTACGTCCCATTTTTCTTTTCATCTCCCTATAAATAACTTTATAGGGAGATGAAAAGAGATTTGACATCACATGTGAAAAGATGTCAAATAAATAGTATATTATAGTATAGGAAAAAATAGCTATATCCCTTACAATACATGAAGAGGGAGAATAGGATTAGTTTTGCAAGATATAAGAAATAAAAGTTTATGACTTGCAATGAGTGCGAGATAAAATATATGAAAAATGGCAGAGAAATGAGAGGAGGGGGATTTTTATGACAGTTACAATTAAAGATGTGGCGAAGCAAGCGAATGTTGCACCATCAACAGTTTCTCGTGTAATTGCTGATAATCCAAGTATAAGTGAAAAGACAAAGCGCCGTGTTAGGAAAGTAATGAGTGAATTAGGGTATCATCCTAATTTAAATGCGAGAAATCTTGCGAACCAAACGACGAAAACACTTGGTCTTGTTATGCCAAGTTCTGCAAGTAAAGCTTTTCAAAATCCATTTTTCCCAGAAGTTATAAGAGGGATTAGTTCATTTGCACACGTAGAAGGTTATGCGCTTTACATGTCGACAGGTGAAACGGAAGAAGAAATTTTTAATGGTGTTGTAAAGATGGTACAGGGACGCCAAATTGGTGGCATTATTCTTTTATATTCAAGAGAGAATGATCGGATTATTCAATATTTACATGAACAAAATTTCCCGTTTGTTTTAATAGGAAAACCATATGATCGAAAAGATGAAATTACATATGTAGATAATGACAATTATACAGCTGCAAGAGAAGTGGCAGAATATTTAATTTCATTAGGGCATAAGCAAATCGCGTTCATTGGTGGTGGTTCAGATTTACTTGTAACGAGAGATCGTTTAGCTGGTATGAGTGATGCCTTGAAATTAGCAGACATTGTATTACCAAAAGAATATATTTTACATTTTGATTTTTCGAGGGAAAGTGGTCAACAAGCGGTTGAGGAATTAATGGGACTGCAGCAACCGCCGACGGCAATTATGGCAACGGATGACTTAATTGGACTTGGTGTGTTAAGTGCTCTTTCTAAAAAAGGATTCGTTGTACCGAAGGATGTTTCTATTGTAAGCTTTAATAATGCTTTATTATCAGAAATTGCGAGCCCTCCACTTTCGACAGTTGATGTGAATATTTATCAGCTGGGATATGAGGGAGCAAAAGCTTTAGTTGATAAAGTAGAGAATGCAGAATCCACTGCAAAGTGTATCATTATTCCTCATAAATTACTAAAACGTCAAACTTGTGATCATTATGCATAAAAAAGCTAAGAGTTTAACTCTTAGCTTTTTTCTTTAGAAAGGCTTCTAATCGGTCGCAGCCTTCTTTTAAAGTTTCAATACTATACGCATAGGACAAGCGAAGGTAGCCTTCACCGTATTCAGAGAATGCTGTTCCAGGAACTACAGCTAGTCCAGCTTCTTTGACAAGATCAAGTGCAAAATCAAATGATGAAGATGTCAAATGACCAACATATGGGAATAAGTAAAATGCACCTGTTGGCTTTTCAACTGTTAATCCCATTTGAGTGAGTCTATTATATACGTAATCACGGCGTTTTTTATATTGGTGGCGCATCATTTTGGGTGCGTCTTTAGCTGCTGTTAATGCTTCAATTGCAGCGTATTGAGCGATTGAAGTAGCACACGTTACATTGTATTGATGAACTTTTAATATGTGTCCAGCTAAATAGCTTGGTGCAAATAAAAGTCCAACACGCCAGCCAGTCATAGAATGTGATTTAGATAAACCGTTAATGACAATTGTCTTTTCACGCATTTCTGGGAAATGAGCGATAGATGTGTGCTTTTGTTCATATACCAGCTCGCTATAAATTTCATCTGAAAGGACGAAAATATTTTTGTCTTTTAAAACATCTACAATATCTTTTAGTTCTTCTGTTGATAAAGTTACACCGGTCGGGTTAGAAGGATACGGTAGTACGATACATCTTGTTTTTTCTGTAATAGCATTTTTAAGCGCTTCAGCTGTTAAACGGAATCCAGTTTTACGAACATCTACAAAAATAGGTGTTGCACCGCATAATCGAATAATAGGTTCGTAACCTGGATAAATAGGAGCAGGTAAAATTACTTCTGTTCCTGGCTCTAAAATCGTTCGAAATGTAACATCAATTGCTTCGCTAGCACCGATTGTAACGATGGTTTCGTTTTCAGGTGAGTAATGTAAATCGTAGTTATCTTTTACGAAGTTACAAGCTGCCTTGCGTAATTCTAGTAAACCAGCGTTATGTGTATAGCTTGTATAGTTTTCTGTAATAGCCCGTTTTGCAGCTTCTTTTACGAGAGAAGGTGTAGGGAAATCGGGTTGTCCGATTGTTAAAGAAATCAAATTATCATAGTTTTGAATCATGTTAGAGAATTGACGGATTCCAGAAATTTGGATGTCCTTCACTCTAGGGTTAATGAATTGTTCCATTGTATCTCCCTTTCTTCCGTTTGAAAATTAAGTTCATTTTATCATATTTTCTATGATCGCGCTTTTTATATGTAATTTAGAAAGAGAGAGAAAAGAGAAAAAAGCCGCTATAAGCGACTTTTTAATATCCGTATTCCCAATCTATTTCATCTTCATTCCAGAGTACAGAGGATACCTTGCCAAGGTGAACAACTGATTCGTTTACAGCACATGTGCAATTTTCATCTCCTGCTTTATGCTGTAATTCTTCATATACTGATTTTTCAACATTTTCTAGAACAACCAAATTTTCTTCTTTTAAAACAAGCGTAGTACCCGCCATATTTATCTTCCTCCTACTAAAGTAATGATCACTTATTTGTAAACATAGATAGTATGGATTATATGCTGTATTTTGCTATAGTTGTCCGTCTAAAAAAGTATTTTTATATTTTCTTTGTAATCCGTATTCATTGTATACTGCACGAAGGAAATTTGGTACAGGGTTTACAATCATTTCGAAAATCTGTAACAATTATGATGAGTTGTTAACAAAGAATTAACAAATATGTTAAGAAAAATCAAAATTTTAAAACAAATACACCTATAAAATGATATAATCATATCAAAATACATATAGGGGATGAGAGGTTATGGAGCTTATCCGTGATTTATTGATTCAAATTGCCATCATAATTTTGCCACTATTTTTATATGAAGCGATTCGTTTAAATCGCTATCAAGAAATGCCTCCGAAGCCAAATCGTTACTTTATTATGTTTTTATCTAGCGTTACGCTCGTTCTCTCCATGACATACTCTATTTGTTTTGGCAATGTGTGTGGGTATAACTTTCACCCCATTCCAATTGTCAGTGGTTTTTTATATGGTGGGATTGTTGGTTTAATCCCAGCGGTTATTTTTGTTGCATATGAATGGTTACTAAAGGGAATGAGCTTTCTTCCAGTTTTAGAAGTAATATTTTTATTGATAGTTCCGCTGTTTTTATCAAAGAAATGGTCTCTTTTTTCAAGGGATAAGAAATTAATTTTAGCATTTATGATTTCATCATTTTATGTGCTTGTTTCTTTAGTATTAGGCATGATTAATGTTCTTTTGGAAACAGGATTTACACCGTATATTTCGCAAATATATAGCGGATTTATATTTGCCTCGCTTATCATGGTCATGACAATGGTATTTCAGGTGTATTTAACTGAATATTTAAACGAAAATGCATTGCTACGTACAGAGATGCAAAAATCAGAAAAGCTTAATATTGTAAGTGAGTTAGCAGCAAGTGTGGCACATGAAGTTCGAAATCCACTTACTGTTGTTCGTGGATTTATCCAATTGTTAGAAAGTACGGAAGATGTGAAGAATAAGGATTATATGCGCCTCGTATTAGCTGAATTGGATCGGGCGGAACAAATTATTTCAGATTACTTGAATTTAGCAAGGCCGCAAATTGAGAAAAAAGAACACATTTGTTTATCAGCCCAATTAATAGAAATGACCACTCTCATGTCGTCATTTGCAGCGATGCAAGGTGTATATTTACAAGTTGAAATTTCAGAAAGTCTTTATACGATTGGTGATAAGACAAAGTTGAAGCAAGCTATTATGAATGTTGTTAAAAATGGTATTGAAGCAATTCAAGGAAATAAAGGATATTTAAAAGTAACAGCCATTCAAAAAGACGAAACAATCATAATAAGAGTTAAAGATAGTGGTGTTGGTATGACGAAAGAACAGTTAGCAAGGCTGGGGCAACCATATTATTCTTTAAAAGAAAAAGGGACAGGATTAGGGCTTATGGTAACATTTAGTATTTTACAAGCGCATAATGGTACATTGGAATATAAGAGTGAAAGTGGAAAAGGCACTGAAGCAATTATTATATTACCAGCTGTACAAAATAAGGAATAAAAGTTACCGATGGAAGGTAACTTTTTATTTTATATTGCTTATTCATTTGTTTTTTCTTGTTTTGCTCGGCTAAATAAACTTTTAAATGTTTGAAAGACACTTTGCTCTTTTGAGGCAGCAACCATTCTTTTTGTTTCTTGAATTTCTCGAATAACTTGCATAAGCTGTGCATCACGATTACTGTCCTTGTTATAAATTTGACTAACAAGTTTATTCATTTTTTCTTCCTGTTTGGATTCTCGTTTATACATATGATTCATTAATAAGTCCATCTTTTCTTTTTGTAATGCATCTGTTTGAGCGGCGTGCTCGACTAACTCTTGAAGCATTTTTTCTTGAGAGCCTTCTTTTACATAAACTTGTTGCATCAATTCATCTAGTTTCTCATCCTTTAAACGATTTTGTGTAATTAGAGTAGAATTTTGATGAATAATTGCTTCATTTAATTGAGCTAGCATTTCAAGTTTCAACATGAATTCCTCAAAGTTACGTCCATCTTCCTTTTCTTTCGGTTGTATCTCTTGCTTATCTTGTATAACTGGTACAGGTGGGGCCTCTTTTTCTTTTAAAATAATCGGTATCGTTTCTGAAATATCTTCTTGTAATGTAGCAGCTCTTTCATGTATAGATTTCAATAGTTTTAAATCATCAAGTTTATAAATACGAGCATCAGCTGTTTTAGAAATCATATAGCCATGTTCCTCTAACAGTTGACTATATTTGCGGACTATATGTTTTGGGATGCCTGTTTTATTCGTGACATCTTTCGTTTTATAGGTAGCTTCCATGATATTTCCTCCCCAAAAAGTATCGTATATATCATTTCAATCTTTTATGAGGACTTCCTTTGAAAAAGAATGTCGGAAGGCTATTAGTTTTCTACAGCATTAGTGAAAAAATGAAAGTTTTTGGCGGAATGGCAAGGAATAACTAAAATAATGTCTGAAAACATATACAGGAGAAGTTTGTTATAATAACGGAGGAAAAAAGAAACTGGTAGAAACATGGAGGTATACATGAAGCAATTAAAAGGTATTATCATTTCAATTATCGCAATTCTGTCTATTTTAGTAGCAGTTTATGAAGTACTTGTGCCAGAGGAAACAAGTGTAAAGAAAACGAATACGTATGATCAAGTGTTAGAATTTCCGAAAGAACGTTATCCAGAGACAGGAAAACATATTACGGATGCTATAAAAGAAGGGCATTCAGAAGTTTGTACAATCGATCGTGGTGGTGCTGCAGATAGAAGGAAATTGTCGTTAGCACCATATCCTTCAAAAAAAGGGTATGATCGTGATGAATGGCCAATGGCGATGTGCAAGGAAGGCGGAAAAGGAGCACATATTGAATATATAAGTCCGGCGGATAACCGCGGAGCAGGCTCTTGGGTAGGGAATAAGTTAGATAAATATCCAGATGGTACGCGTGTGAAATTTGAAGTGAAGTAGTAGTTGTACATTTCATAATGAAGGAGAACGGGAACTATGGAGTTAACAATTTCTTATTCGCAATTAATGTTGATGAACTATGACGGTGAGCAGCCTTATGTAGACTGGACGGATGAAGATTTTGAAAGAGGTTATGCTGAGGCAGAGGGAACTGTTATTTTTGAAGCACTTTCTGATTATACTTGTGAAGTGAAAGTGACCCCAGGGAAACATATTGAAAAAGAAGAAGTGATTAGAACGATTACGGTTCCTTTTACAGTTGAAAATGAAAGTATCGTTATAACGAGTATTCTTTCAAATAAATTTCAAATACCTATTCCAAATGGTGAGTATACAGTGGTCTTACAAGCAATTCCTCTTGAAGAGCCAACGGATGATGAATTATATAAAATACAATACGAATTCTTTTTTGAAAGTAAAGAATAAAAAATGGGTTATCCTCAATAAGGATAACCCATTTTCGTTATGCGTTTGTTTTTAGCAGGGAGCGAGCATCTTTTGCTGCTTGCACCATGTGCTCTAAAGCTGGAATAACTTCTTCTGTTCTTCTCGTTTTTAAACCACAATCAGGATTAATCCAGAAATATTTAGGATCGCATACTTCTAAAGATTGTTCTACGATTTTATACATTTCATCTTTACTCGGTACACGTGGGCTATGAATATCATATACACCTAGACCGATGCCTTTTTCATATGTTGTATGTTTTAATGTATCAATAAATTCACCGTGACTTCTTGATGTTTCGATAGAAATCACATCTGCATCTAATGCGCGAATCGCATCAACAATATCTTCGAAGTTACTGTAACACATATGAGTATGAATTTGTGTTTCATTTGCTACAGAAGAAGTTGCTAAAAGGAAGGATTGAACTGCCCATGTAATATAAGCGTCCCAATCTTTTTCTTTTAGTGGCATTCCTTCACGAAGTGCTGGCTCATCGACTTGGATTACTCGAATTCCGGAAGATTCAAGTAGTTCAATTTCGTGACGAAGAGCTAATGCAATTTGATACGAAACTTCTTTTCTTGGAATGTCATTTCGAACGAAGGACCAATTTAAAATTGTAACAGGTCCAGTTAACATTCCTTTTACAACTTTCTCTGTTAAGCTTTGTGCATAAACAGTTTCCTTAATAGTCATTCCGTTAATAAAGGCTACATCACCATAAATAACAGGTGGTTTTACGCAGCGGGAACCGTATGATTGTACCCAACCGTTTTTAGTGAATGAGAAACCAGCAAGACGCTCACCGAAATATTCGACCATGTCAGTTCTTTCAAACTCACCATGTACAAGGACATCAAGACCAATTTCTTCTTGGTAACGAATCCATTTTTCTGTCTCTTTTTCAATAAATTTTTCATATTGTTCATTTGAAATAACACCGTTACGCCATTCTTTTCGCGTTTGACGAACTTCAGTTGTTTGCGGGAAGCTACCGATAGTTGTTGTTGGTAACAATGGTAACTCTAGGGCAACTTGTTGTAATTCGTATCGCTTTTCAAATGGAAGAGGACGTGAAAAATCTTCTTCTTTTAGTGCTGTTCGTGCTGCTTTGACATCTTCACGGTTACGTACAGCAGATGAACGAATTGTATGATGTACATTTCGATATGTTTCCAGCTCATTACTAATACTTTCTGTACCTTTAGTGAGAGCAGAATGAATAAGAACTAACTCTTCTAATTTTTGATTTGCAAATGCTAACGCATCAAATAGCTCAGTCGATAAGTGAGTTTCTTCTGTTTTATCGATTGGTGTATGCAATAAGCTACAAGAAGGCTGAACAATGAAGTCTTTCGTTTGGACTTGTTTTTGTAGCGTTGTAAATAACGTAAGAACTTCATCAAGGTCAGCTCTCCAAATGTTACGGCCATCTATACAACCGACAGCTAAAGTTTTATCAGCTGGGAATCCATATTTTGAAATAGCATGTAGATTACCTTCTTTACCATGAACGAAATCTAATCCAATACCGGATACAGGGAATGTAATAATTTCTTCATAGTTTTCTTCTACACTATCAAAATATGTTTGTAAAAGAAGGTTCGCATTTGGAACTTCTTTACGAATAGCTTCATAAATTTCTTTTGCTTGTTGAACTTCTTCTTTCGTTAAAGAAGCGAAAATCGGTTCATCAACTTGAATGACTTGTGCACCAGCTGCATGTAGTTCTGAAAGCAGTTGTACGTATGGTGCAACTAATTGTTTTAAAATCGTAGCGAATTGTTCTTGTGTATAACCTTTAGCTAATTTTAAGAAAGTATATGGTCCTAAAATAACAGGTTTTCCATCTACTCCTAATTCTTGTTTTGCCTCTTCGTATAAGCGAAGTGGACGATTATCTTTTAAAGAGATTTGTAATCCCTCTTCATATTCAGGAACGATATAATGATAGTTTGTGTTAAACCATTTTGTCATTTCAGAAGCTACGTGATCTTTAGAGCCACGCGCCATTGCGAAATATACATCAAGGTAAGATGTAAACTCAGAAAAACGTGATGGGATAAATCCTAGCATATAAGCAGTATCCAAAACGTGATCATAATATGTAAAGTCGCCAATTGGAATGAGTTCAATCCCTTTTTCTTGCTGTACTTTTACGTGTTGAAGGCGAATTTCTTTCATTGTTGTTAAAAATTGTTCTTCATCGATTTTATTGGACCAAAAAGCTTCCAATGTTTTTTTCCACTCTCGTTGTAGTCCGATACGTGGATAACCTAAGTTACTTGTTTGAATTGCCATTTTAAATTCCTCCCTAATTGAAAGTAAGCATTTCCGTTTACTAGGAAATACCTATAACAAAAAGTACAAAGACATAGAAAATAAGCCTTCCTTTTTGTTTTAACACCTCATCATCATCCGTGAATCTATCAGTGTTGTTAAAACAGGCAGGTCTCCTGACTTATGCTTCATATAATTTCTTTCACCTTCCCGTTTTCACAGTGGCACTAAAAAGAAATCTCAGCATTTACAGTGGCGGGACCGTGTTGGAGTTTCACCAAGCTTCCCTTTTAAACACGAAACGAAACTTTCGTGTACCTATTTTCCTTTTGAAAGGAATTTAACAAGCGATATGATATTGAAACAAATTCTAACACAATTTTTGGAATTTTGTCTACTGTTTTAAAATAAGAAAATTCCAAAGTTTTTATTTCTTATTATTCTGACTTTTACATTCTGAAGTAACTAATAATATTACATTATAAAAAGAGAAATTGAGCTATGAAAGAAGTAGGGATGTCTTCTTTCATAGCTCAATTTTCATCTATAGCAACTTCTGAAAGCCGGCCTGCTATAGCATCTTTAAGGAGGGTGTTTAGCCATTGTAGTTCAACTGTAATATGCTCAATTACACTTTGTAAAATATATAGTTGTGCACGTGGAACTTTTCCTTTATTACAATCATATATCGTTTGCATAGTATATAAATATTGAAGAGTATCGTTTTTCTTTTTTTCTAAAATAGGAACTAATTCGTGATCATTGCTAAAGTGAGCGAAAGATAAGGCTGAATAAATAGGTTTATATATTTGGTTTTTTGCTTCGAATTGTTTTAATAGTAAAGTGTGGAATAGTTTTTTGCCTTCTTCTGTTATATGAAAAATCGTTTTGTCAGGTCGATTTGTGTCTCTAATTACATTTGTAATATGAATTGCGCCTTGCTTTTCTAATTGCTCGAAGGCGTAATAAAGTGATCCTTTAGCATATTTAATGTAACAATCCATTTGTCGTTCTTTCATAATATGCTGCACTTCATATGGATGTTTATCTCCTTCGAGTAGCAAGCCGAGAATGACTAATTTCATGCTCATGCTGTCTCAACTCCTGTATATAAAAACTTTATCCGGCATTAACGGGCAGTAAGACACCCATCCAAAAATTCAGCGGAACCAAAGAAGTTAGGTGGGGGGCGGGCTGTCCGTAAAAGCCCGATTGGTTCAATTAATAATCAGTGGGGGATGAACAAAACCGCCACTGATTAAAGATTAACTTTATACATATTATAAACGGCATATCCTTTTTCATAAAGGGATATGCCGCTTCTTTTTTATATTAACTGACTTGCTTTTGTTTTTCTTTCTTTTTAGGGCCTGTAAAGAGGCGTTCATTTCCCATAAGTAAAATACAAATAATACTTAGTACAGCCGGAATAAGTGCCCAGAAGAATGTGTTCGCAATAGATGTAGCGAGAGCTTCTTTAATACCCGCTAATATTTCAGCAGGAATTTTTGCGGTAGCGCCTGGCGATAATAAGAAACTTGTGTCTCCACCTTTTGGAGCTAATTTTGCTAGTTCAGGGGGGAACACAGAGTTTAGTTTATCTGTAAAAATATGATTTTGAATTGTACCGAAAATCGTTACACCAAGAGTCATACCGAGTGATCGGAAGAATGAGTTTGTTGATGTTGCCGAACCACGGTCTCGCATTTCTAATTTGTGAATAGAAGACATACTTAATACTGAGAATGAGAAGCCAACACCAAGCCCAGCGAGAATCATAAATAGTGTTACGAGTAAACGAGGTGTATCCATTGTTAAAGTACTTAATAAATAAATACCAAGAACGAAGAAGACGCCAGATACCATCATAATGTTACGATAGCTTGTTCGAGAAGCTAATTGTCCTCCTGTTTGACTTCCAATTACAGAACCAACCATCATTGGTGTTAAAATTAATCCGGCATTAGAGGCGGAACCTCCAAGAACGCCTTGAATGAAGATTGGAATATAAACTGTACAGATAATAAAAGCGGCACCATAGAAAAAGGCAACTCCTTGACTAGCTGCGAATAAAGGTTTTTTAAATAGATGGAACGAAATAATAGGCTCGGTTGCTTTTCGTTCTACAAAGAAGAAAATAATAAGCGTAATAACTACTGTTGTAAATAAGCCAATAATTACAGTGGAATTCCAGGCATATTCCTTACCACCAAGTTCTAATGCGAACATTAAGCAAACGATACTTATGACAAGTGTAATAGCACCAGCCCAATCAATTTTTTGTTTTCTAAATTCTAGAGACTCACTGTAGTATTTAGTAATGAAGAAAAAGGAGATAAGTCCTAATGGAATATTGATATAGAAGACCCAATGCCAACTTATATAGTCTGTAATATAAGCGCCTAATAAAGGACCGAATACACTAGAGGTCCCGAAAACAGCACCGAATAGTCCTGTCATCTTCCCACGTTTTTCTGGTGGGAAGATATCGTACATAATTGTGAAGGCGATAGGCATAAGGGCACCACCACCGATACCTTGAATAGCTCTATAAATACTTAATTGCTCAATACTTGAAGCTGTTCCGCAGAGCGCAGAACCGAATAAGAAAAGAATGAGGCCACCAATATAAAAACGTTTCCGCCCGTACATATCAGAAAGTTTCCCGAAGATAGGCATCCCTGCCATTGTTGCTACCATATAAGCTGATGTGACCCAAACAAACTTATCAAA
Source organism: Bacillus sp. D48C (assembly GCF_053345735.1). Lineage (NCBI taxonomy): Bacteria > Bacillati > Bacillota > Bacilli > Caryophanales > Bacillaceae > Bacillus > Bacillus sp. D48C. The sequence continues at coordinate 829,819 of NZ_JBKFAQ010000001.1, forward strand.
TCCTCCTAAGTCTCCAACAATTGTTGCCATTGCGGTTGCAACGATTGTATTGTCCATTGCGGCCATTAATATACCAAGCAGTAAACCAGCAACAACAAATTTTGTCTTGTTGGCGTCTTTTTTTAATGGTTGAGTTTCCAAATATAACCCTCCTTTAGAAATAAGTAAACTATATTAAGTTTTGAGTGCAGTGGATAAAAAATTTAAATGTATAGGTGATTTTAATTTCTTTTCCATAAGTGCACTGATATGCCATAAAGAATATTATAGTCAAATTTGACTATAAGGCAAACTTTTTCTTCCGTCAAAATATTCTTTCGTATGAGTAGAGAACGAGTGAGCCATATTGAATATTGCCATAAAGTAAATTGTAAAAAAATTTCATTAAGAACACCTTCTGTTAATAGATGAAAAATGGTTTTTTCTTCATATTGTCGAATAGGATAAAAGGAAGAGAAATATTAAACATTGCTTGTAGTAAGCTTTAGTAATTTGGGGAATTCATTGTGTGTATGATACATCTGAAATGAGGTGAATATATATTATGAAAATATGGGGACGAATTTCGGATACAGGAAAGTATTCAATACCGCTACAACCAGTATTGTGGATTGACGGATCGAAAAAGGAAAATGAATTTCCTCAAGTAGCCGTTACATTAAAAATTGGTAGTATGTATACAGAACAATTTTCGTATGAATTGACCTACGATGTAAACGACATACTTATTATGAGAATTGAAGTGGAAAATAAAGGGGTAGAAATGATTTCGAGAGTTGTTGTAAGTCATATGATTCGAGATTACTTTGCTTATATTCCTAATTCTTTAAAAGTTGATAAGGGGATAAGTGAGTTTTTATTCCAGCTTGTAAGGTGGCGAATTGATGATTTGTTACCGAATGAAAAGGTGGAACTACGTTGTAAAATAAAAGCTAATAAAGATAAAGCTCTTAAACAAGCATTCTTTCAGGCTACATATACATTTCAAGATAAAGAGATATCATATGGTCCACTGCAAACAAATGAAGTTGTTGTGCGTCAATAATAAAAAGGAACCTGTACAAAAGGTTCCTTTTTTTAGTGAAGGTTGTGTTTTTTGAGTATTTTCTTTTGCTCCATTCCTTTTTTTCCTACATAGTTATTTTTGTAGCCAAAGTATAGAATAAATAAAAATGAAACAACATTAACAATAGCGTCAATTTGATCGTTTGTAATAAAGTGTATGCCGAAAGAGGTAAATAATAATTTTAATGATAATAGAAAACCAGCTAGTAACCGCATAGCATCTGATAGATTCTCTTTTTGTAGCATATAGATTACTCCTTTCTATAAAAGTTATATATTATATATATGAAATAGAGTAGAAAAGGTATACAAGCTTAAGCAGAAATGTACATTGGATATGTACATTTTTTATTTGGTAGAAAAACATTATTGATATAGAAACATATATTGGTATAAAAGGGGGAGAAGTATGAAACATAAAGGGAAAATTAGTGGATTATTACTTGGAAATACAGTGGCAGTTACAGAATGGATTGCACTTCAGGATGTAATTGCAAAACTGGATTCACGATCATTTTATACCGTCTTTATTATTTATATATTGCAAATGATACTAAGTTATTATTTTGGACATTGGTACGATAAAAGAGCGAACAAGCGTATGAATGAAGAAGCAGGAGGAATGGCAAGCAACGATTTTGTTGTTGATTTTTTTGGGAAAGTAGCCGCTTTATCTGAAAGAGCTTCCCGTAATATTACAGTTTACATTCTTTCTGTAAAAGAATGGGAAGGATTAAAAGACACGTTGCAAGAAAAAAAATTGGGAGTGTTAGTACAAAAATTAGAGAGTACCATTGTAAAGTCAATTCGGAAGGGAGATGTTGTTACAAAGTGGGATGAAAATAAGTATGTTATTGTAGCAATTGATAATGGTCATGAAACATCAACAATAACAAACAGATTAATGAAAAATATTGAAAGTGAAATAGAAGGTGATTTACTCAGTGTCACTCTTTTATTTGGAGCAGCTAGCTATCCAGTAGAAGGAAAAACGTTTGAAGAACTGTTGAGAAAGTCGCAAAATCAATTGTACCAGTATAGAAATTTGCAAGAAAATGAGTGAAGCTTTGATTTGAAGATATTTGATAGGAAGAAGTTTTATTTGTAACATTTTTTTGACTTTTATTACAAAAAAACGCTGCGTTTGTAATAAAAGTCTTTAAAAATATATGAAATAAGCATATAATTATGATGGTAGTGTCAATGCAATTTGCACAATGTGTTTTATTTTAAAAGTGTAGAGGAAAGCAAGCTCTACACTTTTCCTTTTTAGGAAATGAAAAGAATATTTGTAAGTTGTTGCGAGATATCGATTGTACTGTGTAAAATGAACAAAGAGATTATTTGATAGAAAGCTGGAAAGGGAATGATAGACGTGAGAGCGGAACGATCACCTTTTATCAGGTGAACTATTATAGTCTTATTAAGACTGAGGTGAAATTCTGTGGCCATTAAGGTAATACATAGTGTGAACAGATTTTAAAGAACACGAAGTACTATACTTAAAGATGGATATGGAACTGCTAAATACTTCAAAAAGAATAATGTAATATTAAGTAATAATTTGTACAAACAATATTAATGATCTTCGTAAAAAAGATGCGAGTGTATAGAACAATTACATATTTTATAACTTTTTTATATTACACGATGGTCGTTTATAAGTAGGAGGAAGAGATGTTGAAATATAGTAAATTAGCAATTATAACTGCATTATCAATGACTTTATTAGCCGGTTGTTTTGGACCGAAACCAGAAGAAGAATTATATGTAGCGTTTGAAAACGCTGCTAAACAAGAAAAAACAATGTTTGAAGATGCAAAAAAACTTGAGACTTTAGAGAAAGAAGGACAAGAATTATATAACCAGATTGTGCAAGAAGGAAAAGATAATAATCAAACTGTTAAAGAAAAACTGAATCAAGCAGCAAAGAATACAACTGAACGAGAAAAAGTACTTACAAAAGAAAAAGAGGCCTTAAATAAAGCGCAAGAAGAAGTGAAGTCAGCTGATAAGTATGTGAAGAAAATTGAAGATAATAAGTTGAAAGATCAAGCTGATAAAGTGAAAAGCATGTATGAGAAACGACACGATTCATTTAATAAAATGTATGACAGCTATAATAAATCTTTAAAACAAGAAAAAGAGTTATATACAATGTTACAAGATAAAGGTACTAAATTAAAAGATATTAGTGAAAAAGTAAAAGTAGTAAATCAATCTTATAAGGATATTGAGTCAGAAAAAGATAAATTTAATGAATTCACAAAGTCTTATAATACAGAAAAAGTAGCTTTTTATAAACAAGCAAATATTAAAATTAAAGAAGAGAAAAAATAAAACAGTTTGGCCTACACTTGGCCAAACTGTTTTATTTTTTTGTATAAGTACGACTATACCATGGAACCGGTTCACTTAATTTTTTTTCTTGTTTCAATGCTTCAGGCCCAATATAATCTTGAAGTGTTTTTTTTGCTACTGTTAAAGATAAGGTTGTTTTCGGATTTCGATAGGAGGATTCAAGATGACCAAGATGCGGTAGAATTCGAAAATCTTCTTTCGTAGGAGGGATGTGGAAAAAATAATCGCCTAAACGTATAAGGACATCAGATTGTTGTTGGCTAAAACGTGGGTTTCTAGAAAAATGTAATCCTTCTTTAATTGCTTTTTTTTCAGCAATCAAACGCTCTAAAGCTGTCTTTTTTAACCAGTATAAATATTTAGGATTAGTAGCTGCTTTAGCATGACGATTCACAACGAAAATAGATTGAGCTAGTCGATTAATAGAATGTTGGTTTTGTAATTGAGATTGTGGTTGTGAAGGTTTCATATTGAATCTCCTTTCAATTTTTCATTATTATAGCATAAATAAAATAGGTTTTTATTATATGCAAAAAGTGATTGTATATATTTTCAATATTAAAGCAATATTGTTACAAAAAACAACTATTTTGTATAATAGTAATAGAATATGTTTTTGAAATTTGATAATGAAAGAGTGAGAAGTTTGAAAGAAATATTAAAACAACAGTATGCCATTATAGATATTGGATCTAATACAATGCGTTTAGTTATTTATGAAAAGCAAAATGGAGGTTTTTATAAAGAGATTGAAAATACGAAAGTGGTTGCTAGGTTAAGGAATTACTTAATTGATGGTGTGTTGAATGAAGAGGGAATAGAAGTATTATTACAGACATTATTTCAATTTCAAGAAAGTACAAGGTTCCATCAGTTGCATCATGTACTTTGTGTTGCAACAGCAACAATTAGACAGTCTGAGAATCAAGAGGAAATTAAAAAGCTTATTGAAGGACAAACGGACTTTACTCTTAGAGTATTATCAGAATATGAGGAAGCGCGTTACGGATACTTGGCGGTTATGAATTCTACATCGTTTTCAGAAGGAATAACGGTAGATATTGGTGGGGGAAGTACGGAAGTTACATACTTTAGAAATAGAGAGATTTTAGAGTACCATAGTTTTCCTTTTGGGGCACTTTCTTTAAAGCAACAATTTATTAAAGGTGACATTCCTACTAAAGATGAGTTAGAGGGAATGCAACATTATTTAGAATTTCAATTTCAAACGTTACCATGGTTCATCAATAAGAAATTGCCTCTTATTGCAATTGGTGGTAGTGCGAGGAACTTAGTAAAAATCCATCAAAATTTAATATGTTATCCTATAGCAGGATTACATTTATACAAGATGAAAGAAGAAGATATTGAAAATGTAAAAGATGAGTTGGAAAAATTGTCGTTCATAGAACTTCAGAAATTGGAAGGATTGGCAAAAGATCGAGCGGATACGATTATTCCAGCGGTTGAAGTATTTCATACACTTGTTAATGTTATAGAGGCACCGGCATTTGTATTAAGTAGAAAAGGATTAAGAGAAGGTGTTTTCTATGAAGAGTTGACAAAAGATTTGGGGATTTCATATTATCCGAACGTAGTTGAAGAAAGTTTGCATTTACTATCACATGAATACGAAATGGACATGGAATTTGTTATTCAACTTATTAAACATGGAAGACTAATTTGCAAACAACTTGAGGAAATAGGGCTTATTTCTATGTCAGTAAAAGACTGGGAAGTATTCCATCAAGCAGCGAAAGTATTTAATATAGGCAAATATATAGACGAAGAAGCGAGCCGTTTACATACGTTTTATTTATTGGCGAATAAGACAATTGATGGCATGATGCATAAAGATAGAGTGAGGTTAGCGCTTATTGCATCTTATAAATCAAAAATGCTATTTAAACAACATTTATCTCCATTTGAAGGTTGGTTTGATAAAAGTGAACAAAAAAAAATCCGTCTATTAGGAGCTGTTTTACAATTTTCAGCTGCTTTAAATGCAAGGCAACGATCGCTTGTTGAAACCATATCTATAACAGAAAGCAAAGAGGCATTAACGTTTAAAGTTTTATGTGAACAGTCTGCATTAGCAGAAAAAGTGCAAGCTGAAAAACAAAAAAAACAGTTAGAAAGAGTATTAAAAACGAATATTAACTTGTTATTTGAACTAAAACATTAGGTCGTACGGATGTCTTTACGAAAAATTTACACTTTGTAATATTGTAATTTGATAAAATAAAATTAACTAAATTATAGTAAAAAAGTTTCAAGGGGAAGTGTGAAGAGAATGGAATTATCGAAGGGGAATGCAGTAAATTTAAATGATACAGCTTATTACAATAATCGAGAGTTAAGCTGGCTAGCATTTAATGAACGTGTACTACAAGAAGCGCAAGATGGAAAAAATCCACTTTTGGAAAGATTGAAATTTATTAGTATTTTTAGTTCGAATTTAGATGAATTCTTTATGGTACGTGTAGCGGGATTAAAGGATCAAGTGAGTGCTGGATTTAATCAGCCAGAAAATAAAGCTGGCTTAACACCAAAAAAGCAACTAAATAAAATTGCGATAAAAGCCCATGAACTAATGACAGTACAATATGATACATTTAAAAATTATGTATTGCCAGCGCTTGAGTTAGAGGGAATTGAACGTTTAACATTCCATGATTTGACGAAAGAGCAGCGAGAATTTATAGAAGAGTATTTTGATGAGCAAATTTTTCCGGTGTTAACCCCTGTAGCTATTGATGCATATCGCCCATTTCCAATGTTATTAAATAAAAGTTTGAATTTAGCTACTCTTTTATATGATGAGAAGCAAGCAGAGGAAGAGAATCGGACGAAGCTAGGAATTGTACAAGTTCCTTCATTACTTGAGCGCTTCATATTTTTACCGAGCGAAGGGCAAAAGCATAAATTTATTTTATTAGAAGACGTAATTAGTAGCTTTACTCATAAATTATTTACGGGATATACAGTATCATCTGTTACTCGTTTCCGTATTACACGCAATGCAGATTTAACGATTCATGAAGAAGGTGCGAGAGATTTATTAAAGGTAATTGAAAAAGAATTAAAAAAACGTAAGTGGGGGGGGGCTGTACGTTTAGAAGTTGGGAAAGAACACATTGATGAAAGAGTATTAGCGTTATTATATGAGGTTCTGGAAGTAAAAGATGAAGATGTATATATAATGGATGGGCCATTAGATTTAACATGTTTGTTTTCTTTATATAAAAAACTAGCTCCTTTATATGAACATCTTGTATATCCGGCTCTTATTCCGCAACCGCCTCAAGATTTAGGTGATGAAGAAGATGTATTTGAAAAAGCAATTGAGCATGATATTTTATTACATCATCCTTTTGAATCATTTCAGCCGGTAGTTGATTTTGTCCGTGATGCGGCAGACGATCCAAATGTACTTGCGATTAAACAAACGTTATATCGAGTAAGTGGTGATTCACCAATTATTCAGGCGTTAAAGATAGCGGCTGAAAAGGGAAAACAAGTGACGGTATTAGTTGAATTAAAGGCAAGATTTGATGAAGAAAACAATGTTCATTGGGCTAAAGAATTGGAACAGGCAGGCTGTCATGTTATTTACGGTGTAAGTCACTTGAAAACACATAGTAAAATTACGTTAGTTGTAAGAAGAAAAAACGGAAAAATCGAAAGGTTCGTACATCTTGGAACTGGAAACTATAATGATGCAACAGCGAAGTTATATACTGATTTTGGATATATTACATCAAGAAAAGACTTTGGGGTTGATGCAACCAATTTCTTTAATTATTTAAGTGGTTATACAACAAAGCCACATTTTCATCATTTATCTGTTGCTCCATTTGATATAAGAGAACAATTTATGGATTTAATAGATGAAGAAATCCGTTATCATAGGCAATATGGAAATGGATATATTATCGCTAAGATGAATTCATTAACAGATAAACCATTAATTAAAAAAATGTACGAAGCATCACAAGCTGGAGTAAAGGTAGAGCTCATTGTTCGAGGAACATGTTGCCTACGACCTGGTATTCCAAATGTAAGTGAAAATATTCGTGTAGTTAGTGTTGTTGGAAGATATTTAGAACATAGCCGTATTTATTATTTCCATCATAATGGGGAGGAGAAAATATATTTATCTTCAGCTGATTGGATGACGCGAAATATGGAGAAGCGAGTGGAAATATCTTTCCCGATATTAGATATTGAAATGAAGGCACGAATTAAGGCGATTTTACAGCTTACATTAGCTGATAATGTGAAAACACGTGAACAAAATAAAGATGGTGATTACTATTATGTTATTAATGGTAGTACAGAAGAAATTGATAGCCAAGTGAAGTTGTTTAAGATGGCGTATCAAAATACAGATGCTGAATAATGAAAAAAGTAAAAACCTCTTATGTCTATAAGAGGTTTTTACTTTTTTCTACTCATATGCTCCCAAAATGGGAGGATGAGTAGAAACAATAGTTTTATTATAAGCGTGTAATAAGGTGGCTCGTTGAGAGAATAACATTTGAAATAATCGTTATTTTAACTTAGTAATAGTATGGTTGTTGACATGGTCCACCGTAACAAGGATAAGGTGCTGGCGGCGGGAAAGGTGGTGGATAAGGTGGGTAAAATGGTCGAGGGCCGAAAGCTAATGCTCCGCCGAGTAATCCACCAGCAATTCCAGCTAGAAAGGGAACGCCAAAAAACGGGAAGAAGCGTGAGTCGCCTACTGGACCAATAGGTGCTGAACGGACTGGGATTGGTTGATAATATGGATACATGAACATACCTCCTTTATTGGACTCACTTTCATCATATGGTAAATGAAACGTGGATGAGCGCGTACAAGAAAGGATATGCAAGAAAATAGGCGAATTATTACGAATGTTGGAGTGTAAAAAGTGTAATTTCAGGTTTTGACATAAAACGGAATGGAACACGCGTTCTTCCTAGGCCTCGATTAACATAGAGAGTTAAATCTTGAATTGTATAGAAGCCTTCAATATAGTCTTTGGCGAGTGATGGTGTAATAATAGCTCCTAAAAAAGGAATTTGTACTTGTCCGCCGTGGCTATGACCAGAAAGTTGCAAGTTGATTGGATATCTGGAAACTTGGGGCGCGATATCTGGTTCGTGAACAAGAACAATGTTATAAGTATTTTGTCGTGCATGCTCTAATGTTTTCTCTATTTTGGGTTTGCCTAGTAGTATATCATCGAGACCGAAAATAGAAATCTCACTATTATCCATTAGACGAATTCTTTTTTCATTATTTAGCAATAGTTCAAATCCAGATTCACGCATGATGTGCTCATAGTATTCAGTTCCATATCCACCGTGATCATGGTTACCATAAATAGCGAATTTACCGAAGGGGGCTTGTATATTTTTTAAAATGGATGCAACGAAAGGAGTGTCAGTATACGTTTGGTAATTATCAATGAGATCTCCAGTAAAAAGGACAATATCTGGATTTACAGCATTAATTTTAGAAACAACTTGAGATAAATGTTGACGCGAGAAATAGTATCCAAGATGTAAATCGCTGAATTGAAGAATTTTCATACCATGAAAACTTTTTGGGATGAGTTGTGATTTTAATGTGTGCTGTGTAAAAGAAATGAAATGGGGTTCTATATATTTAGCATAGTAGTATCCAATGCCACTGGTTATAAATGAATAGAGACAAGTGCGCATACCAATTTTTAAAAAATTTCTTCTTGTAATGTGCTTCATAAAAATATGAGTATACCTCAATGTTTTTATTCCATTTATAGGCTACTCGAATCTCCTTTCAGTTTATTTAAAATATACTTTACATAATAAAAATTTAGTATAGATTACGAAAAAAAATGAATGAAAAGAAAATTCTTTACATTAAAATATCAGAAAAGTTTAAAAATATAAAGATTTCTATTAAATAAAGTGATAAAATGAATGTGTATTCATTTTTTGGAGGGGATGTATGTGAAAGAGAAGGTAGTTATTATAACAGGTGGATCGAGTGGAATGGGAAAAGGAATGGCGACTCGTTTTGCAAAAGAAGGGGCACGAGTTGTTATTACAGGACGTACAAAGGAAAAACTAGAGGAAACAAAGTTGGAAATTGAACAATTTCCGGGGCAAGTATTACCTGTACAAATGGATGTAAGAAATACGGATGACATTCAGAAAATGATTGAACAGATTGATGAGAAGTTTGGTCGAATTGATGTTTTAATAAATAATGCAGCTGGAAACTTTATTTGTCCAGCAGAAGATTTATCTGTGAATGGTTGGAATTCAGTCATTAATATTGTGTTAAACGGTACATTTTACTGTAGCCATGCTGTCGGAAAATATTGGATTGAAAAAGGTATAAAAGGGAATATCATTAACATGGTAGCAACATATGCATGGGATGCAGGTCCAGGAGTTATTCATTCGGCTGCAGCGAAGGCAGGGGTATTAGCGATGACGAAGACGCTCGCTGTTGAGTGGGGACGTAAATATGGAATACGAGTTAACGCTATCGCGCCAGGACCAATTGAACGTACGGGCGGTGCTGATAAATTATGGATTTCAGAAGAAATGGCTAAGCGTACGATACAAAGTGTTCCGCTTGGAAGGCTGGGTACGCCAGAAGAAATCGCTGGTCTAGCTTATTATTTATGCTCAGATGAAGCTGCGTACATAAATGGAACTTGCATGACAATGGATGGAGGACAACATTTACATCAATATCCATTTTAAAAGGGATAAAAAAATGAATGTTTGATTTATTTTTTTATGGTTAAATGTGACGGAATTGTGACATATGAAAGAAAAGTGTTTACAAGAGGTCATATATACGTTATATTTAAGACCTCTTTTTTCTTCATAGTAGAATTGCTAATTCCCCTTAGCATTTTACCCCTCTAATCCCTTCAGGAAAACTGAAGGGATTTTTTATTATTTTTCCGTAAATATCATGTTATAATTTTTGAAAAGTAAAGGGAGGGAAGCACGTTGATAGATGCATTAGATGTAATGAGTAACTTGGATAAAGTCCTTCCTTATTATCAAGCTATTTTTAGTGCTGATGAGCATACTGTAATTGGATATGAAGTAGTAGGACGTATTCAAACAGAAGAGGGCATACAAAGTTTAGCTTCTTTCTTTCACGATGATTCGATTCCAAGTGAATTTCAACTGGAAGCGGATAATATTATAGTAGAAAAAGCTTTAAATCGTTATTTAGAAAGCGATCAAAAATTATTATTATTTATACATCGGAATGCTAATGTATTAATGAATGATGATGATGAAAGCTTGCTTCAACTTTTATTGAGGTATGAAGAACAAGGTTTAAATTTAAAACAAATTGTTTTAGAGATTACAGAACATGAATGTAAAGAAGATATAGAGCAATTTAATCATTTGCTTATGTATTATCGTACATATGGTATTCAAATTTCGATTAATAAAGTCGGAACGGGCACAAGTAATTTAGAGCGTATTAGCGTGTTAGCACCTGATATTTTAAAAGTAGATTTAACGAATTTAAGGCAAACAGCACTTTTACAATCTTATCAAGATATTTTATATTCTTTATCATTACTTGCTAGAAGAATTGGTGCAACTTTGTTATATGAAGAAATAGATGCTTTTTATCAACTGCAATATGCTTGGAAGAACGGCGGAAGATATTATCAAGGTAATTATTTGAAAGAATGTTTACCTGATTTTATTGAAACGAATGTTTTGAAAGAGCGACTTGGTAATGAATGTCATCAGTTTATTCAGCATGAAAAGAAGAAGTTACAAAAAATTTATAATTTGACAGAGATGTTACGCGATCGCATTGGCGATGTTTTATCAAAACAAAAAAAGAATGAAGATATAAATGATTGGTTATTACAATTTAGTCAAAGTGTATCACAGTGTAGTTTTCGTATATTTATTTGTAATGAAGATGGTTTCCAACAATCAGGAAATGTTATGAAAAAAGATGGAGAATGGATTGTGATGCCGGATTATTATATGAAGAACTGGAGTTGGCGCCCGTATTTTCTCGAGAATATCATGAAAATGCGTTTTGAGAATAAGGCAAGGCTTTCAGATTTATATGCAGATATCGAAACGGGCGAAATGGTACGAACATTTTCTTTCCCAATAGATGATGACAACTTTTTATTTATAGATTTATCTTATGAATATTTATATGAAGAAGATGTTTTATTTTAATGCACGAAGAGATTCGTGCATTTTTTGTTTGTTTTTATCATAAATTGGTAATAGTGAAAATGGTGATGAAAATGCTGTCTATCGTTGTAAAGATTTTACGAACGAAATCTGTCCTTTCTTTGCATAATCATTGTTACAATGAATACTACAAAGACAAGTTCTTTTAAAAGGAAGGTGAAAAAATGAGGAAATATGGAATATGGCTTGTTCTATTTGTATGTGTTGCCTTTCTAGTTGGTTATAGTGTTACGACTGTTTTAGGGAAAGAGGAAGTGAAAGTTGATCGGAAAGAAGTATTTACAACGATACAAAAAGGCTATGAAACCCAGTTTTCAATTCGTGGGAAGCATTTGCCGATGAATAAGATGATAGAGACGTTATCACCGTATTTTACAGATAATTTCCTTCAAGTGTTTACAGATGAAAATAGCAGAAGTGATAAACAAAGTGGTGAATATTTACTTCCGGCAAAAGAAGCACCGTTTTCTTTTAATTCAGAAACGAAAATATCGTATGATGAAGAACATAAAAATTTATATGTATATGAGCGGACAAAAAGTGGACAATATCAAATTGTAACATTGAAAAGGGATCAAGATAAATGGAAGTTAGCAGGATATCATGAAAGTCAGGAACTCTTAACTGAAATAAAAAGGTTGCAACAATTATAAAGTGAAACTTTTAATCAGTGGGAGGGATTACTAGCCCATCTAACTCCTTTGCTTTAGCTAAATTTTTTGGGTTTTACTACCTACAAATAGCGGGATAAGAATAGGAATAGGTATTTACCTATTCCTATTCTATATTGAGTAGTTTTTGTAACTTTTCAATTTGAAAACCTGCAACTACTTCGCCATCAATTACGACTGTTGGAGTTGAATAAGAATCATAGTCGTTTAAAAGACGATTGCGAGCAGCAGCGTCTTTTTTTACGTCAAATTCTTCATATGCAACGTTATTATGCTTCAAAAATTCTTTAACAATAACACATGGCGGACAATCAGGTTGTGTATAAACCTCAATTTTTTTCATTGTAATTCCTCCTTTTTTCTGTTTTTTATTATATTCTTCCAGTATAAAAACCGCAATAAAGAAGGGGAAATATGTTCTTTCTGTTTTTTCCTTCGCATTTCGACAAATTTTTAGTTGAGTTTCTGGCCAATAACCTTTATCCTAGAGTGTGGAACATTTTTTCTGTTATGACGGATAGAATGAGTATAGCTGTAAAACCTATTGGTAGGAAGATCAGAGAAAGGAGAGATTTCATGTCTCTACTCCAAGGAATTTTAACTCGACTTGTTAGTCTACAAGAACAAGCTGAAAGCGGTGAAGTAGCACAACGCTATTTTGAAGTGAACGGTGAGCGCAAATGTAGCGTGAAATTTTTCGATAAAAGTGAAATGTATGAGTTAGAAGTGTATCAACAAGGTGAAAAACCTCAAGTGTACCAATTCGATAATATCGACATGGTTGCAATTGAGATTTACGATATCATTTCTTGATACATATAAAAAAGGTACTGCCATATGGCAGTACCTTTTTTAGTTCTATTACTTTCCAGCGTAATGTATAGAATTTTTTTATTTTTCCTACAATGGTATTAAAATGAAAATTTAATCTGTGTAAGTTTGCCTATCCATGTGGATAAGTAGTCCCGCCAACCGGATGAATATGTGAAGCTAAACTTCTCACAATTGCTGGGTTCTGCAAATAGTGGGAGAAATATAACTAGGAGGTTATCGTATGGAACATTTACCAGTTGTGATTTGTCCTAATTGTCAAAGCTCTGCTGAGATTACTCATGTATTAACGGCTCAATCTAATCAAAATGTAATTTATACGTGCCAAGTTTGTCACTTTGTAATTCGAAATATTGAAACGAATAAAGGATAGGAAGTTATAATTTTAGTTTTTGTCCCATACAATGAGAATACGAAAAGTCTGTCTAATTGAAAGGACGTGACTCTGTGGACGGTGCACATAAATTTTACAATGTTTCAGAGAGACATTTAAATTTTGATATGGTCTTTAGCCGTATTTGTAGTTTCATTGAAAAGGATCCACGAAATTTATATCGATTATCCATTGGGACAGACTCGCAAGCACATCAAAAGGATACGAGGTTTATTACAGCAATCCATATTCATCGTGTTGGAAAAGGTGCCTGGGGTTGTTTACACCATAGATCAGTAAAAGATAAGCCAGCAACCTTACGTGAGAAAATATATTTAGAAACGCAGTTTAGTCAAGAAATCGCATGTCTATTTACACCTACTCATATACAAACAATATGGGAGTTATTGCATCCTTATGCTCAAGATGGGGCTGGATTCATAATGGAAATTCATTTAGACATTGGGAATGATGGTTTAACAAAGGAATTTATTTTAGATATGACAGAAAAAATTCGAGCGATGGGATTAACTGCAAAAATTAAGCCGGATGCTTATGCGGCGTTTAGCTATGCAAATCGATATACGAAATGACTTTTTGTATGTTTACAATTGCTACATATCTTTTGGTAAAAACTGAATATTACATCTATTAAATAGGTTAAATTTTTTATATAATAAGAGTAACGATGCGATTGTAAGGAGAGGGGTATATGCAAAGGGAAGTTGTTTTAACGAAGGAAGAAGAAAGTTTACTACTAGATATTTTATTTCAGCAAAATTATGCAAGTGAAATTTTAGCTGTGGAACTTACAGATATTGAGAATGGTTTGAAACAGACGGATGTGATGCAATATAAAAAAATTACAAGGTTATTTTACAGATTAAAAAATAAAGGGTATTAAGCGCTACCGGAATGGTAGTCTTTTTTTTGTGCTGTATGCTAAAATAGCTGTGTGATTGTATTTTTATTGAAATAAATTTAGGACAAAATAATAATGTGAAAACGCTGTCATAAAATGTGAATAGAGTTATGAACATAAGCAGGAAAAAGGGAAAATGGGGGATGTAATATGATTAGTATTCCGAAAGACGAATTTCAACAAATTCTTGTGAAGGATTTAATGATTTCATCGGAAAAAGTAGCTCATGTCCAAATTGGAAATGGTTTAGAACATGCTTTACTCGTTCTTGTGAAATCTGGATATTCGGCGATACCTGTCTTAGATCCAATGTATAAATTACATGGTTTGATTAGTACTGCCATGATATTAGATGGTATGTTAGGATTAGAGCGTATTGAGTTTGAAAGACTTGATGATATGAAAGTAGAGCAGGTGATGAAGGAAGATATACCTTTTCTTAAATTAGAAGATTCATTTGCAAAAGCTTTAGAAATGACAATTGATCATCCTTTTATTTGTGCTGTTAATGAAGAAGGCTATTTTGAGGGGATTTTAACACGTCGTGCTATTTTAAAATTGTTGAATAAGAAAGTAAGGCAACATAATCGATAACGTGAGAAAAGTGACTTCATAGAAACGAAGAAGTCACTTTTTTTCGTGCATATCACTTGTGTATGTATTATATTTAAAAAGACATAAAACATAAGGAAAGTTTGCGCTGGAAAATTGTATTTTCTGAATGAAAGCTTGTTGAAATAAGGTGTATGGAAGCTAAGGAAAGAGGGAGAAAGTTGCAAATTGATGATTTTCAAATGATGGTTGTGTTAGCTCAGGAATCAAATATGAGAAAAGCGGCGGAACGTTTATTTGTTTCCCAACCTGCGCTGAGTCAACGATTACAATCTATGGAGAAACAATGGGGAATGAAGTTTTTTATTCGCTCACAAAAAGGATTGACAATTACACCTGAAGGGGAAAAAGTTGCAAATTATGCCAAAGAAATGTTGCAAAAGGAAGAGGATATAAAAAGTGAGCTAGCTGTTTTTAGAACGGAAACTCATGGAACGTTAAAAATAGCTGTTGCATCAGTTATTGGTCAATATTGGCTTCCTCCTGTTTTGAAAAAGTTTGTGCATAAATATCCTTCTGTAAAGATATCGCTGTTTACTGGATGGAGTAGTGAAGTGCAAAAGCAGTTTTATGAAGGAGACGTTCATGTTGCTATACTGAGGGGAACACAAGAATATAAAGGTCAAAAGCAAAAATTATTTGAAGATGAACTGTATTTAGTTGATAAAGAAATAAAAGATATTTCGATGCTAAAAGAAACAAATAGGCCGTTCATTCAATTTAAAAGTGACTCGACTTATTATGGACAAATACAAAATTGGTGGTATGGTTTATTTTCTAATCCGCCTAAGCGAACGATTGTAGTTGACCAAATTGAAACATGCAAACAACTTGTTTTAAATGGTATAGGTTATGCCCTTTTACCTTCTACTGTTTTAAAGGAAGTACAGGAAAATATGTATAAAACACCTGTTCAATTGACGAGAGAAACATGGTTGTTAACAAGTGACTCAGCAAGGCAGTTGAAGCAAGTACAAGCATTTTTAGAAATTATAGAAGAAATTCAAAGGGAAAAATAAGATTATTATCTTGCTACTCGCTCTTTCGTTTGGTAGAGTAACATTATAAATGGATTTAGGAGGCAACAAGAATGAAAATGATGGACGCTAACGAAATTATTTCGTTTATTCAAAAAAGTGAAAAGAAAACTCCTGTAAAGGTATACATAAAAGGGGATTTAAAAGAAGTAACATTCCCTGAAACAGTACAAGCATTTGTGAATAAAAAATCAGGTGTATTATTCGGAGAATGGTCTGAAATTAAGACAATTCTTGATGAGAATAATAAGCACATCGTTGACTACGTTGTAGAAAACGATCGTCGTAATTCTGCAATCCCAATGCTTGATTTAAAAGGTATTAAAGCTCGCATCGAGCCCGGTGCTATTATTCGTGACCATGTTGAAATTGGTGACAACGCTGTAATTATGATGAATGCAACAATTAACATTGGTGCTGTAATTGGTGAAGGTTCTATGATCGACATGAACGCAGTACTTGGTGGACGTGCAACAGTCGGTAAAAACTGTCACGTAGGTGCAGGTGCTGTACTTGCAGGTGTTATTGAGCCACCTTCTGCAAAACCAGTTATCGTTGAAGATGATGTAGTAATCGGTGCAAACGTAGTTGTTTTAGAGGGTGTTACAGTAGGTAAAGGTGCAGTTGTAGCAGCGGGAGCTGTTGTAACAGAAGATGTGCCTCCATACACAGTTGTTGCAGGTACTCCAGCACGTGTAATTAAAGAAATTGATGAGAAGACAAAAGCAAAAACAGAAATTAAACAAGAGCTTCGTCAATTAAACCCAGAGAAATAAAAAGAAAAAAAAGCGTAAGAGCGTAAATGGGCTCTTACGCTTTTTATAGATAGAGGTGCAAAAATGACAGTAAGCAAATTTGTCCAAATTCGTAGAGATCTACATAGAATTCCAGAAATCGGATTTAAGGAATGGGAAACACAACAGTATATTTTAGATTATATAGGAACACTTTCTCTTGAATTTGTGGAAGTGAAGACATGGAAAACGGGTGTAATCGTTAAAGTAAATGGAAAAAATCCAGAAAAAATAATAGGTTATCGTGCAGATATAGATGGTCTGCCAATTACAGAGGAAACTGGATATGAGTTTGCTTCTATTCATGAAGGAATGATGCATGCATGTGGCCACGATGTACATACAACAATCGGTTTAGGCCTTCTAACGAAAGCTGTGAGCGAAAGAATAGATGATGACCTTGTATTTCTATTCCAGCCAGCAGAAGAAGGACCAGGCGGTGCTCTTCCTATGTTAGAAAGTGAAGAGTTAAAAGAATGGAAACCAAATATAATTCTTGGTCTTCATATTGCACCAGAATACGCTGTAGGGACAATTGCAACGAAAGAAGGACTGTTATTTGCTAATACTTCAGAATTATATATTGATTTAAAAGGGAAAGGTGGCCATGCTGCCTATCCGCATACTGCAAATGATATGATTGTCGCAGCGAGTCATCTTGTTACACAGCTTCAATCCGTTATTAGTCGCAATGTAAATCCTCTTGATAGTGCAGTAATTACAATCGGGAAAATTACAGGTGGTACGGTTCAAAATATTATTGCAGAAAAATCTCGTTTAGAAGGAACGATTCGAACATTATCAGTAGAATCAATGAAGCGTGTGAAAAGCAGAATTGAGGCAATTGTTGCAGGTATCGAAGCTTCTTTCCAGTGTGAGGCAATTATAGATTACGGAGCAATGTATCATCAAGTATATAACCATGAAGAGTTAACGAGAGAGTTTATGCAATTTGTACATAAACAAACAGATATGAATGTTATTACATGTACTGAGGCAATGACAGGTGAAGATTTTGGTTATATGCTTCGAGAAATCCCTGGATTTATGTTTTGGCTTGGAGTAAATTCAGAATATGGTTTACATCATGCGAAATTAAAGCCAGACGAAGAAGTGATTGAAAAGGCAATTACATTTTTAAGCCAATATGTAAAGTGGAAAGGGAATAGAAAATAAAACTTCCGCTTTATTGAAGGTTCCAAAAAACTTTTTGTTATGAGGTGTAAGTAACGCTCGTATAGAGTGATTTTAGACATTTACATACAAATGAAAGAATAAAGTTAATTGGACTGTTTTAATAATGAGCAGGGGGTTTTTAGCCACTGCTCATTATTAATTATTTGACTAACTTATATATGTTTACTTTTAGTATGAAAAGTGTGTAAAATCAATGTGAAACATAGAAAAAAGGGTGGGGAATTACGTGCAAATTAGCAGTGCGATTTTATGTTTCGTCTTATATGCGTATGTTATTATTGCGGCGGTTTATTTTGGGATAAGTTTTTATGCCTATCGTTTAGTAGATAATAATGAATATGACGAAACATACAAATGGGTGAAGAGATATTTATCACCTGTACTAGAAATTATGAATGGGTTTGTGCTCTTTTTATTTATTGGATTAATTGCTTTCTCAACGAGTTTAGTAGGGAATAAAACTACGTTATTTGTATTGGGTATCATTATTTTTATGCTGTTAGGAATAAGGATTGGTAATACGGTCTTTTGGAATGAAAGAAAAGTAGATGGTTGGACGGGAATGTTAATTCCGTGTATGTTAGCTGCAATCGTGACAAATATAGAACATGAATATTATCAATTACATTTTTGGCTCATTATCGTTTTAACAATTCTTTCTGTTTTGTATATAAGCACAGTAGTACTAACATATATTGCACATGAAAAAGGAGATGTTAAAGGCACTCGTTTCTTTAGAGGACGGGCATTATTTTGGAGTGTGCCGACGATGGCAGTTATCGCGCTTATTGCGATATTAGTAAATGGATATCAATTTTCTAATTGGCAACTATTTTTAGAAAATTGGTGGATCTTTATCTTTTCGTTTATTGCTTTTTTAGGTGCAACGCATTATTTATTTCATCAACATCATTACATATGGGCGTTGTTATTTGCATTCATACAGCTGCTATTTGCCTTTTTTGGTCAAGAAACATTATTATTCGTTTTTGAAACATTTAGTTCGTTTGGAAATATATTTGTATTTGCTATGTTACTTGTTGGTATCGCTTTTTACTTGCAACAATATTTTTATATACAAAAACAAAAATAAGAGCTAATTACAGTTTTTGTGACGCATATAAAGTGTGTTACACTGAAAATAAATAGTACTTGAAGTTATTGGAGGAATTCCTGTGGGTGAGAAAGAAAAAGAGTTTGCTGTCATTGGACTTGGTCGCTTTGGTGGAAGTATTTGCCGAGAACTAGCTCAATTAGGTATGGAAGTAATGGCAATCGATTCAGATGAGGATAAAATTAATGAATTTGCAAATATAGCTTCGCATGCTGTAATTGCAGATTCAACAGATGAGATGGTATTAAAAAGCCTTGGTATTCGAAATTTTGATCACGTAGTCGTTGCTATTGGAGATAATTTAAATTCAAGTATTTTAACTACTTTGATTTTGAAAGAATTGGGTGTAAAAAATATTACTGTAAAAGCTCAAAATGATTATCATGAAAAAGTGTTAAGTAAAATAGGTGCAGATCATATTGTGCATCCAGAACGTGATATGGGAAAAAGGATTGCTAATAATATTGCATCAAGCAATGTGTTAGACTACCTTGAGCTTTCAGATGAGCATAGTATTGTAGAGATTATTGCGAATAAAAAAATTGATGGGCACTCTTTAATTGAATTAGATATTCGTGCGAAGTTTGGATTGAATATTGTAGCAATTAAACGAGGTAAAGAAGTTATCGTATCCCCTCGGGCTACGGAGAATATTCAAGCAGGAGATATATTAATTGTCATTGGTCATGACGATGAAGTGGATCGATTTAAACACTTTTTAAGATAAGAGAAAAGAAAAGGACAATGCCTTCATAGCATTGTCCTTTTTCTTATATTTCCATAATGATTGGTAAAATCATTGGACGGCGTTTCGTTTTCTCATATAGGAATGGAGCTAATGTGTCTGTAATTTCATTTTTAATTTCAGACCATTGTGTTGTTTTACGCTCCATTACTTTTTCTAAATGAGTTGTAATTAATGTTTGTGCATCATTGATTAAATCGCTGCTTTCACGCATGTAAACGAAACCGCGTGAGATGATATCAGGTCCTGCTGCAACTTTAAATTCTTTCATATCAATGCTTACAACTACAATTACAAGTCCTTCTTCAGAAAGGATACGACGATCTCGTAATACGATATTGCCGATATCCCCAATACCGTTTCCATCAATGTAGACCGAACCAGATGGGATTTTTCCAGCTACGCTAGCTTCATCAGAACGTAAAGCAAGAACATCGCCATTATCCATAATGAAGCAATTTTCTTCAGGGATACCACAATCATTTGCTATGTTCATGTGCATACGCTGCATACGATATTCACCATGAATTGGCATGAAGTACTTCGGTTTAATTAGACGTAACATTAACTTTTGTTCTTCTTGCCCACCGTGTCCACTTGTATGGATATTTGAAAGTTTCCCGTGAATTACATCAGCGCCAGCGCGGTACAACATGTTAATTGTACGACTTACGCTAATTGTATTTCCTGGAATTGGTGAAGAAGAGAAAACAACTGTATCTCCAGGAATAATTTGAATTTGGCGGTGTGTACCGTTTGCAATACGTGAAAGTGCTGCCATCGGTTCACCTTGACTACCTGTACATAAAATAACAACTTTATTAGCTGGTAAGCGGTTTAGTTGAGATGCATCTATGAATGTATCTTTCGGGCAACGAATATAACCAAGGTTTTGTCCGATTTCAATCGCTGCTTCCATACTTCGACCAAACACAGCTACTTTACGGTTGTTTTCAACAGCAGCTTCAATAACTTGTTGTAAGCGGTGAATATTTGATGCAAAGGTTGCGAATATAATCCGTCCGTCTACTTTACGGAAAATGTCTTGAATGCTATCACCAACGCGACGCTCAGACATAGTAAAGTTTGGAACTTCACTGTTCGTACTATCAGATAATAGACATAGCACGCCATCTTTACCGATTTCAGCCATTTTTGTTAAATCAGCTGGTTCACCAACTGGTGTGAAATCAAATTTGAAATCACCTGTATGAACAACTTGACCTTGAGGTGTTTTCACAACAACGCCGTACGAATCTGGAATACTGTGAGTTGTACGGAAGAAGGATACAGACGTTTTTTTGAATTTAATAACGTCATCTTCTTGAATTTCGTAAAGTTTTGCTTTACGAAGTAAGCCGTGTTCTTCTAATTTGTTTTTGATGAGTGCAATTGCTAATTTTCCGCCGTAAATCGGGATGTTCACTTGACGTAATAGGTAAGGGATTCCGCCGATATGATCTTCGTGACCATGTGTAATGAATAACCCTTTAATTTTATCTTCGTTTCGCACAAAATAAGTGTAGTCTGGTATTACATAATCGATTCCGAGAAGTTCGTCCTCTGGAAATTTAATTCCAGCATCAATTATAATAATTTCATCTTGAAATTGAACAGCGTATGTATTTTTACCGATTTCACCAAGCCCACCGAGAGCAAATACAGCAACTTGGTCGTTTTTTAGAAATTTCATATCGCTATACGATTTCCGCTAATGTTAAATCAGCGTTTTCTTTTTCATATTCAAGATGAGCGCCAGTAACAGACTGAACAAACTCGATATTATATGCGAACTTATTTAATTTTGTACGAACATCCTTTTCAGACGTAGCCTTTAAATATAAAACTTTTGTATTTTCACGTACTGGAACCTCAGTTAATTTTTCTTGATAAAATACTTTAAAAATCATTTGGAAAACCTCTCCTTGTCTATGTTTTGCATTATCTGTTACTTATTATAAAGCAAACAGTCACGATTTTCATGTTTTTTCGAATGAGAATGAAGAAAAAGCCCGAAATGGGCACAATTTAAGCGATTGTCTTTTTACGGACTAGACCGTTTAAATAACGCTTGAGCTTTTTCTTCAGCTTCTTCAGCATGATTACTCCTTCCTTTCCTTATTTTAAACATGCATATTACTAGTGAAAATTCTATCTCTGATATAAGAGATAGGACAAAAGTGAATGGTGAGTCTTGTCCTTTCCCATACAGTGAAAGTTATTCTATAGTAACGATTAGTAGCCGTTAGTTATAGGTATAGTATGAGGAAGAATGGAAAAGAAAATTCATCCGAACAAGTATCCACATGTTTTACTAATATATATATGCAAAGTTTACAAATAAGGTCAGAAAGGGAACGCTTTCTTCACAGATGTTTAATATGTTATACTTTTTTTTAGAATTTGAAAAGTGATATTCAAAATAGGAATATAGAGTGCCAGAAAGGATTTTGACAAATGAATGATAAAATTGTCTTTTTTGATATTGATGGAACATTATTAGATCATGATAAAAAAATTCCACAATCTACACGAGATGCAGTAAAACAGTTACAAGAAAAAGGTGTACATGTAGCAATTGCGACAGGGCGCGCGCCATTTATGTTCGAAGATATTCGTAAGGAACTTGATATACATAATTATGTTAGTTTTAATGGACAATACGTTGTCTTTGAAGATGAGGTAATATTTAATAATCCGTTACATCCAGATTCTTTACATAAGTTTACTCAGTTTGCAAAACAAGAAGGATATCCACTTGTATATCTTGACCATCAAGATATGAGAGCATCAGTGGAATATCATGATTATGTGAAAGAAGGCTTTGGAAGCTTAAACTTTGAGCATCCACCATATGAGCCTAATTTTTATGAGGAACGTAATATTTATCAAACACTACTTTTTTGTGAAGTAAATGAAGAGGAAAAGTTTATTAATCATTATCCAGATTTTCATTTTATTCGTTGGCATGCATATTCAATGGATATCATTCCGAATGGTGGTTCTAAGGCAAAAGGAATTGAGAAATACATTGAAAAGTTAGGTTTTAATCGTGATCAAGTGTATGCATTTGGAGATGGTTTAAATGATTTAGAAATGATCGAAGCCGTTGGCACAGGTATTGTGATGGGAAATGGCCATGAAGACTTGAAAAAACTTGCAAATCATGTGACAAAGGATGTTAGTGAAGACGGTATATATCATGGACTAAAGTGGGCTGGATTGCTATAAGTGAATATGGAACCCATTTCATAATAAAGAGGCGGAAGATTAACTTCCGCCTCTTTATTATTATCGCTCTAGAGGTTTGGAATCATCAGGAGCGGCAAAAGGATTTTCTTTATTGATATGGTCATAGAACATAACGCCATTTAAATGGTCAATCTCGTGTTGGAATACGATTGCTGGTAAACCTTTTAAACGTAATTTTACTTCTTCCCCGTTAATAGAAGTTGCTTTTACTGTAATTCTTGTATAACGAGGAACATAACCAGGTACTTCGCGGTCTACAGATAGACAGCCTTCACCGCCCTGTAAATATGTACGTTCAACAGAATGGCTAATGATTTTTGGATTGAATAATGCATGGCTATATAATGTACCGTCCGCATCGGTTACATGAACTGCAATCATTTTTTTTGAAACACCGATTTGCGGAGCCGCTAATCCGATTCCAGGGCGTAAACTATATTTTTCAGCCATTTCAGGATCTTGGCTATTTATTACAAATTCAATCATTTCTTTTAGGGTAGTTGTATCTTTTTCGCTTGCCGGTAATGAAACATCTTCTGCAACGTTGCGCAAAATAGGATCTCCTTCGCGAATAACATCTTTCATTGTAAGCATATGTAATCTCTCCTTTCCTCTTTAGTCTACCAAAGGAGATGGAAAAAGTCATCGGCAAGAAAGGGAAGGTATTTTGGAAATCGTTCTATTATAGAGTATTTATGTATGTGATAAACAGAAAAAGACGGCAAAGCCGTCTTTTTCTTTCCATAGTTGTTTCGTTTTACATTAGCGAATGCAAGCAGCACCAACGATAATTAAAAGAATAAACAACACAACGATTAAGGCGAAGCCGCGTCCAGACCCGCCACAAGAACCGCCATAACCGTAGGAAGGATATGAACAAGTTGGATAGCAATATGAGTATCCGTACATGAGATGACCTCCTTTATCATTTCCCGCTAATACTGCGGTTACTATAATGTATGGAAGAGAGGGTAGAAATGTATAGGTATTTACCTAAAAAAGGAAGGATAGTTTGTATATTTTTGTTACGAAGAGAGAAAAACTAAAGAGAATTAAATCGTTTACATATTATTCTAAGAGAAAAAATAAGTGAAAAAGGGAATAATATAACAGTAGGTCAATGCTTACTAATACAGATGTAAAAAATAAAAACACGTTTGTGTAGTAGAAACCTGCATATTATTTATAAAAAAACGTATTCAAAGTAATTGACATCGTAATTAGAATAGTTGTAAACTAAAAAACGTGATCAAGATTGTATTAATATGTTTCTGAAAAAACATTAGTACAGATTGTTAGGTACACAAAATTATTCTCAACCGACAGATAAACATGTTGGTTTACATCGTTGCGCTTTTTAAACTGGAAAATAGCCAGTGAAAGCGTTTCAGAATATGGTTCAAGAGAGGAAGAGGTGAACGGAATGGGTACTAAAACAAAAAAGACCCTATTTAATGTTGATGAGCAAATGAAAGCTATCGCAGCTCAATTTGAAACATTACAAATTTTAAATGAAAACGGTGAAGTTGTGAATGAAGCAGCTATGCCTGAATTATCTGATGATCAATTAAAAGAATTAATGCGTCGTATGGTGTATACTCGCGTATTAGATCAACGTTCTATTTCTTTAAACCGTCAAGGACGTTTAGGTTTCTACGCACCTACAGCTGGACAAGAAGCTTCTCAATTAGCGAGTCATTTCGCACTTGAAGCAGAAGACTTCATCTTACCAGGATACCGTGATGTACCACAATTAGTATGGCACGGACTTCCATTATATCAAGCATTCTTATTCTCTCGTGGACACTTCATGGGTAACCAAATGCCTGAGAATGTAAATGCATTAGCTCCACAAATCATTATCGGTGCGCAAATCATCCAAACTGCTGGTGTTGCGTTAGGTATGAAACTACGTGGTAAAAAATCTGTTGCAATTACTTACACTGGTGACGGTGGTGCTTCACAAGGTGACTTCTACGAAGGTATGAACTTTGCAGGTGCATTCAAAGCTCCAGCAATCTTCGTTGTTCAAAACAACCGTTATGCAATTTCTACTCCAGTAGAAAAGCAATCTGCAGCTAAAACTGTAGCACAAAAAGCAGTAGCAGCAGGTATTTACGGAATTCAAGTAGACGGTATGGATCCATTAGCTGTATACGCAGCAACTGCTTTCGCTCGTGAGCGCGCAGTAAATGGCGAAGGTCCTACTTTAATCGAGACTTTAACATTCCGTTACGGTCCACATACAATGGCTGGTGATGACCCAACTCGTTACCGTACAAAAGATATCGAAAACGAATGGGAACAAAAAGACCCAATCGTACGCTTCCGTAAGTTCTTAGAAGCTAAAGGCCTATGGTCTCAAGAAGTTGAAGAGACAGTAATCGAAGAAGCAAAAGAAGATATCAAACAAGCAATTGCTAAGGCTGACCAAGCTCCAAAACAAAAAGTAACTGATTTAATGGAAATCATGTACGAAAAAATGCCTTACAACTTAGCTGAACAATATGAAATTTACAAAGAAAAGGAGTCGAAGTAAGCCATGGCTCAAATGACAATGATTCAAGCAATCACTGATGCTTTACGCGTTGAAATGAAAAATGATCCTAACGTACTTGTATTTGGTGAAGACGTTGGTGTAAACGGTGGTGTATTCCGTGCTACTGAAGGTTTACAAGCTGAATTTGGTGAAGATCGTGTAATGGATACTCCACTTGCAGAGTCTGGTATTGGTGGACTTGCAGTTGGTCTTGCACTTGAAGGATTCCGTCCAGTTCCAGAAATCCAATTCTTCGGTTTCGTTTTTGAAGTAATGGATTCAATTTCTGGTCAATTGGCTCGTATGCGTTACCGTTCTGGTGGACGTTGGACTGCTCCAGTAACAGTTCGTTCTCCATTCGGTGGTGGTGTTCATACTCCTGAACTACATGCTGATAGCTTAGAAGGATTAGTGGCTCAACAACCTGGTCTAAAAGTTGTTATTCCATCTACTCCATACGATGCTAAAGGTCTTTTAATCTCTGCGATTCGTGACAACGATCCAGTTATCTACTTAGAGCATATGAAATTGTACCGTTCATTCCGTCAAGATGTACCAGAAGGCGAATACACAATTGATTTAGGTAAAGCTGATATCAAACGTGAAGGTACAGATGTATCTGTTATCGCTTACGGTGCTATGGTTCACGCTGCATTAAAAGCTGCTGAAGAACTTGAAAAAGAAGGTATCTCTTTAGAGGTTGTTGACTTACGTACAGTTCAACCATTAGATATCGAAACAATCATCGCTTCTGTTGAAAAAACAGGTCGCGTAGTTGTAGTTCAAGAAGCTCAAAAACAAGCTGGTATTGCAGCTAACGTTGTAGCGGAAATTAACGACCGTGCAATCTTAAACTTAGAAGCTCCAGTTGTACGTGTTGCAGCTGCTGATACAGTATTCCCATTCTCTCAAGCAGAGAGCGTATGGTTACCAAACCACAAGGATATTGTTGAAGCTGTAAACAAAGTAATGAACTTCTAATTTTTAGTTTTTCATGTGCAAAAGAAATCAGCACATGCTGGTTTCTTTTGTACATATTCCATAATAATGAAATGAATCAGGGGGCTGAATTCCGTGGCATTTGAATTTAAACTACCAGATATCGGTGAAGGTATCCACGAAGGTGAAATCGTAAAATGGTTTATTAAACCAGGCGATGAAGTAAATGAAGACGATGTACTTCTTGAAGTACAAAATGATAAAGCAGTAGTAGAAATCCCTTCTCCTGTTAAAGGTAAAGTACTTGAAGTACTTGTAGAAGAAGGAACAGTTGCAATCGTAGGAGATACATTAATTAAATTTGATGCTCCTGGATACGAAAACCTTAAATTTAAAGGTGACGATCATGATGAAGCTCCAAAAGCTGAAGAAGCAGCAGTAGAAGCTCCAGCAGCGGAAGCTACTCCAGCAGCAACTGCAGAAGTAGTAAATGAGCGCGTAATCGCTATGCCATCTGTTCGTAAATACGCTCGTGAAAAAGGTGTAGACATTCATAAAGTAGCTGGTACTGGTAAGAACGGCCGTATCGTAAAAGCTGACATCGATGCATTTGCAAATGGTGGACAAACTGTAGCAGCAACTGAGGCTCCAGCAGCAGTAGAAGCTACTCCAGCAGCAGCGAAAGAAGAAGCACCAAAAGCACAACCAATTCCAGCTGGTGAATATCCAGAAACTCGTGAGAAAATGAGTGGTATCCGTAAAGCGATTGCGAAAGCAATGGTTAACTCTAAACACACAGCTCCTCACGTAACATTAATGGATGAAGTTGATGTAACTGAGCTTGTTGCTCACCGTAAGAAGTTCAAAGCAGTAGCAGCTGACAAAGGTATTAAATTAACTTACCTTCCATACGTTGTTAAAGCTTTAACATCTGCATTACGTGAATACCCAATGTTAAACACTTCTTTAGACGATGCATCTCAAGAAGTAGTTCATAAACATTACTTCAACATCGGTATCGCAGCTGATACAGACAAAGGTCTATTAGTACCAGTTGTTAAAGATACAGATCGTAAGTCTATCTTCACTATTTCTAACGAGATCAACGATCTTGCTGGTAAAGCACGTGAAGGTCGTCTAGCTCCAACTGAAATGAAAGGTGCTTCTTGCACAATTACAAACATTGGTTCTGCAGGTGGACAATGGTTCACTCCAGTTATCAATCACCCAGAAGTAGCAATCCTTGGTATCGGCCGTATCGCTGAAAAACCAGTTGTGAAAAATGGCGAGATCGTTGCAGCTCCAGTATTAGCATTATCTCTAAGCTTTGACCATCGTTTAATTGACGGCGCAACTGCTCAAAAAGCGTTAAACCAAATTAAACGTCTATTGAATGACCCACAATTATTAGTAATGGAGGCGTAATAACAATGGTAGTAGGAGATTTCCCAATTGAATTAGATACAGTCGTTGTTGGTGCAGGTCCTGGTGGATACGTTGCGGCAATTCGTGCAGCACAATTAGGTCAAAAGGTAGCAATTATTGAAAAAGCTAACCTTGGTGGCGTATGCTTAAACGTTGGATGTATTCCTTCAAAAGCGTTAATCAATGCAGGTCATCGTTATGAGAATGCAATGCATTCTGATGACATGGGTATCACTGCAGAGAACGTAAAAGTTGACTTTACAAAAGTTCAAGAATGGAAAAACGGCGTAGTTAAGAAATTAACTGGCGGTGTTGAAGGCCTTCTTAAAGGTAACAAAGTTGAAATCATTCGCGGTGAAGCTTACTTCGTAGATGCTAACACATTACGCGTTATGACTGAAGATGCAGCTCAAACTTATACGTTTAAAAATGCTGTTCTTGCAACTGGTTCTACACCAATCGAAATTCCAGGATTCAAATACTCTAAACGTGTTATCAACTCTACAGGTGCTTTAAGCTTACCTGAAATTCCTAAAAAACTTGTTGTAATCGGCGGCGGTTACATCGGTATGGAATTAGGTACTGCATATGCTAACTTCGGTACAGAAGTTACTGTAGTAGAAGCTGGCGACGAAATCTTAGCTGGTTTCGAAAAAGCTATGAGCTCTGTTGTTAAACGTGCTCTACAGAAAAAAGGTAACGTAAATATCCATACAAAAGCTATGGCTAAAGGCGTTGAAGAAACAGAAACTGGCGTAAAAGTTAGCTTTGAAGTTAAAGGTGAAATCCAAACTGTAGAAGCAGATTACGTATTAGTAACTGTAGGTCGTCGTCCAAACACTCAAGAAATCGGTCTTGAGCAAGTTGGAGTTAAAATGACTGACCGCGGCATCATCGAAATCGATGAGCAATGTCGTACAAATGTACCAAACATCTATGCAATCGGTGATATCGTTCCTGGACCACCATTAGCTCACAAAGCTTCTTACGAAGGTAAAGTAGCTGTAGAAGCAATTAGTGGCCATGCATCAGCTATCGATTACATCGGAATTCCTGCAGTATGCTTCACTGATCCAGAATTAGCATCTGTTGGTTACACTAAAAAACAAGCTGAAGAAGCTGGAATGACTGTAACTGTATCTAAGTTCCCATTCGCTGCTAACGGTCGTGCATTATCATTAAACAGCACTGACGGTTTCCTACAACTTGTAACACGTAAAGAAGATGGTCTTCTTGTAGGTGCTCAAGTTGCAGGTGCAGGTGCTTCTGATATTATCTCTGAGATTGGTTTAGCTATCGAAGCTGGAATGACAGCTGAAGATATCGCTCAAACAATCCATGCTCACCCAACATTAGGTGAAATCACAATGGAAGCAGCTGAAGTTGCTCTTGGAATGCCAATTCACATTGTAAAATAATTTAAGTAATGTAAATAGCCCCTCTCTTATTGTAAGAGAGGGGCTATTTTTATTTTCATCAAATGACTTGCAAGGTCTTTAAACGTACTTGTCGAATGAATATATAATACTTTAACAAATGATTTAGGCGTAACTTACTTCAAAGGTAATATATATCATCCTATAATATGTAATTGATTCAAACTTAACCCCATATATTAATAAAATAGAGCATGTCAAAGGAGAAGGTTCCATGAAAATATTACATGTTATATTTTATCATTTACTACTATGGAGTGGCTTTTCCACTGTATTAACATTATCGAATGGTGATAAGTTTCATTATAAAGTTATTCTTTTTTTCGTATTCCTGTATTTAGCCTATGTAATAGCATATTTTGTATTACACGTAAGAAAGCAAGCTTTATTTCTTACATGTTCGAATTGTATACTATTTTTAATCATATTATCTATTTTTTAAATTAACGTTTATAAAAATACATTGTTCTTCCATTAAATAATTGTAACTCTCCTTCTAATTTCTTCGCTAAAAAACGGCAAAATTCATTCGCTTTCCCTTTGTCACCATATGTTGCATTAGGTGGTAAAGAAACTTGGATGAAAGATTGTTCATTTTCTATACCAACACCAATATAAATTGAGTCATACCGGTCGTGATTGGATTGAAGTTTTAATGTTGTTGCTGATGTATCTAAAATTTCATAAGGAAAAGCGGTATTTGTATACGGGTAATTAATTTGGGCACCAGTTTTAGAAGTAACTGTTTTATAATAATGAAAAAGTTGTTTTATATCATCTATTGAAACAGATTGTTGATTGGATTTAGGTACAAGCGTAATAAAGGCATGTTGCATATAAGTTCCCCCTAACTTAGTAGAATACTATTATTCTACATCCTACTGAATTTTTTGACAATTAAAAGGAGTATTACATGTTTTGTTTAATATACTAGTAATGAAACGTGATGTAGAAAGGTGGAAACCAATGTTTGAAAAATTGTATGATGAGCATGAAAGTGTGAAGGTACGATTTTTAGGGTTTATGACACATGATACACGTTATGATTTTGGTGTTATTTATACAAATATGTTTTTTGGAAAACCGCTCATTGTTTGTATGCAAACAGGAAGGTCTACTTTACTCGGAAGAGATGATGTAGAGAATGTTCAATATATACAGGAGATTTTTAAATTAGGGTCAGAAGAGGAAGTGAAGGAGTTAGCTCAGTTTTTCAAATTTCTAGTTCCGTCAACTTCTTTACATGCGGAATATGAAGAATAATTAATGTGAAACAGTCGTACTTATAAATATGGCTGTTTTTTATTTGAATATCGCATACTAATTAAAATTTAAAATATTTAATGTGTTATACTAAAAACCTATTGACGTAAAAAGTATAACATATTAAAATAAAGACAGAAAGTTAAGCGGTTACAAAAAAGTTTTTGGGATTATAAACTTAGGGGGAAATGAAAAATGGGAACAATCGTATGTCAAGATTGTGAAGGTACAATTGCACACTTCGAAGATGAGAAAGTAACGGTACTTTACGGGAAATGTGGATCTTGCGGATGTGATCACACAGAGCATACAAAAGCCCAATAATTGATAGGAAATGGACAGCTAAAAGTTTTTAGGACCATAAACTTAGGGGGAAATAAAAAATGGGAACAATCGTATGCCAAGTATGTGAAGGAACAATCGGACATTTTGAAGATGAGAAAACGACGGTACTTTACGGAAAATGTGGAACAAATTGTGACTGTGCTAGAAAAGATAATGCGAAAGCTTAATGATAAATAAATAGATTACTATTAAAACTCAGGGGGAAATGAAAATGGGAACAATCGTATGCCAAGTATGTGAAGGAACAATTGGACATTTTGAAGATGAAAAATCAACAGTACTATACGGGAAATGTGGATCTCATTGCGAATGTGACCATAAAGAACATACAAAAGCTTAATAATAAGAAAAAGCGCCTACATGTGTAGGCGCTTTTTTAATAAATTGTAGTTGTATGGCCAACTGTTGCAACGATTGCATCATCTCTAATTGGAATAAAGCTTATGGATGTCTGTGGTGTACTAGAAGAAGCGTATTGGCTCATTATACGGCTATCGATACGGGTAATAGTATCGGTCAAGAAAGCTGAAATAAAAGCGTAAGGGACTCGTCGTTCATTTAATGAATAAATAATTTCTTCTTTTGTTTTTACACCTACGCCATGTCCGTAAAAAAAGAAATTTCCTAAATAGATTGTGTTTTCTCCTTGCCACTCAATCGTAGCTGGATTCACTTGTGGGTTTTTAAAGTAAACGAGGTCACCTGGAACAAGATCGCCACCGGTTTTTGTTATGAGCCTTAGATCTTGATCGTAGTCCCATGTATAAAGTAAAAGGTTTGCAAATAGACGATTGAAAGTTTCTTCCTCATACAATGATAATAAAGCTTTATAAAAAATAATGATCATAGCGGTTGCACATTCAGTTCCATATAGTTTTCCGTTTTTGAAAATATCTTGTATGGCAATAGAAGGTGGTATGTTTGGAAGAAGCTCGAATCCTCCAAGGGATGTTCTTTTCCAATACTGGGGGTTGCAAAAGGATTGTTGAAATGTGCGAAACTGAAATCCACTTTGAAAAAGTTCTAGTGCAGAGATAATAATATTAACTCGTAAATTGAGATCAAAGCTGAGTTCATCAGCTGTTCGGAAGGAATAAACTTCTTGATTTCCTGCCATTATTGATAAAATTTGTTGTTTCTCTGCTGCAAATGGCTCATATTCATTTGTAATATAAGGATGTACAATAGAACGGCCTATTACAATCATAATAGTATCCCCACCTATACGTTACATTCTTTAGTATCGTATGAAGAATAGGAAAAAAGGTGAAAAAAAAGCCTATCAACTGATAGGCTTGTACTCTTTAATAACACGTAATGTTTGTAATGTCATATCTTCAGGACCTTGTACAGGTAAACCTGCTTCTAAGTTTTTACGAATATACTCTAAGTTTTCTTGTGTAATAATTTCCCCCGGAGTAAAGATTGGAATCCCTGGCGGATAAACCATAACAAAATCAGCTATAATACGACCCGCTGCATTTTCAAATGGAATGACTTCTGTTTCCGAATAAAAAGCATCTCGAGGAGAAAGTGCTAGCACTGGAATTTCTGGAATCTCTACTTGTACTTGAACACCTTTATCTGCCCTATTTCTAAATGTTGCTGCTAAATCTTGTAATGCTGCAATAAGTGTATTTGTATCACTTTCTGTATCTCCCAAAGTAATAAGACATAGTATGTTGTATAAATCTGAGAGTTCTACTTCAATGTTATATTTCTCTCTAAGCCATACTTCAGCTTGGTGGCCGGTAATACCTAAATCTTTTACAGATACAATTATCTTTGTAGGATCATAGTTAAAGGTAGCATCTGTACCTAACATTTCTTTTCCAGGACAGTAAAGATGCTCAATAGAATTTATAGCATCACGAACATGTTCAGCTAATTGTATTGTTTGTTCTATGAGTGCTGTTCCTTCTGTGGCAAGACGTTTTCTGGCAACATCAAGTGATGCTAACAAGATGTAAGAAGTTGATGTAGTCGTAAGCATGCTAATAATAGATTGGACATGCTTTACATTCACCAAGCCTTCTTTCACATTAAGAATAGAACTTTGAGTTAAAGAGCCTCCTAATTTGTGGACACTTGTTGCTGCCATGTCTGCACCAGCTTGCATCGCCGACATCGGCAATTTATCGTGAAAATGAATATGAACACCATGAGCCTCGTCGACTAGTACAGGGATGTCATAAGAATGTGCTAATTGTACAATCTGTTCTAAGTCTGCAGCAAACCCAAAGTACGTTGGATTAATAACAAGTAAGCCCTTTGCATCTGAGTGCTCTTCAAGTGCTTTTTTGACAGATTGAATTGTGATTCCATGAGAAATACCGAGCTTCGGATCGATTTCAGGATGCATGAAAATCGGTTTTGCACCTGAGAAAATAATAGCTGACATTACTGATTTATGCACGTTTCGTGGTACTAGGATTTTGTCACCAGGACCGCAAACGCTCATCACCATTGTCATAATAGCGCCACTTGTACCTTGAATAGAAAAGAAAGTATGATCTGCACCGAATGCAGCGGCTGCTAAATCCTGTGCTTCTTTAATCATACCTTTTGGATGATGTAAATCATCGAGTGGCGCAATATTAATTAAGTCAATTGCTAATGCATTATGCCCAATAAATTCGCGAAATGTAGGATCCATGCCCTGTCCTTTTTTATGACCAGGAATATGGAATTGAATTGGATTTCGCTTACTGTGCTCAACTAAAGCGGTAAACAATGGTGTTTCGTATTGGGACAATCTATACACCCCTTCTTCTTCATAATATTTAGTATAATTTGTTTTATATAATCCTGCTCTAAAAAAGGTAAGTCTTTTTTTAGAATGAGGCTTGTTTTTCTGCCATTCAAAAAATCGTTTTTGAGATGGTAGCTTCACTTTATTTTCTATAAAACAAAAGCATTATATCACCAATAATTATAGATGTATAGAAAAAAATGTTTTTAAGGTGAGTATGTTTAATAGTTAGCCTCAACTAATGAATAGAGGAAGACAATTCCATTAAAATGAATAAATAGTGTATAATGCAGAGTGGCTATAATGAATAATAAAATATTCTCTTTAAGATAGCATAATGAAACAAGAAGAAATGATAAATGAGGTGCGAAATGGAATATCAATATCCGTTAGATTATGATTGGTCAAATGAGGAAATGGTTACAATTGTGAAGTTTTATGAAGCGATTGAGAAAGCTTATGAAAAAGGAATTATAAGAGAAGAATTAATGGGTTTATATCGTCGTTTTAAAGAGATTGTTCCATCGAAAGCAGAAGAAAAGAAAATTGATAAAGAGTTTCAAGAAGTAAGTGGATACTCTATATATCGTGCTATTCAAAGGGCAAAGGAAGTTGAAGAACAAAAGGTTGTAAAAATATAAAAATATTTTGAAAAATAAAAACTGAAGTGATATAATGTGATAACAACTAAAAACGGACAATATAAATTGTCCGTTTTCTACTATCGATTACAAAGTGCATATAAAGGAAGGAGTGGTTGCATCGTAGATTCAATCTTAGCAAGGAATTGTTCGTTGGTCATTGCTGAAAACTCCTCTGGTGATATATGAATACCAACTAATAATTCTGCTTTTTTTACAGTAGCTAGTCGTTCAATCATCTTTTGTAAGTCTTCGGTTTCAAGTGTTTTATGTAATTTCACACTTGGTTTAGTATGGTCAATGGACCAAACGAAGTCATTTGGAATATTTGTTTTTAAATCATTTAAATGTTCTAAGAAGGCATGAGCCGTCTCAACTTTTTGTGGACACTCATAGATTAAACCAAAGTATATGAAGGCATGAGTACCCCATAAGCCGATTTGGAAATGCGGTAGCATTTTATATCCTCGTTTATTTGTTGAAAAAGCAACCCAAGTATCGTTTGGTGGATTGACTTTCCGTCGTGCGTGTTTTGCAACATGATAAAAAAAGTTCTCATCAGTGTGTTTGGATAAGTATTCTGCAAATTGTTCCCCTAAAGCTTCTAGCTTAGGATGAATGTTCGTTTTAATTGCACTCATTCGTTCTTCGAGACCATCAACTGTAAAGACATCAAAATCAGTTGACTTGAATGTTTGTATTGTCATGATTGTTCCTCCAACTCCTATTTTGCTTTTATTTTAGCATAGCTTGTACTATTCATAAAAAAAACAGCACAAAAAAATTAAAATAAAAAATATAATTTTGTTGCATAGATGATTTATCCAACATAGTATAGTATAAAACAAAAAATCAGAAAATTTAATTAATTCTAGTCCGAGGGCAGACGAATATTGGGAGGAGGCAAATAATATGAGACAGGTGATTAATGCGTTAAAGAGAACAGATGCCGAAAAGAGAATACCGGTGCTACGTTTGGAGCTAGATTATGAATTAGCAACTTTATATGATGCGATGATGGAAGATGATAAACAGAAAAAAGAAGAGTGTGTACAAAAGTTAGAAGTGTTAAGACTTGAAATGATTCGTTTAGAAGCGTAATAATAGTATATGTATAAAAAATTAGTTGGTGCGAACCTTATAAAGGGTTCGTTTTTTCTGTGAACAGTATAGATCGGAGTGTTTAAACATGCAAGAAGTATGGAAAGACATCGATGCACACGCCAAACGGTGGATTCGGGATGCAGGAGAGCATTTGATGGCATCAATGAAAAAAGCACTTATTATAGAAACAAAATCAAATGCAGCTGACTTAGTTACAAATATGGACCGAGAGATAGAACGGTTTTTAATTGGGAAAATTAAAGAAACATTCCCGAATCATAATATTTTAGGAGAAGAGGGTTATGGAGACGAGATAACGTCTTCTGGCGGGGTTGTTTGGTTAATTGATCCAATTGACGGTACGATGAACTTTGTTCATCAAAAAAGAAATTTTGCGATTTCAATTGGTATTTATGAGAACGGTATCGGAAAGATTGGACTTATTTATGATCCAGTGCACGATGAACTATATCATGCAGTCAAGGGATCCGGAGCTTTTTGTAATGATATATCAATTCCTCCATTGGAAAAAGGAACTGTAGAGCAAGGTATTGTAGCTTTAAATGCGATATGGCTTACAGATAATCCATTGCTTAATATGGAAAGTATGATGGCACTTGTTAAGAAAGCAAGGGGCACGAGATCATATGGCTGTGCAGCACTAGAGATGATATACGTTGCAACAGGAAGAATAGATGCATATGTAACGCCGAGATTATCACCATGGGATTTTGGCGGAGGACAGATAATTGTAGAAGAAGTTGGAGGTAAGGTGACGACATTCTCTGGAGCGCCACTTTCTATCATAGAGAAGAGCAGTGTGTTAGTTGCAAAACCAGGAGTGTATGAAGAAGTGTTATCGTTTATATTAGAGCAACAAAAAAAGTAAGAGGCTGTGTATAAGCTTCTTACTTTTTAGCGTTATTGTGATTTGCGCATTTTTCTTTTTGTTACAAAACCGTACCCAACTGCAACAAATGTGCCGATAATGCAAATAATAATACCGATTGGACTATTTTCAGCAATCATAATGCCGATACCGATTAAGAAAATAACACCGATAATTGCGGTTAATAAAAAGCGATATTGAATGTGTTCCATTTCTTCACCCTCCAATCTCATTTTACTTTCACAAAAGTAAGAATACAACTATATTTTCATTCTTGCTTTTATTTTAATTGCTATTGTATCCCCTTCGCTCTTATAATAGAGAAGGATTAAAAAGACATTAGGAGTTGGACATGTTGAAAAAACGACAAGATTTACGTAATATAGCAATTATTGCCCACGTTGACCATGGTAAAACAACACTTGTTGACCAGTTATTACGTCAAGCGGGGACTTTCCGTGCGAACGAACACGTTGAAGAACGCGCAATGGATTCAAATGATCTAGAAAGAGAAC
Source organism: Bacillus sp. D48C (assembly GCF_053345735.1). Classification (NCBI taxonomy): domain Bacteria; kingdom Bacillati; phylum Bacillota; class Bacilli; order Caryophanales; family Bacillaceae; genus Bacillus; species Bacillus sp. D48C. The sequence continues at coordinate 866,882 of NZ_JBKFAQ010000001.1, forward strand.
GCGGTATTACAATTTTAGCGAAAAATACAGCGATTCACTATGAAGATAAAAGAATTAACATTTTAGATACACCAGGTCACGCTGACTTCGGTGGAGAAGTAGAACGTATCATGAAAATGGTTGATGGTGTTTTACTTGTTGTTGATGCATATGAAGGTTGTATGCCACAAACACGATTTGTTTTAAAGAAAGCTCTTGAGCAAAACTTAACTCCAATCGTAGTTGTAAACAAAATTGACCGTGACTTCGCTCGTCCTGATGAAGTAGTTGATGAAGTAATCGACTTATTCATTGAGCTTGGTGCAAACGAAGATCAATTAGAGTTCCCAGTTGTATTTGCATCAGCAATGAACGGAACAGCAAGCTTAGATTCAAACCCAGCAAATCAAGAAGAGAATATGAAATCATTATTTGATACAATTATCGAACATATTCCAGCACCGATTGATAACAGTGAAGAGCCACTTCAATTCCAAGTAGCACTTCTTGATTACAACGACTATGTTGGACGTATTGGAGTTGGACGCGTATTCCGCGGTACAATGAAGGTTGGACAACAAGTTGCTTTAATGAAAGTTGACGGAAGTGTAAAACAATTCCGCGTAACGAAATTATTCGGTTACATTGGATTAAAACGTCAAGAAATCGAAGAAGCAAAAGCTGGGGACTTAGTAGCCGTTTCTGGTATGGAAGACATTAACGTTGGTGAAACGGTATGTCCGGTTGAGCATGAAGATGCGTTACCATTACTACGTATTGATGAGCCAACACTACAAATGACGTTCCTTGTAAATAACAGCCCATTTGCAGGTCGTGAAGGTAAATACATTACATCTCGTAAAATTGAAGAGCGTCTTCGTTCACAATTAGAAACAGATGTAAGTTTACGTGTAGATAATACAGAGTCTCCTGATGCGTGGATCGTATCTGGACGTGGGGAACTACATTTATCTATCTTAATCGAAAACATGCGTCGTGAAGGTTATGAATTACAAGTATCTAAGCCAGAGGTAATCATTAAAGAAGTTGATGGCGTAAGATGTGAACCTGTAGAGCGCGTACAAATCGATGTACCTGAAGAATACACTGGTTCTATTATGGAATCTATGGGTGCACGTAAAGGTGAAATGTTAGATATGGTGAATAACGGAAACGGTCAAGTGCGCCTTACTTTCATGGTTCCAGCACGTGGTTTAATTGGTTACACAACAGAATTCTTAACATTAACTCGTGGTTACGGTATTTTAAACCATACATTCGATTGCTACCAACCAGTACACGCTGGACAAGTTGGTGGACGTCGCCAAGGTGTTCTAGTTTCACTTGAAACAGGAAAAGCATCACAATACGGTATTATGCAAGTTGAAGACCGTGGTGTAATCTTCGTTGAACCAGGTACAGAAGTATATGCTGGTATGATTGTTGGAGAACACACTCGTGAGAACGACTTAACAGTTAACGTTGTGAAAATGAAACAACAAACTAACATTCGTTCTGCGACGAAAGATCAAACTTCAACAATGAAGAAACCACGCCTAATGACTTTAGAAGAATCATTAGAGTACTTAAACGATGATGAGTTCTGTGAAGTAACTCCAGAATCAATTCGTCTGCGTAAAAAGATTCTTGATAAGAGTGAGCGCGAAAGAGCTGCTAAGAAAAAGAAATCGGTTGAAGCGTAAAAACAAAAAAACAACGACCTTTATAAAAGGTCGTTGTTTTTTATTTTGTTTATTTTTTAGAATATTTACTCTTTTTTGTGGACAGTATTTTTTTTGCGAGTTACTCTTGTATTAAGTGTATAAAGAAAATTGTATTTTACTGCTAGGGGGGAAGAGTGTGTTAGAAAGGATGTCTTTTTTTGCAAAATTGTGTAAGGTAGATGAAAATCCAGAGTTAGGAATGTGGTTACTTTATGGGACGATTATTATATTAAGTGCTCTCGTCTATAATTTAGGGTTTGCTAGAAAGTTGTCTGTACTTAAAAATATTGTGATATACATATCATTAGCAATTGGATGTACAGTATTAACCTTTTTTGCTGTATTTTTACCCGTTGGAGAAGGACTTGTTGTAGCAGCAATTGTACTTGGGATTTATAGATTACGTTTGCGTCAAGCGAAACAACAAAAAGCAGGATGAGGAAGGGGGAGTTTTTATGCGTTCAGTACAAGATGCACTATATAATTGGTTAACAATTAAAACAGTTGCTGAAGCACGTCCAGATGATAGTGCTGCAAAAGAAACGTATTTGTTATTTCAAAATATGATATATGAAGAACATAAATTAAAAAATGTGGAAGTCGAAAAGAACGAGGAGATGTATTTAATTACATACGAAATAAATGGAGAACGGAAATCTGCAAGGTTTCCGTTAGAAGCCATTGATTGTTTTTTGGATCAGATGAATCGTGAACCAGAAAAATATAAATAAGTCCTTATCTATATGAGTAAGGACTTATTTACATTTTACCAATCATCTTCGATTTTTTTATCACGATATAATCGGAAATTACCACTTGCATGACGTTCCATTGTACGCTCTGCAATTCGTTCCGAACATTCCATGCACATATATGTATGAATAGGGCGATTACGCAGTTTTTTTGCCATAGGATTTTCATCATCTAACATATCTTTTTTATCACAAATCATACATTTGACTCTCATTTCGTCACCTCAATACGAATTCTATCAGTATAAGTATATCATGGAAGTATAATGTTTTTGAATAATAGTGGGAAAAAATAATATTTTCGCAATTCAAAAAATAAGTTATGATAAGGATATACCAAGTATGTTTGGAGGTGAAAATATGGCGAATGTAGTAGAGCCTACCTTAACAGAGGGTTTAGTACAAACGTTGCGTAAAGAGTGTATTGTTATGATAGCAACGACAGATTTCGAAAAACAAGTTCCTAACGTAAGTGCTATTTCTTGGGTGTATGCAGTGAGTAAAACTAGTATTCGATTTGCAGTAGATCAACGTTCACGTATTGTGGAAAATATACGGCATAATACAGGTGTGGTATTGACTATAATGGCGAATGAATCCGTATTTTCCATAAGTGGTGCAGGTGAAATTTTGACAGATAGAATGGAAGGTATTTCTTTAAAATTAACTGTAATAGAAGTAAATGTGCAAGAAGTGCGTGATGTTATGTTTTATGGAGCGAAACTTGCAATTGAACCAACATATGAAAAAACATATGATCTTCGGGCAGCGAAAAAGCTGGATAACGAAGTGCTAGTAGGGATAAGAGAATTATAAAGATGCTAAATAAGAAATTCGTTTATTCACTTTTGTAATCGGTTATTGTGATTTAACGTTAATAATTATAATAAAAGGTAATATATTGAATAGAAATGAATAAAGAATAAATAAAAGGTTTAATGACTATGATTTTCGATTCTACCTCGTTTACACGGTACATATAATTATAACAATGGTTCGTCCATATTTTATGGATGAAACCCTTGTTCTACAAATTTAAAAGTGGAGTCAGGGGGTAACAGGTTGGATAAAATTTATGTGTTAGATACGAATGTACTTTTGCAGGATCCTTTATCTATTTTTTCATTTGAAACCAATGAAGTAGTGATTCCAGCAGTTGTATTAGAAGAGGTTGATTCGAAAAAACGTTATATGGATGAAGTAGGACGAAACGCTCGTTATGTATCTAAGTTAATAGATAAATTTCGTGAAATAGGAAAGTTGCATGAAAGTATCCCGCTAGAAAACGGCGGAACATTTCGTATTGAATTGAACCATCGTTCATTTGTGCAACTACAAGATATTTTTGTAGAAAAAACAAATGATAATCGAATTTTAGCTGTAGCAAAAAATCTATCTTTAGAAGAACAGGAAAAAGAGGACGGGAAGTCTGTTATTTTAGTAAGTAAAGATGTACTCGTAAGGGTAAAAGCTGATGCAATTGGTTTGAAGGCTGAAGATTATTTAAGTGATCGCGTAATTGAAGTAGAAAATATATATTCTGGCTTTTTAGAAGGATATATATCAAAAGAACAATTGGATTATTTTTATGAGAAAGGTGAATTGCCTCTATCTGAAATTGCGAATCATCCTTTTTATCCAAATCAATTTGTAGTAATGAAAGATGCATTGGGGGGCTCTAGTTCTGCGCTTGGCATCGTGGATCACTTAGGTAAGAAGGTAAAGAAACTTATTTTTCACAATGAACAAGTGTGGGGGATACGACCACGAAACGTGCAGCAAATCATGGGATTAGAATTGTTGCTTCGTGAAGATATTCCGCTTGTAACGTTAACAGGGAAAGCCGGCACAGGAAAAACGTTACTTGCATTAGCTTCGGGACTTATGCAAACAGAAGACTTAGGGTTATATAAAAAATTACTCGTTGCAAGACCAATTGTCCCAGTCGGAAAAGATATCGGTTATTTACCAGGAGAAAAAGAAGAAAAGTTAAGACCATGGATGCAGCCAATTTTTGATAACCTAGAGTATTTATTTAATACGAAAAAGCCAGGAGAGTTAGATGCTATTTTAGCTGGAATGGGTTCAATTGAAGTAGAAGCCCTTACTTATATACGCGGGAGAAGTATTCCAGATCAGTTCATTATCATTGACGAAGCACAAAATTTAACAAAGCATGAAGTGAAAACGATACTAACTAGGGTAGGGGAAAAGAGTAAGATTGTATTGATGGGAGATCCTCAGCAAATTGATCACCCATACTTAGATGAATATAATAATGGCTTAACGTATGTTGTAGAGAAGTTTAAAGAACAGCGCATTAGTGGTCATGTGAAGTTTGTTAAAGGGGAGCGATCTAATTTAGCTCAACTAGCAGCAGATTTATTGTAAAAAGGAGTGAGCTTAAGCTCACTCCTTTTCTTTAAATAATTGTAAATTTACGGATGTTCCGGATTGGATTTTGTCGATTAGATCCATCATTGAAATAGAGATGAACAGGTCCGTCTTCTTTTAATGGTTTTCCTTCTTTTGAAAAGCCTAGTATAGCATTTTTGACAGTTTCTAATGGAAGTGTCATTGTATGATCTACCGTTTCAATTTCAACTTGCGTAGTGCCCTCTAAAATTTCAGCGTTAGCAAGGAATGGATGAAATGGTATACCAAATGTTCCAGTAATCAGCTGTTCTTTTTTATATTTCTTCACACTTTGTTGTATTGGAGGAAAAGCGGCACCATCACGGATTTCGCGATCCCAATGTTCTGAAGTGTTTTTTAAATAAGTTTCTAGTTCAGACGTGTTTTCTCTAGTTTCATCAAAGTAAGTTGTCAAATCTACTTTTCGATCATCAAAGATCCAAACAGTTGGATCAATAGTGATTGGAAAACGTACTTTTCCGTTAATAAATAAAATTTCGCTCATTGTTCTTCCCCCATTTGTGTTATACTCCCACTTTTCAGTATAATAGTATTAGACACTGTTGTCACAAAAAATGTTTCTATTGCAATTTATGAAAACTATCGCTAATATTAATAGATAGGATAGAGGAGAGTAGGACGGAAACGGAGGGAATCAATTTGGCGTCTGAGACAGTAGCAAATCATCAGGAAAAGGCACTAGCCCTTCTACAAGCGGATGCAGAGAAGATTTTAAGACTTATTAAGGTGCAAATGGACCATCTTACAATGCCGCAATGTCCATTATATGAAGAAGTGTTAGACACACAAATGTTTGGACTATCCCGCGAGGTCGATTTTGCAGTTCGCCTTGGTCTTATTGCAGAAGAACAAGGGAAAGCAATGTTAGGTGAGCTCGAACGTGAGTTATCTGCACTTCATGAAGCGTTTACAAACAAACAACAATAACGGGTTCAAATAAGGGGGCTCAAACTAAATTAGTTTGAGCTTTTTATTTGTATAATAAAGCAGGAAGAATCAATGTACATATGGAATACAACAATAATTAAATTGAAACAGAAAGAGGAAATGAAATGAAAAAAGTATGGAAATCAATGGATTATTCATTGGTACTTCCTCTTGTTATCTTATGTGTGCTGGGAGTTATAATGGTATATAGTTCTAGTTCCATTGTTGCGATTTCGAGATTTGATAAACCAGCAAATTTCTTTTTTAAAAGACAATTAATTACTTTAGTTGTTGGGACAATAGTATTAATAATTATTGCTACTATCCCATATAAAGTTTGGAGAAAACGAATTTTTTTGTTGGGGAGTTACGGTGCTAGTGTTGCCTTATTAGCTGCAGCTGCTTTTTTCACTAAGAAAGTAAACGGTGCAAACGGGTGGATATTTGGAATACAGCCTGCAGAATTTGTTAAGATAACAGTTATTCTCGTCTTAGCTCATTTCTTTGCCAAAAGACAAGAAACGAATACACCTGTTTCCAAAGGGTCAGGTCCAGTACTTATTGGTGTTGGTATAATCATGTTTTTAATATTAAAGCAAAATGATTTAGGTACTGATTTGTTAATTGCAGGAACAGTAGGAATTATGTTTCTTTGTTCGGGAGTACAGGTTAACTTATGGATTAAACGAATTGCTTTAACTTCTATAGTATGGATTCCAGCACTATATCTGCTTGGTAATTATGCATTAAATCCATATCAAAAGGCACGTTTTTCTGTTTTCCTTGATCCGTTTAATGATCCTCAAAAGGATGGATTTCAATTAGTGAATTCATTTATTGGAATCGCTTCTGGAGGGCTTAATGGTAGAGGATTAGGGAATAGTGTACAAAAATATGGTTATTTACCAGAACCGCAAACGGATTTTATAATGGCAATTATATCTGAAGAACTTGGTTTTATAGGTGTAGCTATCATTTTAATCTGTTTATTACTAATTATTATTCGGTCATTTAGAGTTGCACAAAAGTGTACAGATCCATTTGGAAGTTTAATAGCTATCGGAATTGCAAGCTTGTTTGGAGTTCAAACGTTTATTAATGTTGGTGGTATGTCTGGGGTAATACCACTTACCGGAGTACCATTACCGTTTGTCAGTTACGGTGGTAGTTCTTTATTAGCTAATCTACTTGCGATGGGGATACTACTCAATATTGCTAGTCACGTGAAACGACAAGAGAAACAACAGAATGGATTAATGAAAGAAAAAGAACAAAATGGACCACATCTTGTAGTTGTAAAATAAAAAACACATTGTGCTTTAGAGCATAATGTGTTTTTTATTTTTAAGTAGTTTTAAATGTGATGTATTAATATATATTTCAGTTAAAAGATATATCACATTAAGTTGAATGTGATATACAATTAAGTTGTTAGAAAAGGAAGAGGTATGCTATACTATTTTTGTGAAACAAATTGCACAGAAAACTTATCATTTGTTAAAAAATAAGGTATGATGGATAAAAATAAAGTGAAGCTTTCTAAGTATAATATAATGTGGAAAGTGAAGAACTTCACGCTTTTTAAGGTGTGTATATATTTTATCTCTAGAGTGGTAGGAAAGTAGAGGGGGAAAATCATGACAAAGCTGCAACGTATTCAAAAAGTATTGGTAGCTAACCGTGGAGAGATTGCAATTCGTGTGTTTCGAGCTTGTTCGGAACTAGGATTAAAAACAGTTGCAATCTATTCTAAAGAGGATAGTGGTTCTTATCATCGCTATAAAGCCGATGAGTCCTATTTAGTTGGGGAAGGAAAAAAACCAATTGATGCTTATCTAGATATTGAAGGCATTATTGAGATTGCAAAAAGTAATCATGTAGATGCAATCCACCCTGGATATGGTTTCTTGTCAGAAAATATTCAATTCGCGAAACGTTGCGAAGAAGAAGGAATTATCTTTATCGGTCCGAAAAGTAAGCATTTAGATATGTTTGGAGATAAAGTGAAAGCAAGAACACAAGCGCAGCTAGCACAAATTCCAGTTATACCTGGTAGTGATGGTCCAGTAGATTCATTAGAAGAAGTCGAAAAATTTGCTGAAAAGTATGATTACCCGATTATTATTAAAGCGTCCCTTGGTGGTGGCGGTCGTGGTATGCGTATTGTGCGTACTAGTGAGGAATTAGGAGAATCATATAATCGAGCGAAATCAGAAGCGAAAGCAGCCTTTGGTAATGATGAAGTTTACGTCGAAAAATTCGTTGAAAAACCTAAACATATAGAAGTACAAATTTTAGCAGATGAAGAAGGCAATGTTGTTCATTTATACGAGCGTGACTGTTCTGTACAACGTCGTCATCAAAAAGTTGTAGAAATAGCACCGAGTGTATCACTTTCAGATGATTTGCGTCAGCGTATTTGTGATGCTGCTGTGAAGTTAACGAAAAATGTAAACTATTTAAATGCAGGAACAGTAGAATTCCTTGTAAAAGATGATGAGTTTTACTTCATTGAAGTAAATCCACGTGTTCAAGTAGAACATACGATTACAGAAATGATTACAGGAGTAGATATCGTTCAATCACAAATTTTAATAGCTGATGGACATTCATTACATAGCAAAATGGTAGGTGTGCCGAAGCAAGAGGAAGTAGTTGTGCATGGATTTGCAATTCAATCTCGTGTAACAACTGAAGATCCGCTAAATAATTTTATGCCGGATACAGGAAAAATTATGGCGTATCGATCAGGCGGTGGTTTTGGTGTGCGTCTTGATACAGGAAATAGCTTCCAAGGTGCAGTTATTACACCGTACTACGATTCTTTACTTGTAAAAGTTACAACTTGGGCACTTACTTTTGAGCAAGCAGCTGCAAAAATGGAACGTAACTTAAAAGAATTCCGTATTCGTGGTATTAAAACAAATATTCCATTCCTAGAGAATGTAGTAAAACATAAAAACTTTTTATCAGGAGAATATGATACTTCGTTTATTGATGTGTCACCTGAACTATTCTTGTTCCCGAAACGTAAAGACCGCGGAACGAAAATGTTAAATTATATTGGTTCAGTAACAGTAAATGGCTTCCCAGGAGTAGGGAAAAAAGAGAAACCAATTTTTCCAGATGCTCGTATACCGAATGTATTACACTCAGAGCCAATCCAAAATGGCACGAAACAAATTTTGGATGAGCGTGGAGCGGACGGATTAGTAAAGTGGGTACAGGATCAAAAACGTGTACTTTTGACGGATACAACATTCCGTGATGCACATCAGTCATTACTTGCAACTCGTATTCGTACAAAAGATTTACATCAAATTGCAGAGCCAACAGCGAGAATGTTACCGAACCTATTCTCAGCGGAAATGTGGGGCGGTGCAACGTTTGATGTTGCGTATCGTTTCTTAAAAGAAGATCCATGGGAACGATTACTAGATCTTCGTGAAAAAATGCCGAACGTGTTATTCCAAATGTTACTTCGTTCTTCAAACGCAGTTGGATACAAAAACTATCCAGATAATTTAATCCAAAAATTTGTAGAATGTTCTGCTCAAGCTGGCATTGATGTATTCCGTATTTTTGATAGTTTAAACTGGGTAGAAGGCATGAGAGTTGCAATTGATGCTGTACGAGATACTGGTAAAATTGCAGAAGCAACAATGTGCTACACAGGAGATATTCATGATCCATTACGTAGTAAATATGATTTGAATTATTATAAAAACTTAGCAAAAGAGTTGGAAGCATCGGGAGCTCACATTTTAGGTATTAAAGATATGGCTGGCTTACTAAAACCAAACGCAGCATATGATTTAGTTTCAGCATTAAAAGAGACGGTATCAATTCCGATTCACCTGCATACGCACGATACGAGTGGAAATGGTATATTAACGTATACGAAGGCAATTGAAGCAGGTGTTGATATTGTCGATGTAGCGGTGAGTTCTATGGCTGGTCAAACGTCACAACCGAGTGCGAACACATTATTCTATGCACTAGGTGGAAATGAAAGACAACCAGATGTTAATATCGATTCTTTAGAAAAGCTATCTCATTATTGGGAAGATGTACGCAAATACTATGTACCGTTTGAAAGTGGTATGAATGCACCTCACACAGAGGTATATATGCATGAAATGCCAGGTGGACAGTATAGTAATCTTCAACAACAAGCGAAGGCGGTTGGTTTAGGAGATCGCTTTGATGAAGTGAAAGTAATGTACCGTCGTGTGAATGACATGTTTGGAGATATTGTAAAAGTAACACCGTCATCAAAAGTTGTTGGCGATATGGCATTATTTATGGTTCAAAACCACCTGACAGAACAAGATGTTTTAGAGCGTGGACATGCGTTGGACTTCCCGGGATCTGTTGTTGAAATGTTCTCTGGTGATTTAGGTCAACCGTACGGTGGTTTCCCGAAAGAATTGCAAAAGATTATTTTAAAAGGGAAAGAGCCGTTAACAGTAAGACCAGGTGAACTACTAGAGCCAGTAGATTTCGACGCGTTAAAAGAAGAATTATTCCATAAACTTGGACGCGAAGTAACAATTTTTGATGTAGTTGCATATGCATTATATCCAAAAGTATTTATGGACTATGAAAAAGTTGCTGAGCTTTATGGAAATGTATCTGTACTTGATACACCGACGTTCTTCTATGGTATGAGACTAGGTGAAGAAATTGATGTGGAGATTGAACAAGGTAAGACATTGATGGTTAAACTTGTATCAATTGGAGAACCACAGCCGGATGGAAATCGTGTCCTTTACTTGGAATTTAATGGTCAACCACGTGAAATTGTCGTGAAAGACGAGAATGTGAAAGCAACAGTTGCACAACGTGTGAAAGGAAACCGTGAAAATCCAAATCACATTAGTGCAACAATGCCAGGAACGGTAATTAAAGTAGTTGTAAAAGAAGGCGATGAAGTGAAAAAAGGCGATTCTATGGCAATTACAGAGGCAATGAAAATGGAAACGACAGTTCAAGCGCCGTTTAATGGTAAAGTGAAAAAAGTATATGTTAACGATGGTGATGCAATTCAAACGGGTGATTTACTTATTGAATTAGATCACTAAAATAAAGAAAAGAGCTGTGTAAATACAGCTCTTTTCTTTATTGCAAAAAATCCCTTGCCTAATTGGCAAGGGATTTTAGTTTTAAATTATTTTGTTTGTTTAGAAGTTGATCCGGCTTCTTTTGCATTCACTTTACTTCTTGTTCCTAACATAACTAAATAGCATAGTACGGCAAACAAGCAAGAAATGAATAGAGAATGTAACAATGCCATCGCTAAACTAGCGTTTGTAAATACAACTAAAACTCCTACTACAGCTTGAAGTGTAACAAGGATAAATGAAATGATCCATCCCCAATATACTACAGGTTGCTGCTTGTAATGGCGAATAGCGAGAATCATCGCGTATAGTATCCAAGCGAAAATTAACATCGCTGCAACTCTATGGCCCATTTGAACCCATTCATGTAGTTGAGTTGGCATAGGTCTGTTTTTGCTACATAAAGGAAAATCTGGACAAGCTAAGCTAGCTCGTTCGTGACGTACTAAAGCACCTGTGTAGACGACGATATAACTGTAAATTGTTACACCATAAATATGAAATTTCATTTTTTTGTCCATAATAAGTGAACGTGCATCAAATTTTTGGTCAATTTCAAAGATAAGACACGTTAATAAAATGACAGAAGCAAATGAAATTAAGGAAATACCGAAATGGATAGCAAGTACAGCTGGCATTTGTCCCCAAACAACTGCTGCTGCTCCCATTAATGCTTGTGCAACTAAAAATACGAAGGATAAAATTGCTAACGTTTTTGTTTCACGCACATGTTTATAATATTTCCAGGACAAAATACAAAGGAGAGTGACAAGAATTCCAGCTGATCCTGATGTTAATCGGTGGCTAAGTTCAATAATAGTTTCCATTGATAAATTAGATGGAACAAATTCACCGTTACAAAGTGGCCATGATTTACCACAACCTTGACCAGAACCTGTTTTTGTAACTAAAGCGCCTCCTAATAAAACTATTAATAAATCAAGGCTTGTAATGACTGCTAACCATTTAATAAAGCGTTGCAATCTCTTTCACCATCTTTCTGCTATGAAGTTATTGCGAAATATTTTCATTCCATTATGTATAGAATAAAACGCGCTAGTTCCTATGATATATAAAAAATAATAAAATAGCAAAGAAATGGAGGGGGAAGACAAGGGAGAGAAAATAGGTGTGAAAACAGGGTTCGTAAGGAAAAATTTAGGTGAAAAATAGGCTATTTTGAAAAGAAATGGGGAGAATACGTGTTAAATAGGAGAAAATAGTTTATTATAGAATGTAACATCATGTTATGATAAGGACAAGTCAGAATGAAGTTTTTTATATTCGACACAAAAAGTTCATGTTTTCTTCACAAAATGTTCGGGAAATATGATTTAATATATTGGAGTATGGGCGTAGATTAGTAGTAGAATGGGTTAACAATGTTTCTACTGTAATAATATTGCTATATAGAAGCGAATTATTTCATTTGAAATAGGCGCAAAAAGAAAGATGAAAGTTTTAAGAGGGGGTTAGAGTGATGAACCATGCAACAAGTGAGCTGCATGATGAGTCCGCTGTTACAAGTGTACCGGAAACAACTCGGTTACAAGATTTATCAGCACTCGTTAAAATGGGGATTGTAAACTCAAATACACTTACTGTATTTACAGGATTTTGGTTGGCGTTACACTTTAATGGATTAAGTGTGATGGACAATCTGGATAAGCTATTTTTTACAATCGTTGGTTCTGGATTAATTATGGCGGGGGTATGTTGTTTAAATAACTACATCGATAGAGACATCGATCCGTTAATGGAGAGAACAAAGACTCGTCCAACGGTTACTGGAAAGTATAAACCAGGATTTGCACTTACATTTGGACTAGTTATATTACTTCTTGGATTTGTATTCTTATTATTAACGACACCAATGGCAGTTTTAATGGGATTTATTGGTGCTTTCACATATGTTGTCCTATATACTTTATGGACAAAGAGAAAGTATACACTAAATACTGTTGTAGGTAGTATATCTGGAGCAGTTCCACCTTTAATTGGATGGGCAGCAATCGATCCATCTTTAGGTCATCCAATTGCTTGGATGTTATTTTTAATTATGTTTATTTGGCAAATCCCACATTTCCTTGCATTAGCGATGAAACGTGTTGATGAATATCGAAATGCAGGAATTCCAATGCTTCCTGTAGTTCATGGATTTGAAATTACGAAACGCCAAATTATGATTTGGACAGTATGTTTATTACCACTACCATTTTATATGAGTGGACTAGGGATAACATTTATGGTAATTGCAACACTGCTTAACATCGGATGGATCGCTTTAGGATTTTATGGCTTCCGTAAGAAAGATGACATAAAATGGTCCGTGCAAATGTTTGTTTATTCCCTAAATTATTTAACAATCTTATTTGTATCAATGATTGTAGTTACATTCTTCTAAGACAACGACATAATTGGATTTCTTTACGTTGAGATTTACTTTACTTAACTATAAAGTACAATCTAATTCACAAGGAAAGTGGGGGTTGTTTGTATGAAGAAACAGTGGCGACTGCTTTCGTTCGTTTCACTGCTGGCTTTACTGTTAGGGGGATGCGGTAAAGCCTTTCAATCTACTTTAATTCCGCAAGGAGAAGTAGCAAAAATGCAATATGATTTACTTCTACTGGCGAGTGCAATCATGGTAGGAGTAGTACTAGTAGTTACTATTATTTTCTTGTATGTAATTGTGCGTTTCCGACAAAAGAAAGGTCAGGAAGATTATATTCCAGAGCAAGTTGAAGGAAATCACAAGCTAGAAATTATATGGACAGTTATTCCGATTATTCTTTTACTAATCTTAGCTGTTCCAACGGTTACATATACATTCAAACTTGCTGATGTAAGTGCGATGGAGAAAAAGAATATTGATAAAGATACTATCGTTGTTGATGTAACAGCGAATCTTTATTGGTGGGAATTTTCTTACAAATCAGAAAAGATAGTAACTTCGCAAGATTTAGTCATCCCCACAGGTAAGAAAGTGTATTTAAATTTGAAGGGTGCCGATATTAAACACTCATTTTGGGTTCCATCTTTAGCTGGGAAAATGGATACAAATACAGACAATGTGAACAAAATGTGGTTAAAGGCAGATAAATCGGGCACTTATAATGGTTTTTGTACAGAATTTTGCGGCCCATCACATTCTTTAATGCAATTTAAAGTGAAAGCTTTAGATGAAAGCGAGTACAAAAATTGGCTTGCTGATATGAAGAAGATTGATGGGAAGAAAGAAGTAGCTTCAACAAAGGTGCAAGAGGGCCAAGAAATATTTAATAAAAGCTGTATTGGTTGTCACGCAGTTGGATCTAATGATAGTAGACCACCTTCCGCTCGTATCGCACCAAACTTAGCAAACTTTGCGGATCGCGATATGGTTGCCGGTATTGCCGAAAACAATGAAGAAAACTTAAAAAAATGGCTGAAAGATCCTGAAAATATGAAGCCAGGAAACAAAATGACTGGCAAATATGGCAACTTAACGGATGATCAAATTGATGCATTAAATGCATACTTACAAACGTTAAAAGTTGAAAAGTAAAGAGGGATTATTCGTGAAGGGGAGGTTGAAAACGTGAGTTCTGTAGCAAAAAAACAGGGGATGGGTGCTGTCATATGGGATTATTTAACGACAGTAGACCATAAAAAGATTGCCATTCTCTATTTAATTGCAGGTGGATTGTTTTTTGTAATAGGCGGAATAGAAGCTCTATTTATTCGCCTTCAATTAGCGATTCCTAACAACGCTTTTCTTGTTGGGGATGCTTATAATCAAGTATTGACGATGCACGGTACAACAATGATTTTCCTCGCAGCTATGCCACTCGTGTTTGCATTTATGAACGCCGCTGTACCACTTCAAATTGGTGCACGTGATGTAGCGTTCCCGTTTTTGAATTCACTCGGATTTTGGTTGTTTTTCTTTGGTGGAGTATTTTTAAATTTAAGTTGGTTTTTAGGTGGAGCACCTGATGCAGGATGGACATCTTATGCATCTTTAGCTTTAGCCTCTAAGGGTCATGGTGTTGATTTCTATGTACTCGGTTTGCAAATCTCAGGTATTGGTACATTAATTGGAGGTATTAACTTCCTTGTAACCATTATTAATATGCGTGCGCCAGGAATGACGTATATGCGTATGCCGATGTTTACATGGACGACATTTGTAACATCTTCGCTTATATTATTCGCTTTTCCACCGTTAACTGTAGGATTAGGGCTTTTAATGTTAGATCGTTTATTTGGAACAAGTTTCTTTAATCCAGCATTGGGCGGGAATACAATTATATGGGAGCATTTATTCTGGATTTTCGGTCATCCAGAAGTATACATTCTTATACTCCCAGCTTTCGGAATATTCTCAGAAATCTTCGCGACATTTTCGAAAAAACGATTGTTTGGTTATTCATCGATGGTGTTTGCGACTGTATTAATTGGATTTTTAGGATTTATGGTATGGGCCCATCATATGTTTACTGTTGGACTTGGTCCAGTTGCTAATGCTATTTTCTCAGTTGCAACAATGGCGATTGCGGTTCCGACTGGTATCAAAATATTCAACTGGCTCTTTACAATGTGGGGCGGAAGTATTCGTTTTACGACACCAATGATGTGGGCAGTAGCTTTCATTCCATCATTCGTAATGGGTGGAGTTACAGGGGTTATGCTAGCATCTGCACCAGCTGATTATCAATTTCATGATAACTATTTCGTAGTAGCACATTTTCATTATGTAATCGTTGGCGGTGTTGTATTTGGTTTACTTGCAGGAGCTCATTATTATTGGCCACTGATGTTTAATAAAGTATTAAATGAAACATTAGGAAAGATAACGTTTTGGCTATTCTTTATTGGTTTCCATTTAACGTTCTTTATTCAGCATTTCCTTGGCTTGATTGGTATGCCACGCCGTTACTACACATATCTTGAAGGGCAAGGGTTGGAAATGGGGAATATGATTAGTTCTATTGGAGCGGTGTTTATGGCTCTTGGGACTATTGTTCTTCTATTCAATGTAATTAAAACGACAGTATCAAAAGAAAAAGCTGGTCGTGATCCGTGGGATGCACGTACATTAGAATGGACAATGCCAGCACCGACACCAGAATATAACTTTAAACAATTACCATTTGTTCGCGGATTAGATCCGTTTTGGATTGAAAAACGTGAAGGTAATAAAGAGATGACAGCAGCGGAACCAGTTGGTGATATTCATATGCCAAATCCTTCGTTTTCACCATTTGTCATTTCTTTTGGATTGTTTATAGCGGCATTTGGTGCAATGTATATGCAGGGTGGAAAAGATAAGTTCTGGTTATTGGTAGCAATTATTGGTTTAATCATTACATTTGGCGCAATGTTCCTACGTTCAGTAATCGATGATCATGGATATCATATTCATAAAGAAGATTTAGATGATAAGGGGGGCAAGGCATAATGCATGTAGATGAAAAATTAACGAATGAAACATTTCCAGCAGAGCCTGAAAAAGCAACCCTTGAAGGGAAAAATAAGTTTGTCGGTTTTTGGTTATTTCTTGGAGGCGAAACAGTATTGTTCGCTTCCTTATTTGGCACATATTTAGCGTTAAAGAATTCTACAAATGGTGGACCAACATCTCAAGAGATGTTCCAAATGCCACTCGTTTTCATTATGACGATGCTTTTATTAACGAGTAGCTTAACGAGTGTATATGCGATGTATCACATGAAAAACTTTAACTTTAAGAAAATGCAACTTTGGTTACTAGTAACTGTATTGCTAGGTTTAGGGTTTTTAGGGTTTGAGATATATGAGTTTTATCATTATACACATGAATTTAAGCATACTATGAGAAGTAGTGCGTTTGGCTCTGCGTTTTATGCTCTTGTTGGTACACATGGACTCCACGTATTGTTTGGGTTATGTTGGATTTTAACATTAATCTTTAGAAATGCGAAGAGAGGTCTAAATTTATACAATGCACCAAAGTTTTATGTTGCATCGATTTATTGGCACTTTATTGACGTAGTTTGGGTGTTTATTTTCACTGTAGTATATTTAATGGGAATGGTGGGATAAACAATGGCGATAAAGCAAACGAATAATCCTAAAGTTGATCTTGTTTATCGGAAGAGAAAAAGTGCGGAGGAAATGAAGCATCAAGTTATTACGTTTGCATTAATGATTTTTTTAACATTAGTTGCATTTGTAGCAGTGGCGTATCCAAAAACTTTTAGTCCGACTTTCTCTGTTCCATTTATTTTACTATTAGCAGTGGTACAAGTAATTTTTCAATTGTATTATTTTATGCATATGAGTCATAAAGGACATGAAGCAGCAAGTTTCTTTCTATACTCTGGTCTGCTAATAGGGTTAATTACAATTTTAGCATTTATGACAATCGTCTGGATTTGAAAAGTGAAAAATAAGGGAGCTTGTGTTGTCACAGCTCCCTCTTCATATTATGGATAACCTTACGAAGGTAGGTGTGAAAATGAGTAACTTGTGGATATTTGGATTTCAGGCTTTATGGAGTCCAATCTTTTTAATATTTATGCTGTCGATTCTTATTGGGTACTTCTTAATTATTGGTCCATATAGAATGCGATTTGAAAATGCGACGAAGGTAAGTAAGAAGCAAATTTTTTATTTTACGACTGGTATTGTTCTTTTGTATTTTGTAAAGGGAGGGCCTATTGATTTAATTGGCCATATTATATTTAGTGCTCATATGTTTGAAATGGCAGTCATGTATATTGCAGTTCCACCGTTACTGTTGCTTGGTATACCGATTTGGTTATATCGTTACATTACTTCTTTTAAGTTCGTTCAAATTATATTAAAGGTATTTGCTAAACCACTTATTGCGTTGTTTGTATTTAACGGCCTGTTTTCTTTTTATCATTTACCAGTTGTTTTTGATACAGTAAAACAAAGTCAAATAGCTCATCCTATTTGTTTAGCTATATTGTTTTTTACAGCAATTATGATGTGGTGGCCGATGTTAAATCCATTACCAGAATATCAAACGTTAAGTGATATAAAGAAACTTGGTTATATGTTTGCTAACGGTATATTATTAACGCCTGCTTGTGCGTTAATCATTTTTGCGACAGCCCCGTTATTTGCAACGTATACGGATCCGGCTGCTTGGATGAAAGCGATGGAACTATGTGTACCAGCGGGCACTTTATCAGATTTAAATATAACGGGACCAGAATTTTTGCACTGGATGCCAGTTGTACAAGACCAGCAAACTGGTGGTATCATAATGAAAATTGTCCAGGAAATAGTGTACGGTACAATTATAGGCTATGTATTCTTTAGGTGGGCACGTAGAGAACGTGAAAAGGATAAGGAGCAGTTGCAACAATTGCCGCCGTATTTACAGACTAAGTGAAAAAGTGTATGGGATTCCATGCGCTTTTTCTTTTTAGTTTTAGCTCTTTTCAATAAGGTTGAATTTTCTGAATTTTTATGTTAAGTTAGTGTAGGCGTGTACTAAAAGTGGATATAAAATTTACTACTAGCTTTCATGCGTAATAATTCCATATGTAGTGCAAGTTTTTTAGAGAGTTACAAATATATATTGTTATCTTTAATAAACACGAACTATTTTAAGGGGGAATTTTAATGGGTAGTAGTGGAAGTATGGTAAAGCCGATTAGTGGTTTTTTGACAGCACTAATTCAATATCCAGTACCAGTAGTAGAGTCACGTGCGGACATTGATAAACAAATTCAACAAATCATAAAAACAATTCATTCGACCAAATCAGGTTATCCTGGATTAGAATTAATAGTATTTCCTGAATATAGTACACAAGGGCTCAATACAAAAAAATGGACTACAGAAGAATTTTTATGTACAGTGCCTGGGCCAGAAACAGACTTATTTGCTGAGGCATGTAAGGAATCTAAAGTATATGGTGTTTTTTCAATAATGGAAAAAAACCCTGATGGTGGAGAGCCATATAATACAGCAGTTATTATTGATCCACAAGGTGAAATGATTTTGAAGTATCGTAAGCTAAATCCTTGGGTGCCAGTCGAGCCTTGGAAAGCTGGAGATTTAGGCTTACCTGTTTGTGATGGACCTGGAGGAAGTAAATTAGCTGTTTGTATTTGTCATGATGGCATGTTCCCTGAAGTAGCTCGTGAAGCGGCCTATAAAGGTGCAAATGTCTTGATTCGTATTTCTGGGTATAGCACACAAGTTAGTGAACAATGGATGCTAACCAATCGTTCAAATGCATGGCAGAATTTAATGTATACATTGTCGGTAAACTTAGCGGGTTATGATGGTGTATTTTATTACTTTGGTGAAGGACAAGTATGTAATTTTGATGGGACTACTTTAGTACAGGGGCATCGAAATCCTTGGGAGATTGTTACTGCTGAAGTATATCCAGAACTAGCAGATCAGGCTAGATTAGGATGGGGATTAGAAAATAATATATATAATCTAGGTTCAAGAGGATATGTAGCAACTCCTGGTGGGGTGAAAGAAAATCCATATACGTTTGTAAAAGATTTAGCTGAAGGTAAATATAAGGTTCCTTGGGAAGATGAGATTAAAGTAAAAGATGGATCTATTTATGGATATCCAGTAAAAAAAACGATTCATTCTTAGGGGAGGGAAAAAACAAGCGCATCATATTGATGCGCTTGTTTTTGTTAATCAATAATTTGAAGTTCCTTTAACTCTTTTTCGACATTTTGTAGGAGTTGTTCACTTTTTTGAAGTACATTCGTTGGGAAAGTCTCATCATCGCCATATTCAACGCCGTGAGGATAATAATGTTTTCCTAATAAGGGAGGGAGTAGTTTTACTTCAGCGTGTCTACTGCCAATGTCACCTTCAACAGCAACGCCTTGCACTCGCAAATAATAAATATCCTTTAATATTTCAAATTTATAATCGTATGTAACCCGTTCATAATCCCACTGTCCAGCAAGTACGAAGTGGTTGTTTTCCATGATTTCAGTTAAAAGAGTTAATTCAACGACGGCTCCATTAAATTTCGTATTTGTAAATTGCATATAATACCTCCTTTTTTAATGTTACACCATTATTTTTATAATAGTATGAATAATAAGAAAGTGCAATTCATATTGAGAGAAAAGGGATAATCCAGACTTTTTTCACGAAAATATGATATAGTGAAAAGAGTACGGTACACACAAAAAGAAAGAAAAGGATTTGTGTATATCTCAATTTTATGTTTTGTTCAGGAGGTATATCGTTTGAAGAAATTATTGCGTATCGTAATGATTACATTTTTAATTTTAGCTGTTGATTTATACGGAAAATTACTCGTTTCACAATATATATTAACCCCATCTCAATCAAAGCAAGAAAATAAAATTGTGAAAAAGAAAAAGCAAATTAAGGAAGACTCCTCAGACACTGTTTTAAATATGATTGGTGAAGACTCTGAAAATTTATTGGCGAAGTGGGGAGAACCCTCTCGAATAGAGCCGTCTGCATACGGATATGAATGGTGGGTATACAATCAGGATTTAACTCAGTATGCTCAATTTGGAGTTTCTGAACGTAAAGTTGTAACGGCGTATGCTGCTGGTGAACAAGTTAAGGTTCCACCTTATTATATAAATGAAAAATATGAAGAAGTATATAAAAAAAGTCCGCCTTCGCATGAAATTGCGTTAAAAAGAGGGAAAAATAGTTATCAATTTGAACTATCTGATACCGAAGTCATGGAACAACCGTTAATACCTGTAGAAGATGGATGGGCGCAATTGTATTTTGATCAATTTACACATGAGCTTGTGGGTGTTCGTTATATGGATGATGAAACATTATTACGCCAAAGACCGTATCAGCTCGTTTATTCAGGTGAATTAATAGCAGAACAACCATTGACTCCAGAAAAAATAAAACAAGTAGAAAATGGGAATATGCAACAAATTTTTGATTTAACAAATATCATTCGAAGTCGTCATAAATTATCATTATTAACATGGGATCAGGAAACAGCAGATGTTGCTGTTGGTCACAGTAAAGATATGAAAGACAATAATTATTTTTCTCATGACTCACCTACATTAGGTACGCTAGGAGATCGATTGCAGCGCGGGAAAGTAGGATTTCAACTTGCTGGTGAGAACATAGCGGCGCAACATAGTGATGGAATTGCGGCAGTGCAAGGTTGGTTAAATAGTGAGGGGCATAGAAAGAATTTATTAAATGAACAATTTACAGGATTAGGTGTTGGTGTATACGATAAATTTTATACACAAAACTTTATTCGAAAATAAAGCGAAACTGTAAGCGGTGGGGTGTTACATCACCTAATTAGTTACTTCGTATTCACTGAATTGTAGGTGGGAATCTGACCGTATGCAAATAGCAGAAAAAAAGGTGCATGAATCGTCTGAAAATAGGCGAACCATGTGCCTTTTTTTTCTTACTATATAGTAGATATACATGGAGAGGTGAGGATTATGCCAACAACAAAAGGGCCGTTACATCCATCGGTTCAACAGTTTAAAGAATTTGTAAACCATCACCCTAAAATGGTTCATGAGGTTAGAAATGGTCACAAAACTTGGCAACAATTTTATGAAGAATGGTACTTACTTGGTGAAGAAGATCCAATATGGGCAACTTATAGACCGGATGGAGCGCCTGCGTTTTCTTCGGTAAAAGAAAATAAAAAAGAAAAAGATAATCGAACTGAAGAGGAAAAAACTGCTGATGTGATGGGGCAAATGCTTTCTTTTTTTAAAAAGTTGGACGTGGAACAAATGCAGAACCATTTAGCCAATGTGACGAGTGCTATTGGGAGCGTGCAACAAGTTATTCAGCAATTTCAAGGTAACCGTACGCAGCAAGAACAAAGTACTTCAGAAAATAACCCGTTTTTCTTTCAAAAGGATTAGGGGGGAAAGATGATGAGAGCAGAAATTATGGAGTTTATAAAGGCTGATGAGGATTTATCTCGCTATATTAGAGAGCAACCGTACTGGTATAGAAAATTAACACGAAATCCTGAAGAAAAAGAGGCTTTTGAGTTAGCGGCGATGCAACATTTCAAAAAAACAATACCAGATAAAGTGGAAAAATTTCAAAATCAATTGGCTGTTGCTTCGATCATGATTGATATGTTTCAGTATATGAAGCAACAAAATGCAACCTAATTGCAAGTGAAAAATATGTCCGTCATGCAGAACTTTTGTTACAATAGAGATTGATTATTTAAAAAGGAGTTGCAGCATGACGGAAATTTGTTTAGTACGACATGGACAAACTGATTGGAATTTTCAAGAAATTATTCAGGGGCGAGAAGATATTCCGCTTAATGAAGTTGGTAAGAAGCAAGCGAGTCAAAGTGCAGCTGCTTTACAAGAAGAAACGTGGGATATCATTATAAGTAGCCCGTTAATTAGAGCGCAAGAAACGGCTAATGAAATCGCAAAGGCGGCTGGATTACAATCGATTTTATTAGATGATCGATTTGTTGAACGGAATTTTGGAGAAGCTTCAGGGAAGCCAGTTGCGACTGTTAGAGAGTTGATTGCTGAGGGTAAAGTAGAAGGTATGGAGCAAGATGAAGAGATTGTAGCTCGTTGCTTTGCTGCTTTAGAAGATGTTGCAACAACTCATTTTGGCAAACGTATTATTATTGTTGCTCACTCACACGCGATAAAAGCAATTTTACATGCCATTGAACCAGATGAAATTACATTTAAGACACCATTAAAAAATGCGTGTATTAGTTATGTGAAACAAAATAGTGGGAAATGGGATGTTCTTAAATATAATATAGCGGAACATATTAATGTATAAGTGTGTACGGATATAGTGTGAAAATAGTTTCATTATATCTTTCTTTTGAGTAAGTCACTTCAATTAGTAGTTCTAATCTAAATGTGGTATGATGGATACTCGGAGGTGTCTCTCATGATTGTAGCGACGCTAGAAAGCGTATTAATATTAGATAAGGCAGAGCAGCTTGCAAAAGCGATTATCTGTTCAGATATAGCAGAAGATTATCGTAAGTATTATAGAGAATTACATGAAGATATAGAACTTCAGACGTTAATTCAGCAATTTACAGCGATGAAAGAACGGTATGAGGAAGTACAGCGTTTTGGAAAATACCATCCTGACTACACTACCGTATCAATGAAAATGAGAGAATTAAAGCGTTCTGTGGACTTACATGATAAGGTTGCAGCTTTTAAAAGAGCAGAAACTGCTTTGCAGAAGTTATTAGATGAAGTTAGTGTAGCAATCGGTTCGGAAGTGTCTTCTTCCATTAAAGTACCAACAGGAAATCCATTCTTTGATGCTGGTGGCTGTGGTGGAGGTTGTGGTACTGGCGGAGGTTGTGGTTGTAAAAAAACGGGGTGATGTACCCCGTTTTTTAGAAGTTGGAAGAAAACGTATACAGAGTTTGTCCTGTAATGTTATAAATTTCTGATTGGTTTTCATAGAATATAAAATATATGTTTTTAAAAGGAGAAGATGGAGAAGATTATGTTCGGGCAACGACAAAGTATGATTGTTTATTTACATTCATTGAAACATGCCAAGATTTTAAGGAAATATGGTAACATACATTACATATCAAAACGATTAAAATATGCTGTAGTATATTGTGACATGGAACAAATTGAGCATATGATGCATAAGTTGAACAAACTTCCTTTTGTGAAAAAGATAGAACAGTCGTATCGCCCGTATTTAAAAACGGAATTTGAAAATTCCCGTCCTGATCGAGCAAAAGAATACGATTATAGCTAATAGAAAAAATCCCCTGCTAAGTTTAGCGGGGGATTTTTTAATTGAAATAAAGTGTTATTTCATCGGAGGAATGAAATTGTTCATTCGTAAAATGCCAATTAAATGATTAAAAAATAGTTCTTTTTCTGGGAAAGTTGTAGATGGCTTTACAGTAAAAGTAGCCACTTTTTTTCCGAGTTGCTCTGCCGTTTCTTCAAATAAAATGACACGTTTACTTTTTTTATTTTCAAATACAGGAATGCCTTCACGACATATGTATAATGGTTGGAAATCACCAGTAGTAGTTGGTTTTAATATTACAACAAGCGAACACACTTTTTTATCGTTTTTTATCGTTTCAAATTGTAACATATGTGCTATACGTTCTTGATTTGTTTTGGCAATTTCAAGTAATTCATATAAATCAGAGTAGCCTTCTCCGAGTTCTATAAAGCGTTGAATCATATTTTTTCCTCCTCTTTCTTTTACTGTACCATTTCACTTTTTAAATGAAAAGCACACAAAGAAAAAAAACCCTGCATAGCAGGGCCCTTCTTATACTAGCATGTACTAGTAAGAAGGAAAAGGGAGAGGAGAAACCGGAGGAAGAACTTATGGGGAAACGTAAGTCTTCTCCGCGGTTGGCAACAACATCGAAGGTGATGTTGTTATAATTATTTATGTCCAATCTAAATGAAGATATACATAATGAAATTAAATTTTATGTTGGGCTTTTTATTTTTCTTTTTTTTATTTTGTGATAGGATAAAAAAGATAAAGTGGAACTAATATACATATTGGATTCATATTAGTGAATGATGAGATGAATACATAAAAATAATGAGCGGTTATTTGATGGTGAGTTTTCCGATATTTAGGTGAATGTAATTTGTTAACGGTTACCGAAGTGGGAATGGCTTTGTATAATCGCTCGATAGATTGAAATAAAGGTAGTGACAACAGATGAGAGTAGTTTCAGGAAAATGTAAAGGACACCCACTTAAAGCGGTTCCTGGTAATACAACACGTCCAACGACAGATAAAGTAAAAGAATCTATTTTTAATATGATAGGTCCTTATTTTGATGGTGGTATTGCCCTTGATTTATTTGGTGGTAGTGGTGGTCTTGGAATTGAGGCTTTGAGCAGAGGGATCGATAAAGCGATTTTTGTTGATAGGGATAGTAAAGCGATAAAAGTAATTCATCAAAATTTAGAAAGTTGTAGAATACAGGAACAAGCTGAAGTATATCGAAATGATGCGGAACGTGCAGTAAAGGCGCTAATAAAACGTGAAATGTCATTCGATCTTATATTAATAGATCCTCCATATAAAGAGCAAAAAATTGTATCTTTAATTAGTGTAATGGATCAACATGGATTGCTGCATAGTGATGGATTAATTATGGCAGAGCATGGTAATGATGTGGTTTTACCTAATTCAATAGGCAGGCTTGTGAAAGTACGAGCTGAGAATTATGGGATTACTGCAATATCGATTTATAAGTATGAAGGTGAGGGGACAGAATGACAAGTATAGCTATTTCTTCAGGAAGTTTTGATCCAATTACCCTTGGGCATCTGGATATTATTAAAAGGGGAGCAAAAGTATTTGATGAGGTGTACGTAGTCGTTTTAAACAATTCATCAAAAAAACCATTCTTTTCAGTTGAAGAGCGATTAGAACTAATTCGAGAAGCGACAAAGGATATCCCGAATGTAAAAGTAGATTCGCATAGTGGGCTGTTAGTAGAGTATGCAAAAATGCGTAATGCAAATGCAATATTACGTGGTTTACGAGCAGTTTCTGATTTTGAATATGAGATGCAAATTACTTCTATGAATCGAAAATTAGATGAAAATATTGAAACATTTTTTATTATGACAAACAACCAATATTCATTTTTAAGCTCGAGTATTGTGAAAGAAGTTGCGAGGTATGGAGGAAGTGTAGTAGATCTTGTACCTCCTATTGTGGAGCGTGCTTTAAAAGAAAAGTTTCAAACCCCGTTAAAGTGAACGGGGTTTTTCTTTATACGTGCGCAAAAATAATAAAATAATATATAAGTATAGACAAAATAATGTAAAAATTGGTCCGTAATGTATAAAAGATGTCCAAATTTCATGTAGTATAGAAGGATGCTTGGATAAAAATACAGGAATATCTTTTGGTATAGGTGAGAAAGAACTCACTTTCTCATAAAATGGTGTCCAAAATACAAATGTAAAAATAGGGGCAAGAATACTTTGAATAATTCGTGCGAAAAAATAGGGTTTAAATCGGATATCTGTTTCAGCTAATATGCTAGCAACTTGTGCCTGAATAGAAAGACCGCTAAATGCTAAAATGAAGCTTGTTACCATAGCTTGTTGTAAGAGCGGTGTTTCATTTATTTGACTAATCATTTGGCTTCCGAGTGTCATTTCGAAAATACCTGATAATATAGGTATACTAAAATCCGTACTTAGTTGGAAGAATGATAAAATATGTTGCATAATAAAAGAAAGAGCTGCTGTAATGTGGAATACAGTAATCATTTTATTTAACACAGAGAATAAAATAATAAATCCGCCAATCATAAGTAATGTTTGAATAGAAGAAACGATAGCATCCCCAAGTAATTTACCGATTGGCCTTTTTTCTTGTAAGCGCGTCTCGTGAAGAATTAAAAAAGGGTTTTGAAAGCGGCGTTTTTTTGTAGTGTGTGTATTATTTTTGTAAGCGGTATTATGTCCGTAAAAACGCATAATAAATCCGACGGCAAAGTTACTGAAATAATGGGCAGCCGCTAATATAATTCCTAATTTCGGATTATTAAAAAAACCGATAGACACAGCACCGAAAATAAAAAGTGGATTAGAAGAATTTGTGAAAGAAACGAGGCGCTCCGCTTCAATCTGAGTTAAAAGATTGCTTTTTCGTAGTCTAGCGCTTAATTTGGCGCCTGCAGGGAAACCAGAAGCCATTCCCATGGCCCAAACAAATCCACCTATCCCTGGAACGCGAAAAAGTGGGCGCATGAGTGGTTCTAATATAACGCCAATAAATTTTACAACACCGATACTAATTAGAAGTTCTGCAATGATGAAAAACGGTAGTAGTGAAGGGAATACAACTTCCCACCATATATTTAACCCGCGAATAGAAGCTTGCAAAGCGGCTTGGGGGTGGAGTACAAGAGAAAAGGTTAAAAATAGCGTTGATATGGTAAGGAAAGCGGTTTTCCATTTTTCATACATGTAAGTAAATCCCCCTTTGTCCCAAAAAACGTTCATTTCAGTATACGTGGATACGTAGTGAATTTAGACCATAAGTATGAAAAAGGAATGAAAAAAATTAAAGGGTGAGAAAAATGAAAGAACCAAAGATTGGTTTAGCGCTTGGGTCTGGAGGAGCGAAAGGGTTTGCTCATATTGGTGTAATAAAGGTTTTAAGGGAAGCGGATATCCCTATTCATATGATTGCAGGAAGTAGTATGGGGGCGCTAATAGGTACGTTTTATGCGGCAAGTAGTAACGTTGAAAGATTGTATAAATTGGCATCTGTTTTTAAGCGGAAGTATTATTTAGATTTCACGGTACCAAAAATGGGATTTATTGCTGGAAAACGTGTCAAAGATATGATTAAAATGTTTACATATAATAAAAATTTAGAAGAGTTAGATATCCCGACGGCTGTTGTGGCTACTGACATACTGAAGGGGGAAAAAGTGGTTTTTACAAGTGGGCCAGTTGCAGATGCGGTTAGGGCTAGCATATCTGTTCCTGGAGTGTTTGTACCAGAAAAAATAGATGGACGATTATTAGTGGATGGTGGAGTTATTGATCGCATCCCAGTATCGGTTGTGAAAGAGTTAGGGGCCGATATTGTTATCGCTGTTGATGTATCTCCAATTAAGGTGAATGGAGATGTTACGTCCATTTATGACGTAATCATGCAAAGTATTGAAATTATGCAGCATGAGCTTGTAATGAATCGGCAAATTGCATCGGATTTAATGATGCGACCAGCTGTAGAGCAATTTAGTTCACGTGCTTTTACGAACATTGAAGACATTATTCGAGTTGGAGAAGTAGAAGCGGAAAAACATGTTTCAAATATTTATTTATTAATTGAGCAGTGGAAGGAGAAACATAATGTTTAAGCGTTTTCGGTTTATATATGCAATCTTAATAGGGGTTATATTGGCGATGTTACTTGTTTACGTACGTTTACCGTATTATGTAACAAAACCAGGAATGGCTGCCAAATTAGAGCCTTACGTTCAAGTTGAGGGTGGAACGAAAGAATCTGGTGATTTTATGCTTGTTACGGTTTCAATGGGGCCAGCAAATGTGGTGAATTTAATAGCGGCACAGTTTAATAAATATACACATATTTCGAAAGCGGAAGAAATATTGCAAAAAGGTGAGAGTGATGAAGAATATCAATTTCGCCAAAATTATGCGATGAAAGATTCACAAAATGCCGCAATTTATAATGCATATAAACGTGCAAATCGCTCTGTTTCTTTTGAAAATAAAGGTGTATTAGTTGCTGGTGTGGCAAAAGGAATGCCGTCAGAAGGAAAGCTTAAGCTTGGTGATGTTATTATAGCTGTTGACGGAAAAACATTTGAAAAGACGGAGCAATTTATTGAATATATGACTGGGAAAAAAGAAAGCGATGCTGTAAGTATTGAGTACATGAGAAATGGAAAACAATTGAAAGAAAATTTAAATGTAAAGACGATTCCTAATGGAAATGGACGTGTCGGTATAGGTGTTTCTATCGTTACGGAAAGAGAATTAGTGGTCGATCCGAAAGTGAAAATTAATTCTCATGAAATTGGTGGACCATCCGCAGGTTTAATGTTTACATTAGAAATATATAATCAACTTGTGGAAGAAGACTTAACAAAAGGACATGAGATAGCTGGAACAGGTACAATTAATGAAAAAGGAGAAGTGGGCCCAATTGGTGGTATAAATCAAAAAGTGGTGGCTGCTAGCGATGCCGGGGCTGAAGTGTTCTTTGCGCCAAATGAAAAAGGTGCGGAGAAATCGAACTATAAAGATGCACTTGAGACTGCAAAGGATATTAAAACAAAAATGAAAATTATACCAGTGGATACGCTGGATGATGCGTTAACATATTTAGAAAAGATGGATAAGGAAAAAACCTCTCTGAAATAGAGAGGTTTTTTTATAGGAATTTTGTAGTTGTTTCATCATAGCGAATAGGATGGTGTGTTATATCCTGTTTTAATAGTTGCGTGCGTAACGGTTCGTGCATGATGGAGAAATATACAGAGTTTGCTTTTTTCTCTATATCTAAAGCGGCATGGTCAAATGTTTTTGTATGAGTAAGGATTGGAAGTTCGATTTTTTTCTTGTTTTTTGAAAGATAAGTTTGTCCTTTTTGTGACATGCCTAACAGGCGGATATATGGTGCGTGTTGTTCTATATTTGCGCTACGTATTTCCTCTTTTGTTGTGTTTGTTAAAATGTGTGTACAAGCTCTTTGTAATCTAGTCCATGTATAACGTTTTGTTTTTAATGCTTCCATGAATGAATAGAAGGAGGAACTGTTTTGTATTTTTGATAAAATACGATGCTCTAAACCTTCTTCTATTTCATATATATGTCGTAAGTCCCCTGGAGACATCGTCATGAGTTTATATTTAAAAAATGAAAAGTATTGTTCCCAATTATGTAATATCCCGTAGTTTTGTTTGTAATTTGCTAAAAGCGAAGTGGTTG
The DNA here is from genome assembly GCF_053345735.1 of Bacillus sp. D48C. Lineage (NCBI taxonomy): Bacteria > Bacillati > Bacillota > Bacilli > Caryophanales > Bacillaceae > Bacillus > Bacillus sp. D48C. The sequence continues at coordinate 896,302 of NZ_JBKFAQ010000001.1, forward strand.
CCTGTGGGAGAAAAGGTTCAATTGTTGTAAATGATCCTTCTTCGCTAAAGAGTTGTTTTCGGATGCTTGTCGCGCTTGCAATATATTGGTCATTAAATGTTTCATCATGATAATGAGAGGCAAATCTTTGTATAGTTTGAGCTTGTATAGAACTATTCTGTGACAGAATTGCTTTCATATATTGGAAGCCTAAAATATTATTTGGTTGTGACATATCAATGTTGTTTTCGGATGTTAAAATGTGTGAGAAAGCATCTGATGTTGCTTTTGCATAACTATTACCAGCGTCCATGAATTGTTTTACAAGGCAGTTAAAAGTCTCTTCTTCGTTTTTTTGTACGGAGATGGTATTATAAAAGTTTTTGATTTGTCCATCCTCACTACCGAAACAAATTTCAGAAACACGTAGGGCATTTAAAATGGAAATAGCACCATTTGCGAAGGTTTCAGCCTTTTGTGTTGCAAAGACGTATGGAAGCTCTACAACAAGGTCTATGCCGTTTGCTAAGGCCATTTTAGTGCGATACCATTTGGAAATGAGTGCGGGCTCACCACGCTGTAAAAAAGGACCACTCATAACGGCAATTATTATATCGGATTGTGTTAACTTTTTTGTCTGTTGCACATGATAAAGATGACCGTTATGAAAAGGGTTATATTCAACAACAATACCACCAGCTTTTATGGTAATCTCTCCTTTCGATGTAGCATCTTTTTGAAAAACGTGATACTCTATATATTATTTACTATGATGACTTCATTATAGTGTAAAGAAAAAACTTACACTATAAATGCATTATACCACTTGTTATACGGGTTTTAATCCTCTTCATTTTCAACGATGACCACATTTTGACCACTTCGACCACTTTTTAATACATTTCCTAGCATTTCAGTTACTTCAATTTGACGCTCTTCATAAACATCAGTGTAAATATTTAAAGTTGTAGAAACATTTGTATGACCAAGCAATTTTGAAACAACCTTTGCATTTGCGCCAGAATCGATTAAAATAGTTGTAAACGTTCTTCGGATATCGTGGAATCTAATATACGGTACGTCAATTGCTTCGCACAAAGCTTTCATTTGGTAGCGTATCGTATATGGATGCACGATTTTTTTATTTCTTGTGCAAATTAATAAGCCGAAAAAATTCTCCTTCTTATGACTTTGATATTCTAACAACTCTCCCATTAATTCTTCTGTCATCGGGATTATACGATTAGATGCTTCAGTTTTTGTCTCACCTAATTCATACTTTCCATCAACAAGCGTTAATGTTCTTTGTACATGAATAGTCTTGTTTTTTAAATTAATATCATCCCACTGTAAAGCTAATACTTCTCCGATCCGCATGCCTGTATGCAACGCTAAAACAAACGCAATATAATAGCTTCCTTGTATTTTTGCATACTCCATAAACTTCATGGCTTGTTCAACTGTCCAACTAGCTTGCGATTTCTTTTTAACTTTAGGCCGTTTAGCTTTCTTAGCAGGATTAGAGTTAATCATTTCTAGTTCTACGCCTTTATCGAGGATTTGTTTTAACATAACATCAACAGATGAAATGTATTTCGTAGTTAGACCCTCTTTAAGTAGCTTCTGGTGAAAATTATGAACAGTCAATGGTTTTATATCTGATAATCTCTTTTCACCAAATTCAGGCATAACACGTGAGCGTAGAATGCGTTTGTATTGATACAATGTTGACGGTCTACATGATGATTCTTTCTCTTGCATCCAGATTTCTACGAGCTGAGAAAAGCGAATATCACTATTCTCGTAATCTCCATTTGCTAAATCATTTGTTACTCTTGCCACTTCTTCTTGAGCAGCTTTCTTTGTTTTAAAGCCACCTTTAGTGACTTGTTTCCGTTTACCTGTGATAGGGTCTTTGCCGACATCCATGGTAAAAGACCACTTCTCACCACGTTTACGAAAGTATGCCATGATTTTTCACCTCGTCATAATCGTTTTCTAGATACAAGCTGTGATATGTGGTAGTGGTATAAGAAATGATAGCATGTAAGCCTAATTTCTGTAAAAGGAAATTTACAGATATACAACAAGTGAGCTACAATATTTATATACAAAAAGAAAGGGGGATAAAAAATGGGAGAATTCACAAAAGAACCTGGTGGGCATAAAGTTACTGACCCTGGTGTAGGTTGGCACAATGAACCAGGCGGCGGTGGCTGGAAATGCAACGAAGACCCCGGGACGGGTTGGAAGACAATTACTGGTCCAAGTATAGGTGTGTAAGAAAAGGGGGATTACGAAATGAAAAGGTACATAAAAGAACCTGGTGGTTCAAAGATGATTTCTGACCCAGGACCTGGTGGTGGGTATACAACTGATCCAGGTGGAGGATGGCGAAAAGAACCAGGAGGTTTTAGAAAATGAGAAGAGATAATTTTGATCCAGGAGGTTTAGGAGGAAGTCAATTGAAGTATGATCCGAATCCAGGTGGAGGATATACAAAAGACCCAGGTGGTGGAGTGGGTATATATGATCCTGGTGTAGGTGGCGGATACATAAAAGATCCAGGCACAGGAATATAAAAAAGAGAGCATAACGCTCTCTTTTTTTGTTGATAAAATTTGTTAATTTTTACCGTTGCGATTGGAAATGTTTTCTACTACAATCGACTCATAACAATTCTTTTTTCTCGTTTAAGAATTGCGTGTAAAACTTGAGTTGTTTACAGAATTGTTCTCGTTGGGATTCATCCAGGCCTGCGAAAACCGTTTGAATTTCATCGAGAACATTTTCTAAGTGCTTTTCTCTTGTCGTGAATTTCCGGCCCATTAGTGTATCGACTGAGATATCAAAAAATGATGCGATACGATCTAACGAATCCAAATCCGGCTCATTAAAATTAGTTTCCAAATTACTAATCTGACTACGGCTTAATTGGACTTTATCACCGAATTCGGCTTGTGTTAAAGTGCGAGCATTCCTAAATTTTTTTAAATTTTCTCCAAATGTATTCATGCCTTTATTATAAATAAGGCATTATTTTTAGACTATATATACCAAGTAATTTGCCTTAAATGTTATATTTGCTTAATTTTTTGGACTTTATTTAAAAATAAACTAGAACAAGTGTTCCTTTAATGGTAAAATATTCTTAGTGAAAAAGAAATTTTCAAAAAAAACTTTCTCAACATGATTCGATAACAAACTGAATGGAAGATTCTAAATCTTGTGATAAACTGATTTTAAATATAAAAATAAGAACAAAAAAGACCCATAGCGCAGCAAAAGTAGTGTGCAGCCACTCTTATGCTGTTCCCCTAATACGGTAGGGAAAATACTTGCCATGAGTCAGCACAAGTATAACATATAAGCTTTAAAAAAACTTGAATGGTATAGTTTTTCTATTGAGAAAGTTCAGGGAAGGTGTCTCGCGTTCAAAGGAGGCTTCGTTATGAATAAAGTATCTAGTTTAAGTAATATTGTTTTAGATGATGAATTAAATTCAGTAAAGCTTTCTAAAATCACAAATTTATCACAGTCAAATTTATGGAAAACATTGAATGGAAAAGTACCTATGACTTTCGCAAAATTAGTTAAGATATTGAGTGGTCTTGACTCTGAAGAACAGAAGATGGCAGTGGTTCAAGAATTTTTAAAGTATACAGATAAAGAAGCTGATATAAGAACTGCAATGTATTATTTATATCAGTCAGGTTATACAGAATTACTTCATGATCTTGTTGAGGACGATTATAAACAATCTGTAACTAATAATTATAGAGATATATTCCGAGTTTGTTTAGATAGACAAACTCAATCATTGAGATCGGGAGCGTTTCTTAAAGAAATTGAAACATTACGTACAAAAGTGAATTTAAATAAAACAGGTGTGAATATTCTTGTGAATACCTTAAGTATATATGGTTATTTTGATTTAGGGGCATATAATGTATTAACTGTTCTCCAAGGAATTATACAGGAGAAAATTGATGAAATGCCAAAAGGCTTAGAAAAGACATTAAACGAAGTGGAATTAAATATAATCTGTGCATATGCAAGTTTAATGCAAGACGAAGTAAAAACGGCAAGGGAATTATTACAGCATGTACTAGAGAAACAAGAGATTCCGCGTTTATTGAAAGCTACAGCACTTAGTATTTTTGCTGAGAGTTATATTTTCAGTAATCCTGATAAAGCATTGTATTTTTTTGAATTATCACTTTCAGAATTAAGAAAGATTAAGAATAACAAATCATTACTAAAAAGAAAATTAGTGGAAAATACAACTGCTTTCTGTTGTATTATTCATAATATTCCTGTAAAATTAGAGTATATACATGACGACGCTGAAATTGCGTTACAGTGTATTCGTCAAAACAAGAACAGTGAAGCTTGCAAAATATTAAATCAAATCAGCAATCGAACTGCAACTCAAGATTTTTATTTATCGATTGCGATGAATGATGAAGAATTGAGAAAAAAGGCATATCACCGGTTCTTAAAGGATGGAAACTTATTCTACATAAAAATTTTTGATATCTTAAAGTGAGGGACAGTGAGAATGAAAAAAATAATTGCTAGTGTAGTTATTGCATGTACGCTCGCATTATCAGTGTTATCGATTAGTTCGGTACCAACTAAAGATAATCAAGCAACAGGAAAAGTAAAAGAAGTACAACTAATGAAAATGGATCCAGGTACTTTAGGATAACAAATAAATTGAAATGCCATTGCATCTAAGGGTGCAATGGCATTTCGTACGTTTAAGGGGTTATTCATTTTCTACAATTTGATATTTTTGAATAATTAAGGATGATGGGGGAACCAAAGATGGAAAATGTACTAGAGAGCACTTTATGGGAAATGTTAAAATTAGGAGCATTAACTACAGATGAGAATGAAAAAAAATTGGTAGAGAATATAAAAAATATAGTAAAAAAAGAAAAAAATGATTGTTAGCCCAATTGCTGACAATCATTTTTTATTATGGCCTACAGCAGCCTTCATCATATCCAGTAACATATCTTGTTTTTCTTTTGGCATTTTTTCTAACATGTCAATTAGTTCGTTAAATTCTTTTCTTAATTCAGTGAACTGAACTGCATTTAATTCCGGATCATCAGATCGGCCTAATAAATAATCGACAGATACGTTTAATACATCTGAAATGATAACTAAAGTTTCATTAGATGGTGAACTATAGCCTGTTTCATAATTAGAAATTGTAGTTTTTGTTACTTTAGTTTCCGTATCCAACTTTTCTTTTATTTTTAATGCTAATGCATCTTGTGTTAATCCACGTTTCTTTCTAGAAAGTTTTATTCTCTGCCCTAAAATAGTCATAAATTCACCCCATATATATTATATCCAAAACTGTAAACTGTTTTTCTAATTTGAAAGTACAATTAAATTGTACTTTGTTTGTAAAAGTTTTGCATTAGTTTTTTAAAATTTTGTTTAAAAATCCAAAAAACTCAAATATTATTATTGACAGTACAAAAAACTTGGATATATAATGAGTGTAACAAGTTCAAGAAAGTTGGATTTTAGGAGGTGTCATCATGGGAAAGAAACGACATAATTTAATTAAAGCTCGCAAACGTAAAAATTTTACCCAGGAACAACTAGGAGCATTGATAAATAAACAAAAAACGGTAATCAGTAATTGGGAAACTGGCTACGCAACTCCAACATTAGATGATGCAATGCAAATAGCGCAAATATTAGAAGAAGACATATATAATCTTTTTTTAGGTGTTGAAGTTCAAGAAAATCAAACTTTATTTTAAAAAGTTCAATTGTAGGATGGCTTAAATAAAAAACGAAAAGGAGCTAAAAACATGTACCAAATAAAACAATTACCATTCTCACTGAAAGCAGAGGATGTCCAAGAATTCTTAAATATTTCTCGATCAGCGGCATATGCACTTATGAAGAGAAAGGATTTCCCAACAATTGTGATTGGAAAAAGTAAACGGGTTAAAGCGGAAGATTTTCTTAAATGGGTAGAAGCACAAAAGGTGGGAGCAAATGCTAGTTAAAATTAAATTTCGGATTTTTAACAAAATTACCGTTTGATAAATAAGGAGGTGATTTAGTGGAAGATACAACATCATTAGTCATATTTGCAATGTTAATCGCATGCGGTTCATGGTTGCTTTACATCACTTATGAGCCAATAAAACAATGGGCTTGGAGTGACGTAGAACAAAATAAAAAGACCCATGGCAGTGGGTCCTTTAAGAAAAAACACTTGTTATAAGTATATCACGGAAAGTAGGGAAATAGTACATGCGTTTAACTGAATATCAAGTGCTATTACCTAATAAATTCTGGAACTTAGCAGAGAGCAAGGGCGAATTAAAGGAAATGATTGAACAGTATCTCAAAGTTGGTTATCCGGATTATGAAATTCAACGAATAATCAAAAGTGGACAAGCATATGTGGCAGTTTGTATTAGGAGGTAAATATTTATGGCAAACGTAGTAACTGAAATTGGTGGATTAAATTTCAAAGGTAATGTAGTGGATCATGAATGGTTTAATTACATCACTTTTAGTAATGGTAAGCCTCACATTGTAGCAATTATGGTATTGAGTGAAATCGTCTATTGGTATCGTCCTACAGTTATTCGAGATGAATATACTGGCAAGGTTACTTACAAGAAAAAATTCAAATCAGATAAGTTACAAAAGAGTTATCAGCAATTAGCAGAAACATTTGGATTTTCAAAACTACAAGTCAAACGAGCTTGTGACTTATTAGTGGATATGAACTTAATCGTAATCGAATTTAGAACAATTATTGTAAATGAAATCACTTTAAATAATGTAATGTTCGTTGAGCCTAAAGTAAGTGAAATAAAAAGCATATCAAGTATGTATCAACAAGTCGAAGAAGACCCTGTTGACTTTGAAGTAAAGAGGGTAGTTACTTCAAAATCAGGTACCTCTTCACATGAAAGTAATGAAGCTCCTGACTTTAAAGTAAAGACAAATACAGAGATTACTACAAAGAATACTACAGAGAATGTAAGTAGTAGTAGTAGTAGTAGCATCTTCTCTTTCTACGAAAATAATTTCGGAATTTTAAATTCATTCATAGCCGAAAGTATTTCGCAATGGGTAAACGATACGAGCGAGGAACTTGTACAGGCAGCTATGGAACGTGCTTTGAAACAGCAGAAGAAATGGAATTATGCTGAAGGGATTTTAAAACAGTGGGTTAACAAAAACATTCGTACTTTAGCTGATGTTAATGCAGCAGAAATAGAGTTTAAAAACAAAGGTAAAAAAGGAGAGAAAAACAATGCAAGCGTTAGGAAAAACAGTAGCTTCATCGAAAAATACGATTTTGAGTAAATTTGCTCAAAGTTATATGTTGTCTCCTAATAGATGTACAAATATTTTCTTAGTCGGAAAAGACAAAATTAAAGACGTTTGTAATAAACGCTTACTGATAGATACAAAAACGAATGAAGAGTTTTGTCCACAATGTAGATCGGTAGAGCAAGAGGACCAGCAACTTGCAAAAGAAACATTGGCCATTAAGAAGAAGAACGAAATTATTCATTTATACGATTCGTTTTCAGATAACAGCCTTATAAATCCTAAGTTGAAGCAAGCAACATTTGATAGCTATGAACCGCCTACAAAAGAATTAGCAAAGGCTAAAGAAGTAATGATGGATTTTGCTATAAACTTTGATCCTAACAAGTCAGAAAGCATTGTAATTACAGGTAACTATAGAGTCGGAAAGAGTCATTTATGTGTAGCAGCTACAAAAGAAATTATGAGAAAAGGCTACAGTGCAATGTTTATTGAAATGAATGCACTCTTCACAAAAATTACATCTACATGGAACAAAAATAGCGAATTAACAGAGGACAAGCTAATGTCTATTCTCGCAAATGTGGATGTACTTGTGTTAGATGACTTTGGAGCTGAGTTCACGGAAAAAGATGCTGAGGGAGTTACCTGGAAGAAAACGAAAACAAAGGATATTCTCGAGCGTAGGCTAGGCAGAACAAACTTATTTACAACAAATTTTGGAGTTATGGAGTTAGCTAAAATGTATGGAGAGCGTGAGTTTAGTCGGATTATGGAAGATACTCAAGTGTTAAAAATGAACGGTGAAAATTACAGTTTGCGTAACTTCAAAAAGGAGGAATAAGCATGTGTGCATTATGTCATGGTACAGGAATTATTCGTAAAGAAACTTATCCAGGTGTGATTGAAACGAACGGTTGTAACTGTGAATTAGCCAAGCAACAGCAAGAAGAAAACGATAAGCGTTGGCAAGCATGGTTAATCAAATTTGAATCAATGAAACAAGAGTTGCAACGGAATCAACAACAAAAAGTAAGTTAACAAGGGGGAGAAAGTTATGAAAAATACAGGTGTTGTAAGAAAAGTGGACGAGCTAGGGCGAGTAGTAATTCCAGTTGAATTACGCAGGGCCTTAGGTATTGCTGAAGGGACAGCCTTAGGCTTTCATGTTGATGGAGAAAACATGGTTTTAAGAAAACCAGAAAAGTCATGTTTTGTAACAGGTAAAATATCTGATTCCAACATCGAATTATTAGGAGGCCGAATGTTTTTGAGTAAGGAAGGGGCACTTGAGTTACTCAACTCTCTTGAAAAGAGTGTGAAGGAACATGGCTAAACAATTGAATATTTTCGATGTTGAGCCAGCAATTTGTGAATTTGATGTAATGAAAGCAAATGTGAAAAGAGGAATGGGACGAGTTACATATGCAGATGTACGTGTCCAAGTTCCAAAGAATGCAAAGTGCACGGATGAGTTACCACGTACAACTAAACAAGATGATCGTTATGACATCTTTGAACAGTATGTAATGGCAATTTGGAGATTCCAGCGAGCTGTAGATAAGTTTTTTAATTGGGATACGGCTGAAGAATTGTGTAAGGCAGCAAGGGATAAAAAAGAAATAATTCCGGTACGGATTTACTTAGGAAGTGGATTCAAACCTGATGTTGTCGAGTACATGCGGTAGTAAAAAGGGAGAGGGACATATGAAAAAAATAGAAATTGATGTTAGCAGCAACAAACTTTTAATAGTGAAGGATGGAAATGTAACGGCAGTAAATCCACCAATGAGCGGATTCGGTGAGCAAGTTGCAGTTTGGGTAAACGGTAAAGTTGATCGTGTGGATACTAAGTTTACTGAAAAGATAAAATAATCATTTTTAGAAAGTAGGTTCGCTTATGAGTGTAGTAAGAAATCATGAAGCGATGAAGGAATCACGTTTAAAAATATACATCGCTTTAGAAGAAGCTAACTTCATTTGGGATGAAAGAGATGTAGTACGTTTTCGTGAAATGTGGAGTCAAGGTATGAGCTTGCCAAAGATGGCAAAAGCGTTAAGGAGACACCAAGCGGAAGTTGCGCTTCTTGTAATAGATCAGGCTGATAAGTATTTAATTGAAAATCGTCCAATAGGATTAGGTATTTGCTAAATAGGAAGGGGAAATCAAAATGAAATCAATGAAAAACGGTGTTTTGGAAGTAACTAAATTAATTAGTAAATCAAAGGAAGGACAAGCTGTAATGAACGACAATCAAATTTGTGAATTAGATCAATATCAAGAAGCGGCATTACGTACATGGAATACAAATCAGGATTTTGGTGGACGTGTTTTAAATGCAGCATTAGGACTTTCGGGAGAAGCTGGTGAGGTCGCTGATATTGTAAAAAAAGCTATTTTCCACGGTCATGGATTTGATCCGGCTCATTGTCCAGGAGAAGAAGAAGGGAATACGCATAAAATCGCTTTAGAGTTGGGAGACATCTTGTACTACATTTCGATCATGTCCCACGAAATGGGATATACCTTAGAAGATATCGCTCAAATGAATATTGCGAAATTAGCTAAAAGATATCCGGATGGTTTTAGTAGAGAAGCAAGTCAAGCACGTGTAGATGTAAAGTAAGACAAAATTTGAATTTTATAAGAAAGCCGGTGATTAGAGTGGGAGATAGAGTGTGCCCTGATTGTAATGAAATGAGTTTGGTTGAAAAGGGTCTTACAAAATGGAAGTGTCTGAATTGTGGTGAGGAATTTACAACTAAAGAATTAGATGTGGATGTTGAGTGGGATTAAGGAACCGGTGATTTGTAACAAAAGCGTTATTTTAATCGAAAAGGGGAATGAGATATGTGTGAGATCAAGTATCGTTTATTTGGGAAAGAACTTCAAATTATGTATAGCTGGGAAGAAATTTTAGATTTCCATAGTTTAAGAGATACTTTGAAACATGGCGGGAATGAGGATAGATATTACTCCTCATTGATGCAATATACAGGAGAAAAAGATGTATACGGAAATGATATCTATGAAGGTGATATTGTATATCAAGAATTTTATGACCGTATATCAGAAAAACATGGATTTACAGGAGTAGTTAAGCAAAGGGAAGGTTCTTGGTGGATTTGCAACGGAATAGATCATGCTGAGTTGTTGTGGAGTGAATTAAACCTAAATCATATAAAGGGGAATATCTACGAGAATAGAGAGCTGTTAGAAAATTGGACAAAATAGTTATTTTGAGAAGATGGAAAATTAAAGTGTTTTATAAATTTTAGACTTATGTATAGAAAGAGTAATCATAAAAAGAATATTGCATACAAAAATGATGCGTATATAATCCAGCCGAATAAAAGTGCGGTATATTTTAAGGTTTTCATGATTACTCCTTTTTGGTTATAGAGTGCTCTATCCAGAAGAAATTTATTAATACTTAAACAAAATTCTTATTTAATTACAAATAAAGAGCGCCATAAAAGGCGCTCAATGACTACTTCTGAGTTGATCATGATTATTTTATGTAGGTTTCTAGTATAGGTGCGTTTTTTATAAAATCTTTATTTAATATAGAGAGGTTAGGAAGTAATAAGGTATAAAGTTTCACCAATTATCAACTTTAAATAGATATTCATAGTATGAAAGATGACAAATAAAGATATTTACAAAGGAGTGAATAAAATTGTTTCAAGGTTATTTTTATAATGAAACGCAAATGCGTTCTGTAGGTGGGCAGGGTCCTTCGCAAAGTACAATTCAGGCTGTACATCAAGCTATACAAGCTCAGCTACAAGCGCTACAAGCACAGCAAGAGATGCAAGTACAACAAAGTATGCAGCCTTACTATCATACATTGCAATATTATTATCCAATGTATATTCCACAGTATAGAATACCTTTTTCAATGTTACCATACGAAACTATATATTATTTATAGTAAATAGTCACAGAAGCAATTGTTTGATGAACACTTATTTATTTTAATGAAAACACTATTTCAAAGTAAATAAAAAGGAGCACACATTTTAGTGTGCTCCTAGACTAAAAGGTTTGAACGTATGGACTGTGGAGTGCCCTACACAATAATATATGCTGTCAGACTTAAGGGTATGAAGTTTTTTACAAATCGTTATTTGAAAATAAATAAAAAAGAGAGCACACATATAAGTGTGCCCCTAGTTTAAAAGGTTTGAACTTATGGAATGGAGTGTTTCCATACAATAACATATGCTTGTCTGATTAAAAGGTGAAAAATTTTTATATAAAAACGCCATTTTAGTAAAACCCCCTTTTAAAAAGGCCTGTTGTGAGGGTAGGCCTTTTTAAAAAAATTTAAGGATAAAGTTTTACATGGAGATAAATTATATATTACTAGATTTAATTCATAAATCCTGTATGTTGAAGGTTGAAAAATTTTTTATGTATTTAATAAAAACTTCATTTTAGTAGAAAAGGAGACTGAGAAATGAATTTAAAGGAGTACGTCGTTTATAAAGGTGAATCATTGCTATGTATCGGAACTATACAGGAATGCGCTAATTATATGGGCGTACTTCCTGCAACGGTTCGTTTTTATACAAGACCAGCGTATCAAAGGAGAATAGCGAATCGGAAGAACGCTAGGAACTATATAACTGTTACGGAACTCGAGGAGGATTAGATGAGTATTTTTGATAAAGATTTCACAAATGCTGTAGTTATTTTGGAGGGTAAGAAATACAAGGTTTCAAAAATAGATGTAATCGATGTATCGGATCAAGAAAATAAACCAGACGGAACACTTCAAATTACACATGTTATCTATGGATTTGAAATGCCAGTTTACCTAGTTATAGATAATGAAGATTCATCGTTTGTGTTTGGGATGTTTGTAGGAGAAGGGATTCCGTTATTCGTACCAGTTACTGATGAATCGGTGTTTAATAAAGCATCTGAAGTGTTAGCTTCATTAGAAGATATCGAAAGCTAAACAAAAATTTCATTTTGTCATAAATAAAAAGGCGGTTGTTTCCGCAACCGCCTTTTTATAAAACAGAGTCACTTTTTCATATATAACATATGTATGAT